>NZ_FOFF01000006.1 GCF_900110755.1 Streptomyces sp. yr375
CAGTCCTTGGCCGTGCGCTCGTTCACGCCGACCTGCCTGGCCGCCACCCGGCGTGCGACACCGGCGGCCCGAAGCCGCTCGTACTCGTCGCGCCCGGGATGCCGCCGCGACACGCGCACCGAGCTCCGTCCGGCCTTCCGAGCCCAGCCGAAGGCAGTGTTCCGGTTCACCCCCAGCTCGCGCGCCACCACGGTCACGTTCCCCACAGCATCCAGCCGCGCAAGGAAACGCTCCCTCAACCCCGAAACATCATCGCGTCCAACGGCCACGGTCCTCGCAACTCCCACAGATCGCGGGTGTTGCGAGGACCGTCAGAACCCAAGGGGAGCGGCAGGGGCCCCTTCGCGTGTCTCGCCGTACCCCGAGAGGAGCCGCCCCGTCCGCCGCCCCTCCGCATGGCGTTCCGCGGGGCTTTCCGCGTGCCCCTCCGTCACCCCCGGTCATCCCCCGAAGGGCCCTCACCCGCGTGGCCCCTAAGAACAGGCCTCCGCCCGGCCCCGCCCGCCAGGATGCCGCCATGGGTATACGCATGCACCACCGCCGGACGGCCACCGCACGCGTTCACGCCACGGCGACCGCGCTCACGCACTTCGCCCCCGGCACGGCTCCCTGGACGCGACCGCGCCCCGCCCTCGCACCCTCCGCCGACACTCCCCGCATCCCGCGAAGCCCCGCCACAGCCGTCCGTACGGCCCTCCGCAGGGCCCTTCGCACGGTCGCCGCCCGACTGCGCCGCCTCGTCCCCCGGTTCGTTCTCCGGTTCGTGCCCCGGGGCGACATCTGGCGCCCGTGGACCGAGGCGGTACGCGGCTACCTGGCCCTCGCCCTCGGCGCCCTCGACCGGCTCCCCCGACCCCGTATCCGTACGGCCCGCCGTATCCGCGTCCTCCCGGTCGTCCCGGTCGTCCCCGTCTCCGTGGCGACCGTGACACCCCTCACCGGACGCCCGGACGGCTCCGCTCCCCGCTGACCTCCGCCGTCCTCGGCCGCCCGGCGGACGTACCCCGGGCGGCCGGACGCCACAGCCGTACGCCGACGGCGTACAGCAGCACCCCGAGCACCAGCCCCGCGCCCGCCCCGAAGCACAGCGTCGGGACGAGCTCCCACGGCTTCGCGTCCCGCGCGCCCCAGTAGTCCCACCACCGTGTCGCCCGCCGCACCGCCGCGACCAGCGCACAGCCGCCGATCACGGCACACGCCCACCACCGGTCCCGCACCGACAGCACGGGGACCCCCAGCGGCGCACCGGCGGGCGCCCGGCGCAGCGCGTACGCCAGGAACGCGGCGATCACGACCGCGGCCACGGCCGAACCCCCGTACTGCAGGTACCAGTACAGCGGTGAGCCGGCGATCCGCTCGCCGAGGACGGGGAACAGCCGCATGCCCCAGCGGTCGAGGTGCGTGAACGCGTCCCACACCACGTGCGTCAGCGCGCCGAGCGCGGCGGAGACGTACCACCACAGGACGACGGACGGCCGTACACGCGCGCGTGGCGCTCCGCAGCGGGTCAGGGCGGCCGTCCGGCCCTGCCGGGTCCGTGGCAGCAGCGCCACCAGCGGCTCGCGCACCAGCAGCCAGAGGCCCACCAGCGCCCAGGCGACGAGCACGTCGACCGTGAACACCCCGGCGAAGGAGTGTGTGACGTCGCCGAACTCCATGGCCCCGGACAGGACGCTCGCCGCGTAATACGTCATGTCGGGTGCGAACGAACCCGCCACGAGGACGGCCGGCACCAGCGGTCCGCGGCCGGTTCCGTCGGCGCGCACGGCGGGCAGCACGGCCGCTGCGTGACTCAGGGTGAACGGCAACGGGACTCCCGGGGGCGGATGTTGGCGGGCCGGCCGGCCCGGTGATCAACGACGTCCAGTGTGCCGGGCCTGGTTCCCGGCCGAACGGCACATGGCCGGCCCGTGAAAACGACGCCCGAACGGGTGCCGGTGCAAAAGAAGTTGTCGTAGGGTCGCCTGGGCCGCCGTGCCCGGAAAGCGCTTGGCACAAGGTGACGGAACGGCGCAAACCGCCCATGAGTGCAACCCTCGGGGCGGGTTGACCGTCACACCAGTGGCAACGGTCGCAACGGTGACAGCAGTCGCAGCAGTGACAACGACATCAGCGGTAGCGGAGGATTTCACTTCATGTCGGCGCATTTCGGTACGAGACTGCGCAAGGGAGCGGTCAACACGACCGTGGCCGCACTGGCGGTCGCGGCTCTCGCCGCGTCCCAGGCACCGGACGTCACGGCCGACGGCCACGGCAGACAGACCGCCGCCGACACCCCGTCCGCCGACGCGAGCACGGGAACGGGTGACAGCGCCACCGGCAACTCGCCGTACTACACGGACCTGCCGCCGCTGAACAGCCCGAACCCCGCCCCGAGCGAGAGCTCCGCCACCACCCCGGTCGCCACCGGCACCGCCGAGGCCGGCATACCCGCGACCGTCCTGGACGCCTACAAGAAGGCCGAGACGGAACTCGCGCGGTCCAAGCCGGGCTGCAACCTGCCCTGGCAACTCCTCGCCGCCATCGGCAAGGTCGAGTCGGGCCAGGCCCGCGGCGGCGACGTCACCGCGGACGGCACGACCGTCACGCCGATCCTCGGGCCGGTCCTCAACGGCGTGGGCTTCGCCAACATCAGCGACACCGACAACGGCGCCTACGACGGCGACACCACCCACGACCGCGCCGTCGGCCCCATGCAGTTCATCCCGTCGACCTGGGCCTGGGCGGGCCGCGACGGCAACGCCGACGGCAAGAAGGACCCCAACAACATCTACGACGCCGCGCTCGCCGCCGGCCACTACCTGTGCCGCTACGACTGGGACATGGCCACCACGTCCGGGATGCGCAGAGCGATCCTCAGCTACAACAACTCGACGGACTACCTCAACACCGTCCTGTCGTGGCTGGAGTACTACCGCAAGGGCACGCACGAGGTCGCCGACGGCACCGGCACCGTGCCGGGCAACCGCAGCGACGACGGCACGAGCACCATGCCCACCACGCCGTCCACGCCCTCCGTTCCGTCGACGCCCGGCACCCCGAGCACTCCCAGCACCCCCGAGAAGCCCACCAAGCCGTCGGTGCCGAGCACGCCGGCCCCGCCCAACAAGCCGACCCCTCCGACGCCGGCCCCCACGCCGACCCAGACGGTCGACCACCTGGAGGCCGCGGGCGCGGTGACCGTCACCGCCATGGCGGGCGACACGTACACCGACCGGATCAGCGCCCGCGCGGAGACCGCGGCCGGCAAGACCGTCGCCAAGGTCAGGATCCGCTTCAGCATCGTCGGCGACACCGACGCCACCTTCACCGGCGGCGAGAGCGTCGCCACGATCGCCACCGACACCAAGGGCGTCGCGCTCGCGCCCGCACTCGTGGCGGGCGAGAAGACCGGCGCGTTCACCGTCCGCGCCACGGTCCTCGGCCGCACGCTCACCCCCCTCGACTACGCGGCCACCGTCACCGCCCGCGCCGCCGACACCCTCGCCCGCACCAGCCAGACCGCGCTGACCTGCACCGTCGGCGGCGAGTTCGCCGACCAGGTCGAGCTGAAGGCCACGTACAAGGGCGCCGTCGCGGACAAGGTCGCGGCCACCGCCACCCTGATCAAGTCGGCCGACGACTCGACCGAGAACGACAAGGGCCCCTACTTCAAGGACGCGATCACCGGCGCCCCGGTCCGCACCCTGGCTCTGCAGACGGACGCGAACGGCCTGCTGCAACTGCCCAAGCTGTACGCGGACGACACCGCCGGCACCTACCTGCTCCGCGTCACCACCACGGGCGGCGCGACCCTGACGCTCGAACTGACCGTCACGGCGGCCGCCTCGGACCCCGGCACCGGCTCCGGCTCGGCGTCCTCGTCGCCGAGCCCGACGCCCACCGCGTCGGAGTCGACGACGCCCACCGCGTAACCCGCAATCCGTAACCCGTACGACGACGGCGGCGCCCCTTCCTCGCGAAGGGGCGCCGCCGTCGTGTGCGACGTGTTCTCATCTCGCCCACCCGTTGCTACCGTGCCGCACCTGACGACCTGTCAGCTCCGGGAGGCCCGTATGCGTGCCCTGATCGCCGCCGCGACCGGCCTCGCCGTCGCGCTCGCCCTGGTCCTCACGCTCACCGCGGTGGGCACGCCCACCGGCAGGACCTCCCCGAAGCCCCTGCTGACGACGGTCCCCGCGCACCCGTGACGGTTCCGGTCCGCCCGCCTCGGACGAACAAGGAGAAGAGGAGGCCGAGATGCGCCGCAAGGCCGGCCTGATCCTGCTCGCCCTCGCCGTGTGCTGCGCGGCGCTGTCCCCGCTGCTGCGCTGGTACGCCTTCCCGCGCCTGGCCAAGATCCCCGCGAACGAGTACCAGACCATGGTCCTGGAGGCGAAGAACGCCACCCTCCTCGACTACGGCACCATGACCGCCCGCACGGTCCCCGAGGTCACCATCGTGCAGACCCTCAAGGGGGACGTGGCAGCCTCCGAGAAGATCGAGAAGACGGCCGGCCGGGACGTCGTCGTCTGGGACGGCCTGTCCTACGTCCAGGGGCCCGACGGCAAGATGGTCTCCAAGGTGCCCGAGCGCTACATCTTCGACGCCCACACCCAGGAACCCGTGCACGCCACTGGCGAGACGGTCGACGGCGACCCGGTCCGCCGGACGGGCATCGAGTTCAAGTGGCCGTTCCTGACGCAGAAACGGGACTACGAGTACTTCGACGCGCAGACCCGCACCAGCGCCCCCATCCACTACCAGGGCACCCGGACCTTCCGCGGCCTGACGGTCTACTACTTCGAGCAGACCGTCCCCTGGACCGAGGTCGCCCTGCCCAGGACGATGCCCGTCGCCGGCATCACCCCCGAGACCGTCGCCAGGACCGGCACCACCCGCTGGTACACCACGGTCCGCAGGTTCTGGGTCGAACCGGTCACCGGAGCGCCCGTCTACGGCGAGGAGATCCACCGGGAGGAACTGCGCGGCGGCTCCCTGCTCGGCGGCCGCGCCAAGGTCACCGCGTTCGCCGGGCACGTGAAGATGCGCGAGGACTACATCGAGCACACCCTGTCCGTCGTCAAGTCCAACCGCACCCTGGTCCTGCTCCTGACGTCCTACCTCCCCTGGGGCCTCCTCCTGCTGAGCGCCCTGCTGCTGGCCCTCTCCCTCGGCCTGGAGGCCCGCGCCCGCCGCCCCGCGCGCCCGGACGCCCCCACCGAACCCGCCCGACCACAGCCGGTCAGCGCCTGAACCCGTGCCGTTTGAACCGTCAGCGCCTGAGGCGCGCGTTGGTGTACCGGGTGGGCTCGGCGCCGGCCGGATCCTCGGGCCAGGGATGCTTCGGATACCGGCCGCGCAACTCCGCCCGCACCCCCTGGTAGCCGTCCCTCCAGAAGGAGGCGAGGTCGGCGGTGACGGCCGCGGGTCGCCCGGCGGGCGAGAGCAGATGCACGAGCAGCGGCACCCCCGCCACCCGCGGCGACTCCTGCAACCCGAACATCTCCTGCAACTTCACCGCGAGCACCGGCTGCTGCGGGTCGGCGTAGTCGATCCGGATCCTGGACCCACTGGGGACGGCGATCCGCTCCGGCGCCAGCTCGTCCAGCCGGCCCGCCTCCCCGGAGGCCCACGGCAGCAGCCGCGTCAGCGCCTGCCCGGCGTCGATCCGCCCCAGGTCGCTCCGCCGCCGCGCGCGGCTCAGCTCGGGCTCCAGCCATTCGTCCACGCGCGCGTGCAGCGACGCGTCACCGACGTCGGGCCACGGCTCCCCGAGCCGCAGCCGCAGAAAAGCCAGCCGCTGCCGCAGCCCGCCCGCCTCGGCCGACCACCGCAGCAACCCCAGCCCGTCCTTCGCCAGCCCTTCGAGCAACGCCCCGCGTACGAGTACGGCGTCGGCGTCCCGCAGCGGCCGCACCGCCAACTCCACGGCCCCCAGCCGCTCGACCCGCCGCGCGACGACGTCCCCGTCGGCCCAGTGCACCTCGTCCCGCTCGTCGTGCAGCACACCGGCGGCCAGCCGGGCGACCTCCTCGTCCACGACCGCCGCGAGCTGCACGCGCGCGTGCCCCTTCCCGACGGGCCGGTCGGCGACGGCGACGGCGAGCCAGGGCGCACCGCGCAGCCCGGTGCCGTCCCGGACCTCGGCCCGGGTCCCGGAGACCATGAGATAGGAACCACCGTCGAGCCTGGCGATCCGCTCCGGGAAGGCCAGGGCGACGACGAGACCCACGAGACCGTCACCGTCCACGCCCACCGGCACGGACCCACCAGAGGGAGGGCCGGACACGTCCCCGGAGACGACGGCCCGCAGCCGCCGAACCTCCGCCCGCCACCGCGCGCCATAGGCGTCACCCCCGCGCCGGGCCATGCGCAGAGCGGCGGCCAGATCGTCGCCGTACTCCCGCGGAGCCTCCTCGCTGAGCAGCGCGACCACCTCGACGGCCCGCTCCGCCCCCACCAGCGCGGCCCCGTCCAGCAACGCCCGCCCCAGCCGCGGGTGCAGGCCCAGCCTCGCCAGCCGCGCCCCCCGTCCGGTGGCCCGCCCGGCGGAGTCCACCGCGCCGATCGCCGTCAGCAGCGACCGCGCCGCCGCCATCGCCCCGCCCGGCGGCGGATCCAGCAACGCCAGCCCGGAGGCGTCCGGATCGCCCCAGCAGGCCGCCTGGAGGGCGAACGCGGTCAGGTCGGCCACCTTGATCTCCGGAGCCGGGAACGGCGCCAGACGGGCGTCCTCGGCCTCCGCCCAGCACCGGTACACCGCCCCCGGCGCCTCCCGCCCGGCCCGCCCCGCCCGCTGTCGCCCCGCCGCCTGCGAGGCCCGCACCGTCGCCAGCGCGCTCAACCCGCGCGCGTGATCCACCCGCGGCTCCCGGGCCAGCCCCGAGTCGACGACCACCCGCACCCCGGGCACGGTCAGCGAGGACTCCGCCACCGACGTCGCGAGCACCACCCGGCGCCGCGCGGCCGGCGCCAGCACCGCGTCCTGCACGGCCGCCGGCGCCCGCCCGTGCACCTGGAGCACATCCACCCCGCGCAGGTCCCCGAGCTGCCCCGCGACCCGCGCGATCTCCCCGACCCCCGGCAGGAAACACAACACGTCCCCCGCCCGCTCGGCCAGCGCCCGCCGCACCACCGCCGCCACATGCGTCAGCAGTACGGGATCCACCCGCATCCCGTGCGGCGGCCGTACGGCACGGGCCGGCGGCGCCCAGACCACCTCGACGTCGAAGGCGGTACCCCGGGCCGCCACCACCGGCGCCCCGCCCAGCAGCCGCGCCCACCCCGCCGTGTCCGTCGTCGCCGACGCGGCCACCAGTCGCAGCTCGGGCCGCAGCGTCGCGCGCACGTCCCACAGGAAGGCGGCCGAGGTGTCCGCGTCGAGATGCCGCTCATGGCACTCGTCCAGCACCACCACGTCGACGCCCGCCAGCTCCTGGTCGCGCTGGAGCCGCTGCAACAGCACACCGGTCGTGACGACCTCCACGCGCGTGTGGCGCCCCACCACCCGCTCCCCGCGCACGGTGTACCCGACGCTCTCCCCGGCCTTCTCGCCCAGCAGCCACGCCATCCGCCGGGCCGCCGCCCGCGCCGCGATCCGCCGCGGCTCCGCCACCACCACCCGCCGCGCGGGCCCCTCGCCCAGCAGCCCGGCCAGCGCGAGCGGCACCAGCGTCGTCTTGCCGGTGCCGGGCGGCGCGGCCAGGACGGCGGCGCCGTGCCCCTCCAGCGCGTCGTGCAGAGCGGGCAGGGCGGCCCGCACGGGCAGCACGTCGAGAGCGTCGTAACGGGGGATCACGCCCCTAGTGTCGTACGCCCCCGAAAACCCGCCCCACGCGCGCGTGCGCGAGAACTACGGACTAGTCCCGCTCGCAGACGAAGACGGCCGTCCCCGGGATCAGGTTCCCGCGCAGGGGGGACCAGCCGCCCCACTCCGAGGAGTTCCAGGCCGGCCACTCCGGCTCGACCAGGTCCACCAGCCGGAAACCGCCCGCCACGATGTCGCGGACCCGGTCGCCGAGCGTCCGGTGGTGCTCCACGTACACCGCGCGGCCCTCGTCGTCCTGCTCGACATAAGGGGTGCGGTCGAAGTACGACGAGGACACCGACAGACCCTCGGGACCCGGCTCGTCCGGGAACGCCCAACGGATCGGGTGGGTCACCGAGAACACGAACCGGCCGCCCGGGCGCAGCACCCGCCGCACCTCCTTCAGGACCAGCACCGGATCGGCGACGAAGGGCAGCGCCCCGTACGCCGAGCAGGCCAGGTCGAAGGAGCCGTCCGCGAAGGGCAGCGCGCCCGCGTCGGCGCACACCAGGGGGAACGCGCCGCCGATCCGCAGCGCGTGCTGGAGCTGGCGGTGGGAGAGGTCCAGGGCGACCGGACGCGCGCCCTGCGCGGCCAGCCAGCGCGCGCACTGGGCCGCGCCGGCGCCGATCTCCAGGACCGCCCTGCCCTTCAGGTCCTCCGGCGGGCCGAGCAGCTCGGCCTCCACCTCGTCCAGGCCCTCGGGACCCCACACGAAGCGGTCGTCGCCGAGGAAGGTGCCGTGCTCGATCTGGTATTCGTCCGCGTTGCGGTCCCACCAGCCCCGGTTGGCCCGGGAACTCTCGGCGACGTCGGCCTCACGTCGGGTGGCCTCCGGCTCGAGGGCCGGCTCGGGGACCTGCTCGGACGATGCGGGCTCTTGGATGATCGGCTCCCTCGTATTAGTCTGCGGCTCTTCCGTCCAACCCCGCCCGACGGTGCCACCGAGGTGTCACCGGAGTTTCGGAGGGGCTTCCTGCGGCCTTTGCGGCCCCGGGAGAAAGGTTGTGTGCCGGGTATGCGGTGATCCGCCCCGGGTGTGCGCCTTCGCGCATTGACCCTGCCCGGCTGCCCCCGTATGCTACAAGTTGCGCTGCGGGCCTGCGCACCTCAGACCTAGCAGGCTGCGCTCGCATCTGTTGTTTGTCCCCTCGGTTCTCGAGGTGCCACACCATCCCGGTGGGGTACTTCCTAAGCTGTCCGGCCTTCTTCAGAGCGACACGGGCTCCCGGCGTAGCAGTACCTACGACTTTCTGTCCGTAACCGGAGCCCTTTCCCACATGACGAGCAGCACCGAGACCACCTCTACCACGCCGCAGGTAGCGGTCAACGACATCGGTAACGAGGAAGCTTTCCTCGCCGCGATCGACGAGACGATCAAGTACTTCAACGACGGCGACATCGTCGACGGCGTCATCGTGAAGGTCGACCGGGACGAGGTCCTGCTCGACATCGGTTACAAGACCGAAGGCGTCATCCCGAGCCGCGAGCTCTCCATCAAGCACGACGTCGACCCCAACGAGGTCGTCGCCGTGGGCGATGAGATCGAGGCCCTTGTCCTCCAGAAGGAGGACAAGGAAGGCCGTCTCATCCTGTCCAAGAAGCGCGCTCAGTACGAGCGTGCCTGGGGCACGATCGAGAAGATCAAGGAAGAAGACGGCATCGTCACCGGTACCGTCATCGAGGTCGTCAAGGGTGGACTCATCCTCGACATCGGCCTCCGAGGCTTCCTGCCGGCTTCTCTCGTCGAGATGCGCCGTGTCCGCGACCTCCAGCCCTACGTGGGCAAGGAGCTCGAGGCCAAGATCATCGAGCTGGACAAGAACCGCAACAACGTGGTCCTGTCCCGCCGTGCCTGGCTGGAGCAGACCCAGTCCGAGGTCCGCCAGACGTTCCTCACGACCCTCCAGAAGGGTCAGGTCCGCTCCGGCGTCGTCTCCTCGATCGTCAACTTCGGTGCCTTCGTGGACCTGGGTGGCGTCGACGGTCTGGTCCACGTCTCCGAGCTGTCCTGGAAGCACATCGACCACCCCTCCGAGGTCGTCGAGGTCGGCCAGGAGGTCACGGTCGAGGTCCTCGACGTCGACATGGACCGCGAGCGCGTCTCCCTGTCGCTGAAGGCGACCCAGGAAGACCCGTGGCAGCAGTTCGCCCGCACCCACCAGATCGGCCAGGTCGTGCCCGGCAAGGTCACGAAGCTGGTCCCGTTCGGTGCGTTCGTCCGCGTGGACGAGGGCATCGAGGGTCTGGTCCACATCTCCGAGCTGGCCGAGCGCCACGTGGAGATCCCGGAGCAGGTCGTCCAGGTCAACGACGAGATCTTCGTCAAGGTCATCGACATCGACCTCGAGCGCCGCCGCATCAGCCTCTCGCTGAAGCAGGCCAACGAGTCCTTCGGTGCCGACCCGGCCTCGGTCGAGTTCGACCCAACCCTGTACGGCATGGCCGCGTCCTACGACGACCAGGGCAACTACATCTACCCCGAGGGCTTCGACCCCGAGACCAACGACTGGCTCGAGGGCTACGAGACCCAGCGCGAGGCGTGGGAGGGCCAGTACGCCGAGGCGCAGACGCGCTTCGAGCAGCACCAGGCCCAGGTCATCAAGTCCCGCGAGGCGGACGAGGCCGCTGCCGCCGAAGGCGGCGACGCCGCGGGTGCGGCTCCGGCCGCGTCCACCGGCGGTGGCGGTTCGTACTCCTCCGAGGGCGCGGACACCTCCGGTGCCCTGGCTTCGGACGAGGCGCTTGCCGCGCTGCGCGAGAAGCTGGCCGGGGGCCAGAGCTGAACGCTGCCGCTGAGGCTTAGCCGGTAGTTGAGGGCCCGCACCTTTTAGGTGCGGGCCCTCAGTGTTGTCCGGGGGTTGGGTTGTCGGTCGGCTGCGGGTGAGTGGGGCTGGTCGCGCAGTTCCCCGCGCCCCTTAGGGAGTTGGGCCTGACGTTCCTTGAGCAGGCGCCCCGGTTGGTTGGGTGATCTTGGGGGGTGGAGTGGGAATGCCTACGTCCCCGGGTGCGTTGTGCAGTAGGAAGACGAGGGGAGCGGTCCAAGTGCTTGATCCGCAGGGTTTGTACGCATGGGAGCCGAAAGGCCTGGCAGTCGTCGACATGGCGCTCGCGCAGGAGTCGGCCGGACTTGTCATGCTCTACCACTTCGACGGATACATCGACGCGGGCGAGACAGGTGAGCAGATCGTCGACCGGCTCCTCGACTCGCTGCCCCACCAACTCGTCGCCCGCTTCGACCACGACCGGCTCGTGGACTACCGCGCCCGCCGCCCGCTGCTGACCTTCAAGCGCGACCGGTGGACCGAGTACGAGGAGCCGGCCATCGAGGTGCGGCTCGTGCAGGACACCACCGGCGCGCCGTTCCTGCTGCTGTCCGGCCCCGAGCCGGACGTCGAATGGGAGCGCTTCGCCGTCGCCGTCAAGCAGATCGTGGAGCGGCTCGGCGTCCGGCTCTCGGTGAACTTCCACGGCATCCCCATGGGCGTCCCGCACACCCGCCCCGTCGGCCTCACCCCGCACGGCAACCGCACCGACCTCATGCCGGGCCACCGCAGCCCCTTCGACGAGGCACAGGTCCCCGGCAGCGCCGAGTCGCTCGTGGAGTACCGCCTCATGGAGGCCGGCCACGACATCCTGGGCGTCGCCGCGCACGTCCCGCACTACATCGCCCGCTCGACGTACCCGGACGCCGCGCTGACCGTCCTGGAGGCGATCACGGCGGCGACCGGCCTGGTCCTGCCGGGCATCGCCCACGCCCTGCGCACGGACGCACACCGTACGCAGACCGAGATCGAGCGCCAGATCCAGGAAGGCGACGACGAGCTCACCTCCCTCGTCCAGGGCCTGGAGCACCAGTACGACGCCGCCGCCGGCGCCGAGACCCGCGGCAACATGCTCGCCGAACCCGTCGACATCCCGTCGGCCGACGAGATCGGGCTGGAATTCGAGCGGTTCCTCGCGGAGCGCGAGGGCGAGGGCTGAGCAGCCCGAAGGCACAGTCCACAGGGCCTGCCGGGTGCATTGTCACCGGCAGGCCCTAAGCTTCCGCTCATGCTGAAGGTGGGCCTGACCGGCGGGATCGGCGCCGGCAAGAGCGAGGTGTCGCGGCTGCTCGTCGAGTGCGGAGCCGTACTCATCGACGCGGACCGCATCGCGCGTGAGGTCGTCGCGCCCGGAACCCCCGGGCTCGCGGCGGTCGTCGACGCCTTCGGCGAGGACGTGCTCGCCCCGGACGGCAGCCTCGACCGCCCCCGGCTGGGCTCGATCGTCTTCGCCGACCCCGGGAAACTGGCGCTCCTCAACTCGATCGTGCACCCCCTCGTCGGCGCCCGCTCCCGCGCCCTGGAGGCCGCCGCCCCCGAGGACGCCGTCGTCGTCCACGACGTCCCCCTCCTCACCGAGAACGGCCTCGCCGCCCTGTACGACGTCGTGATCGTCGTCGACGCCGCCCCCGACACCCAACTCGACCGGCTCGTCCGGCTGCGCGGCATGACCGAGGACGACGCACGCGCGCGTATGGCCGCCCAGGCGACCCGCGAGCAGCGCCGGGAGATCGCGGACATCGTGATCGACAACGACGTACCGCTGGCAGAGCTGCGACAGCGCGTGCGGGACGTATGGGCCGGCCTCGTGCGCGAGGGGCGCGCGCCGGGCGAGAGCTCCCCGGAATAGCGGCCCGCGCCCCGTGCGTTGAACCGTCCGAGCAAGGGAAGGATTTTTCCGTGCCCGATACCGCAGGTTCCACCGGACGTACTCCGGAGACACATGTCATCGACTTCCGTGCCGCCGAGCAACTGCTCGCCGCACGGGACCCGCGGGGCGCGGTGAAGCTGCTCGACGGAGTCATCGCCGCGCACCCCGAGAACACCGCCGCCCGGCTGCTGCGCGCCCGTGCCTTCTTCGCCGCCGCGCAACTACGGCCTGCCGAGCTGGAGTTCACCATCGTCCTGGAGCGGGAGCCGGACAACGCGTTCGCGCACTTCGCGCTCGCCCGCACCTACGAGCGGCAGGGCCGCGGCGACCAGGCCAAACGCCACTTCCGGCTGGCCGCGGCACTGGACCCCAACCCGGAGTACCTGAAGGCCGCCCGCTTCGAGACCTGAGGACGCCGCGCGGGCGGTGACGGACGGCACTCGCCAGGGGCTGACCGGCAGGGTTGGTTGCCAGGGCTGATCGTCACGGGGGACGGTGCTCAGGCGGCAGATACGGTGGGATGTCGGGGCCCGGCTGATAGTGGGGGCCCTGCCGGATGTGCTTGAGGATCATCATCAGATCGACGGTGGCCACCAGCCACAGCACCCCGCACGCCACCGCCCACCCCGGGCGGCCCACCAGGGCGAACACGGCCGTCCCGAAGATCGCCCAGGCCAGTCCCCACAGGGTCAGCCACAGACGCAGCCTCAGCGCGCTGCGCGCTGTCGTCGGCTCACTGCCCGTACGCATCCCGATCACCGCTCCTCCTTGCAACGTACTCCTCGGTCCGGACCTTCTCCAGAGGCGTTCCGACAGGCTCCGCGACGCCGTCCGCCCGGCGACTCCGACAGCGTCCGCACCTGCTCGAACACAGCGGCGATCCCTCGAACGAGTGAACCGATGGAGATGCGGAACTGCCGGACACGGGCGGGCCGTTGAACGGGCATGCGACCAGAAATGCGAGAGGGATACGAGGGAACGGGCCCCGGTGCGATCACTCCGGACGGCTGCGCGGTCGAGTTCTACTCCCGCCTGCCAGTGGGGGACGAACCGGACGTCATCTCCGCGGCGGTGCCCGCCGGCGCGCACATCCTGGAGCTTGGCAGCGGAGTCGGGCGAGTCACCCACGCCCTGCTGGAACGGGGGTTCACGGTCACAGCGGTGGACGAGTCCGCCGACATGCTGGAGCGCGTCCGTGGGGCGCGCACGATATGCAGCCCGGTCGAGGATCTCGACCTGGGAGAGACATTCGACGTGGTCATGCTCGCGTCCTTCCTCGTGCACAACGCGGACATCGAGCTACGGCGAAGAATGCTGCGCGCCTGCGCACGACACCTCGTGAAGGGCGGGTGCGTCCTGATCCAACGAGAGGGCGAGAACTACCACTCCGACCTGCCACGCGAACGCATCGACCCCAGCGGCTTCACCGTACGGATAGTCTCCGCCGGTCCCGTCCAGAACGGCGTCCACTCGGTGCGCGCGGAGTACGAATTCCCGGACGCCGTCTGGACCCAGACATTCCGCTCCCGCCCGCTGACCAAGCACCAGTTCGAGGAGGCACTGAAGGAGGCCGGCCTGAGGGTCGACCGGTATCTGACGGAGGACCGGATCTGGGTGAGGGCGGTGCCGGGGGAGGAGTAGGCGGAGGGAGGGGGAGGGGGGGAGGGCCCCTCCCCCGGGGATTCGTCTGGCTCGGTCTTACGCTGGAGGAATGGCCGTCCCCGACGTTCCTGCTGTTCCCGACGCCTCCTCCGGGGCCGCCCCCGCGCTCGCCCGCGCTGTCGCCCTCGCCGAGCTGGATCGGCAGGTCGCGGGGTGTGGGGCTTGTCCTCGGTTGGTGGACTGGCGTGAAAAGGTGGCTCGTACCAAGCGGGCGGCCTTTGCCGACTGGACGTACTGGGGGCGGCCCGTGCCCGGGTTCGGGCCGCCCGATGCCCGGCTGCTGATCGTCGGGCTCGCACCGGCCGCGCACGGTGGGAACCGTACGGGGCGTATGTTCACCGGAGACCGTTCCGGGGACGTGCTGTACCAGGCCATGTACGACGTGGGGCTCGCCTCGCACCCCACCTCCGTCTCCGCCGACGACGGGCTGGAACTGTACGGCGTGCGCATCACCTCGCCCGTGCACTGCGCGCCGCCCGCCAACAAACCCACCCCCGGCGAGCGGGACGCCTGTCGGCCCTGGCTCGTGCGGGAGTTGCGGCTGCTGCGGCCGACGCTGCGCGCGGTCGTCGTGCTCGGCGCGTTCGGCTGGCAGGCCGCGCTGCCCGCGTTCGCCGAGGCGGGCTGGACGGTGCCCCGGCCGCGGCCCGCCTTCGCGCACGGGGCGCGGGTGCGGCTCGCGGGTCCGGACGCCGGCCAGGGACAGGGGCAGGGACAGAGACAGAGGCAGGGGCGCGGCCTTGACGTCTTCGGCTGTTTTCATGTCAGCCAGCGCAACACCTTCACCGGCCGCCTCACCCCCGAGATGCTGCGGGATGTGCTGCGTACGGCTGCGGGGGCGGCGGGGCTGCTGTGAGCCGGTGAGCCTGTGAGCCGGGAATCGACGTGGTGACGGCGGGGCGGGGGTCGTACGGTGCCGGGATGAGCCTGTATCCGGAGATCGAACCGTACGACCACGGCATGCTTGATGTCGGGGACGGTAATCGCGTGTATTGGGAGACCTGCGGGAACCCGCGGGGCAAGCCCGCGCTGGTGTTGCACGGGGGGCCGGGCTCCGGGTGCACACCGTATTTCCGGCGGTTGTTCGACCCCGCCGCGTACCGGATCGTGCTGCTCGACCAGCGCGGGTGTGGGCGGTCCACCCCGCACGCGAGTGCGTACGGCACTGACATGAGCGTCAACACGACGGCGCGGCTGCTGGCCGATCTGGAGTCGTTGCGGCGGCGGTTGGGGATCGGGCGGTGGCTGGTGTGGGGCGTGTCGTGGGGGTCGGTGCTGGGGTTGCGGTACGCGCAGACGTATCCCGGGGTGGTGAGCGAGCTGGTGCTGACCGGGGTCGCGACGGGGTCCGAGGCCGAAGTCGAGCTGTTGACCAGGGGGTTGGGGAAGGTGTTCCCGGAGGCGTTCGAGCGGTTTTTGGCGGGGTTGCCGGAGGGCGCGGCGCGGGACGGCAACCTGGCCGCCGCGTACAACAGGCTGCTCGAGTCGCCCGATCCCGGGGTGCGGGCGCGGGCGTGGACCGACTGGGAGACGGCGATCATTCCGGCACCGCCGCGGTCCGTCCAGCGGTTCGAGGACCCGGAGTTCCGGATGGGCTTCGCCCGTACGGTCACCCACTACTGGGGCAACGGCCAATTCCTGGACGGGGAGGGCGCGGTGCTGCGCGACGCGCACCTCCTCAAGGGCGTCCCCGGCACCCTCGTGCAGGGCAGCCTCGACTTCGGCAACCTCCTCGGCACCGTCTGGCAGCTCCAACACGCCTGGCCCGACTGTGAGTTGGTGGTCGTGAGCGAGGCCGGGCACGACGCGGGGGCACCGGGTGTGAGGGAGGCGCTGGTCGCGGCCACCGACGGGTACGCCCGGCGCTGACACCGGCGCTGACATGGCGCTGACACCGGCTCGGTCAGGCGGTGCGGGCCGCGGTGATCGGTTGGGACGAGACCTGGTGGGCGGTGTTGACGTCCCGGCGAGTCCGGGGGCGTGCGGTGCGTCGGTGGCGGCGCCCGCCGGCACCGACGCCGAGCCCGCCCGGGTTCGTTCGCTCCGTCCCGTATCCGTCGTCCAGCCGGTGTCGGACGTCTGCCGAGCGTCTGTCCGAAAGGTCGGCGGAGTCTAGGCGGACGGCTGTGCAGATGCCGGTGCGGATGCCTGTGTGGCCGGGGCTTCGGAGAGTGACTCGGGCGAGGCTTCGGACGGGGGCTCGAAAAGGTGCCGCACCGTGGAGCGGTAGTTGGCCTGTACGTGGCTCAGGGCGTGGGCGCGGGCGCGCTCGGGGTCGCCGGAGGCGATGGCGTCGTAGAGGTCCTGGTGTTCGGTGAGGAGTTGGGGCCATTCCTCGTTGCGTCGGGTGAGCCATTGCAGGCGGCCGCCGACCGGTTCCATGACGGAGATCAGCAGGGTGTTGCCGGCCATGGCGAGGAGGCGGTCGTGGAAGCGGGTGTTGACGGCGGTGATCGCCTCGGCGTCCCCGGCTTCGGTGGCGCTCGTCGCGCTCGCCAGCAGTTCCCGTAGTTCCGCGAGGTCCTCCGGGGTCGCGCGGGTGGCGGCCAGTCCGGCCGCGTACACCTCCAACGCCTCGCGCAGCTCGAAGAGTTCCTTCACGTCGGTGGGGCTCAGCCGCCGCACGACCGTACGGCGCGGGGTCTCGAACAGGACGAAGCCCTCGGCGACCAGGGCCCGGATGGCCTCCCGGACCGGAACCCGGGAGACGTCGAAGCGGTCGGCCAGCTCGCGTTCGACGAGCCGGTCGCCGGGGCGCAGCCGGCCCGAGATGATCTCCTGCCGCAGGGTCCCGAGGACGCGTTCGCGCACCGCTCCGATCGGCTCGATCGGTTCGATCTTCGTCATAGGGCCATCCTCGCCGATGCGAGGGTGCTTTTACGGAGCCGTAACGGGATGGACATTGGTCAGGATGCTTGACGGCGAGACCATGTCGGGAGTTTGGTATACCAAACGATCGGCCTAGTAGTCCTCCTCCGTCCCCTTGCCCATGGAGGCCCCGTGTCCCTCGCCGACAGAGCCGAAGTCACCGAAGCACCGCCGTTCGTCCCCGATCCCCGGCTCACCAACGAAGACCTCGCGCCCGCCGAGAAGCGGAACTGGAAGGTCTTCGACCTCTTCGCCATGTGGATGTCGGACGTCCACAACCTCGGCAACTACACCTTCGCCGCCGGCCTGCTGGTCCTCGGCATGAACGTGTGGCAGATCTTCACCTCCCTCCTCGTCGGCTTCATGCTCATCTACATCGGCATGAACTGGATGGGGAAGATCGGCCAGCGCCACGGTGTCCCCTTCCCGGTGGTCAGCCGCATCAGCTTCGGCGTCTGGGGCGCCAACATCCCGGCCCTCATCCGCGCCGTGATCGCCATCATGTGGTACGGCATCCAGACCTACCTGGCCTCCGTCGCCGTCAACGTGATGCTGCTGGCGGCCTGGCCGGGCCTGGAATCCTGGACGCACAGTTCCTTCCTGGGCCTCGACGCGCTCGGCTGGATCTCCTTCCTGTCGCTCTGGCTGGTCCAGGCGCTGATCATCAGCCAGGGCATGGAGTCGGTGCGCAAGTTCCAGGACTTCTGCGGCCCGGCGATCTGGCTGGTGATGATCGCACTGGCGATCTGGGTCCTGTCCAAGGCCGGCTGGACGATCTCGCTCACCTCCACCCCGCACCCCGTCTCCGTCGGCGAGCAGTGGCGCCAGTGGTTCGGCGCGATCGGCCTGATCCTCGCCACCTACGGCACGCTGATGCTGAACTTCTGCGATTTCTCCCGCTTCGCCCCCGACTACAAGACGGTCCGCCGCGGCAACTTCTGGGGCCTGCCGCTCAACTCGACGGCGTTCGTGGTCGTCTCCGTGATCGTCACCGCCGGCTCGCTCGAGGTGTTCGGCGAGGCCATCACCGACCCGGCGGAGCTGGTCGCCAAGGTCGGCAACACCTGGGTGCTGGTCCTGGGCGCGCTCACCTTCGCCATCGCCACCA
This sequence comes from Streptomyces sp. yr375, assembly GCF_900110755.1. GTDB lineage: Bacteria > Actinomycetota > Actinomycetes > Streptomycetales > Streptomycetaceae > Streptomyces. Next base: position 18,123 of record NZ_FOFF01000006.1, read on the forward strand.
TGGGCGTCAACATCGTCGCCAACTTCGTATCGCCGGCGTACGACCTCGCCAACGTCTGGCCGCAGAAGATCAGCTTCAAGATCGGCGGCATGATCAGCACGGTGGCCGCCCTGGTCGTCACCCCCTGGAACCTCTTCTCCAACCCGACCGTCGTCAACTACTTCCTCGGCGGTCTCGGTGCCTTCCTCGGCCCCCTGTTCGGCGTGATCATGGTCGACTACTACTGGGTCAAGCGCGGCCGCGTCGACGTGAACGAGCTGTTCGACGCCACCCCCGGCTCCCGCTACTACTACCGCAAGGGCGTCAACCCCAAGGCCCTGTGGGCGTTCCTCCCCTCCGCGGGGGTCGCGGCGGTGCTCGCGCTGGTGAAGACGTTCAGCGACGTCGCCCCGTACTCCTGGTTCATCGGGACGGCCCTCGGCGCCGGCCTGTACGTACTGCTGTGCCGCAACGAGCGGACCGCAGAGTCCGAGGTCGCCGCCGAAAAGCCCGTGGAGGTCTGAGAAGCGTGCGGAACGCGCGGGACGTACGGATCGTCGTCACCAACTGCAACACCACGCGGGAGATGACCGAGGAGATCGTGCGAGGTGCCCGGGCTGCGGCAGGCCCGGGCACCGCCGTGACCGGTCTGACCCCCGACTGGGGACCCGAGTCGGCGGAGGGCTGGCTCGACAGCTATCTCTCCGCCGCCGCGGTCATCGACACGCTGCGCACCTACGACGGCCCGCCCTACGACGCCGTCGTCATGGCCGGCTTCGGCGAGCACGGCCGAGAGGGCGTACGGGAGCTGGTCGACGTGCCCGTCGTCGACATCACCGAGGCCGCGGCCCACCTGGCCTGCCTGCTGGGCCGCCGCTACGGCGTCGTCACCACCCTGGAACGCTCCTGCGGCCAGATCGAGGACAGCCTGGAACTGGCCGGGGTGGGCCGCAACTGCGCCGCCGTCGTCGGCACCGGACTCGGCGTCCTCGACCTCGGCGACACCGACCGCACGGAGGAGGCCTTCCTCGCCGCCGCCGAGCGGGCCCGGGACGCGGGAGCCGAGGTCCTGGTCCTGGGGTGCGCCGGGATGACGGGACTGCAGCGGACGGTGGGGGAGAAGCTCGGCCTTCCGGTCGTAGACGGGGTCGGGGCAGCGGTGAAACTGGCGGAGGCCCTGGTGGGACTGGACCTGACGACCAGCCGCGCGGGGAGCTACGCGAAGCCGGTCCCGAAGCGGAGGCTCTGGCGCGCCGAGTAAGCGAAGTCCCTGGTGGGCCGGCAGTGGAGTGCACGGCGGATGTGCGGCGGGCTGAGCATCGGAGTCTCCGGCGGGGAGGAGGGGCCGGGCGGCCCAGGCGGATCGGCGGGCCGGGCGGATCGGCGGGCCGGGCGGATCGGCGGGCCGGGCGGATCGGCGGGCCGGGCGGATCGGCGGGCCGGGCAGATCGGGCGGGCAGGACGGGCTGAGCTGGGCGGACCAAGCGGACCAAGCGGACCAAGCGGACCGAGCGGAAGCGGGTGGACCAGGTTGCCAGGGTGGGCTTGGGCGGGCAGGGCCAGGCAGGCTCGGCTGACCGAGCTGACCGAGCTGACCGAGCTGACCGAGCTGACCGGGCTGACCGGGCTGACCGGGCTGACCGGGCTGACCGGGCTGGCAGGGCCAGGCAGGCGGACCGGGCGGGCGGCCCAGGCTGCCAAGAGTGGGCTTGGGCGGCCCGAGCCAGGCAGGCTGGGCTGACCGAGCCGACCGGGCTGTCCGAGCGGATCGGGTTGGCAGAGTGGGCCTGGGTGGACAAGCGGCCCGCGTACGGCTCCCGGACGGCGACGGCCTTGTTCACGGTGACTCCTCCCGTCCGCCGGCCCGTGGGGCGCGCCTTTTCAGGAACTCATCGCCGCGCTCGGCCGCCTCGACCCGCTCGACGCGGTAGAGGCGCACTTGTGGTGCGGCCCGCGCGCGTGGGTCGAGGCTGAGTCGGTCCGGTGGCCCGAGTAGTTGGTGCACCAGCGCGCCCGTCCATCCCCGCATCCGCAGTCCGGCCAGCGATACGTACCGCCGTCCGTCCTCCACGTACCTCTCCAAGACCCGCTCCCCCCGCCGCACTCCTGTCGTGACGCTCTGTGACGACATACTCCCCATTGAAGCGCGCCCCACTGACAATCGCCTCGCGGCGGATAACCGTTGGACAACCCCGCGCGCCCCTCGCCACGCTTCCTCCCATGCGGAGCATGCGAACCATGACGAGTGTGCGGACCGTGCGCGGCAAGCGCGCGGGTCGTTTCACGGCGGCGGACTTCTTACGGCCACGCCGGAAGTCCCGGCGGGCCCCCGGAGGTCTGCCATGTCCCGTACCGTCCACCACATCCGCCCCCGGCACCGCGTCCACCCCGCGCACGGGGTGCCGTCCGAGCGCCTGCTGGCGGACAGCGGCCACGCTCTCGGCGAACTCCGTTACAGCGCCGAGGAGTTGACCCGCGCCCGCCGCGAGCGGCGACGCCCGCTCCCCGTTCCGCTGGTGCGCGCGTTTCGCGCCTACACCTACCCCCGGTCCCTGAACGCGCACATCGACGGCCCGTACGAGTCCCGTGCGCGCGCCGCCCTCTCCGTGTTCCGTTCGACTGCCCGCAACCACCTCCGCGCCGCCCCACCCGGCACCCTCCTCACCGCGGCCGTGGACCTGGACCACCCACCGACCCGACACCGCCACCGCAACCTGTGGGAGTGCTGACCCGGCTGTCCCGGGCCAACCGCCCCGACCCGCAGCGCCGGTGTGCGACCCGGCCCCCGCTCCCCGTTTCCGGCCTTGCGTTCATAAAGAACTCGGGATTCCGGCCGGGCGACACCTCACGGAGACGCAACCGGCCCGACCTCGCCAGGTTCGCCCCGTACCGTGGACACCACAGTTCGCCAGTTCGCCGCCGACCTGATCCGCCGACTCGACTCGACTCGACTCGGCCTGACTCGACCGCCCCGGCCACCGTCGCCCGAAGGCACGCCCCCGCCCTCGTCACGACAGGAGCTTCGTGTCCCCGCGCTCGTCCGTACCCGTTTACTCCCGTCACTCCCGCGCGTTCGCCGCTCTCCCGCCCTGGCTCGCCCACCCGCTGCGCGCCCAGCGCGGGCCGGTGCCCTGGAGCGCGGTCACGCGCGGGGCGCTCGCGGCGGGACCCCTGCTGCTCGTCGGCATCCTCGTCGACCGCACGTCCCTCGGGGTCGTCGCCGCCATCGCCGCCATGCTCGCCGGGATCAACGACCGGCCGGGCAGCCGGCGGGTCTCCGTCCGGAGGCTCGGGGAACCGGCGCTCGCGGGAGCGGGCGGGCTGCTCGTCGGGACGTACGCCGGGGATCACGTCGGGGCGGTCGCGCTGACGGCCGTCCTCACCGGCCTCGGGCTCCTCGCCGGCGGGATGAGCGCCATCGGGCCCGTCGCCTCCGGGGCGGGCACGCAGTTGCTGGTCGGCGCGGCGATCGGCGCCGGGATGCCGGTGCCGGAGCCGGGCTGGACACTCGCCCTCGCCTTCCTCGCCGGGGCGGTGTGGCTGCTCGCACTGCGCCTCGCGCTGCCCACGCCGGGGGCGATGACCGGCGACTTCCGTTTCGACGGGGAACGGGACGCGGTGGCCCGGGTGTACGACGCCGTCGCGGAACTGCTCGCCGCCGCCGGCACCGAGCACGCCACCGCCCGCCGCTCCGCCCTCACCGCCGCCCTCGACCACGCCCAGGACGCCCTCGCCGGGCCCCGGCTGCGGCGCTACGCCAGCTCCTCGGCCGAACGGCGGCTGCACGCCCAGTACGCCGCCGCGCTGCCCCTCGCCGAGGCCGCGACCGCGCTCGCCTGGGCCGGGGAGCCCGTCTCCGAACGGGCCCTGGCCGGACCCCGACGGCTCGCCGCCGCCGTACGCGAGGACACGCGCACCGGGCCGTTGCCCGCGCCCTCCCGGTCCGCGCCCGCGCTGCGCGCCCTCGACGACGCGCTGCTGCACGCCGCCGACGCCTTCGACGACGGCGGCGGGGGCGACCTGCACACCCGCCGGCGCGGCGCCCGAGCCCTGCTGCGCGCCGCGTTCGGGGCGGGCGGGCGCGAGTACGGGCTGCGGGTCGGCCTCTCCTTCGGGGCGAGCGCCGCCATCGCGCAGGCCCTGCACCACTCCCACTGGTACGGGCAGCACACGCACTGGTACTGGCTGCCCGCCACCGCCGTCTTCCTGGTCAAGCCCGACCTCGGGCCCCTGGTGTCCCGGGTGCTGTCCCGGGCGGCGGGGACCATGCTCGGGGCGCTGCTCTTCGCCGGGTTCGCCGCCGTACTGCCCCGCCCGGAGGGGCTCGTGGCGCTGGTCGCCCTCTGCGGTGCGCTGATACCGGTCTCCACCCGGCACTTCGCCGCCCAGACCGCCGTCGCCACCGTGCTCGTGCTGTCCCTGGTGATGGTCGGCGGGGAGCCGCAGGCCTCCGTCAGCCGGATCGCGGAAACGCTGCTGGCCTGCGCGATTGTGTTGATCGTCGGGCATCTGCCGATGGCGGGGAAGCGGGGCGGCCAGGTCCGCGCCCAACTGGCCGTGGCGGTCGGCGCAGCGCACGCCTACCTCACCCACGTCCTCGTCGGACCCGACGGCTCGGACGACGGCTCCGACGACCGCGCCGTCCGCTGGACCCTGCGCCGTGAGGCCTACCGCACCCTCGCCGAGGCCCGCACCGCCAGCGCCCTCGCCGCCCACGAACTCCCCGCCCTCGCCCGGCACACGGAGGGCACGGACGAGGTCGCCGCCCTCCTCGAACGCCTCGTCGACACCACCACCGCCTGCGCCGTCCACCTCGACGACACCGGCCACCTCACCCCCCACCACCGCCGCCAACTCACCGAACTCCTCACCGAACTCGCCGCACGACGAGAACAGACAGGCCTCCCGGCCACCGCCCCGACCCTGCCGACAGCGGTATAGCCGTTCCTGCCGGTCGGATGCGGGTCACGGAAAATCACCGCACGCGAAAAACGCCCGGCGGCGGCGATGAGTTCCGCGCCGCCCGGAAGTCACCCCCTCCAAGGGACCGTTGCACAGGAGGGGCAGCCATGGCGCATCCGGAGCTCCCGGAGATCGTCTCGCGCGCGCAGTGGCGCGCCGCGCGCGAAGAACTGCTGGCCAAGGAGCACGCGGTGGCACGCGCGCGTGACGCGCTGAACGCCGAGCGCCGCAGACTGCCCAGGGTCGAGGTCGACGAGGAGTACGTCTTCGAAGGCGGCAACGGCAAGGCCGGGCTCCTCGACCTCTTCGACGGCCGTCACCAACTCGTCGTCCACCACTTCATGTTCGCCCCCGAGTGGGAGACCGGCTGCCGCTGCTGCGCGGCCTTCCTCGACCAGGTCGGCCACCTCGCGCACCTGCACGCGCGCGGCACGTCGTTCGCCGCCGTGTCCCGGGCGCCGTTCACGAGGATCCTGCCGTTCAAGGCGCGGATGGGCTGGACGCTGCCCTGGTACTCCTCGTACGACGACGACTTCAACCGTGACTTCGAGGCAACGGTGGAGCAGGACGACGGCGGCCTGGTCGAGCGGCCCGGAGTCAGTTGCTTCCTGCGCGAGGGCGACCGCGTCTTCCATACGTATACGACGTTCGAGCGCGGGCTCGACCGGCTCGGCCCGGCGACCAGCTTCCTGGACCTCACGGCGCTGGGATCCGAGGGCCCCGCACGCGTCCGATACCACGACGAGTACGAGTGACGTGTATGAGCGACGTGTACAACGACCCGTACGAGTGATGTGCACGTTCTGAACACGACAAGTGCGGAGGTTGACACAGAAGGTGTCCGAGATGTTCGAAAAGTGACCGGATCCTCACAGTCCGCGCCGAAGCCGTGTCAACTACGTCTCAGTCCCGCAATCGGGCGAGGCATTCGACGTCCGATGAGCGTTAACTCCTACAAGCATGACGCTCATCGGAGGTCGGAGGTGCGAGATGGTGAACGGGCGGACCGTGCTCGAACGCTTTCCCGCGGGTGGACCGCGCGGGTCGTGGCCGGCGGAGGAGTTCGCGCACGCGCGGCGCATGGAGGGGCTGCCCGCCGAGGTCGTCATGGACCTCGCCACGGACACGTTCCTGGTGATCGTCCAGGGCGGCGACGCCACACAGTGAGCCGTCGGCCGGCCCGATGGGCGGCCGGACAGCCCGCCTGCGTCGGATCAGCCCGCCTGTGACGGGGCGGGCACCCGGGTCGTGAACTGATCGGCCTGGAGTGCGTACAGCTCGGCGTAGACGCCACCGCCCGCCAGCAGCTCGTCCGGAGTCCCGGACTCCACCAGCCGGCCCTGGTCGAGGACGTGCACCAGATCCGCGTGCCGGACCGACGCCAGCCGATGCGTGATCAGGACGACCGTCTGTCCGCTGTCGGCCAGCGCGCGGATCTTCTCGAAGACCTCCAGCTCGGCCCGGGCGTCCAGCGCCGCCGTCGGCTCGTCCACGATCAGGATGCGCCCGCGCCGGTAGGCCGCCCGCGCGATGCCGAGGCGCTGCCACTGACCGCCGGACAGCTCGTGACCGCCGCTGAAGTGCCGGGCCAGCAGGGTGTCCAGACCGCGCGGCAGATCCGCGACCACGTCCTCCGCGCCCGCCTCCGCCACCGACGCGGCCAGCCGCTCCTCGGTGAGCGGCGCGGCGCTGCGGCCGATGGCGACGTTGACGCGGGCCGTGAACGGCCACCGCTTGAAGTCCTGCGCCACCATGGCCACCCGCTCGGCCAGTTGGTGCCGGTCCGCGCCCGCCGCGTCCACGTCGTCCCACAGGATCCGCCCCCGGTCCGGCTTGTACAGCCCGGCCAGCAGCTTCACCAGGGTCGTCTTGCCGGAGCCGTTCTCGCCGACGAGCGCGATGATCCGGCCGAGGGGGAGCGCGAGGCTGATGTCGTCGAGGGCGGGGCGCGCCGCCTCGCCCGGGTAGCCGAACGTGACGTTCTCGAAGCGGATTTCGCGCGGATCCTCCGGCAGGGCCGTACCGCCCACCGGGATCGCCCGTTCGGCCGCCTCGACGTACAGGCGTTGCAGGTCGCCCACGAACAGGGCTTCCTCGTGCAGTTGGTTGACCTCCAGGACGAGGGTGTTCAGGCTCGCCGAGCCGCTGCGGATCGCGATCACGGCCGTGCCGGCCACCGCCAGCGCCATCGTCTTGGTGAGCAGCAGGGCGCCGAGCGTGGCGTAGGTCGCCAGGGTCGCGAGGCCCGTCCAGGTCGCCGCGATCAGGCCGGTGCGGGCGGCGAGCCGGGCCAGCCGGGCCTGCTCCGCCTCCGCGGTCTCCGACATCGCGCGGAAGTGCCGCAGCAGGAAGGGCCCGACGTCGTGGACGCGGATCTCGGGCGCGGCCTCCGGCTCGGTGAGGAGACCGGCGATCAGATGACCCGCGCGCGCGTGCTGCACCCAGGTGTGGAACGACTCGTAGCGGCGCCGGGCGTTCGTCAGGGCGCTCCAGGCACTGGGCAGCGTCATCGTCACCAGCAGCGGCAGCAGGAACGGGTGCAGCACGGTCAGCACGCCGGCCGCCGCGGCCAGCGAGATCATCGCGTTCACCACGCGCGTGCCGTGGCTGATCATGTAACGGCTGGACCGGGCGCCGTACTGCGCGGTGTCCAGCAGCTTGTGGAAGGCGTGGTCCTCGATCGCGGCGAGCTCCACGGCGGCCGCCCGCTCCAGATACAGCTCGGTCGCCACCCGCTCCACCTTGGGCTCCAGCCGCCCGGTGGCGTACGTCGACGCGGCCCGCAGCACCACTCCGACGAGCAGGACGACGGCCACGGCGGCCAGCGCGGGGGCGGCGCCGTGCAACCGGTCCTCGATCGGGCCGCCGGTGATCAACCGGCCCAGCACGCTGTTCACCGCGAGCAGACTCACCGCCTGCGTCACGCCCCGGCCCACCTCCGCGACCAGCACGATCCGGGCGGCGCGCGGGTCGGCCTGGTGGGCCAGCCGGAAACTGGCGGCGAGGAGGGAGGGCAACTCGGTGATCATGGCGCGGAAGTTCAGTTCCAGGAAGGCGTCCGTGTGCTGGTTCCAGCCCATGTCGTAGCGGAGCGGGCCGCCGAACAGCAGCCGCTCCGACTCGGACACGTCCCGCTCGTCGGAACCCTGCGCCTTCCGCGCCCCCTCCGCCCCCGCCGCCCTCTCCGACGGCTGTGACCGCGCCGCCTTCTCCGACTTTCCCGTCCTTCTCGTCTTCTTCGGCTGCTGCGCTTCCTCCGCCTGTTCCACCGTCGGCCTCCCCATGCGCTCGTGGACGACGGCCACTATCGCGGGACGAGACGGGTGAGGGCAGGGCGCAGGACGGGGGAGCCGGGACGCGCGGGCGTGCGCTGGGCAGGGCGTCGCGGACGGTGCCTGGACGGCCTGGCGGAAGGCAGGGCGCGGAAGGCAGGGGCTACGCGCTGATCGGCCGCGACCAGATGGGCGTCGTGCCCGTGAGGCGGCACAGGGCCAGGTAGAGAGGGATCGGCGGGGTGTACGGAAGGGTGCCGTCCGGTCGGTGGATGAGGCCGGGGAGGCGCGTCGAGTCCGGGACGGTCGCGCCCATCGAGTACTGGGCCGGGGCGGGCCATTCCAGGGCGTAGTCGGAGTCGGCGGGGACCAGCCACCACCAGCGCGCCGCGTCGGCGAAGACGCAGCCCACGCGCGGCAGGCGCGGCATGAGCAGCGGGCCGAGATGGGCCGGGACGGACACGGCGTCGCAGCCCAGGGGGGCCGTCATGCCGTCGGGCACGGTCAGCCGGTGCACAGGTTCGGCAGCGGGCGCGGATGCCCCGGCCGGCCCGCGCTTCAGGCGTACGAGCGTGTCCAGGGTCAGCACCGGAGCCCGACCGCGCCCGGTGTTCATATCCTGCCCCGCTCACGCCCGTGTTCGAACGGGCGAGGGGACGGCAGCGGGTGGGCGCCGGCGGAGTGGCCGGGTATCCGCGTGTCGCGCTCGGGGGTGCGGTGCCGCTGTGCCGGCGTCACGTGGCGAGCCGGACCGTCGGCGGCCGGGGAGGGCACTCCCTGGCCGTGCTGCTCGGCGGGCCGGTGGTGCTGCTCCGCGGGCTGGTCCTCGTCGCCGGGGCCGTCGGACGGTTCCGGCTTCGGACGGGCGCCCCAGCCGAGGTCGTTGCGGGGCCCGGCGGGACCGGTGCGCGGTGCGTCGGGGAAGTCGGGGACGTCGGGGAACTCGTCCAGCGTGTCGAGGAGCTCGCCGAGGTCGGCGTGGCGCTGCTCGGCGGGGTCGACACCCAGGCTGTTGCGGGGCTCGGCGGGGTCGCGGGGCGCGTCGGCCTTGCGCGGCAGGTCGGCCCAGACCAGCAGGCCGGGCCCGTGCTCATGGGCGCCCCAGGCGTGACAGAGGGCCTCGACGAGGAGCAGTCCCCGCCCGTGCTCCGCCTCGGGACGCTGCGGGGAGGGGTGGGGCTCACTCGGCGCGCACCCCTCGTCACGCACGGCTATGCGCACCAGGTGGCCGCTGTCGTGCAGCTCGCAGACGACCACGTCGCTCGCGGTGTGCACGATCGCGTTGGTGACCAGCTCGGTGATGACCAGGGCGGCGCTGTCGCAGGTGTCCGCGCACACCGACCAGCCCGTCAGCCGGGCCCTCGTCAGGCGTCTGGCCTGGGCGGGGGAACCCGGATGGGCGGCCAGTTCGAATCGGAACCGGCGCTCGGCAGCGGCCTGGTCGGGGCCTGCTCCCGCGCCGGCACCGAGACCCTGGGGGCGGCCTGCGGCGGCGTCTGTTCCTAAGGGCGCGGACGGAATCACGCTTGCCACTATCTCCCTGCCGTGAACACTTGGCAAGTGTCACTCTGAAAATTGCGGAGTGCCATATGACGTGGTGGAAGGCCGTGGCACACTGCTCGCAACAGCACGTCGAACGGCGCCAATTGGGACCATTGGAGATCCGTACGCAGTCGTACAGATCTTCGAATCGGATCTTCGAGTGGCGCCGTAAGGCTGTCGGGATTCTTTTCGTGACCGGCCGGGGTCGGGGCCCGCGCAAGCGCCCGCGCGGCCGACCGGGCTCTTCGTGGAGGTGGAGCGTGAGCGAACCGCGGTCCGCGCCGACGGTCGGACAGGTCGTCCTCGGTCGACGCCTGCTGGACCTGCGGGAACGCGCCGGGCTCAAGCGCGAGGAAGCCGCCCGCATCCTGCGCGTCGCGCCCGCCACCGTCCGCCGTATGGAGATGGCCGAGGTCGGCCTCAAGATCCCGTACATGCAACTGCTGCTCAAGGCCTACGGCGTCACCGACGAGGAGGCCGAGGGCTTCGTCCAACTGGCCGAGGACGCCAACAGACCGGGCTGGTGGCAGCGGTTCCACGACGTCCTGCCGGGCTGGTTCTCGATGCACGTCAGCCTGGAGGGGGCCGCCTCCCTCATCCGCCAGTACGAGCCCCACTTCGTCCCCGGCCTGCTCCAGACCGTGGACTACGCGCGTGGCGTCCTGACGTCCGGCGCCATCGGCCAGACCCGGCCGGAGGACATCGAGCGCCTCGTCGACCTGCGCATGCAGCGTCAGGATCTGCTCACCCGGCAGGACGCGCCCCGGTTGTGGGTGGTGATGGACGAGACGGTGCTGCGCCGTCCGGTCGGCGGCCCGGAGGTGATGCGCGCGCAGTTCGACAAACTGCTCGACGCCGCGGAACTGCCCCACGTGACGCTCCAGCTCGCCCCCTTCGCGAACGGGCCGCACCCGGGCACCTACGGGCCCTTCGTGCTGTTCCGGTTCGCCATGCCGGAGCTTCCGGACATGGTCTACAGCGAGTACCTGACCGGCGCGGTCTACCTCGACGCGCGCACCGAGGTGGCGACCCACCTCGAGGTCATGGACCGCATGGCGGCCCAGGCCGCCACAGCACATCGCACGAAGGAGATCCTCCGGGATCTCCGCAAGGAGTTGTGAATGGATCGCATCAAGACTTCGTCCAGGCCGCGGATCCGCGCTCAGCGGATCTACAACGGCATGCCCGCCCGGGAACTGGGCAACGAGGGCTGGCACAAGCCGTGGAGCGGCGGCAACGGCGGCAACTGCCTGGAGGCGATGAAGCTCGCCGACGGCCGCATCGCCGTCCGGCAGTCCACCGACCCCGACGGTCCGGCGCTGATCTACACCTCCGACGAGATGACGGCCTTCATCGAGGGAGCCAAGGCGGGAGAGGCGGACTTCCTGCTCTCCTGACCCGCCCCGCCGATCGACTGAACCGTGCGTGGTGGCACGAGTCACCCTAGGGAGAAGGGCGCACACGCCGCAGGGCCTCATCGCGCCGCAGAGGGCCTCCATAGGCCTCCTTCGGGCCTCACGGCGGCTCAGGGGCCGGCCCGGCCTCATCCGTAGGCCGGAGACCCCGCTGCGTGTTCGGTGGCAGGCAGCGCCCGGCACAGTGCGTCCAGCGCCGCCCCGTACGCGTGCTCCGACGGGGTCGCGTATCCGACGACGAGGCCGTCCTGCGGTGCCATGTCCGTCGCCGGATGCCGGAACGCGGCCAGCCCGTCCAGGGCCACACCCTGCCGGGCGGCCGCCCGCACCGTGGACCGCTCGGTGCCGGGCGGCAGCCGCAGCACCGCGTGGAGGCCGGCCGCGACCCCGGTGACCTCCACGTGCGGCGCGTGCGCGGCGAGCGCCTCGACCAGCCGGTCCCGACGGCCGCGGTAACGCTGCCGCATACGCCGTACGTGACGGTCGTACGCCCCGGACGCGATGAGGTCGGCCAGGGCCAACTGGTCCGGGACGCTCGCCCAGGCCTCCCGTTCGCCCTTGGCGGCCAGCACGCCGCCGACATACCGCTCGGGCAGCACCAGCCACCCCAGACGCAGCGCGGGCGACAGGCTCTTGCTGACCGAGCCGACGTAGATCACCCGCTCCGGATCGAGCCCCTGGACCGCGCCGACGGGCTTGCGGTCGTAACGGAACTCGCCGTCGTAGTCGTCCTCGACGAGCACCCCGCCACGCGCGCGTGCCCAGTCGATCACGGCGGTCCGGCGGCTCGCGTGCAGGGGGCCGCCGGTCGGGAACTGGTGCGCGGGCGTGAGGAGGACGGCCCGCTCGCGCCCCAACTGCTCGACGCGCGCCCCGTCGGCGTCCAGGGGGAGCGGAGTCGTCCGCACGCCCGCCGCCGCCAGCAACTCCCGGTGAAAGTCCAGCCCGTACGCCTCCACGGCCAGCGGTCCGCGCAACACTCCGCTGCCGGGGGCGGACGTCGGAACGGACGTGGGAACGGACGTCGAGGTGAAGGCCGGGGTGAACGCCGGGGTGAACAGGAGCCGCAGCGCGTGGGCGAAACCCGAACAGATCACGATGCGGTCGGGCTCGGTGCGCACACCACGCGCGCGTGCCAGGTACTCGGTGAGGGCCTCGCGCAGTTCCCGGCGTCCGGTGGGATCGCCCGGCCCGAACACCTCGTTGGGCGCCTGCTGGATCGCCCGCCGGTAGGAGGCCAGCCAGGCCGCGCGCGGGAACGACGACGCGTCCGGGGTGCCCTGCCGAAGGTCGTGCCGGGGGCCACGCGCGCGTGGAGGTGCCTCAACGGGCGTGCGCTCGGCGTGTCGCAGGGGCTCGGCCCGTTCGGCGACCCGGGTGCCGGACCCCTGACGGGCGGTCAGCCAGCCCTCGGCGACGAGTTCCGCGTACGCGTCGGCCACCGTGTTGCGGGCGACACCGAGGTCGGCGGCGAGCGAACGGTACGGCGGTAGCCGGGTTCCCGGAGCGAGCCGCCCGCTGCGCACGGCCTCACGCAGCGCGCGGATGAGAGCGGCCCGCCGCCCGCCCGGCCCTTCCACCGCGAGGTGCAGGTCGGCACCGATCCGCTCCGCGGAATTGACCCACGAAGTCGCCATGAAAATGCACCCTACAGGGGGTCTTTTCGGCCCGTAGGTTGAGACACATGACGACGAACACGACGACGAAGAACACGGCGACGAAGAACACGGCGACGGACACGGCGACGAAGAACACGGCGACGGACACGACGATGACGAACACGACGACGGACAAGGCCCGCCTCGACTTCGGGAAGAGCGCCCCCAAGGCGTTCCGCGCCCTCATCGGCTTCGACGCCGCCGCCCGCGAGGGCCTCGACCCGGCGCTCGTCGAACTGATCCAGATCCGCGCCTCGCACCTCAACCACTGCGCGTACTGCCTCCACATGCACACGAACGACGCCCGCAAGGCCGGCGAGAGCGAGGACCGGCTGCACACGGTCGCGGTCTGGCGCGAGGCCCGGCACTTCTTCACCGAGAAGGAACAGGCGGCCCTGGCCCTCACGGAAGCGGTCACGCTGGTGGCCGACGGCGGCATCCCGGACGACGTCTACGCCGAGGCCGCCGCCCGCTTCGACGAGCGGGAACTGGCCCAGGTGCTGGCCCTGATCTGCACGATCAACACCTGGAACCGGGTGGCCCTGGCGACGGGGAAGGTAGCGGGAACGGACGAGCGCCGCTGAAACGATCCGTTTCGGCGGCGTGCCCAGGCATACCGAGGCGTACCGAGGCGTACCGAGGCGTGCCCAGCCCCGTAACGACCTGTAGACCTGTTAACGACCTGTAGACCTGGTCCGGGACGTGGGGCTGAGCCGAGGCCCAGGCGGTGGCCCTAGACGCTCATCGGCCGGTCGTACGGCCCGATCGGCGTCGGCAGTCGTGAACTCCCCGTCAGATGGCGGTCGACGGCCGCCGCCACCGCCCGCCCCTCCGCGATGGCCCACACGATCAGCGACTGGCCGCGCGCCGCGTCACCCGCGGCGAACACGCCGGGGACGTTCGTCGCGAAGCCGCCGTCCCGCGCGATCGTGCCCCGTGGGTCCAGCGTCAGCCCGAGCTGCTCGACGAGCCCGTCCTCCCGGTCGGGCCCGGAGAAGCCGAGGGCGAGCAGCACGAGGTCGGCGGGGAGCGCCCGCGCGGTGCCGTCCACCGGCCTGCGCCGCTCGTCGACCTCGACGAGGTGCAGCGACCGTACGTGCCCGGTCTCGTCGCCTGCGAAGCGGAGCGTGGACGCCGCGAAGAGCCGCGCGTCCGCGTCCGCCGCCGGCGCGGACTCCAGGTCGCGCGCCTCCTCGTGCGCCGCCGAGAGCCGGTAGATCTTCGGATACGTCGGCCAGGGGTCGGCGTCCTCGTCGCGATCCGCGCCGGGCTGCGCGTAGATGTCCAACTGCGTCACGGACGCGGCACCCTCGCGCACCGCCGTGCCCAGACAGTCGGCCCCGGTGTCGCCGCCGCCGACGATCACGACATGCTTTCCGGCGGCGGACATCGGGGACGTCTCCAGGTCGCCCTCTCCCACCCGGTTGGCCAGCGGCAGGTACTCCATGGCCTGCTGGATGCCGGTCAACTCCCGCCCCGGAACATGCAGTTCCCGCCACTCGGTCGCTCCGGTGGCGATCACCACGGCGTCGTAGCGCGACCGCAGATCCGCGGCCATGACGTCCCGCCCGATGGTGGTCGACGTACGGAACTTCGTGCCCTCCGCCCGCATCTGCTCGATCCGCCGCTCAAGATGGTGCTTCTCCATCTTGAACGAGGGAATGCCGTACCGCATCAGCCCGCCGGGCCGGTCGTCCTTCTCGTAGACGGCGACCGTGTGCCCGGCCCGGGTCAACTGCTGCGCCGCGGCCAGCCCGGTGGGCCCGGAACCGATCACCGCCACCGTCTTCCCCGACAGCCGGTCCGGCGGCCTCGGCGGTGTGAAACCGTCCGCCCAGGCCCGGTCGGCGATCGCGGCCTCGACGTTCTTGATCGTGACGGCCGGCTGGTTGATGGCGAGGACGCACCCGGCCTCGCACGGCGCCGGACACAACCGGCCGGTGAACTCGGGGAAGTTGTTCGTCGCGTGCAGCCGGTCGCTCGCCGCCCGCCAGTCCTCCCGCGACACCAGGTCGTTCCACTCGGGGATCAGGTTGCCGAGCGGACAGGCGTCGTGGCAGAACGGTATGCCGCAGTCCATGCAGCGGTCGGCCTGCTTGCTGACGATGGGCAGCAGCGCCCCGGGGACGTACACCTCGTCCCAGTCCCGGACCCGCTCCTCGACCGGCCGGCGCGGCCAGTCCTGGCGGGGTGTGGTCATGAATCCCTTGGGATCGGCCATGGACGTCTTCCTCGCGTACGCGTGCGACAGGCCGAGCGTCATCGGGCGGCACTCTTTCGGCCACGATACGTCCCGTCGGCCACCCGCGCAGGGGGGCAGCGCCGTCAGACCAGGGCCAGCACGTACACGACCGCCGAGGCCGCGGACGCGACCACGCGCACGTGGTTCCACCTCGTCCACTCACGCACATACGTCGGCCAGTACGCGACGGCCTCCGCCGTACCCGGCTCCAACCGCGCCAGCGCCTCGTTGCGCGGCACGTTCGCCATCACGGTCACCCCGAACGTGCCGCACAGATACAGCCCGCTGCCCAGCAGCAGATGAACGGTCCCGTGGTCCGGCCACAACACGAACGTCACCACGGCGATCACCGCGCACAGCGCCGCGGCACCGAGGAACAGGACCATGAACGCCGGTGTCATCGCCGAGGAGTTGATCGCGTTCATCGCCGCGACGCCCTGCGCGGGTGGCAACGCGGCGAGCCCCCGCATCACCAGGACCGAGAAGGCACAGAAGACCCCGGCCATCAGCCCCGTCACCAGAGCCCCCAGCACCGCGAGCACCAGATACGGCCCACCGATCATGACAACGTCAACTCCCACCCGTCGACCACAGATCCCACCGAGTACCGCCCACCACCTCAAGTACAACCCCGCCCATGATCGATGACCATCCCCAAATCAGGCGACGACATGCAAGGACATACGACGACACACGTCATCTAGCTGTGGCCACGCGCTGCGACAAGCTCGCAGTTCGCCATGAGGCCACTGTCCTCGTAGCGGCTGTCAACGAGTGGTTGTGATCAGCACGCGTCGCTACAGCTCATAGTCCTTGGCCAGCTCCTCCCAGCGAATGCTGCGAAGTGCAAGATCAGCATCCTCGCCGGACGGAACATCCGCGGTGGCCTGGAACCAGGCCACGACGAGAGCGGAACGATGCAGCACGGGGTCGAGTTCAGGATCGACCGCTGTCGAGCCGAAGACACCGATGCAAACCACGGAAGGCAGCACCTCGACGGGCCCGAAGGCGCCGACGGTCTGGTCCGGGTACTCACGGGAGGGCGGAACGAGATGGACCGGCGTGTAAGAAAACGCGTGCTCGGCTTGCCGCTGGAGGCTGCCGACCTTCATGTCGTTGATGCGCTTGCACGGATAGCCCTCCAGCATCCCCCCATAGGTCGAAGACATCCGCAGCTCGGTGAGCGCGATCGAGCGACCGGACGAGAGGACTAGGTGGCTCAGCGACATGCCGACACCCTATGCGCACGGTTCACTTCCGATACATGCCCTGGCTAGGGGGTGGGGCCCCTCCCCTCGCCCCACCCTCCCCGCCCCACTCCCGCAGCCGTCCCTCCACCTCCGTCGCGATCCGGCGGCGCGCCTCGTGGCGTGGCACGCCGCTCATCAGCAGCCGGTCGTACGGCGTGTCCAGGTGCCGTACGGACGCCACGACCGCCGAGACGACCGCGCCCTCGGACAACGCCCGCCCGGCGGCGCTACGCCCCACCCGGCCGCTGCCCCGCAGCGAGGCGTGCGCCGCTATCCCACGTGCCCGGTCTCCCGGGCAGCCCGGGAACAGCCGCAGGATCTCCGCCGCGAACGCCTCCGCGAACCGCTCGTCCTGCGCGGCCCGCCGCCGCGCGTCCCGCACCCGGCGCCGCCGCCGCGCCTCGGCGTCCGCCAGGCACCGTTCCTCGGCCCGCGCGAGCGCTGCCTCCTCGACGAGGACGCCCTGCCGCTCGTAACGCCCCTTGCGCCGGTTGAACCGGACCACCACCGCCGACAGCCCGCTCTCCTCCCGCGACCTGCGCGTCAACGCCGTGTCACCGCGCGGCAGGAACACCAGGTGCCCCAGATCGGCGCAGTCGAGGCAGCGCGGCGCGGTGTCCTCCAGGACCACCATCGGCACCGGTCCGCGACGACACCCGGCGCAGTGCTTCCGCCGAAACGGCTGGACGACGACAAGCCCGGTACGGGGCGCGGTAGTTGTGAGCGATGCGCGTGCCATGGGGGCTTCATTCCCCCTGGTGGGCGCGGTGGCACCTGGTCAGCGGCCCATGTCCTCCTTCCTGTTCGCCGGGATGTGCCCCGACACGCTTGCACCCTCGCCCCGTCGGGCGCCTGCCCGCCCCCGAGACGGTGGATTCCGGCGCACGGACGGTCCGGTTCCGGCCCGCCGTCCGAGGTGAGCATCACCAGTCCGCCCTTCCGGGTCCGGGGCGGGGACAAGCGGACGGGCATGCTCAGTGCCAGGATCTCGAGGCGTCCGGGCCGGTGACTGACGCATCATGGGCCGTGTGCGACTCGAAGCGATCACTTGGGAACGGCTCGGCGACCTCCTTGCCGAGCGGCTGCTCGACCTGAAGCCGGACGACGGCGGCCCCTGGCCGCGCATCGCCTTCGACGGCGCCCCGGCGGCCCGCCCCGGTGACCTCGCCGAGCGCGTCGCCGAGGCCCTGCGCACCCGTGGACGCCCCTCCCGTGTCGTGGACACGCACGGCTTCCTGCGCCCCGCCTCCCTCCGCCTCGAGTACGGCCATCACGACGTGGAGGCCTATTACGACGGCTGGTTCGACACCGGCGCCCTGTGGCGCGAGGTGTTCAACCCCCTCGAACCCGACGGTGACGGACGGATCCTGCCCGATCTCCGGGACCCGGCCACCGACCGCGCCACCCGCAGCTCCTACGTCCAACTTCCGCCCGGCGGCTTCCTGTTGCTGCATGGCCCCCTCCTGTTGCGGCACTGGTTCCCCTTCGATCTGACCGTCCACGTGCTGCTCTCTTCGGCGGCCCTGCGCCGGCGCACCCCCGAGGCCGACCACTGGACGCTGCCCGCCTTCGAGCGCTACGCCCAGGAGACCGATCCGGCCGCCGCGGCCGACGTCCTCGTCCGCGCGGACGACCCGCGCCATCCGGCGTGGGGTGGCTGAATCCCACATCGGTAGACCGCCTTTCACCGCACGCGCATAGAGCCGGCCCGGCGTCGTGTCGATCTCAGTGACTGGACAAACTCGGTGGTCGGGACAGACACGAGGGCGACACGGTCCTCGCCGCCCCGCACACCGCGGGCAAGCGGCTCCCGGGGGCCGGGTTCCGGGTGCGGGCGTCCGGTGGCGCGGCGAGAATGTAGGGTGCCGGGACTAGCGGTGCCCCCTGCGCCGCGCCGGCCGCCCGGCACCGGGAGGTACTCCATGACCACCGCCGCAGACATCATGCACCGGGGCGCCCAGTGGATCCCCGCACACGAGACCCTCGACCGCGCCGCCCAGCTCATGCGCGACCTGAACGTCGGAGCGCTGCCCATCAGCGACGAGAACGAGCGACTCTGCGGCATCCTCACCGACCGGGACATCGTCGTCGGCTGCGTGGCCATCGGACACGATCCCGCCAAGATCACCGCCGGGGAGATGGCCCACGGCACCCCGCGCTGGATCGACGCGGGCGCCGACGTCGGCGAGGTGCTCCAGGAGATGCAGGACCACCAGATCCGCCGGCTGCCCGTCATCGAGAACAAGCGCCTGGTGGGCATGATCAGCGAGGCCGACCTCGCCCGGCACCTGACCGAGGAGCAGATCGCCACCTGGGCCGAGAGCGTCTACGCCAGGACCGGCCCCGCCCGACACTGACAGCGCAGACGGCGGTCGCCCTGACGGGACCCGGACCACCCGTCCGCGGACCACCCAGCCCCATCCCCGTGCCCGTGCCCGTCGCTCAGAGCCAGCCGTTGCGTCGGAAGCCCCGGTACAGGATCCAGCAGGCGACGGATATCACGCCGATGACCAGCGGGTAGCCGAACTTCCAGTGCAGTTCCGGCATGTGGTCGAAGTTCATGCCGTACACCCCGCAGACCATCGTCGGCACGGCGATCACCGCGGCCCAGGCCGTGATCTTGCGCATGTCCTCGTTCTGCGCGACCGTGACCTGCGCCAGGTGTGCCTGGAGGATCGAGTTGAGCAGTTCGTCGAAGGCGGCGATCTGCTCCGTGGCCCGCAGCAGATGGTCGGAGACATCCCGGAAGTAGGCCTGTATCTCCGGATCGACCACCCGGACCGGCCGGTCCGCGAGGTCCAGCAGCGGGCGCCCGAGCGGCACCACCGCCCGCTTCAGTTCCAGGAGTTCACGCTTGAGCTGGTAGATGCGCCCCGGGTCCGCCCGCGCGCCGTTCTCCGCGAACACGTCCGTCTCGACCTGGTCGATGTCCGCCTGTACGGCGTCGATGACGTTGAGGTAGTCGTCGACGACGTGGTCCGCGATCGCGTGCAGTACCGCCGACGGCCCCTTGCCGAGCTGGCCAGGATCGGACTCCAGCTCCTCGCGCAGCGGACCGAGCGAGCCGTGCCGTCCGTGCCGCACCGTGATCACGAAGTCCGGGCCGACGAACACCATGATCTCGCCGGTGTTGACCACCTCGCTCGTCGCCGTGAGCTCCTCGTGCTCGACGTAGCAGACCGTCTTGAACACCGCGAACAACGTCTCGCCGTACCGCTCGACCTTCGGCCGCTGATGCGCCTCCACGGCGTCCTCGACCGCCAGCGGATGCAGGTCGAACAGGTCGGCGATGCCCGCGAACTCCTCGTTCGTCGGCTCGTGCAGGCCGAGCCACACGAAACCCTGACCGCTCTTGCGCACCCGCTCCACCGTGTCGACCAGATCGCCGCCGCGCGGGGCCCGGACGCCGTCCCGGTACGTCACACAGTTCACCACCGACGTACCCAGAGGGGAGCGCGCGGGGTGACTCAGGTCGACCCGCGGGAGCCGCCGGGCCAACCGCGCCACCCTGCGCAGGCCGCCGACCCTTCCGAGGTCGGTGACCTTCCGCAGATTCCCTGCCATGGTCATCTGGGACTCCTTGCGTGAAACTCCTCGCGCCGTACTCCTGCGCCCTGGCCAGCCAGTCTGCCAGGCCCGCGTATGTCGTGGGTAAGCCTGTGGAAAGGGCACATTCCGCTTTGTTCCCGCCTGTGGACAACGGGACTTTCGACTGCTCACGCGACCGGCGGCCGGCCATTTCCGCCCCGGCTTCCCGGCTTCAGCGCTCCTGATACCGGCCGCGTCGACCCCCTCCGGCACGCGGCACAACTGGGATGATCGCCGCATGACGCGATCCGACGGGTACCTCCTCGACAACCGGCAGCCCGAGGCGGGGGAACGCTTCGACGCCTTCGCCGCCCTCTTCGACGCCACGACGTTCCGCCACCTCGAAGGGCTGGGGATCGGACCAGGCTGGCGCTGCTGGGAGGCCGGCGCCGGCGGCACCTCCGTCGTGTCCTGGCTGGCGAAGAAGGTCGGCCCGACGGGCAAGGTCCTCGCGACCGACATCGACACCTCCCGGCTGGCGTCGGTCGCCCGCCCGCCGGTCGAGGTGCGCGTCCACGACCTCGGCGCCGAGGAGCCGCCGATGGAGGGCTTCGACCTGGTGCACGCCCGGCTCGTCCTGGTCCATGTGCCGGACCGGGAGCGGGCCATGCGCTCGATGGTCAAGGCCCTGCGCCCCGGCGGACGGCTCCTCATCGAGGACGCCGACCCGGCGCTGCAACCCCTGCTCTGCCCCGACGAGTACGGGCCCGAACAGCAACTGGCGAACCGTCTGCGGCACGGCTTCCGCCAACTCCTCGCCAGCCGGGGCGCCGACCTCTCCTACGGTCGCAAGCTCCCGCGTCTGCTCCGCGAGGCCGGGCTGCGCCGAGTCGAGGCCGACGCCTACTTCCCCGTCACCTCACCCGCCTGCGCCGCCCTGGAGTCAGCGACGGTCCGGCAGATCCGCGACGAACTCGTCCGCGCGGGCCTCGCGACCGACGAGGACATCGACCGCCACCTGACGAACGTCGCCGCCGGCGGCATGGACCTCGCCACAGCACCGATGATCTCCGCGTGGGGCCGAAAGAACTAGGCACCCGGCCGACAGACACCCACCTCGGGACCCCCGCCGGGACCCGCCGTAGGGCCTCAGGCACGGAGCCCCCGCCGACCCCGCCACCCCCGACGGCCCGCCGGACCCGGGCCCCGCCCCAAACTCCCGCCGCCCCCCCACCGAGAAGCCCCGGCACCCTCAGCCGGTGCAGGCCGGGTCGGTCGGTGACGTCGTCCGGTCGTCCGGTGTCGGTGGTCTGGCGCCCACCCGTTGCACTGCCCGGGCGCCCGCTCGGCACCCCTCTGCCGCCGCGGCACCGGCATCGGCGCCCGCCAGGAGCGCGGCGAGGAACGCTCCCGTGAAGGCGTCGCCCGCGCCCGTGGTGTCGCAGGGGACAGCCGGAGCGGCGGGGACCTCGGCGAGCACCGTGCCGTTCCGGACCACCAGCGCACCGTCCGCACCCTGCTTCGACACCACCAGCGGGACATGGCGGCTCAGCTCCGCCGCAGCGGCCGCCCCGTCGAGCAGCCCGGTGAGCAGACAGGCCTCGTCACGGCTGGGCAGCAGGACGTCCACCCCCTCGACGAGGGACAGGAAGCGGTCGACGCCCAGTTCCACCAGGAAGCCCGCCGACGCCGGATCGAGGCTCACCGGCACCCCACGCGCGCGTGCCGACGCCAACGCCGTACGCACCAGGGCCCGTCCGGACTCCGAGAACAGCAGGTATCCCGACAGATGCAGGCGACCGACCCCCTCCAGGAGGGCGTCCGACCAGTCCTCGGGGGCCAGCCGCAGGGACGCGCCGCTGTCGGTGAGGAACGTCCGCTCCGCCGCGGCACCCGTGTCGACCAGGCAGATCACCGTCCCCGTGGACGCCTGCGGATCGACGACGAGCCGGGGCCGCACCCCACAGGCGGTCAGCTCCCGTTCGTGCCAGGCCACCGACTCCGCGCCCACCCGGCCGAGAAGCCGTACGTCCGCACACCCCCAGCACGCGGCCCAGCACGCCACGTTGGCGCCCGCGCCGCCCGGCAGGGTCCGGATCACCGAGACCGTGTCCGTCCCCGAGGCCAGCGGCCCGCGATGCCGGGCGACGACGTCCGTCACGACGTCCCCGACGACCAGCAGCGCCCCACTGGATCCAGCCCCGGACTCGGGCCCTAGAACCGGGCCGTCGCGACCACCGTCCGCCCCCTCCGGTCCGTCTGCCCCGTGCGGTCCCTCCGCCCCGTCCGCTCCCTCCGGCCTGTCCGGTCGCCCGCCGGTCACGCCTCGGCCCACGCCGCCGCGATCCGCGCGGCCAGCCGCACATTGCCGCGCACCGCCGCCAGATTGGCGTCGAGGGACGCCCCGTCCGTGTGCCGGACCAGGTAGTCGAGCAGGAACGGCGTGACGCCCTGGCCGGTGACGCCCGCCTCCTCGCACGCGTGCAGCGCGTCGGCGAGCACGCGCGCGTGCAGCTCGGGATCCAGTTGCTCCTGCTCCGGCACTGGGTTGGCGACGATGAGCGCCGACTCCGGCCCCCCGAGCGCGTCCTGAGCCCGCATCACCTCGGACACCTGCTGCGGGGTCTCCAGCGTCCAGTCCACCGGATGGCCCGAGTCGGACAGGTAGAACCCGGGGAAGCGGTCGGTGCCGTACCCGGCGACGGCGACGCCCAGCGTCTCCAGCCGCTGCAGGGTCGCCGGCACGTCCAGGATCGACTTCACCCCCGCGCACACCACCGTGATCCGGGTGCTCGCCAGCAGCCCCAGGTCGGCCGACTCGTCCTGGGTGAGCGTCCACTCCCGGTGCACCCCGCCCAGTCCGCCCGTCGCGAACACCCGCACGCCCGCCAGCGTCGCCAGCAGCGCCGTCGCCGACACCGTGGTCGCCCCGCTCGCCCCGGAGGCCACCGCGAGCGGCAGGTCGCGATGGCCCAGCTTGCGGAACCCGTCCTCGTTGGCGACCCGCTCCAGTTGCTCCTTGTCCAGGCCCACGTGCGGCCGCCCGTCCAGCACCGCGATCGTCGCCGGTACGGCGCCCTCCGCGCGTACGGCCGCCTCCAGCTCCAGCGCCACCTGCAGATTGCGCGGGCGGGGCAGCCCGTGCGAGATGATCGTGGTCTCCAGGGCCACCACGGGTCGACGCGCGTCGATCGCGTCCCGCACCTCATCCGACACCATCAGCACCACGCGCCCGCCTCCTGTCCGTCGTCTCTCCCCTTCATCTCTGGCGGTCGGCACGTCCGGTCAAACCCTCGCTTTCTGTGGGGGACGACACCGGCCTGGGACGCATGACGGACCACTCGACCCGTCTCGACCACACCGTTGCCGACGGCGGCGCGTGGCGTCCCCGTCTCGGATGCACGCACAGCTCGGCACTACGACTACGACTACGACTGAGCCAGCCCCGTCGCGCTCCCGCCCGCCGTATCGGCCCCGTCCCCGTCCCCGTTCCTGCCCCTGTTCCTGCTCCAGGTGAACAGCACCAGGGCGGCCAGCGGGACGAGCAGAGTCGCCGCGGCGGCGTTGAGCCACGCGTAGCTCGCCCGCGCGACCACGAGCCCGGCGATCGCTCCGCCGACCCCCGCCGAGGTGTTCATGGTGAGGTCCGAGAGCCCCTGGGCGGCGGCCCGCGCGGACTGCGGCACCGCGTCCGTGAGCAGCGCCGAACCCGATACGAGCCCGGCCGACCAGCCCAGGCCGAGCACGAAGAGCCCGGCGGCGGTCTGCCCGTGGCTGTCGCCGGCCGTCCCCGCCAGGAACAGGGCGAGGGCGATCAGCCCGGCCGCGAGCCCCGTCACCGAGAGCCGCCCCACCCGGTCCGCGAGCCGGCCCATCAGCGGCGCGAACGCGTACATGCCCGCGATGTGCCCGCTGATGACCAGCCCGATCAGATCGATGCCCGCGCCGTGGCGGGTGAGGGCGAGCGGGGTCATCGACATGACCGAGACCATCGCCGTGTGCGACACGGCCACCGTCACGAGCGCGAGCCGCGCGCGGGGCGAGGCGGCAACGGCCGTCAGACCGGCCCGCAGGGAACGCGCTGCGGGGGACCGCTCCTCCTCCGGTGCGAGAGCTCGGGCCGTCAGCAGCGGGTCGGGGCGCAGTAGTACGGCCACCACGACCGCCGCTATGACGAAGATCCCGGCCGCCCACAGGAAGGGCCCCGCGGCCTCGGGTATCCCGAGCCCGGCGACGCTCCGGCCGGCGGGCGCGGCGATGTTCGGGCCGAGGACCGCGCCGATGGTGGTCGCCCATACGACGTGGGAGATGGCCCGGGCCCGGCGGTGCGGCTCGGCCAGGTCGGCGGCGGCGAACCGTGCCTGAAGGTTCGCCGAGGAGGCCGCGCCGAAAGCGGCCATGCCGCACAGCAGCAACGGGAAGCTCCCGGCGCGCGCCGCCACCACGACGACCCCGGCGCCCAGCGCGCCCACCAGATAGGCCAGCACCAGCCCGGGCCGACGCCCGCGCGCGGTCATCAGCGCCGCCATCGGTATCGACAGCACGGCGGTCCCGGCGACGGTCGCGGTGGGCGCGAGCCCGGACAGTGCCTCGCTGCCGCTGACCTGCCGGGCCAGTACGGCGGCCAGCGCGATGCCGGTGGCGACACCGAGCCCGCCGAGGATCTGGCTCGCCACCAGCACCGCGGTCGTACGGCGCCGCAGCGCGGGCAGCGACTCGGTGTCGAAGGGCGCCATGGCGGCGCGCTCCACGGCGGTCACAGCTCGCGCCTGATCACGGCGCGGCCGTACTGATGTGTGAGAAGTGTGGTCACCGGCGCAGTCTCCCCCCTGCTGTCAGCCCAGCCCAGACCTCGGAACGCCTTGGAAGGCCTGGTAACGCCTCGCAGCGCCGTGGAAGGCCTCGTAACGGCCCTTGGGGCGGCCCTCAGAACAGCGGCTCGGGCAGGACTCCCTCCAGCGCCAGCAGCTTCCGCTTGGTCTCCAGACCGCCGCCGAAGCCGCCGATGCCGCCGTCCCTCTCCACGACCCGGTGGCAGGGCACCACGACCGGCAGGGGATTGGAACCCATCGCCACCCCCACCGCCTGCGCCGCCCCCGGCTGCCCCACCCGCCTGGCCAGATCGCCGTAGCCGACGACCGCCCCGTACGGGACGCCCGAGGCGAGTTCGCGCAGCACCTGCCGGTTGAAGCCCGCGATCAGGGACCAGTCCAACGGCAGCTCGAAGGCGCGCCGCTCACCCGCGAAGTAGGCCTCGACCTGCCGTATCGCCTCGGCCAGCAGCGGCGAGTCGGGCGCCTCGACGGGCTCCGTGCCCAGCCGGCCCGCCAGCCGGTCGAGTGCCTTGTCCCGCACCGCGTCGGTGGCGTGGAACACGACGTTGAGCAGACCCTCGCGGGTCGCGGCCAGCAACAACGGACCGATGTCGGTACCGACGACGGTCCACACGACCTGCTGCTCGTACTGCCCATGGCTGTCCATGCGCCCACCGTACGACCTGCCACTGACAACGCCCCGGGACCGCCGGACGACGGACGGGACGACGGGATGACGTCAATACCAGTACAAGGCCCGGCGCACCACGTCGGGCTTGTTGGAGATGACGCCGTCGACGCCGTATCCGGCGACGGTCCGGGCGGTCGCGGCGTCGTCGACGGTCCAGGCGAAGACCCCGATCGGCCTGCCGTGCGGTCCGGTCAGCGCGTGCACGGCGGAGACGTACCTCTGGGAGAGCGAGGCGCGCGACGGGTTGATCAGGTCGGCGAAACCCGCGTACCGGGGCAGGTCCGCGACGGCCGGCATACCGAGCAGGCCGGTCCGCACCGCCGGCCTCAGCTCGTGGACGGTGCGCAGACTGTCGGCGCTGAAGCTCTGCACGATCAGCCGGTTGGCAAGGTGCCGCTGGTCGAGCCAGCCCTCGTTGCCCAGCAGTTTGAGGGTCTGCTGCTCGATCCCCGGATACAGCTCGGGGTTCTTGACCTCCAGGAGCAGCTTCTGGTGGTTGTGCTCGACCCGGTCGACGTACTGCTTCAGCGTCGGCACGCGCGCGCCCGCGTGCGCGGTGTGAAACCAGCTCCCCGCGTCGAGCCGTGCGATCTCGGCCGCGGTGAAGTCCTTCACCTTCCAGGGCGCGCGGCCGGGAAACACCTTCTCGGCGTCGGTCGTGCGCCGGAGACTGTCGTCGTGGATCACCACCAGCTCGCCGTCCTTGGTGCGCTGCACGTCGTTCTCCACCCAGAGGATCCCCAGCGATGCGGCCTCGTCGACGGCGTCCAGGGTGTTCTCGGGGGCGTAGGCGGAGGCGCCCCGGTGGGCGATCACCGAGGGCCGGGAGGCGATGCCCGCCCGGGCGTCGTGGACGGGGAGCAGAAGGGCGACGGCGCCCAGGACCGCGGCGGCGGTCGTGGCGGCAACTACGCGCGCGTGCATACGCACTCCTCGCATCGGGCGATCACGTACAGCTCAACTCTGACAGCAGAAGAGTGACGGCGGGGGAGTGTGGGACGGCCGTAGCCGGAAAGGAGACGCCCGAGGCCGCTCACGGATGCCGCACATGTGGGTCAAGGGCGTGTTTCTTTGCCGGAAAATCGTTCGACCATTCCGGTGGGGTCCATACTCTCTCTCAGCCTTGACCGCGCTCAGCGGTCCCGGGAGGGGCGTGTTCAGGGAAATTCAGCAACAGGGCGAAGGGCAACCGCGCATGCACGGCACGGTCGACGGTTTCAGCTACGGACTCGTCACCCCGCTGGTGGCCTACTTCATGGCCTGCCTCGGCGGTGCCCTAGGTCTGCGCTGCACCACCAGAGCGCTGCTGGTCGCCCACTCCTGGCGCCCCGGATGGCTCGCCCTCGGCTCGGCGGCGATCGGCTCGGGCATCTGGACCATGCACTTCATCGCGATGATCGGCTTCACGGTCAAGGGCGCCCCGATCCACTACGACAAGGCGACCACCTTCGCCAGCCTCGGCATCGCCATCGTCATGGTGGGCGTCGGGATCTTCATAGTCGGTTACAAGGGCGCGACCGGGACCGCCCTGTTCACCGGGGGCACCCTCACCGGCCTGGGCATCGCGTCGATGCACTACCTGGGCATGGCCGGGATGCGCTTCAACGGCAACCTCGAGTACAACACGCTCACCGTGGCCACCTCCGTCGCCATCGCGATGGCCGCCGCCACCGCCGCCCTGTGGGCCGCGGGGCAGGTCAGGGGCTTCCTGTGGAGCGTGGGCGCCAGCCTCGTCATGGGACTGGCCGTCACCGGCATGCACTACACCGGCATGGCCGCCCTCAGCGTCCATCTGCACGGCGCCGGGGCCCCGGCCACGGGCGACTCGGCCACCTCCCTCCTCGCGCCGATGCTCATCGGGCCCCTGGCCTTCCTCTGCCTCGCGGGCGCCGTCGTGGTGTTCGACCCGCTCATGGTCATGGGCAAGCCCGACTGGACCCCCGCCGAGCACAAACCCGGCGTCCCGGCCCATCCGCCGGTCCCGCACCCCTCGCGCCGCGCCCAGCTCCGCGGCCGCCGGAAGGTGGCCCACCGCGAGTCCCGCACCCCGCAGAACCGCTGAGTCCTCCGGCCGCGAACCCCCGGGCCCGCGGCCGCGAAACGCCTGATCGGACCCCGTTGTCAGTGGGGGGTCGTACGGTGGATGGCATGCGGCCCGTTTCCCACATCGAACGCACGGTGGCGCCTTTCGAGGTCGTCAGCCCCTACCAGCCCAGCGGCGACCAGCCTGCGGCCATCGCCGAGCTGTCCCGGCGCATCGAGGCCGGCGAGAAGGACGTCGTCCTGCTCGGCGCGACCGGCACCGGAAAGTCCGCGACCACCGCGTGGATGATCGAGAAGCTCCAGCGCCCCACCCTGGTGATGGCGCCGAACAAGACCCTGGCCGCCCAACTGGCGAACGAGTTCCGCGAACTGCTGCCGAACAACGCGGTCGAATACTTCGTCTCCTACTACGACTACTACCAGCCCGAGGCGTACGTCCCGCAGTCGGACACCTACATCGAGAAGGACTCCTCGATCAACGAGGAGGTCGAGCGCCTGCGCCACTCCGCGACCAACTCGCTGCTCACCCGCCGGGACGTCATCGTGGTCGCCTCGGTCTCCTGCATCTACGGCCTCGGTACTCCACAGGAGTACGTGGACCGGATGGTCCCCCTCAGAGTCGGCGACGAACTCGACCGGGACCAGTTGCTGCGCCGCTTCGTCGACATCCAGTACACGCGCAACGACCTGGCGTTCACCCGCGGCACCTTCCGGGTGCGCGGCGACACCATCGAGATCTTCCCGGTCTACGAGGAACTCGCCGTCCGCATCGAGATGTTCGGCGACGAGATCGAGGCCCTGTCCACACTCCACCCGCTGACCGGCGAGATCATCAGCGACGACGAGCACCTGTACGTCTTCCCGGCCACCCACTACGTCGCGGGCCCCGAGCGCCTGGAGCGGGCGGCCAACGACATCGAGAAGGAGCTCGGCGAGCGGCTGGCCGAGCTGGAGAAGCAGAGCAAGCTCCTGGAGGCCCAGCGGCTGCGGATGCGGACCACGTACGACCTGGAGATGCTCCGCCAGATCGGCTCCTGCTCCGGTGTGGAGAACTACTCGATGCACTTCGACGGCCGCCTGCCCGGCTCCCCGCCGAACACCCTGCTCGACTACTTCCCGGACGACTTCCTGCTCGTCATCGACGAGTCCCACAACACCGTCCCGCAGATCGGCGCCATGTACGAGGGCGACGCCTCCCGCAAGCGCACCCTCGTCGACCACGGCTTCCGGCTGCCCTCCGCGCTCGACAACCGGCCCCTGAAGTGGGAGGAGTTCCAGGAGCGCGTCGGACAGACCGTCTACCTGTCGGCGACGCCCGGCAAGTACGAACTCTCGCGCGGGGACGGCGTCGTGGAGCAGATCATCCGCCCCACCGGCCTCATCGACCCGGAGGTCGTCGTCAAGCCCACCGAGGGGCAGATCGACGACCTGGTGCACGAGATCCGGGAGCGCGTCGAGAAGGACGAACGCGTCCTGGTCACCACACTCACCAAGAAGATGGCCGAGGACCTCACCGACTACTTCCTGGAACTCGGCATCCAGGTGCGCTACCTGCACAGCGACGTCGACACGCTGCGCCGTATCGAGCTGCTGCGCGAGCTGCGCTCCGGCGAGTTCGACGTCCTGGTCGGCATCAACCTGCTGCGTGAGGGCCTCGACCTGCCCGAAGTGTCCCTGGTGGCGATCCTCGACGCCGACAAGGAGGGCTTCCTGCGCTCCGGCACCTCGCTGATCCAGACCATCGGCCGCGCGGCGCGCAACGTCTCCGGCCAGGTCCACATGTACGCCGACAAGATCACCCCGGCGATGGAGCGGGCCATCGAGGAGACCAACCGCCGCCGGGAGAAGCAGGTCGCCTACAACACGGCGAAAGGCCTCGACCCGCAGCCGCTCCGCAAGAAGATCAACGACATCGTCGCGCAGATCGCCCGCGAGGAGGTCGACACGGAGCAGTTGCTCGGCTCCGGCTACCGCGCGAAGAAGGACGGGCGGGGCACCAAGGCCCCGGTGCCCTCCCTCGGCGACAAGGCGGCCAAGGGCGCGAAGTCCAAGACGGCCAAGGGCAGGGCCAAGGAGACGGTGCCGACCGACCGTCCCGCGGCCGAACTCGCCGGACAGATCGAGGAGATGACGGAACGCATGCGGGCCGCCGCGGCGGACCTCCAGTTCGAGGTCGCCGCCCGGATCCGCGACGAGGTCTCCGAGATGAAGAAGGAACTGCGCCAGATGAGGGAGGCGGGTCTGGCCTGACGGACCCGTGTGGCCGCTGTGCCCGGGCCGCGCACATGCTGTGTTGCAAGACCGACACAAAGTGCGGGCCTGGGTGGGGCATTGTCAGTGGCTTTGCGTAGGGTTTCCGTCAACCGCGGGGTCCGCGGCAACAGGGGACAGTCCGAGAGAGGAATCAGCGCGTGACCGTCAACATGACCAAGGGTCAGGCCATCAGTCTGCAGAAGCACGACGGGGGCAGTCTGACCGCGGTGCGCATGGGCCTCGGCTGGCAGGCGGCCCCGCGGCGCGGCCTGTTCGGCTCCCGGACCCGGGAGATCGACCTCGACGCCTCCGCCGTCCTGTTCGCGGACAAGCAGCCGGTCGACGTCGTCTTCTTCCGCCACCTGGTGAGCGACGACGGCTCGGTCCGCCACACCGGTGACAACCTCGTCGGCGGTGTCGGCCAGGGCGGCGACGACGAGGCGATCCTCGTCGACCTCGCGCGCGTGCCGGTGCACATCGAC
This sequence comes from Streptomyces sp. yr375, assembly GCF_900110755.1. Lineage (GTDB taxonomy): Bacteria > Actinomycetota > Actinomycetes > Streptomycetales > Streptomycetaceae > Streptomyces. The sequence continues at coordinate 48,254 of NZ_FOFF01000006.1, forward strand.
CAGATCATCTTCACCGTGAACTCCTTCACCGGCCAGACGTTCCAGGAAGTGCAGAACGCGTTCTGCCGTCTGGTCGACGAGACCAACGGCCAGGAGCTCGCGCGCTACACGCTCGCCGGCGGCGGCGCGTACACGGCGCAGATCATGGCGAAGGTGCACCGCGTGGGCGCGGGCTGGAACATGACGGCCCTGGGCTCGCCGGCCAACGGCCGCACCTTCCAGGACCTGATGCCCGCCATCCTGCCCGCGCTGTAGACGGCGAGCGGCACCCGACGACACCACACGCGACGCAGGGGGACGACAGGCGATGACGGCCGAGCTGGTGCGGGGGCAGAACCACCCGCTCTCCCAGGTCCGGCTCGAGATCCGGGTCTCGGCCGGCCGACCAGTGGTGGCGGCGGCCACGCTCGGCGACGAGAACGGCAAGGTCCACGGCGTCGAATGGGTGGCCCACCCGGGCGTGCCCACGCTGCCCGGCCTGGAGGTCTCCCGGCAGGCCGCCGCCGACCACCGCCTCGCGGTGGACCTGGACGCCATGCCTGCTGCCGTGCACCGGATCGCCGTCCTGCTCGCACTGCCCACGGGCGCCGGGGGACCAAGCAGCTTCGGCTCCGTCGCGGCCCCCTTCGTCGCGGTCACCGGGCTCGACGGCACCGAGGTCGCCACCTACACCCTCACCGGCCTGGACGCGGAGTCGGCGGTCGTCGCACTGGAGCTGTACCGGCGACAGGGCGCCTGGAAGGTGCGCGCCGTCGGCCAGGGCTACGCGGGCGGCCTCGCCGAACTCCTCACCGACCAGGGCCTGCCCCAGGCACACCGGCTCGCGGCCGGTATCCACGACGCCGTCGCCCAGGGCCTGGCCCGCTCGGTACCGGCGCCGCCGCCGCGTACGGCCGACGGCGACCGCTCCCGGCAGGCGGCCGCGTCCGCACTCGGCCCCGACCAGAGCGGCTCACCGTACGGCCCGCAGCAAGGCACCCAAGGCAGCACACAGGGTTCCACCGGCCCGTACGGGCCGTACGGCCCGGCCCAGGATCCGCAGGGCCCCTCGGGACCGGGAACCGGCCACCCGGCGGGGAGCACGCCGACGGAGCCCGCGGTCACCCACACGACGTCGCCCGCGGCACCCGCCACCGGCGGTCCGATCGACTACAGCCACCCGCGCCGGCAGAGCGCGCCGCCACCTCCGCCGCCCACCGCGCCCCCGGCCCAGCCCGGGCAGCCCGCCCGGCCGGTGGCGGGTGACGCGACCGGCTGGTCCATGGAGGAGCGGCTCTACAACCAGGTCTGGGGCATGTTCGAGGACCTGGCCCGCAGCACGGCCGCGTTCCGCAGCGCCGTCGACTTCGCCGACGCGCGGCTGGACAAGGAACTCGACCAGGCCCTGTCCGACCCGCGCAGCAGGATCGGCGGCCAGGGCGACGCCGCCCGCGAGGCGGCGCAGGCCAAACACGCCCAGCTCGTCGACCGGGCCCGGGAGGCCCTGGACCGGGATCTCGGCCAGCTCGGCGCCGAGGCCGACGTCGTCGAACCGGCGCTGCCCGCCGCGTACGCGCGCTGGGACAACCCCGTCTGGCATGCCTACCGCGTCCCCATGGAGATGCCCATGGCGGTGCGCCTGGGCGACCTCCACCTGCCCGAGAGCGACCCGCTGCGCATCCCGATGCTGGTGCGCCTCCCGCTCGAGCGCGGCCTGTGGATCGACAGCGGGACGACGGCCTCGTCCGGGTCGTTCGCCGACTCCCGCGAACTGCGGCGCCTGGCCATGGAGTCGGCCGTGGCGCACATCGCCCGGCTGCTGGCGGTGCACCCGGCGGGCGAGTTCACCGTGCACGTCGTCGACCCGGCCGGTTCGGGCGCCCGGGAACTGACGCCGCTGGTGCGGACCGGGGTGCTCGCGGCCCCGCCCGCCGCCGGCGCGGCAGGCGTCGCGGCGCTCCTGGGCCGGCTCACCGAGCGCGTCGACCTGGTGCACATGGCGGTGCGCGGCGGCGCGGCCGACTCGCTCCCGCCCGGCTTCGACACCGCCCAGCAGCTCCTGGTCGTCAACGACTTCCCGCACGGCTTCGACGACCGTGCCGTGACCCAACTGCGCTACCTCGCGGACGAAGGCCCCGCCGTCGGCGTCCACCTGATGATGGTCGCCGACCGGGAGGACGCCGACGACTACGGTCCGTTGCTGGACCCGCTGTGGCGGGGGCTGCTGCGGCTGACGCCGGTGCCCGAGGACCACCTCGCCGACCCCTGGGTGGGACACGCCTGGACGTACGAACCGGCCCTCGTGCCGCCCGGCAGCCAGGTGCTCCAGCAGGTCCTCGCCCAAGTGGCGACGGCTCGCACCAAGTACACGTAAAGAAGCCCCGACCTGGGGACTTGGTACTTCTTTTGCCTATCGCTTTACCTTTTCTTGGTGATTGAGGTACTGTTTTCCCTACGGAGGGGAGTACTCCCTACTGCGGTGTACCCGTCAATACGGATCAGACATGATCCCGGGGCGCCGGCCCGTTCTGGGTGGAAGAGACCTCCGGCAGCGCGACGACGCTGATTACCTGCCGTTACGTACTGCTGGAGGCGCAGTGGATGTTTCCGTGACCCTATGGGTCCTGACCATCGTGGGCCTGGCGGCCCTCATCGGGGTCGACTTCTTCATCGGCCGCAAGCCGCACGACGTGTCGATCAAGGAAGCCGGGATCTGGACCGTCGTATGGATCGCCCTGGCCGGGCTCTTCGGGCTCGGCCTGCTGCTCTTCAGCGGCGGTGCGCCCGCCGGCGAGTTCTTCGCGGGCTTCATCACCGAGAAGTCGCTGAGCGTCGACAACCTGTTCGTCTTCGTCCTGATCATGGCGAAGTTCGCGGTCCCGTCGCAGTACCAGCAGCGGGTCCTGCTCGTCGGCGTCCTCATAGCCCTGGTGCTGCGGGCGATCTTCATCGCCGCGGGCGCCGCGATCCTCGCCAGCTTCGCCTGGGTGTTCTACATCTTCGGCGCCTTCCTGATCTGGACCGCCTGGAAGCTCATCCAGGAGGCCCGGGCCGACGAGGAGGACGAGGAGTTCGAGGAGAACAAGCTGCTCCAGGCGGTGGAGAAGCGCTTCGGCGTCGCCGACCGCTACCACGGCACGAAGCTGTGGATCGAGCAGAACGGCAAGCGGGTCATGACCCCGATGCTGGTCGTGATGCTCGCGATCGGTACGACCGACGTGCTCTTCGCGCTCGACTCGATCCCCGCGATCTTCGGTCTGACGCAGGACCCGTACATCGTCTTCACCGCCAACGCGTTCGCGCTGATGGGCCTCAGGCAGCTCTACTTCCTCATCGGCGGCCTGCTGAAGAAGCTGGTCCACCTCAGCTACGGCCTGTCGGTCATCCTCGGCTTCATCGGCGTGAAGCTGGTGCTGCACGCGCTGCACGAGTCCGGGGTCCACGTCCCCGAGATCAGCATCCCGGTCTCGCTCGGCGTCATCTGCTCCGTCCTGATCATCACCACGATCACCAGCCTGCGCGCCTCCAAGAAGCAGGCGGCGGCCGAAGCGGCACAGCCGGCGAGCGAAAGCGCTCCGAAGGACAGCATCGGCGCCTGACCACCGACGACCACGCACGACGTAGGAACCACCACACCGGGAGCGGTGCACGGCGCATCGCCGGGCACCGCTCCCGGTGCCTCCTCACCCCGTCGTCGCGCGGGCCGTCCGGGCCCTCCGAGCCGGAGTGCGAAGGCCCTACGGCTCTGCGACGATCGCTGCATGATCGCTCGGCTCAGGTCGGTCACGACCCGGTGGACGTCCCTCGTGCCGGCGCTGGCGATCGTCCTGCTGGCCCTGACCTGGGGGCGCGATCTGCCCGGCGCGGGCGTCGCGCTGGTGACCCTGGTCCTCGCCGGAGCCGTCCTGGCCGCCGTTCACCACGCGGAGGTCGTCGCCCACCGGGTCGGCGAACCCTTCGGCTCCCTCGTCCTCGCCGTCGCCGTGACGATCATCGAGGTCGCCCTCATCGTCACGCTGATGGTGGACGGCGGCGACAAGAGCTCGACGCTCGCCAGGGACACGGTCTTCGCGGCCGTGATGATCACCTGCAACGGCATCCTCGGCCTGTGCCTCCTGGTCGCCTCCCTGCGCCACGGCACGGCGGTCTTCAACCCGGAGGGCACCGGCGCCGCCCTGGCCACCGTCGCGACCCTGGCCACCCTCAGCCTCGTCCTGCCGACGTTCACCACCAGCAAACCGGGCCCGGAGTTCTCCGGCGTCCAGCTCACCTTCGCCGCCCTGTCCTCGCTGGTCCTCTACGGCCTGTTCGTGGCCACCCAGACCATCCGGCACCGCGACTACTTCCTGCCCGTCACCCGGCAGGGAGACGTGATCACCGCCGCCGACCACGCCGGCGCCCCCACCTCCCGGACCGCCCTGATCAGCCTCGGGCTGCTCGGCCTGGCCCTGATCGGCGTGGTGGGCCTCGCCAAAGGGGTCTCGCCCACCATCGAGTCCGCGGTCGAGGCCGCCGGACTGCCGCACGCCGTCGTCGGTGTGATCATCGCCCTGCTCGTGCTGCTCCCCGAGACCATTGCCGCACTGCGCTCCGCCCGCCGCGACCGGGTGCAGACCAGCCTCAACCTCGCGCTCGGCTCCGCGATGGCCAGCATCGGCCTCACCATCCCCGCGGTCGCCCTGGCCTCCATCTGGCTCTCCGGGCCGCTCGTCCTCGGCCTCGGCGCCACCCACATGGTGCTGCTCGCGCTGACCGTCGTGGTCGGCTCGCTGACGGTGGTCCCGGGCCGCGCCACCCCCCTCCAGGGCGGCGTCCACCTCGTCCTGTTCGCGGCGTACCTGGAACTGGCGATCAATCCGTAGCCGGCCGCAGCGCGGACGACACCGGCACCGGCCGGGTCTCCGGCAGCAGGGCGAAACAGCCCAGGCTGAGCAGCGCGATCCCCGTCAGATACGCGCCCACACCCCACGGCACCCGCCCCGAGTGCTCCGCGAGGGCCGTCGCCACGATCGGGGTGAGCGCGCCCCCGAGGACACCGCCGAGGTTGTAGCCGACCGCCGCACCTGTACAGCGCACGCGCGGCGCGTACAGCTCCGGCAGATACGCCGCGATCACCGCGAACATCGTCACGAACGCGACCAGCGCCCCCAGGAAACCGACGAACATCGGCAGCGGCTCCCCGGTCGCGAGCAGCGCGACCATCGGGAACATCCACAGCGCGGCCGCCGCGCATCCGGCCAGGCACAACGGCCGCCGGCCGAAGCGGTCGCCGAGCAGCGCCATCACCGGCGTCAGCGCCCCCTTCACCACCACGGCGGCCATGATGCAGGTCAGCATGACGGTACGGCTCACCCCGAGCCGCTCCGTCGCGTACGCCAGGGACCACGTCGTCACGGCGTAGAAGATCGCGTACCCGACGGCGAGCGCACCCGCGGTCAGCAGGACGAGCCGCCAGTGGTCGCGTACGACCTCGGCGAGCGGCACGCGCGCGTGGTCGTCGATCTCCAGGAACCGCGGGCTCTCGGGCAGCGACGACCTGAGCCACAACCCGAGCACGGCCAGCACCCCGGCCGCCCAGAACGGCACCCGCCACCCCCACTGCGCGAACTGCGCCTCGGTCAGCGTCGCCGACAGGGCCAGCACCACCCCGTTGGCGAGCACGAACCCCACCGCGGGCCCGACCTGCGGAAAGCTCGACCACAGCGCGCGCCGCCCGGCGGGCGCGTGCTCCACGGTCAGCAGCACCGCCCCGCCCCACTCCCCGCCGAGCCCCAACCCTTGAAGAAAGCGCAGGACGAGCAGCAGCAGGGGCGCGGCCACCCCGATCGAGCCGTACGTCGGCACACAGCCGACCGCGACCGTGGAGGCGCCGGTCAGCAGCAGGGAGGCGACGAGGACGGGCCGGCGTCCGCGCCGGTCCCCGATGTGCCCGAACAGCACCGATCCCAGCGGCCGGGCCACGAACCCCACGCCGAACGTCGCGAACGCGGCCAGGGTCCCCGCCAGCGGCGAGAACGTGGGGAAGAACAGCGGCCCCAGGACCAGCGCGGCGGCGGTCCCGTAGACGAAGAAGTCGTAGAACTCGATGGCCGTCCCGGCGAGCGAGGCGGCCGCGAGCCGGGGCATGGAGGGCGCCTTCACGGTGCGTACGTCGTACATACTGCGTCAACTACCCACGGTGACCGCCGGTTACGGGGGCGTACGGGAGCGTGGACACGGCCTGCTGCCGTGCCGTTTCACCGTGATAGACCGGTCCGAGCAGCGGTCCTCGACGGACCGTTCCCGAACGGACCGGAGGAACCGTGCCCCGCACCCTGGCCAACGCCCCGATCATGATCCTGAACGGCCCCAACCTGAACCTCCTGGGCCAGCGTCAGCCGGAGATCTACGGTTCCGACACGCTCGCCGACGTCGAGGCGATGTGCGTCAAGGCGGCGGCCGCGCTCGGCGGCACGGTGGACTTCCGGCAGTCCAACCACGAGGGGCAACTCGTCGACTGGATCCAGGAAGCGCGGCTGAACCACTGCGGCATCGTGATCAACCCGGGCGCCTACTCGCACACCTCGGTCGCGATCCTGGACGCCCTCAACACCTGCGACGGCCTGCCGGTGCTGGAGGTCCACATCTCCAACATCCACCAGCGCGAGTCCTTCCGGCACCACTCGTACGTCTCGCTGCGCGCGGACGGCGTCATCGCGGGATGCGGGGTGCAGGGGTACGTGTTCGGCGTGGAGCGCGTCGCCGCACTGGCGGGGGCGGGCAAGACCGACGCGTAAGGGGCCGGCGCGTACGAGGCCGGCGCGTAAGCACCGGCCTCCAGGCGTACGCCCCTTACAGGCGCTCCCTACAGTCGGCCCGCCTCCACGATCCGCCGCAGGAAGCGCTGCGTGCGCTCCTGCTGCGGGTCGCCGAAGAGCTGCTCGGCGGTGCCGCGCTCCAGCACGACGCCTCCGTCCAGAAAACAGACCTGGTCGGCGACCTCGCGGGCGAAGCCCATCTCGTGGGTGGCCAGCACCATGGTCATGCCGTCGCCCTTCAGGTCGCGGACGACGTTCAGGACCTCGCCCACCAGCTCCGGGTCGAGGGCCGCGGTGATCTCGTCGAGCAGCAGCAGCCGGGGACGTACGGCGAGGGCGCGCACGATCGCCACACGCTGCTGCTGACCGCCGCTGAGCCGGTCGGGGTACTCGTCCGCCTTGCCGGCCAGTCCGAGCCGCTCCAGGAGCCCCCTGGCGTGTTCCTCGGCCTCCGCACGGGCGACGCCGTGCACGCGCCGCGGGGCGAGCGTGATGTTCTCCAGCACCGTCATGTGCGGGAACAGGTTGTACGCCTGGAAGACCACGCCGATCCGGCGCCGTACCGCGTCCTGGTCGGCGCGCGGGTCGGTGATCTCCTCGCCGTCCAGCCAGATCGCGCCGTCGTCGATGTCCTCCAGCAGGTTGGCGCAGCGCAGCAGCGTGGACTTGCCGGAGCCGGACGCGCCGATCAGGGCCGTCACCGTGTGCGGGGCGACCTCCAGGTCGACGTCCCGCAGGACGACGGAGTCGCCGAAGGTCTTGCGGACGGACTCCATCCGCAGCACCGGAGCGTCACTCATGTCGTTCCTCCCTGGGCCCGCTGACGGTCCATCCGGGCCGTCACCCAGTCCGTGAAACGGGTCATCGGGATGGTCAGCGCCACGAAGACGAGCCCCGCGACGATGTACGGCGTGTAGTTGAGGCTGCGGCCCACGATGATGTCCGCCGCGCGGACGGCGTCGATCGCGCCGCCGATCGAGACGAGACCGGTGTCCTTCTGAAGGGACACCAGATCGTTCAACAGGGGCGGCACCTGGCGCCGCACCGCCTGGGGGAGCACCACATAGCGCAGCGCCTGCCGGTTGTTCAGGCCCAGCGAGCGGGCCGCGGCGCGCTGCGAGGGGTGCACGGACTCGATGCCCGCGCGGAACACCTCGGCGACGTACGCCGAGTACGTCAGCGTCAGGGCCGTACCGCCCAGCAGCACCGGGTCGACGGTGACGCCCTGGAGTCGCAGCGCGGGCACGCCCAGGACCACGATCATCAGGTTGATGATCAGGGGGAGCCCGCGGAAGAAGTCCGTGTACGCCGCCGCCAGCACCCGCAGTGGGAAGAACACCGGGCCGCGCAGGGTCCGGGCGACGGCGATGAGCATGCCGAGGACCAGCACGGCGACGCCGCAGATCAGCAGCAGCCGGACGTTCAGCCACAGCCCTTCGAGGACCTTGGGGAACGCCTCGCGCGCGTACTGCCCGTTGAAGAAGGTCTCCTTGGTGCGCGGCCAGCCGGGCGCGCCGACGACGACCAGGTACAGCACGACACCCGTGACCAGGGTCGAGAGCGCCGCGATCGCCGTGGCGCGGCGGGCACGCGCGCGTTTGTGGCGCTCGCGCTCCAGCCGCCGCCGCGACGGGGTGTAGCCGTCCGCGGGAGCGCCCTTGTCGCCCTCGGCCAGGCCACCCCCGGTCATGTCGCCCTTGTCGTCCGCGTCTTCCCGGCCGGACTCGTCTTTCGTGACCGTCACTTGAGCACAGGGGCGTCGACGGCGTCCGAGAGCCACTGCTGCTCGATCTTCGCCAGGGTGCCGTTCGCGCGGAGGGCGTCCACGGCGCCGCTGACGCAGGAGGTGAGCGCGCTGCCCTTGTCGAGCACGAGGCCGAACTGCTCCGGCGCGGCGCCCTGGTTCTGGAACTGGCCGACGATCTCGGCGTCCGTCACCTCGGCGGCGGTGATGTAGAAGGCGGTGGGCAGGTCGACCACGATGGCGTCGACCTGGCCGTTCTTCAGCGCGGACTTGGCCTGGTCGTTCTTGGCGTAGACGGCGGCCTGCCGGGTCGGCTTCACCAGGTCGTCGATGTAGTCAAGGCTGGTCGTGCCGACCTGGGCGCCGAGCTTGAGGCCCTTGAGGTCCGCGACGGTCGTCGCCTTGGCGGCCTTCGTGCCCTTCAGGGCGATGACGGCCTGGCGCACGTCGTAGTAGCCGGACGAGAAGTCCACGGCCTTCTTGCGCTCGGCGCTGATCGACACCTGGTTGATGTCGAAGTCGAAGGTCTTCTCGCCCGGCGCGAAAGCCTTGTTGAACGGCACGCTCTGCCAGACCACGGCGCTCTTGTCGTAACCGAGCTGCTGCGCGACGGCGTACGCGATGGCCGACTCGAAGCCCTTGCCGTTGGCGGGCTTGTCGTCCTTGAACCACGGCTCGTACGCGGGCTCGTCGGTCGCGATCGTCAGCTTGCCGGAGGACTGGGTGGCGAGTTTGCCCTTGGCGCAGGTGTTCGCGCTCGAACCGGAAGGCATGGCAGCCGTTTTGTCCTCAGGCTGCGGAGCGCAGCCGACGGCGGTCGCGAGCAGGGCTACGGTGGCGCCGGCTACGGCGCGGCGCAGAACACGTGGGGCGAGGTGCATGGCGGGAGAGTGGCAGCGAAATCCCTGTTTGTCGAGGTCACACCATCAGGTGTCCGCATTCTGGGAACGGGTGTTGCGTTCTCGTGAACACGATGCACACGGGGCGCGCATTCGACGACACACGCCAACACGCGCCCCCTGTAGGGACGGCGGGGAAGACCGCCGTCCGCGAACTCACCACCCGCGCGCGTGCCACTCCGGAAGGTGCGGCCGCTCGGCGCCCAGCGTGGTGTCGTCGCCGTGTCCCGGATAGACCCAGGTCTCGTCCGGCAGCGCGTCGAAGATCTTCGTCTGGACGTCGTGGATCAGGCTGGCGAACGCCTTCGGATCCTTACGGGTGTTGCCCACGCCGCCGGGGAACAGGCAGTCGCCGGTGAACACATGGGGGTGGCCGTGCGGGTCGTCGTAGACCAGGGCGATCGAACCGGGCGTGTGCCCGACCAGATGGCGCGCGGTGAGTTCCACGTTCCCCACCCGGATGACGTCGCCGTCGTCGACCGGGACGTCGGTCGGTACGGGGATGCCGTCGGCGTCCTCCCGGCCGGCGTAGGTACGCGCGCGCGTGGCCGCCACGATCTCGGCGAGCGCCTGCCAGTGGTCGCCGTGCTGATGGGTGGTGACGACGGACGCGATGCCGTCGTCACCGATCGTGCGGAGCAGGGCCTCCGCGTCGTTGGCCGCGTCGATCAGCAACTGCTCGTCCGTGGCCCGGCACCGCAGCAGATAGGCGTTGTTGTTCATCGGGCCGACCGCGATCTTGGTGATCATCAGGTCCTTGAGCTCGTGCACGTCCGCCGGTCCGCCGACCGTCACCTCTCCGCTGTACGTCATGACGGCAGCCTATAGCGGAGGGAGGGCCGGCAGGGGCCCTCCTTCGACAGTCAGTGCGGATCCGTCGCGGCGCCCGGCGAGCCAGCCCAGGAGGTCCGCGGGGGAGCCGGTGACGGTCACCTCGGGATCGCCGTCGGGATCGCCGGCCTTCCGGCCCGTGTGCCACGCGCGCGTGCCGTCCGTCAGGCGCGTCGGCGGTACGTCGGAGTGCCCGGCGAACCGCTCTGCCAGGAACTCGGTCTCCCGCGCGGTGAACTTCTCGGGCAGGTCCTCCAGCTCGTAGCCGATGCCCAGGTCCACGTGGTGCAGCTCGACCTCGACCCACCGCCGGAACGGCAGGCGGGCCGCCGAGTCGACGACCCCGTTGCGCAGCAGTACCGTGCGCGACCAGTCCGCGGGCGCCGCCCCCGCCGCCTGGAAACGGGCCCCGCTCTCCCGTACGTCCGCGAGCTGGACGTCCAGGGGGCGCGGGGCGTCCCGCTCGATGTCGGCGTCGCGGACCTGCGCGTCGGCGTACATGGGGCGGCCCTCGAGGACGTTCACGAGAGCGTCCGCGTTTCGCGCGACATGGGCGAGGACGTGACCGCGGCTCCAGCCGGGCAGCCGTGACGGCTCGGCCACCGCCGCGTTGTCCAGTCCGGCGACCGCGGTGAGCAGCCGCTCGGTCGCGCCATGTACAGACTCCAGGTCATGAGCGTGATCAATCATGCTGCTGACCCTAGCCCCGCCACCCCTTCGGGTGAAGGTGGCCGACCAGAGCCCAAAATCGAATGCACGTGCTATATGGTCGGTGGCGGCGTCGGGCATGCTGGAAGGCCGGGGATTGTTGTGAACCGGTGAATCCCGACCGGCGTTGTCAGTGGCTCCCCCTAGTCTGAGAAGGACGGGGGCCCTGCCCCTGTCCTTCTCTCAAGAAAGGTGCGGACCGGCGTGGCCGACCGTCTCATCGTCCGTGGCGCGCGCGAGCACAACCTCAAGAATGTCTCGCTCGACCTGCCACGCGACTCGCTCATCGTCTTCACGGGCCTGTCGGGGTCGGGCAAGTCCTCGCTGGCCTTCGACACCATCTTCGCCGAGGGCCAGCGGCGCTACGTCGAATCCCTCTCCTCGTACGCCCGCCAGTTCCTCGGCCAGATGGACAAGCCGGACGTCGACTTCATCGAGGGGCTGTCCCCGGCCGTCTCCATCGACCAGAAGTCGACCTCGCGCAACCCGCGCTCCACCGTCGGCACCATCACCGAGGTCTACGACTACCTGCGCCTGCTCTTCGCGCGCATCGGCAAGCCGCACTGCCCCGAGTGCGGCCGGCCGATCGCGCGGCAGTCGCCGCAGGCCATCGTCGACAAGGTGCTGGAGCTGCCGGAGGGCAGCCGCTTCCAGGTGCTGTCGCCGCTGGTGCGCGAGCGCAAGGGCGAGTTCGTCGACCTGTTCGCCGACCTCCAGACCAAGGGCTACTCCCGCGCGCGGGTCGACGGCGAGACCATCCAGCTCTCCAACCCGCCCACGCTGAAGAAGCAGGAGAAGCACACCATCGAGGTGGTCATCGACCGCCTCACGGTGAAGGGGTCCGCCAAGCGCCGCCTCACCGACTCGGTGGAGACCGCCCTCGGCCTCGCCGGCGGCATGGTCGTGCTCGACTTCGTCGACCTCCCCGAGGACGACCCCGAGCGCGAGCGCATGTTCTCGGAGCACCTGTACTGCACGTACGACGACCTGTCCTTCGAGGAGCTGGAGCCCCGCTCCTTCTCCTTCAACTCGCCCTTCGGCGCCTGCCCCGAGTGCTCCGGCATCGGCACGCGCATGGAGGTCGATGCCGAGCTGATCGTTCCGGACGAGGACAAGTCCCTCGACGAGGGCGCCATCCACCCCTGGTCGCACGGCCACACCAAGGACTACTTCGGCCGCCTGATCGGCGCCCTCGCGGACGCGCTCGGCTTCCGCACCGACATCCCCTTCGCGGGCCTGCCGCAGCGCGCCAGGAAGGCCCTGCTGTACGGCCACAAGACGCAGATCGAGGTCCGCTACCGCAACAGGTACGGCCGCGAGCGCGTGTACACGACGCCCTTCGAGGGCGCTGTCCCGTTCGTGAAGCGCCGGCACGGCGAGGCCGAGAGCGACGCCAGCCGTGAGCGCTTCGAGGGCTACATGCGCGAGGTGCCCTGCCCCACCTGCGAGGGCACGCGCCTCAAGCCGCTGGTCCTGGCGGTCACGGTCATGGACAAGTCCATCGCCGAGGTCTCCGGCATGTCCATCAGCGACTGCGCGGACTTCCTGGGCGAGTTGAAGCTCAACGCCCGCGACAAGAAGATCGCCGAGCGGGTGCTGAAGGAGGTCAACGAGCGACTCAAGTTCCTGGTCGACGTCGGCCTGGACTACCTCTCCCTCAACCGCGCGGCCGGCACGCTCTCCGGCGGCGAGGCCCAGCGCATCCGCCTGGCCACCCAGATCGGCTCCGGCCTCGTCGGCGTGCTGTACGTCCTCGACGAGCCGTCCATCGGTCTGCACCAGCGCGACAACCACCGGCTGATCGAGACCCTCGTCCGGCTGCGCGACATGGGCAACACGCTCATCGTCGTCGAGCACGACGAGGACACCATCAAGATCGCCGACTGGATCGTCGACATCGGCCCCGGCGCAGGCGAGCACGGCGGCAAGGTCGTGCACAGCGGCTCCCTGAAGGAGCTGCTCGCCAACCCCGAGTCGCAGACCGGGCAGTACCTGTCCGGCAAGAAGGTCATCCCGCTGCCCGACATCCGGCGCCCACGCGACCTGTCCCGGCAGCTCACCGTGCACGGCGCCCGCGAGAACAACCTCCAGGACATCGACGTCTCGTTCCCGCTGGGCGTGTTCACCGCGGTTACCGGCGTCTCGGGATCCGGTAAGTCGACGCTGGTCAACGACATCCTGTACACGCACCTGGCCCGCGAACTGAACGGCGCGAGGAACGTTCCGGGACGCCACACGCGCGTGGACGGCGACGACCTCGTCGACAAGGTCGTGCACGTCGACCAATCGCCCATCGGCCGCACCCCCCGCTCCAACCCGGCCACCTACACGGGCGTCTTCGACCACGTCCGCAAGCTGTTCGCGGAGACCACCGAGGCGAAGGTCCGCGGCTATCTCCCCGGCCGCTTCTCCTTCAACGTCAAGGGCGGCCGCTGCGAGAACTGCGCGGGCGACGGCACCATCAAGATCGAGATGAACTTCCTCCCGGACGTCTACGTCCCGTGCGAGGTCTGCCACGGCGCCCGCTACAACCGGGAGACCCTGGAGGTCCACTACAAGGGCAAGTCCATCGCCGACGTCCTGAACATGCCGATCGAGGAGGCCACCGAGTTCTTCGAGGCCGTCCCCGCGATCGCCCGCCACCTCAACACCCTGAAGGACGTCGGCCTCGGCTACGTCCGGCTCGGCCAGTCCGCGACCACGCTGTCCGGCGGTGAGGCCCAGCGCGTCAAGCTCGCCAGCGAGCTCCAGCGCCGCTCCACCGGCCGCACGGTCTACGTCCTGGACGAGCCGACGACGGGTCTGCACTTCGAGGACATCAGCAAGCTCCTGAAGGTGCTCGCCGGCCTCGTCGACAAGGGCAACACGGTCATCGTCATCGAGCACAACCTCGACGTGATCAAGACCGCCGACTGGGTCGTCGACATGGGCCCCGAGGGCGGCGCAGGTGGCGGTCTCGTCATCGCCGAGGGCACGCCCGAGGAGGTCGCCGGGGTGTCGACCAGCCACACCGGCAAGTTCCTGCGGGACGTCCTCGGCGCCGACCGGATCAGCGACGCGGCTCCGGCGAAGGCCCCGGCCCCGCGCAAGACGGCGGCGAAGAAGACGGCCGCGGCGCGGAAGACGGCGACCGCGAACAACACGGCGACCAGGAAGGCCGCCGGGGCGACGACGAAGGCGACCCCGGCGAAGAAGACGACCCGGGCCCGCAAGGCCTGACGAGTACATGGGCCGCAAGGCCTGACGGGCTCGACAGACGGACGGCGCCCTACGGGAACTCCCCGCAGGGCGCCGTCCGTTGTCCCAGCAGTCCGTTTGTCCCGGCAGCGCCAGTTGCCCCGACAGCCGCTAGAAGACGCCGAGTTCGTAGCCGTACGGCGGTTCCGCGCCCGCTCGGGAGCAGGTGATCGCCGCCGCGCGGGCCGCGTACCGCAGGAGGTGCCGCCAGCCGGCGGTGCCCATGAGCTGGAGCGCTGCCGGCGACAGCGCGTCGAGCACCGAGAGGCCGTGCAGCAGGGCCGCGTTCACGGTGTCCCCGGCCCCGATGGTGTCCACGACGTCCGCCTCCTCAGCCGGTACCGGGTGTACGACGCCGTCCCGGGTGAAGGCGGTCAGTCCGTCGCCGCCCTGGGTGATCACGACGGCCGAGGGACCGGCGGACAGCCAGTCGCGCGGGTTCCCGCCCAGCCACTCGGCGTCCTCCTCGGAGAGCTTGAGCAGGGACACCGAGGGCAGCCAGCTCTTGAAGCGGGCCCGGTAGGCGTCGGCGTCGCGGATCAGCCCGGGGCGGATGTTCGGGTCGAGCGTGGTGAACAGGCCTTGCGCCGCGGCGGACCGCAGCAACTCCTCGTACGCGCTCGCACCCGGCTCCAGGACGAGCGAGCAGGTGCCGAAGGACACCGCGCGGGTCCCCGTGGGCAGCGCTGCCGGGACCGTGAACAGGCGGTCGGCGGTGCCGTCGACGTAGAAGGAGTAGGCGGCCGAACCGTTCCCGTCGATCGTGGCGACCGCGAGGGTGGTCGGCTCCGGACCGCGCTGCACCGTGGACACGTCCACGCCCGACTCCCGCAGCCTGCCGAGCAGCGCCTCGCCGAAGGCGTCCCGCGAGGTGCGGGAGCAGAAGGCCGTGGGGGAGCCGAGGCGGCTCAGCGCGACGGCCGTGTTGTAGGGGCCGCCGCCGAGCGCCGGCTGTAATCCCGCGAGGGCACCCGTGCCCTGCGGTACCAGGTCGATCAGGGCCTCACCGGCGACGACGATCACAGGACGGTTCCTTTCGCATGCTTCTCGCGGTTCGCGTGCCGCCCGGACGGCGCGGGCCGCTCCTCGGCAGGGTCGTCCGGGCAGCCGCACGACGTGCGGTGGACGAAGGAGCAGGCGAGCCGCACGGTCCGCGCCGGGCGGGCGGGTGCGCCGAGGCGTTCGAGGAGCGTCCGGACGGCGAGGGCGCCCAGCTCCCTGCCGGGCCGGGCGATGGCGGTGAGCCGGGGGGAGAACAGGTCCGCCCAGGGGAAGTCGTCGAGGCAGCACAGCGCGATGTCCTCGGGCACGGACAGGCCGCGTTCGCGCAGGATGCGCAGGGCGCCGATGGTCATCGCGTGGTCGCCGGTGACGAGCGCGGTCGGCGGCGCGGCCAGGGCGAGCAGGGCCGCGGTGGCCCGTTCGGCGCCGGCCGGCTCGCCGTCGCCGTGGGCCACGAGGCGCTCGTCGTAGGGGAGCCCGGCGGTGGCGAGGCCGTGCCGGTAGCCGCTGATCCGTTCGCCGGTGGCGCCGAGGCCGGAACGGCCTGCGACCAGGGCGATGCGGCGGTGGCCGCGTGCGGCGAGGTGGGCGACGAGTCGGGCCGTCGGTTCCGCGTTCTCGGCGCAGACCTGGTCGAAGCGCGGAACGCCGTCCGCCGGGGTGTCGACCACGCGGTCGAGGAGCACGGTCGGCACGGCGTGGCGGGTGAGGTAGGCGAGAAGCCCGCGCGGGTCCGCGGACGGAGCGACGATCAGGCCGTCGACGCGGCGCTCGTGCAGCAGCCGGACGGCCCTGCGCTCGTGCTCGGGGTCGTCGTGCGGATCGGCGATCAGCAGACCGTACCCCTGCTCCAGGGCGGCCGCCTCGACACCCTGGAGGATCTCCGTGAAGCAGGGGTTGCCGATCGCCGACACCGCCAGCCCGATGGAGCGGGTGCGGGAGGTCACCAGGGAGCGGGCGAGGGTGTTGGGCGTGTACCCGAGCGCGTCGACGGCGTCCAGGACGGCCTGGCGGGTGTGGGGCAGCACCGGACGGGTGTCGTTCAGCACGTGCGAGACGGTCGCGACGGACACTCCCGCGTGCTGTGCGACGTCGGCCATGGTCGGCATCGTGCTCGTCCCGCCCCTCGGACCTCGCGGCCCCTCACCGGCTCAGCGGCTCACCGGCCTTCCGGCCACTGACCTTCCGGCGGGAAGCTATCCCATGCGGAGGCGGACGTAAACGCTTACGTAAACGTTTGCGAGCCCTCGAACGGACGGCCGACCCATCCACGGTCTGGTCCACCGCCGAGCCGCTCCCCGCTCCGCCGGTCCGTCGCCGCTCCACAGGTCCGTCGCCGCTTCGCCGCTCACTCCCAGTCCCAGCCGATGCCCACCATCCCCGACCGCACCCGTGGCTCGACGAGGTGGACCGAGCGGTGGCGGCCGCTGAACGACAGTTCCTGGCGGCCGCCGCGCGGGGCCGCCGCCGAGTGCTGGGTGAACCGGTGGCAGCGCACCGGCAGGGCGTGCTCGTCGAAGCGGATCTGGAGGGCGTACTGACCGCCCGCCGAGCCGAAGTCGCGGACGTACTCGCGGGACGCGTCGGCGGTGCCGTCCTCGACGCCGTAGCGGAAGAGGAAGGTGTCGCCGGCCCGCAGGCGGGTGTCGAAGAGCAGCTCGGCCACGAGCACGCCGGTGTCGTGGTGGCGGCGGACGCGGCCGGCCCGGCAGTTCTCCAGGGCGTGCACCGTCATCCGGTCCGGCGCGCATCCGGGGTCGCCGTGGTGGACGGCGACGAAGCGGTCGACGCCGTCCCGGTGGGCGCGCACGATGTGCTGCGACTCGCGTCCCAGGAGCTCGCGGCGCGCCCCGATGCGGACCCGCTCGTGGTGCCCCAGGGTGTGCAGCCCGCCATCGATGGGGCACTCCAGTTCGCCGAGCAGTTGTTCGAGGATGCCGGAGGCCGCCAGGAGCGAGCGGTAGGAGCGGCCCGCGGCGGACTGCCCGGCCGCCGTGCCGTGGTCCGTGCCGTCGGGCTCCGCGAGCAGCCGGATCAGGGACTCGTCCGGCAGGTGCAGGATCTCCTCCAGCGCGCGGACGGCCCGCAGCGACTCGGGGCGCTGCGGACGCCGGGCGCCCTGCTGCCAGTAACTCAGGCTCGTCACGCCCACCTTGACCCCGTAACGCGACAGATGGTGCTGGACACGCTGCAACGGCAGTCCGCGGGCGGCGATCGCGGCACGCAGCGCCACATGGAAGGGGCCGCCGCGCAGAGCCGTCTCCAGGACCGCCGCGGCGGTGTCGACGGCGGCGTCCGCGTGCTGAATGGCGTGCGGCATGCAGGGGCCTTTCTGTGAATGCTCACGACGGCTGGTCGGACCGTACGTGTGGGGGGTCGGGGTCCTGCCTGCGACGCCGAAGCTCCTTCACCTGTCCGTGCGGCGGCCTTCAAGGCCCCGAGTTCCCCCGCATTGAAGCGTGTTGACCAAGTCCGGACAACACCTGATGTCGTGGTGACACGTGCACGTGGCCGAGTCGGTGCCCCCGGGCCGCGCCGCCCGTGCCCCACTTGTCCACAGCCCCCGCCGGACGCCCCGCCGGACGCCCCGCCGGACGCCCCGCCGGGCGTCACGTCGGACACCCCGGCGGTTGTCCACAGCCCCGCCGGACTGTCACCGCGCGCCAGTAGGGTGTGAGACATGGCCGACCCCTCCAGCTACCGCCCCAAGCCGGGACAGATCCCGGACTCCCCCGGGGTGTACCGATTCCGCGACGAGCACCGCCGGGTGATCTACGTCGGGAAGGCCAAGAGCCTGCGCCAACGCCTGGCGAGCTACTTCCAGGACCTGGCGGGCCTGCACCCGCGCACCCGCACGATGGTCACCACGGCCGCGTCCGTGGAGTGGACGGTGGTGTCCACGGAGGTCGAGGCGCTGCAACTGGAGTACTCCTGGATCAAGGAGTACGACCCCCGGTTCAACGTCAAGTACCGCGACGACAAGAGCTACCCGTACCTCGCGGTCACGATGAACGAGCGGTTCCCGCGCGTGCAGGTGATGCGCGGTCAGAAGAAGAAGGGCGTCAGGTACTTCGGGCCGTACGCGCACGCGTGGGCGATCCGGGACACGGTCGACCTGCTGCTGCGCGTCTTTCCGGTGCGCACCTGCTCCGCCGGTGTCTTCAAGAACGCCACCCGCACCGGCCGGCCCTGTCTGCTCGGCTACATCGGCAAGTGCTCCGCGCCCTGCGTCGACCGGATCTCCGCCGACGACCACTGGGAACTCGCCGACGAGTTCTGCGACTTCATGACCGGCCGCACCGGCACCTACCTCCGCCGCCTGGAGAAGCAGATGACGGAGGCGGCCGACGAGATGGAGTACGAGCGGGCCGCCCGCCTGCGCGACGACATCGAGGCCCTGAAGAAGGCCATGGAGAAGAACGCGGTCGTGCTCGCGGACGCGACCGACGCCGACCTGATCGCGGTCGCCGAGGACGAGTTGGAGGCGGCCGTCCAGATCTTCCACGTCCGCGGCGGCCGGGTGCGCGGCCAGCGCGGCTGGGTCACCGACAAGGTCGAGGACGTCACGACCGGCGCCCTCGTCGAGCACGCCCTCCAGCAGTTGTACGGCGAGGAGCGGGGCGACTCGGTCCCCAAGGAGGTCCTGGTCCCCGCCCTGCCCGACCCCGTCGAACCCGTCCAGGAGTGGCTCACCGTGCGCCGCGGGTCCAACGTGTCGCTGCGCATCCCGCAGCGGGGCGACAAGAAGGCCCTGATGGAGACCGTCGAGCGCAACGCGCAGCAGGCGCTCGTCCTGCACAAGACGAAGCGGGCCTCCGACCTCACCACGCGCTCGCGTGCCCTGGAGGAGATCGCCGAGGCCCTCGACCTGGACAGCGCCCCGCTGCGCATCGAGTGCTATGACATCTCCCACCTCCAGGGCGACGACGTCGTGGCCTCCATGGTCGTCTTCGAGGACGGACTGCAGCGCAAGAGCGAGTACCGCCGCTTCCAGATCAAGAGCTTCGAGGGCCAGGACGACGTCCGCTCCATGCACGAGGTCATCACCCGCCGCTTCCGGCGCTACCTCGCCGACAAGGAGCGCACCGGCGAGTGGGTCGACGAGGAGCCGGGGGCGGGGTCCGGCGACGGCCCCGGCCAGGATCCGGGCGACCTCGGCCAGGGCGGCGTCCCCGGCCTGAAGGACGACGAGGGCCGCCCCAAGCGCTTCGCCTACCCGCCCCAGCTCGTCGTCGTCGACGGCGGACAGCCGCAGGTCGCGGCCGCCCGGCGGGCGCTGGACGAGCTCGGCATCGACGACATCGCCGTCTGCGGCCTCGCCAAGCGCCTGGAGGAGGTCTGGCTGCCGCACGACGACGACCCGGTCGTCCTGCCCCGCAGCAGCGAGGGCCTCTACCTGCTCCAGCGCGTCCGCGACGAGGCCCACCGCTTCGCGATCACCTATCAGCGCACCAAGCGGGCCAAGCGCCTGCGCGCCGGCCCGCTGGACGAGGTGCCGGGTCTCGGCGAGACCCGCAAGCAGGCGCTGATCAAATACTTCGGCTCGGTGAAGAAGCTGCGCACCGCGACGATCGACCAGATCTGCGAGGTCCCCGGCATAGGCCGCAAGACGGCCGAGACCATCGCCGCGGCCCTCGCCGGGGCGGCACCGCCCGCCCCCGCCGTGAACACGGCGACCGGAGAGATTATTGAAGACGAGGAACCCGACACCACGGCGGGTTCCCCCGGAGATCCCGTGACGGCGGGCGCCCCGGAAGAACGACCGGGGCAGGAGACATGACCGAGCACGAGACACACCCCACAGCCCAGCGAGAACAGGCCCCCGCGGCCCCCGACAGCCCCAGCCCCCAGCAAGAAGCACGTCAGGAAGACGGAGCACAGGTGAGTACGGACGTCACACCGCCCGGGATCCCCGAGGCGGCCATCCCCGAGCTGGTGATCATCTCCGGTATGTCCGGGGCCGGCCGCTCCACGGCGGCCAAGTGTCTGGAGGACCTCGGCTGGTTCGTCGTCGACAACCTCCCGCCCGCCCTGATCCCCACCATGGTGGACCTGGGCGCCCGCTCCCAGGGCAACGTGGCGCGGATCGCGGTCGTCGTCGACGTCCGAGGCCGGCGCTTCTTCGACAACCTCCGGGAGTCCCTCGCCGACCTGGAGGCGAAGAACGTCACCCGGCGCATCGTCTTCCTGGAGTCCTCCGACGACGCCCTGGTGCGCCGCTTCGAAGGAGTGCGCCGCCCGCACCCCCTCCAGGGCGACGGCCGGATCGTCGACGGGATCGCCGCCGAGCGCGAGCTGCTGCGGGAGCTGCGCGGCGACGCCGACCTGGTGATCGACACCTCCAGCCTCAACGTGCACGAGCTGCGCGCCAAGATGGACGCCCAGTTCGCGGGCGACGAGGAGCCCGAGCTGCGGGCCACCGTGATGTCCTTCGGCTTCAAGTACGGCCTGCCGGTCGACGCCGACCTGGTCGTGGACATGCGCTTCCTGCCCAACCCGCACTGGGTCCCGGAGCTGCGCCCCTTCAGCGGGCTGCACGAGGAGGTCTCGGCGTACGTCCTCAACCAGCCCGGCGCGAAGGAGTTCCTCGACCGGTACGCGGAGCTCCTCCAGCTCGTTGCCGCGGGCTACCGCCGGGAGGGCAAGCGCTATGTGACCATCGCGGTCGGCTGTACGGGCGGCAAGCACCGCTCGGTGGCCATGTCGGAGAAGCTCGCCGCGCGCCTCGCGGCCGAGGGCGTGGAGACGGTGGTCGTGCACCGGGACATGGGACGGGAATGACAGGACGTACTCCGCGGCTCGGCCGGCTGCGCAGGGTGGCGCCGGACGGGCGCGTGAGCCGGCCGGTCGAGGCCCGCGGCGGCAAGCCGCGCCGCCGCGGCACCCAGCCCAAGGTCGTCGCCCTCGGCGGCGGCATGGGCCTGTCCGCCTCGCTCACCGCGCTGCGCCGGATCACCGGCGACCTCACCGGCGTCGTCACGGTCGCCGACGACGGCGGCTCCAGCGGCCGCCTGCGCGACGAGCTGGGCGTACTGCCGCCCGGGGACCTGCGCAAGGCGCTGGCCGCCCTGTGCGGCGACGACGACTGGGGGCAGACCTGGGCCCGTGTCATCCAGCACCGCTTCCAGTCGCAGGGCGAGATCAACGGCCACGCGGTGGGCAACCTGCTGATCGTCGCCCTGTGGGAGCAGCTCGGCGACCACGTGCAGGCCCTGGACCTGGTCGGCAAGCTGCTCGGCGCGCAGGGCCGGGTGCTGCCCATGTCCGCCGTCCCGCTGGAGCTCCAGGCGCTGGTCAAGGGGCACGACCCGGAGCGCCCGGACGACGTCGACACCGTCCGGGGACAGGCCACGGTGGCGCTGACCCGCGGCGAGGTGCAGTCCGTGCACCTGGTGCCGAACGACCCGCCGGCCGTCCCGGAGGCGGTGGCCGCCGTCCTGGACGCGGACTGGGTGGTGCTCGGGCCCGGCTCCTGGTTCTCCTCGGTCATGCCGCACCTGCTGGTGCCCGATCTGCTGACCGCCCTCATGGAGACGAAGGCCCGCCGGGTGCTCTCCCTGAACCTCGCCCCGCAGCCCGGAGAAACCGACGGCTTCTCCCCGCAGCGTCATTTGGAGGTTTTGGGACGACACGCCCCTAAACTCACCCTGGACGTGGTGCTGGCCGACGAGGCCGCCGTGCCCGACCGCGACTCGCTGACCGACGCCGCCAAACGGTTCGGGGCCGCGGTCGAGCTGGCGCCGGTGGCCCGGCCCGACGGGACCCCGAGGCATGATCCGGAGCTGTTGGCCGCCGCGTACGACCGTATTTTTCGGATGCATGGAAGGATCGGCCCATGGCGATGACGGCAGCGGTGAAGGACGAGATCTCCCGGCTCCCCGTCACCCGGACCTGCTGCAGAAAGGCGGAGGTCTCCGCCATTCTGCGGTTCGCCGGCGGCCTCCACCTGGTGAGCGGGCGGATCGTGATCGAGGCGGAGCTCGACACCGCGATGGCGGCCCGGCGGCTCAAGCGGGACATTCTGGAGATCTTCGGGCACAGCTCGGAGCTGATCGTGATGGCCCCGGGCGGTCTGCGCCGAGGCTCGCGCTACGTGGTGCGGGTGGTCGCGGGCGGCGACCAGCTCGCCCGGCAGACCGGGCTGGTCGACGGCCGCGGCCGCCCGATCCGGGGCCTGCCCCCGCAGGTGGTCTCCGGTGCGACCTGTGACGCGGAGGCGGCCTGGCGCGGGGCGTTCCTGGCGCACGGCTCGCTCACCGAGCCCGGCCGCTCCTCCTCCCTGGAGGTGACCTGCCCGGGCCCGGAGGCCGCGCTCGCGCTGGTCGGCGCAGCCCGCCGGCTCTCCATCGCGGCGAAGGCGCGCGAGGTGCGCGGCATCGACCGGGTCGTCGTCCGCGACGGCGACGCGATCGGGGCGCTGCTCACCCGGCTGGGCGCTCACGAGTCGGTGCTGGCCTGGGAGGAGCGCCGGATGCGCCGCGAGGTGCGCGCCACGGCGAACCGGCTCGCCAACTTCGACGACGCCAACCTGCGCCGCTCCGCGCGGGCCGCCGTCGCCGCCGGGGCCCGCGTCCAGCGCGCCCTGGAGATCCTCGGCGAGGAGGTGCCCGAGCATCTCGCGGCGGCCGGCCGGCTGCGCATGGACCACAAGCAGGCCTCCCTGGAGGAGCTGGGCGCGCTCGCCGACCCGCCGCTGACGAAGGACGCGGTCGCCGGCCGGATCCGCCGGCTGCTGGCGATGGCCGACAAGCGCGCCTCCGACCTGGGCATCCCGAGCACCGAGGCCAACCTCAGCGAGGAGCTCGCCGACAACCTGGTCGGCTGACGACCTGTCAGATTCGGCTGACAACCTGTCAAAACGCCGGTGGCGTCGCCTGATCGGGTGACGCCACCGGCGTTTGTGCGGCCTTGAGGCGCTCTTGACTGGATCATCGACTGTCATGAGCCTGGCAGGGTTCGCTGCTGTGGCGAACTGACGCTTGGGGGGTTCATGAGACGAAGAGCGAGATCGATCCTCGCTGTCGGCGCCCTGCTGCTCGGTGGAGCGGCGCTCGCGCCCATCGCTCAGGCACAGCCCGCACCCGCACACGCACCGAAACCCGACCCGGACGAGGTCAAGGTGTTCCGCGCCGAGGTCACCAGGCAGCAGGTGCCCCTGCTGCTGGCGGCCGGCCAGGACGGCCATGAACTCGGTGAGCAGGCGCCCGCGAAGGGCACCGCCACGGTCGAGGTCTACCTCACCGACCAGCAGGCGAAGAAGCTCCGGAAGCAGGGCGTCGAGCTCACCGAGCACACGCTCTCGGCCAAGGCGGAGAATCGCGTGGAGGCCGCCGCCGAGGGCGTGTTCCGCCCCTACAGCGGCAGCGGCGGCCTACAGGAGGAGATCCTGCGCACCGCGCAGGAGAACCCGGGCCTCACCAAGGTCGTCTCCATCGGCAAGACGCTGAACGGCCAGGACATCCTCGCGCTCAAGCTGACCAGGAACGCGAAGAAGTCCGCGGACGGCTCCAAGCCCGCGGTCCTGTACATGTCCAACCAGCACGCGCGCGAGTGGATCACCCCGGAGATGACCCGGCGGCTGATGCACCACTATCTGGACAGCTACGCGACCGACCGGCGCATCAAGAAGATCGTGGACTCCACCGAGCTGTGGTTCGTCCTGTCGGCCAACCCCGACGGCTACGACTACACCTTCCAGGACCCCGCGAACCGCCTGTGGCGCAAGAACCTGCGGGACGTCAACGGCGACGGCGTGATCTCCACCGGCGACGGCGTCGACCTCAACCGCAACTTCCCCTACAAGTGGGGCTACGACGACGAGGGTTCGTCCCCCAACCCCACCAGCCAGACCTACCGCGGCGCGAGCCCCGGCTCCGAGCCCGAGACCCGGGCCCTGGACGCCTTCGAGAAGCGCATCGGCTTCGCCTACGGCATCAACTACCACTCCGCCGCCGAACTGCTCCTCTACGGCGTCGGCTGGCAGGTCGCCACCGACACCCCGGACGACGTCGTCTACAAGGCGCTCGCCGGCACCCCCGACAACTCCGCGGTGCCCGGCTACCACCCGCAGGTCTCCTCGGAGCTGTACACGACGAACGGCGAGGCGGACGGCCACGCGACGAACGTCAACGGCCTGGGGATGTTCACCCCCGAGATGTCGACCTGCCAGACCGCCTCGAACCTCGACCCGAACGACCAGTGGAACGCCGCGGACTGCCAGTCGGGCTTCAACTTCCCCGACGACGAGAAGCTGATCCAGGACGAGTTCGCCAAGAACGTCCCGTTCGCGCTCGCCGTCGCCGAGTCCGCCGCGCACCCCGACACGCCGACGTCCTCGGTGGGCCTGAGCGCGGCCGACTTCACCCCGGCGCCGTTCACCACGTCGTACGCGCGCGGTGCGGACCAGGAGGTCTCCGTCGTCGTACGGAAGGCGATCCGGGACAAGGAGCTCAAGTACCGCGTCAACGGCGGCCGCACCCACGACCAGGCGCTCAAGGCCTGGCAGGGCGGCGAGATCTACGGCGGGGAGGACAACCTCTACTTCGACGAGTACCGGGCCAAGGTGCGGGACGGCGTGCCGGGCGACAAGGTCGAGGTGTGGTTCACCGGTGAGACCAAGGCGGGCAGGAAGGTCTCCAGCTCGCACTTCACCTACACGATCGCCGCCCGCCCCAAGGCCGACACGCTCGTCGTCGCCGAGGAGGGCGCGGCCGCCACGCAGGCGCAGACCTACGTCGACGCGCTGAAGGCCAACGGCCGCAAGGCGGTCGTCTGGGACGTCGCCGCCCAGGGCGCGCCCGACGCGCTCGGCGTGCTGAGCCACTTCGGCACGGTCGTCCACTACACGGGCGCGAACGTCCCCGGCAACCCCACCCAGCTCGAACTGCGCGCCTTCCTCAACGAGGGCGGCAAACTGATCGAGGCGGGCGAGCAGGCCGGCGGCGATGTCGACCTCGGCGACGGCACCCCGTCGGACGACTTCAGCCAGTACTACCTGGGCGCCTACTCCCGTACGTCGACCCCCGGCGCCACCGGATTCACCGGCTTCGGAAAGCTCGGCGGCCTCAGCGGCGCCCTCGGCGCGGCGCCCGGCAACCCGCTCGACAAGGCCGGCACCTACGGGGTCACCTCGGACGAACTGCCCGCCGCCGCATACCCGCAGTTCGCGAGCGCGGGCGCCGGACAGTTCGCCGGCACGGTCAACCCGTACGGCCCGTACGCGGGCGCGTACATGGCCGCCGCCGTGCACACCGACGACGCCTACAAGCGCCTCACCCGCACCATCGACCTCACCGGTGTCGGCGCGGCGAGCGCGCCGGCCCTGCGCACCCGGCTCCTGTGGGACACCGAGCCGGGCTACGACAACGCGATCGTCGAGATCCACACGGTCGGCGCCGACGACTGGACCACGCTCCCCGAGGCGGGCGGCGCCACCACCACCGCCGTCCCCACGGACTGCGGGGGCGGCTTCTACGTCGGCGAGCACCCGTGGCTGCGGCACTACCTCACCGTCGGCTCCAGCACCTGCACCGCGACCGGAACGACCGGTTCCTGGAACGCCCTCACCGGCGCCGCCAGCGGCTGGCAGCAGGCGAGCTTCGACCTGAGCGCGTACGCCGGCAAGCGCGTCGAGGTGTCGATCTCCTATGTCACCGACCCCGGCAGCGGCGGCCACGGCGTCCTCGTGGACGACGCCTCGCTGGTCGTCGGCGGCGCGGCCACCGAGACCGAGGGCTTCGAGACGTCGCTCGGCGCCTGGCAGGCCGCCGGTCCGCCCGCGGGCAGCCCGGCCGTCCTGAAGGACTGGGCGCGCACCGGCGTCCTGTTCCAGACGTACGGCGCGGTCACCACCGACGACACCGTGCTGCTGGGCTTCGGCCTGGAACACGTCACCGCGGCGGCCGACCGCAAGGCGCTCATCGGAAAGGCGCTGGCCTCACTTGAGAGCTGATACGGCGAAGTCAACATCGCATGATCGTTCGTAATCAAATCGAGTGATCAGGTCTTCCGGTCCGGGCGGTCCGTACCCCTACTGGCGGGTACGGACCGCCCTGCCGTGTATGGGCGACTCAATGTCACTCCGGCCCTCCCGGAGAGGTAGGGTCGTGGGTGGTCGGGGACATCCCAAATACAGCTCGCCGGCACCGCATAGCCGGCGTACCAACGAGGAGATCGGTTCGTGACGATCCGCGTAGGCATCAACGGCTTTGGCCGCATCGGTCGTAACTACTTCCGCGCGCTGCTGGAGCAGGGTGCTGACATCGAGATCGTGGCTGTCAACGACCTGGGTGACACTGCGACTACGGCTCACCTGCTCAAGTACGACACCATCCTGGGCCGCCTCAAGGCCGAGGTGTCGCACACCGCCGACACGATCACGGTCGACGGCCACACCATCAAGGTGCTCTCCGAGCGCAACCCCGCCGACATTCCGTGGGGCGAGCTCGGCGTCGACATCGTCATCGAGTCGACCGGCATCTTCACCAAGAAGGCCGACGCCGCCAAGCACATCGCGGGCGGCGCCAAGAAGGTCCTCATCTCGGCTCCGGCCAAGGATGAGGACATCACCATCGTGATGGGCGTCAACCAGGACAAGTACGACGCGGCCAGCCACCACGTCATCTCCAACGCCTCCTGCACCACCAACTGTGTGGCGCCGATGGCCAAGGTCCTCGACGAGAACTTCGGCATCGTCAAGGGTCTGATGACGACGGTCCACGCGTACACCAACGACCAGCGCATCCTGGACTTCCCGCACTCGGACCTGCGTCGCGCCCGCGCCGCCGCCGAGAACATCATCCCGACCACGACGGGCGCCGCGAAGGCGACCGCCCTGGTCCTCCCGCAGCTCAAGGGCAAGCTCGACGGCATCGCGATGCGCGTCCCGGTCCCGACCGGCTCGGCCACCGACCTGGTCGTGACGCTCCAGCGCGAGGTCACCAAGGACGAGGTCAACGCCGCGTTCAAGAAGGCCGCCGAGGACGGCGACCTCAAGGGCTACCTCGCCTACACCGAGGACGAGATCGTCTCCTCGGACATCGTCGGCGACCCGGCCTCCTGCACCTTCGACTCCTCCCTGACCATGGTCCAGGAGGGCAACTCGGTGAAGATCCTCGGCTGGTACGACAACGAGTGGGGCTACTCCAACCGCCTCGTGGACCTCACGGTCTTCGTCGGCGGCCAGCTCTGATCGACAGATCAGACACCTCGATGTGAGTGCAGGGCTCGAGCGGCGCAGGGACGCGCCGTCCGAGCCCTGCCGCACGTACAGAACAGCCCTCTCACGATCACGAGCGATCTCCAGCACCACGAGCCCTCCTCAGGAGTCCCCGTAATGAAGACGATCGACGAACTTCTCGCCGAAGGCGTCGCAGGCAAGCGGGTGTTCGTCCGCGCCGACCTCAACGTGCCGCTGGAAACCGGCGGCGACCCCGCCGGCACCGTGGCCATCGCCGACGACGGCCGGATCCGCGCCGTGCTGCCCACCGTCAAGGCCCTCGCGGACGCGGGCGCCAAGGTGGTCGTCGCCTCGCACCTGGGCCGGCCCAAGGGCGCGCCGGACCCGGCGTTCTCCCTGGCCCCCGCCGCCGCCCGGCTCGCCGAACTCCTCGGCTCCGCCGTGGCGTTCGCGACCGACACGGTCGGCGAGTCCGCCCGCTCCACGGTCGCCGCGCTGGCCGACGGCCAGGTCGCCGTCATCGAGAACCTGCGCTTCAACCCGGGCGAGACCGCCAAGTACGACACCGAGCGCGGCGAGTTCGCCGACCGCCTCGCCGCCCTGGCGGACGTCTACGTCGGCGACGGCTTCGGCGCGGTGCACCGTAAGCACGCCTCCGTCTACGACCTTCCGGCGCGCCTGCCGCACGCCGCCGGCTTCCTGATCGCCACCGAGGTCGGCGTCCTGAAGAAGCTCACCGAGGACGTCAAGCGGCCGTACGTCGTCGCGCTCGGCGGCGCCAAGGTCTCCGACAAGCTGGCCGTCATCGACCAGCTCCTCGGCAAGGCCGACCGCATCCTCATCGGCGGCGGCATGGCCTACACCTTCCTCAAGGCCAAGGGCCACGAGGTCGGCATCTCCCTCCTCCAGGAGGACCAGGTGCCGGTCGTGAAGGAGTACATGGACCGCGCGGAGAAGACCGGCGTCGAGCTGGTCCTGCCCGTCGACGTCCTCGTGTCGCCCTCGTTCCCGGACCTGAAGGCCAAGGCCCCGACGAACCCCACCACTGTCGCCGCGGACGCGATCCCCGCCGACCAGGAGGGTCTGGACATCGGTCCCGCGACCCGCAAGCTGTACGCCTCGAAGCTCGCCGACGCCGCCACCGTCTTCTGGAACGGCCCCATGGGCGTCTTCGAGCACCCCGACTACGCCGAGGGCACCAAAGAGGTCGCCCAGGCCCTCGTCGACTCCCCGGCCTTCACGGTCGTCGGCGGTGGCGACTCCGCCGCGGCCGTCCGCCTGCTGGGCTTCGACGAGAACGCATTCGGCCACATCTCGACCGGCGGCGGCGCCTCCCTCGAATACCTCGAGGGCAAGACGCTCCCCGGCCTCGCCGCACTGGAGGACTGACCCCGTATGACCACTCGCACGCCGCTGATGGCGGGCAACTGGAAGATGAACCTCAACCACCTCGAGGCCATCGCCCACGTCCAGAAGCTCGCCTTCGCCCTGGCCGACAAGGACTACGAGGCCGTCGAGGTCGCCGTCCTGCCGCCCTTCACCGACCTGCGCTCCGTGCAGACCCTGGTGGACGGCGACAAGCTCAAGATCAAGTACGGCGCCCAGGACATCTCGGCGCACGACTCCGGCGCCTACACCGGCGAGATCTCCGGGCCCATGCTCGCCAAGCTGAAGTGCACGTTCGTGGCGATCGGCCACTCCGAGCGCCGCCAGTACCACAACGAGACCGACGACCTCGTGAACGCCAAGGTCAAGGCCGCCTACAAGCACGGCCTGACCCCGATCCTGTGCGTCGGCGAGGAGCTGGAGGTCCGCGAGGCGGGCAACCACGTCGCCCACACCCTCGCCCAGGTCGAGGGCGGTCTGAAGGACCTCCCGGCCGAGCAGGCCGAGTCCGTCGTGATCGCCTACGAGCCCGTGTGGGCCATCGGCACCGGCAAGGTCTGCGGCGCCGAGGACGCGCAGGAGGTCTGCGCCGCCATCCGCGCCAAGCTCGCCGAGCTCTACACCCAGGAGCTGGCCGACAAGGTCCGCATCCAGTACGGCGGCTCCGTGAAGTCCGGCAACGTCGCCGAGATCATGGCGCAGGCCGACATCGACGGCGCGCTGATCGGCGGGGCCTCGCTCGACACCGACGAATTCGTCAAGATCGTGCGCTTCCGCGACCAGTGATCCGCCGGTGATCCCACACTGATCCGAGCTGCGAGTATGCGGTAGCGGCGATCCGTCGTACTCTTGCGGGGGCATGGCGGGTGACGCTATGCCCCCGTTGATCATCCGAGTCGTCATCCGAATCCGAGGAAGTTGGTCCAGCCGTGGTTTTGGGGTTCTCGATCGCCCTGATCGTCTTCAGCCTGCTGCTGATGCTGCTGGTGCTGATGCACAAGGGAAAGGGCGGCGGCCTCTCCGACATGTTCGGTGGCGGCATGCAGTCCTCCGTCGGCGGTTCCTCGGTCGCCGAGCGCAACCTCGACCGCATCACCGTGGTCATCGGTGTGCTGTGGTTCGCCACCATCATCGTCCTCGGCATCGTGATGAAGTCGAACACCTGAGCAGACCCGCCAGGCACACATTCCGGTACGTAACGCCCCATGTTCGGTACGCGCGGTTGAGCGCGGCCTATCATGGGGCTTGCGTCTTTGTGTGGGAGCTGTAACTCCAATCACTGGACGCGTGTTGTGCCTTACGTAGACTGAGGCGCTCGCAGTGAAGCGAAACGCCGACTCGCTTTGCGGCACCATCACGCAGGGAGTTACGACCGTGGCAAGTGGCAACGCGATCCGAGGAAGCCGGGTCGGGGCGGGGCCGATGGGCGAGGCCGAGCGGGGCGAGTCCGCGCCGCGTCTGCGCATCTCCTTCTGGTGCTCCAACGGACACGAGACGGTGCCCAGCTTCGCCAGCGACGCGCAGGTTCCCGAGACCTGGGACTGCCCGCGCTGCGGCTTCCCCGCCGGACAGGACCGGGACAACCCCCCGGCCCCGCCGCGCACCGAGCCCTACAAGACGCACCTCGCCTACGTGCGGGAGCGGCGCAGCGACGCGGACGGCGAGGCGATCCTCGCCGAGGCGCTCGCCAAACTGCGGGGCGAGATCTAGAAGTTGAGACCGGCCAGGTGCCT
Organism: Streptomyces sp. yr375; assembly: GCF_900110755.1. Taxonomy (GTDB): domain Bacteria; phylum Actinomycetota; class Actinomycetes; order Streptomycetales; family Streptomycetaceae; genus Streptomyces. Next base: position 78,748 of record NZ_FOFF01000006.1, read on the forward strand.
CGAGGCACCTGGCCGGAGTCGTTTCGCGGCGGGGCCGCCGGCCGTGGGCGGGGCGATTGTCAGTGGTGCCCTTTACGGTTTTCGTAGTGGTTCTCGCGTGAGCGGTGAACCGGCGAAACCGTGAGGGGGAGTCATGGCGGCGGTCGGTACGGGGGGCGTCGGGCCCGCGTGGCGTGGCGGGTTCGGGCGGCTGTGGAGCGCCGCCGTGATCTCCCGGTTCGGGGACGCGCTGCGCACGACCGCGTTACCCCTGCTCGCCGTCCAGCTCACCGACGAGCCGCTGGTCATCGCCTCCGTGACCGCCTGCGGCTACCTCCCGTGGCTGCTGTTCGGGCTGCTCGGCGGGGCCGTCGCCGACCGGGTGGACCAGCGGCGCGCGATGTGGGCCGTGGACACCGTGCGCGGACTGCTCGTCGCCGCCTTCGCCCTCGCCGTGGGCCTCGGCCACGCCTCCGTCCCCCTGCTGCTCGCCCTCGCCTTCCTGCTGACCACCCTTCAGACGCTCTTCGACAACGCCGCCACGGCCCTGCTGCCCTCCCTGGTGGCCGCCGAGGCCCTCGGCGGGGCCAACGCCCGCCTGATGACCGGGCAACAGCTCGCCGGTGGACTGCTCGCCGGCCCTTTCGTGCCGCTGCTGCTCGGCGTCGGAGTCTTCCTGCCGTTCGCCGCCGACGCGGGCACCTATCTGCTGGCCGCCGCCCTGGTGGCGTCCCTGCGGATACGGCCGCCCGAGCGGCCCCCGCGCCCCGCCGGCGACACCCTGCGCGCCGAGATCGGCGCGGGCCTGCGCCACCTGTGGCGCGACCGCGTCCTGCGCCCGATCTGCCTGGCCACCCTGCTGTGCAACATCGGCATGGGCGCCCTGATCGCCACCCTGGTGCTGCATGTCACGCGCCGGCTGCACGCGGGCACCACCGGGTTCGCCGCCGCGATGACGGTGTACGCGCTCGGCAGCCTCGCCGGCGGCTTCCTCGCCCGGCGCATCGCGCGCCACACCGGCGGCCGGGCCCGCGCCCTGCTGCTCTGCGGGGTCGTCCAGACGGTGTCGCTGCTGCTCATGGGCACCGTCCGGCACCTCGGCGCGCTGCTCGCGGGCATGCTGCTGCTCGGCCTGATGAACATGGTGTGGAACGTCAACCAGGTGACGCTGATGCAGCAGCGCAGTCCGGCGGCCATGGTGGGCCGCATCGCCGCCGCCTTCCGGACGGCCTCCACCTCCGGCGCCCCCGTGGGCGCTCTGCTCGGCGGGGCGGCGGCCCGCGCCTTCGGCCTCGGCGCGCCCGCCCTGCTCGCGGCCCTGCTCTTCGCACTCGCCGTCGCCGCGTTGATACCGGCGGCCACGGCGGACGTACCTGTGGGTGCCCCGCGGGGCGAGGCCACGACGGCTGACGTCACCTCCTGATCAACTAGGTTGGGAGCGGCGGGGCAAGACGCGCTGAACAGCATGGACAGGCGAGGAAGGGCTGAAGTCCGACATGAACGCAGACGGCCGTACGAGGCTTGACCAGACGCCCGAGTGGGCCGCTCTGGCCCGACACCGCGAAGAGGCCGGCGAGGTGCGGCTGCGGGAGCTGTTCGCCGCCGAGCCCGGGCGCGGCACCGGATACACGGTGCGGGTCGGGGACCTGCACATCGACTACTCCAAGCACCTCGTCACCGACGAGACGCTGCGGCTGCTGCGCGAGCTGGCCGTCGCCACCGACGTCTTCGGCCTGCGGGACGCCATGTTCCGCGGCGAGAAGATCAACACCACCGAGGACCGCGCCGTCCTGCACACCGCGCTGCGCGCCCCGCGCGACGCGGTGATCGAGGTCGACGGGGAGAACGTCGTCCCGGCGGTGCACGCCGTCCTCGACAAGATGGCCGACTTCGCGGGCCGCGTCCGCTCCGGCGCCTGGACCGGCCACACCGGCCGGCGCATCAGGAACGTGGTCAACATCGGCATCGGCGGCTCCGACCTGGGTCCGGCGATGGCCTACGAGGTGCTGCGCGGCTTCACCGACCGCGACCTCACGGTCCGCTTCGTGTCGAACGTGGACGGCGCCGACCTGCACGAGGCGGTCCGCGACCTGGACCCGGCCGCGACGCTGTTCATCATCGCGTCCAAGACGTTCACCACCATCGAGACGATCACCAACGCCACGTCGGCCCGGTCCTGGCTGCTCAGGGGCCTGGACGGGGACGAGAAGGCGGTCGCGAAGCACTTCGTGGCGCTGTCGACCAACGCGGAGAAGGTCGCCGGGTTCGGTATCGACACGGCGAACATGTTCGAGTTCTGGGACTGGGTCGGCGGCCGTTACTCCTTCGACTCGGCGATCGGCCTGTCGCTGATGATCGCCATCGGCCCGGACGGCTTCCGCGAGCTGCTCGACGGGTTCCACCTTGTCGACGAGCACTTCCGCACCGCGCCCGCCGAGTCCAACGTGCCGCTGCTGCTGGGCCTGTTGGGCGTCTGGTACGGCAACTTCCACGACGCCCAGTCGCACGCCGTGCTGCCCTACAGCCACTACCTCTCCAAGTTCGCCGCCTACCTCCAGCAGTTGGACATGGAGTCCAACGGCAAGTACGTCGGCCGGGACGGCAAGGAGGTCGACTGGCAGACCGGGCCGATCGTCTGGGGCACGCCGGGCACCAACGGGCAGCACGCCTACTACCAGTTGATCCACCAGGGCACGAAGCTCATCCCGGCCGACTTCATCGGCTTCGCCGAGCCGGTCGCCGAGCTGAGCGACGAACTCAAGGCGCAGCACGACCTGTTGATGGCCAACTTCTTCGCCCAGACGCAGGCGCTGGCCTTCGGCAAGACGCCCGACGAGGTGCGCGCGGAGGGCGTGCCGGAGGAGCTGGTGGCGCACAAGACGTTCAAGGGCGACCACCCGACGACCACGATCCTGGCCCGCGAGCTGACCCCGTCGGTCCTCGGCCAGCTCATCGCGCTCTACGAGCACAAGGTGTTCGTGCAGGGCGCGGTGTGGAACATCGACTCCTTCGACCAGTGGGGCGTGGAGCTCGGCAAGGTCCTCGCCAAGCGCGTCGAACCCGCCCTGACCGAGGGCGCGCAGGTGCCGGGCCTGGACGCCTCCACCACGGCCCTGGTCGCCAAGTACCGGGAGCTGCGCGGCCGTTAGGCGATGCGGTGAAGGAGAGGGAAGCGGGCGGCGGGAGTCCGTCCGCTTCCCGTAAAATCCGCGAGGATCACGCGGCGACGACTCGGGGGAGTAGCAGGTGGCAGGCACGCGCGGTAACTGGATGAGCGACAGGCTGTCGATGCGGTCGATCCTTCAGCCGAAACAGGTGGCGCAGGCGTTGTACCACCCGGCGTGGATCCCGCCGTCGGTCGATCCGTCCGTGGACCGGCTCAAGAAGGCACGCATCATCGCCGGAGCCGTCGCCGCGTTCGGCGTGTACACCTTCGTACAGCGCAAGTTCGCCTTCGAGGAAGTGCTGGAGAACATGCTGACGGCGTCCGTCGTCGTGCTCTTCATCACGCCGCTCACGGTCGGCGTCATGCTCTTCGTGTGGCGGCGCACCGGGACCGTCCGCCAGATGCGGGGGCCGCTGTTCAACTCGCTCAAGCTGCTGCTGTTCTTCATCGGCTCGGTCGTCGGGCTGGTGTTCCTGTGGAAAAAGACCATGACGCTCGGCGGCTTCTGGCTGGTGCCGCTCGGCTTCGCGGCGCTCTGGCTGACCGGCATGGTGATCTACGGAGCGGTGCAGGTCTCCGGCAACTTCTTCGGCACCGCCGCCGTCCACCGCTCCCTGCCGCCGCTGCTCGCGACGGTGACGACCTGGCTGATGGCCGTCCCCGACCTGGTCACCGGCGACCTGCACGGGCTGAGCCTCACCATGGGCATCGTCTTCATCCTGGGCGCACCGGTCACGGTCACCGGGATCGCCCTGCTGGAGATGCGCCGCCTCAAGCGGCGGTACGGCATCCGGCTCGCGGCCCACCCGGTCACCCTGCCCCCGACGCACGCGGCACCCCCGCCCCCGATCCCGCCGCAGGGCGCCCCGTACGGCAACCCGTACGGGGCGCCGCCGCAGCACCCGTACGGCGGCGGCCCCTACCAGCCCTACAACGGACGGAACCCGTACGGCGGTTGACCGTACGGGTTCCGGGGTGGCGCAGACGCGTCAGAAAGACGCGTCAGGGGGACGCGGGAGGGTACAGCGACCGCGGCAGCCGGGCGGCCGCCGCCGCGTCCAGCAGCCACAGGGTTCGGGCGCGGCCCTGCGCGCCCGCCGCCGGGGCCTGGATCTCGCCCGCGCCGGACAGGGCGATCGCCGCGGCCTGTGCCTTGTCCTCGCCGGCCGCGAGCAGCCACACCTCACGGGCCGCCCGGATCGCCGGGAGGGTGAGGGTGACCCGGGTCGGCGGCGGCTTGGGCGCGCCGCGGACGCCGACCACCGTGCGCTCGGTCTCCCGCACGGCCGGCAGCTCGGGGAAGAGCGAGGCCACGTGGGTGTCCGGGCCGACGCCCAGCATCAGGACGTCGAAGGTGGGCACCGCGCCGTGGTTCTCGGGGCCGGCCGCGCGGGCCAGCTCCTCGGCGTAGGCCGCCGCGGCGGCCTCCACGTCGGTGCCGTACGGACCGTCCGACGCGGGCATGGCGTGCACGCGCTTCGGGTCCACCGGGACAGAATCCAGCAGGGCCTCGCGGGCCTGCGTGACGTTGCGCTCCGGGTCGTCCTCGGGCAGGAAGCGCTCGTCGCCCCACCACAGGTCGAGCCGGCCCCAGTCGACGGCGTCCCGGGCGGGCGCCGCCGCCAGCGCGGCCAGCAGGCCGTTGCCGTTGCGGCCGCCGGTGAGGACCACGGACGCCTGGCCCCGGGAGGCCTGCGCGTCCACGATCTTCGTGATGAGGCGGGCCGCGGCGGCCTGCGCCATCAGCTCCTTGTCGCGGTGCACGACCAGTTGAGGGGTGCTCACTGCGGATCCGCTTTCTTCACCGGCGGCATCTGCGCCGGAGTCGGCCGGTCGGCGTCCCCGTCGCCCGAGGCCGGGCTGAGGGCCAGGCGAGTCGGCGCGGCCGGTGCGGTCGGCGGGACCGGAGAGGCAGGTGCGGTCGGCGTGACCGGTGCGGTCGGCGGGACCGGAGAGGCAGGTGCGGTCGGCGTGACCGGTGCGGCCGGCGTGACCGGAGCGGCCGGTGTGGTCGGTCGGCTCGCGGTGGACGGGTCCGGTACCGCGCGGACCGGGAGGGACGGCGCGGGCTGCGCGGCGGCCTCGGCGCGCACCGCCACCCGCTCCGCGGCCGACAGGATCCCGCCGAGCCGGTCCACGCCGAACCGCAGCGCGGACGCGTACGTGTCGTCGGGGTCGAGCCTGCGCAGCTCCTCCGCGAGCAGCTCGGACGTCTCGCGGCGCTTGAGCGCCACCGTGCGGTCCGGCTGGCCGGGCAGCGCCAGCGTGGCCATCGCGCCGTCCGAACGGTGCAGCGTGATGGGGCCGCCGGTCGTCTCCAGGCGTACCTGGGTCAGACCGGGACCGGCCGAGACCGCGCGCCGGACGTGCACATGGAGCCGGTCGGCGAGCCACATCGCGAGCAGTTCCACGCTCGGGTTGGACTCCTCGCCCGCCACCTCGGCGGACACGATCTCGCTGCTGACCTGGTCCAGGGCGGCGGCCAGCATCGAACGCCACGGGGTGATCCGGGCCCACGCCAGGTCGGTGTCGCCCGGCTCGTAGCTCTCGGCGCGGGAGCGGAGTTCGTCGACGGGCTTCTCCGCCGCGTAGCTGTCGGTGACGCGGCGCTGGCCCAGGGCGCCCAGCGGGTCGCCCGCCGGGTCGCGCGGGGCGTCCACCGACCACCAGACCACCACCGGCGCGTCCGGCAGCAGCAGCGGCAGCACCACGGACTGGGCGTGGTCGGAGACCTCGCCGTACAGCCGGAGGATGACCGTCTCGCCGCTGCCCGCGTCCGCGCCGAGGCGGACCTCGGCGTCGAGGCGGGACTGGGTGCGGCCCCGGGAGGAACGGGAGACCCGCTTGATGACGACGAGTTTGCGCGAGGGGTGCTCGTGCGACGCGTCGTTCGCGGCCTTCAGGGCGTCGTAGGCGTTCTCCTCGTCCGTCACGACGACGAGGGTGAGCACCATGCCGACGGCCGGCGTGCCTATCGCGCGGCGGCCGAGCACCAACGCCTTGTTGATCTTGCTGGCGGTGGTGTCCGTCAGGTCTGTCTTCATGGCCGGCGCCAGCTCCGTCCGTCTCGCTCGAGCATCTCGTCGGCCTCGACGGGCCCCCAGGTGCCCGACGGGTACTGCGCGGGCTTGCCGTTCTTGTCCCAGTACTGCTCGATCGGGTCGAGGATCTTCCAGGACAGCTCCACCTCTTCCGTGCGGGGGAAGAGGTTCGAGTCGCCCAGCAGCACGTCGAGGATGAGGCGTTCGTACGCCTCGGGGCTGGACTCGGTGAAGGACTCGCCGTAGGCGAAGTCCATGGACACGTCCCGGATCTCCATGGAGGTGCCGGGCACCTTGGAGCCGAAGCGGACCGTGATGCCCTCGTCGGGCTGGACGCGGATGACGATCGCGTTCGCGCCCAGCTCCTCGGTGGCCGTGGAGTCGAAGGGGGAGTGCGGGGCGCGCTGGAAGACGACCGCGATCTCCGTCACCCGGCGGCCCAGCCGCTTGCCGGTGCGCAGGTAGAAGGGGACGCCCGCCCAACGGCGGTTGTCCACGCCCAGCTTGATGGCCGCGTAGGTGTCGGTCTTCGACTTGGCGTCGATGCCGTCTTCCTCGAGGTAGCCGACGGCCTTCGCGCCGCCCTGCCAGCCGGCCGCGTACTGCCCGCGCACGGTGTCGCGGCCCAGGTCCTTCGGCAGCCGTACCGCGCCGAGCACCTTGGTCTTCTCGGCGGCCAGCGCGTCCGCGTCGAAGGAGGCGGGCTCCTCCATCGCGGTCAGCGCCATGAGCTGGAGCAGGTGGTTCTGGATGACGTCACGGGCGGCGCCGATGCCGTCGTAGTAGCCGGCCCGGCCGCCGATGCCGATGTCCTCGGCCATCGTGATCTGTACGTGGTCCACGAAGGACCGGTTCCAGATCGGCTCGAACATCGTGTTGGCGAAGCGCAGCGCCAGGATGTTCTGGACCGTCTCCTTGCCCAGGTAGTGGTCGATGCGGAAGACCTGGTCCGAGCCGAAGACCTCGTGGACGACCCGGTTCAGCTCCTCGGCCGAGGTCAGGTCGTGGCCGAACGGCTTCTCGATGACCGCGCGCCGCCAGGAGCCGTTCTTCTGGTCGGCCAGCCCGTGCTTCTTCAACTGCTGGATGACGACCGGGAAAGCGCCCGGCGGCACGGAGAGGTAGAAGGCGAAGTTGCCGCCCGTCCCCTGCGCCTTGTCGAGCTCCTCGATCGTGCCGCGCAGCCGCTCGAACGCGTCGTCGTCGTCGAAGGTGCCCTGTACGAAGCGCATGCCCTGGACGAGCTGCTGCCAGACCTCCTCGCGGAAGGGCGTACGGGCGTGCTCCTTGACGGCGTCGTGGACCTCCTGTGCGAAGTCCTCGTGCTCCCACTCCCGGCGGGCGAAGCCGACCAGGGAGAAGCCCGGCGGCAGCAGCCCCCGGTTGGCGAGGTCGTACACGGCGGGCATCAGCTTCTTGCGGGACAGATCGCCCGTGACGCCGAAGATGACCAGACCCGACGGCCCCGCGATACGCGGGAGCCGTCGGTCGGCGGGGTCACGGAGCGGATTCGCTCCGGCACCGGTGAAAGGCGACAAGTGATCAGCCCTCCGAGGGGGCGAGGCGCTCCAGCTCTGCCTCGGTCGACTTGAGCAGGTCGTTCCAGGACGCCTCGAACTTCTCGACGCCCTCGTCCTCCAGCAGCTGCACCACGTCGTCGTAGGAGATCCCGAGCTTCTCGACGGCGTCGAGCTCGGCGCGGGCCTGCTCGTAGGTGCCGGCGATCGTGTTCCCGGTGATCCCGCCGTGGTCCTCGGTGGCGAAGAGGGTCGCCTCCGGCATGGTGTTGACCGTGTTCGGCGCCACCAGGTCGTCCACGTACAGGGTGTCCTTGTACGCGGGGTCCTTCACACCGGTGGAGGCCCACAGCGCGCGCTGCTTGTTCGCGCCCGCGCTCTCCAGCGCGGCCCAGCGGGCGCTCGCGAAGACCTCCTCGTACGCCTGGTAGGCGAGGCGGGCGTTGGCGACGCCGGCCTTGCCCTTGGCGGCCTTGGCCTCGGGGGTGCCGAGCGCGTCGAGCCGCTTGTCGATCTCGGTGTCCACGCGGGACACGAAGAAGGACGCCACGGAGTGGATCAGCGCCAGGTCAAGGCCCTTGGCCTGCGCCTTCTCCAGGCCCGCCAGGTAGGCGTCCATGACCTCGCGGTAGCGCTCCAGCGAGAAGATCAGCGTGACGTTGACGCTGATGCCGTTGCCGATGACCTCGGTGATGGCCGGCAGGCCCGCCTTCGTCGCCGGGATCTTGATCAGCGTGTTGGGGCGGTCGACCAGCCAGGCGAGCTGCTTGGCCTCGGCGACGGTCGGCGTGGTGTGGTGCGCCAGGCGCGGGTCGACCTCGATGGACACCCGGCCGTCCTGGCCGCCGGTGGCGTCGAAGACCGGGCGCAGGATGTCGGCGGCGTCGCGGACGTCCGCCGTCGTGATCATGCGGATGGCCTCTTCGACGGTGACCTTGCGGGCGGCGAGGTCGGTGAGCTGCTGCTCGTAACCGTCGCCGGACGAGATCGCCTTCTGGAAGATGGACGGGTTGGTGGTGACGCCCACGACGTGCTGCTGGTCGATCAGTTCGGCGAGGTTGCCGGACGTGATCCGCTTGCGCGACAGGTCGTCCAGCCAGATCGCCACGCCTTCTTCGGAGAGGCGCTTGAGTGCGTCTGTCATGGAATTACATCTCCTACGTGTCGTATGTGAGCGTCAGCGCTGGGCGGCGGTGAGCGATTCCCGGGCCTGGGCGGCCACGTTCTCGGCAGTGAAGCCGTACTCCTGGAAGAGGACCTTGCCGTCGGCCGAAGCACCGAAGTGCTCCAGGGAAACGATGCGGCCGGCGTCCCCGACGTACTTGTGCCAGGTCAGACCGATCCCCGCCTCGACGGAGACCCGGGCCTTGACCGACGGGGGCAGGACGCTGTCCCGGTACCCCTGGTCCTGCTCCTCGAACCACTCCACGCACGGCATGGACACGACCCGCGTCGGCACCCCGTCGGCTTCGAGCCGCTCGCGCGCGTCGACGGCGACGTGCACCTCGGAACCGGTCGCGAGGAGGATCACCTCGGGCGTCCCCGTCGAGGCCTCGGACAGGATGTAACCGCCCTTGGCCGCGTCCTCGTTGGTCTCGTACGTCGGCACGCCCTGGCGGGTGAGGACCAGACCGTGCGGGGCGCCCTTGCCGAAGACCTTCGTCCAGCGCTTGAGGATCTCGCGCCAGGCGATCGTGGTCTCGTTGGCGTCGGCCGGGCGCACGACGTTCAGGCCCGGGATCGCGCGCAGCGACGCGAGGTGCTCGACCGGCTGGTGCGTCGGGCCGTCCTCGCCGAGGCCGATGGAGTCGTGCGTCCACACGTACGTCACCGGCACGTGCATCAGCGCGGACAGGCGCACGGCGTTGCGCATGTAGTCGGAGAACACGAGGAACGTGCCGCCGTAGATACGGGTGTTGCCGTGCAGCGCGATGCCGTTCATCTCCGCGGCCATCGAGTGCTCGCGGATGCCGAAGTGGACCGTGCGGCCGTAGGGGTTGGCCTCCGGCAGCGGGTTGTCCGCCGGGAGGAACGACGACGTCTTGTCGATCGTCGTGTTGTTGGAGCCCGCGAGGTCGGCGGAGCCGCCCCACAGCTCGGGGATGACCGCGCCGAGCGCCTGGAGCACCTTGCCGGACGCGGCGCGCGTGGCGACGCCCTTGCCGGGCTCGAAGACCGGGAGCTTCTCCTCCCAGCCGGCCGGCAGCTCGCCCGCGGCGACGCGGTCGAACTCGGCGGCGCGCTCGGCGTTGTCGTCGCGCCAGAGCTGGAAGGACTTCTCCCACTCCGCCTTCGCCTGCGCGCCCCGCTCCAGGGCCTGCCGGGTGTGGCCGATGACCTCGTCGGCGACCTCGAAGCTCTGCTCCGGGTCGAAGCCGAGGACCCGCTTGGTGGCCGCGACCTCGTCGTCGCCGAGCGCCGAGCCGTGCGCGGCCTCGGTGTTCTGCGCGTTCGGCGCGGGCCAGGCGATGATCGAGCGCATCGCGATGAAGGACGGCTTGTCCGTCACCCGCTTCGCGGCCTCGATCGCGTTGTAGAGGGCGTGCGGGTCGAGGTCGCCGTCCGGCTTCGGGGCGACGCGCTGCACATGCCAGCCGTACGCCTCGTACCGCAGAGCGGTGTCCTCGGAGACGGCTGTCTCGGTGTCGCCCTCGATCGAGATGTGGTTGTCGTCCCACAGCAGGACCAGGTTGCCGAGCTTCTGGTGGCCGGCGAGCGAGGACGCCTCGGCGGAGATGCCCTCCTGGAGGCAGCCGTCACCGGCGATCGCGTAGACGAAGTGGTCGAACGGCGACTCGCCGACCGGGGTCTCGGGGTCGAACAGACCGCGCTCGTAGCGGGCGGCCATCGCCATGCCCACGGCGTTGGCGACACCCTGGCCCAGCGGGCCGGTCGTCGTCTCGACGCCCGTGGTGTGGCCGTACTCCGGGTGACCCGGCGTCTTCGAACCCCAGGTGCGGAACGCCTTGAGGTCGTCCAGCTCCAGGCCGAAGCCGGCCAGGTAGAGCTGGGTGTAGAGGGTCAGGGACGAGTGGCCGGCGGACAGCACGAAGCGGTCGCGGCCCACCCAGTCGGCGTCCGCCGGGTCGTGCCGCATCACCTTCTGGAAGAGGGTGTACGCGGCAGGCGCCAGGCTCATCGCCGTACCGGGATGGCCGTTGCCGACCTTCTGTACGGCATCGGCGGCCAGGACGCGGGCGGTGTCGACGGCCCGCTGGTCCAACTCGGTCCACTCGAGGTCTGTGGTGGTCGGCTTGGTGCTCACCCTGGGTCAGGGCTCCTCTCCACATGTCACACATGTCGAATGCCGGTGCACGCGGCGCCCACCGGCTCTCGTCGAGCCTACCCCCGTGCGAACCCGTATTTTTTCGAGTCATTCCAGACTGCCGGGAGTCTTCCCGATCCGCCTGCCGACCGGTGTGTCCGCTGTTCAGCAGGTGAATACGGAGGCGCTCGTACGAGTGCTCAACAGAGTGCCGTCCCACTCTTCCGGAGGCCCCGTCCAACACGACCGCACCCCCGCGAATGTCGGGGTATGGGCAACGTCTACAGTGGCGTGGTACGCGCGAGCTCTCACTCCGTATTCACATGGGGAGGCTCGCTGGGAGTCTCTGTCAGGGGTGTGCGTGACGGCCGTTGAATCCCGTCCAATGGGGATGATCGGGACGAGCCAGAGCCCGAGCCGGCGGCCACTCGGGGCCCGGGTCAAGGCGTTCGTGGCGCTGACGAAGCCACGGATCATCGAGCTGCTGCTGATCACCACCGTCCCGGTGATGTTCCTGGCGCAGCGGGGCGTGCCGGATCTCGGCCTGGTGCTGCTGACCACCCTGGGCGGCTACCTCTCCGCGGGCGGCGCCAACGCGCTGAACATGTACATCGACCGCGACATCGACGCGCTGATGGACCGCACCTCGCAGCGCCCGCTGGTCACCGGCATGGTCAGCCCGCGCGAGTGCCTCGCCTTCGGCATCACCCTCGCGGTGGTCTCGACGCTCCTGTTCGGCCTGACCGTCAACTGGCTGTCGGCCTGGCTCGCCCTCGGCGCGCTTCTCTTCTACGTCGTCGTCTACACGATGATCCTCAAGCGCCGTACCTCGCAGAACATCGTGTGGGGCGGCATCGCCGGCTGCATGCCGGTGCTGATCGGCTGGTCGGCCGTCACGGACTCGATGTCGTGGGCGCCGGTCATCCTCTTCCTCGTCATGTTCTTCTGGACGCCGCCGCACTACTGGCCGCTGTCCATGAAGGTGAAGGACGACTACGCGCGCGTGGGCGTGCCGATGCTGCCGGTCGTCGCCTCCAACAAGGTCGTCGCCAAGCAGATCGTCCTCTACAGCTGGGTGATGGTCGGCGTCTCGCTGCTGCTGACCCCGCTGGGCTACACCGGCTGGTTCTACACCTCGGTCGCCCTGGTGGCCGGCGGCTGGTGGCTGTGGGAGGCGCACGGCCTGCACACCCGCGCCAAGGCCGAGGTGACGGGCGGCAAGCTCAAGGAGATGCGGCTGTTCCACTGGTCCATCACCTATGTGTCGCTGCTGTTCGTCGCGGTCGCGGTGGACCCCTTCCTGCGCTGAGCACTCCGTGAGGGCGGCCCGGCGGCCCGTAGTGGTCAAGGCCACGCGGCCCGCCGGTCGCCGCCGGGACTACCCGTCGGTAGCATCCTGGTCATGGCAGACAGCAAGCAGGTTGACGAGGGCACCGACGCCAAGCAGCAGGCCAAGGCCGAGCGCCGGGCGGCCCGGCTGGCCAAGCAGATCAGTGCCTTCACCAAGGCGCACGGCGGGGCCGAGAGCCAGGTCGCGTACATCGGCGAGCGCGGCGCGCGCATCGTCCTCGTCGGCGAGGACGGCGGCTGGGGCGACCTCGTGGCCCCCTCGGTCGCCCTCGCCGAACAGGCCGTCGCGAAGGCCGGGATCACCGCCCACGAGTCCTTCGACGGCGAGTTCGCGGCGAAGGTGCGGACCGGGCCGTACGAGTGGACGCGGATGGCGGGCATCCAGGTCGGCGGACCGAAGAACGGCTGACCCGCTTCCCCGATTCCCCGACTTTTCCCCCGACCGAGCGGCGTTTTCCGCAACACCTCCACCCGGCTCACCCGTTAGGACCTTTACGAGTACGAGGTCCAGTTTCGGGGAGTCCGGATGATCGAAACGCCGTCCTTGGTGGACCAGTACTGCCACGGCGTCCTGAGAACGGAGCTGGGTCTCGGCACCTTCGAGGCCCAGTTGTCGCGCTCCGAGGGCCCGCCCGCCTCGGGCACGACGTTCTTCGACACGCAGACGGGGTTCGCGGTACGCCGCTGGTGCCCGCCGCTGCTCGGCCTGGAACCGCACGCCCCGCCCGCCCGCTATCTCGCCCGGCGTCGAGAACTCGGCGTACTGGAATCGGGGCGCCGGCTGCTGCGCGGCAGCGGCATCACCACCTACCTGGTCGACACGGGCCTGCCCGGCGACCTCACCGGACCGGCCGAACTGGCCTCGGCCGGGGCCGCCGAGGCCCGCGAGATCGTGCGCCTGGAACTCCTCGCCGAACAGGTCGCCGACACCTCCGGCACCGTCGAGTCGTTCCTCGCCAACCTCGCCGAGGCGGTCCACGGGGCCGCCGCGAACGCCGTGGCCTTCACCTCCGTCGCGGGCGTCCGGCACGGCCTCGCCCTCGCGCCCGAGCCGCCCGGGCCGGGGGAGGTGCGGGGCGCGGCCGGCCGCTGGCTGGCCGCCCGCCGGGTCGGCGGCGAACTGAGCGACCCGGTGCTGCTACGGCACCTGCTGTGGATCGCCGTCGCCTCGGGACTGCCCCTGCAACTGCACGCGGGGCTCGGAGCGCCCGAGGCGCGCGTCGACCGCACCGACCCCGTGCTGCTCACCGACTTCGTCCGCGCGACGGCAGGCCTCGGCACCGACCTCGTCCTGCTGCACGCCTACCCCTACCACCGCCACGCCGCCCACCTCGCGGGCGTCTTCCCGCACGTCTACGCCGACTGCGGCGCGGCCCTCGTCCGCACCGGTGCCCGCGCCGCGACGATCCTCGCGGAGATCCTGGAACTCGCCCCCTTCGGCAAGATCCTCTTCTCCAGCGGCGCGCGGGGCCTGCCCGAACTGCACGTGGTCGGCGCCCGCCTCTTCCGCGAGGCCCTGGCCCGCGTCCTGGGCACCTGGGTCGCCCAGGACGCCTGGTCCCTGTCGGACGCCCAACGGGTGGCCGGCCTGATCGCGGCGGGAAACGCCCGCAGGGTGTACGGCCTGGGCTGAGGCAAGGGCCCGCCTGATCTCCGAACGGTGAGTGACTCGCCGGCGTGCCTCACACGGATGTGTCGGCCGTCGCCCTGGTCGCCGGGATGGGCAGGTCGAGCTTCGGGGTGGGGCGTTCGCGGAGGGACAGCAGGATGCGGAGTACCGCGATCCATACCAGGCAGGAGCCGAGCATGTGGATGCCGACCAGGGTTTCGGGGAGGTCCGTGAAGTACTGGACGTAGCCCACCGCGCCCTGGAGGAGCAGGACGGCGAACAGGTCGCGGGTGCGGTTCAGGGCGTCCTTGGGGGAGTCGACCGCCTTCAGGACGAACCACAGGGCGAAGGTCAGGGTCACGACGATCCAGGCGAGGACGGCGTGCAGCTTGCTCACCGTCTCCCAGTCCAGCGGCATCCGCTCGACCTCGCTGGAGTCGCCCGCGTGCGGACCGGACCCGGTGACCACCGTGCCGACGGCGATCAGCAGCGCCGACGCGACGACCAGGAACCACACCAGTTGCCGCACGGACGTGCCGACCAGCGGCTCGGGCGCGCCGTCGCCCTCCCGGGTGCGCTGCCACATCAGCGTGGCGACGGCGGTGAGCGCCGAGGCCAGCAGGAAGTGCGCGGCGACCGTGTACGGGTTCAGCCCGACGAGGACCACGATGCCGCCGAGGATCGCGTTGCCCATCACGAGCCAGAACTGCGCCCAGCCCAGCCGGGTCAGGCTCCGGCGGTACGGCTTCTCGGCGCGCGCGGCGACGATCGCCCAGCCGACGGCCGCGCACAGCACGTACGTCAGCATCCGGTTGCCGAACTCGATCGCGCCGTGGAAGCCCATCTCGCTGGTCGCGGTGAGCGAGTCGGCGGTGCATTTCGGCCAGGTCGGGCAGCCGAGGCCGGAACCCGTGAGCCGGACTGCGCCGCCGGTGACCACGATGACCACCGACATCACGAGCGCGGACAGGGCCGCCCGCCGCACCGTCCGGGGGGTCGGGGTCCAGCGTTCGGCGATGAAGGCGAGCGGGTTGCGCACGGCGGCTACGGCGTCGGCACGGGTCAGGTTCGGCACGCGCACCATCGTAGGCGGCCGCTTGTGCACGCTTTCACGAGGGTCCCCCGTGCTCCCTCGCGCCCACTTGTGCCCCTCTGCGTCCCTACTCCCAGCGGAAGAAGCGGCCCGCCGCCGTGAGGCCGACGACCGCCCAGGCCGCCAGGATCCCCAGGTCGGCCCAGGGCATGCCCGCGCCGTGCTGGAGGACGTCGCGCAGGCCGTCGGAGAGGGCGGCGATGGGCAGCAGGCCGAGCGCGTCCTGCACGGCGGGCGGGAACTTGTCGAGCGGGACGATCACCCCGCCGCCCACCAGCAGCAGCAGGAAGACCAGGTTGGCCGCGGCGAGCGTCGCCTCCGCCTTCAGGGTGCCCGCCATCAGCAGCCCGAGGCCCGAGAACGCGGCCGTGCCGAGGACCAGGAGCAGCACGACGGCCACCGGGTCGCCGTGCGGGTGCCAGCCCAGCGCGAAGGCGATCACCGTCAGCAGGAGCACCTGGAGGATCTCGGTGACCAGGACCGACAGCGTCTTCGCCGTCATCAGGCCCCAGCGCGGGAGCGGCGAGGAGGCGAGCCGCTTCAGGACGCCGTAGCGGCGTTCGAAGCCGGTCGCGATGGCCTGGCCGGTGAAGGCCGTGGACAGCACGGCGAGGGCGAGGATGCCGGGGGCGAGGAAGTCCACCGCCCTGCCCGCGCCGGTGTCGACGATGTCCACGCTGCTGAACAGGACCAGCAGCAGGGTCGGGATCACGACGGTGAGCAGCAGTTGCTCGCCGTTGCGCAGCAGCATCTTCGTCTCCAGCGCCGCCTGCGCCCCGATCATGCGGGGGAGGGGCGCGGCCCCGGGGTCCGGCGCGTAGGTGCCGGGGGTGGTGGAGCCGGAGGAGGCGGAGGGGGCGGAGGTGGTGGTCATGAGCGCAGCTCCTTGCCGGTCAGCTCAAGGAAGACGTCTTCGAGGGTGTGCCGTTCGACCGAGATGCGGTCCGGCATCACCCCGTGCTGCGCGCACCACGAGGTGACCGTCGCCAGCAGTTGCGGGTCGATCTTGCCCGTGACGCGGTAGGAGCCCGGGGTCAGCTCGGCGGCGGCGCTGTCGGCGGGCAGGGCCTTGAGCAGGGAGTTCACGTCGAGACCGGGGCGGCCGGTGAAGCGCAGGGTGTTCTCCGCGCCGCCGCGGCACAGCTCCTCGGGGGAGCCCTGGGCGATGACCCGGCCGGCGTCGATGATCGCGACGTCGTCGGCGAGCTGCTCGGCCTCGTCCATGTAGTGCGTGGTCAGGATGGTTGAGACGCCGTCCGCGCGCAGGTCCCGTACGAGGTCCCAGGTGGCGCGGCGGGCCTGCGGGTCGAGGCCGGCCGTCGGCTCGTCCAGGAACACCAGCTCCGGGCGGCCGACGACGGCCATGGCCAGCGCGAGCCGCTGCTGCTGGCCGCCGGACAGCCGCCGGTACGTCGTACGGCCGCAGGAGCCGAGGCCGAGGCGCTCGACGAGGGCGTCGACGTCCAGCGGACGCGCGTGCAGCTTCGCCATGTGGCGGAGCATCTCGTCGGCCCGCGCACCGGAGTACACACCCCCCGACTGGAGCATCACCCCGATCCGGGGGCGCAGGTCGGAGGCCTGTCTCACCGGGTCGAGGCCGAGGACGCGCACGGTGCCGGAGTCCGCGGTGCGGTACCCCTCGCAGGTCTCGATCGTGGTCGTCTTGCCGGCGCCGTTGGGTCCGAGGACGGCGGTGACGCCCGGCCGGGCCGTCAGGTCGAGGCCGTCCACCGCCGTCTTCGTCCCGTACCGCTTCACCAGGGCCTGGACCCGGACGACAGGCTCAGTTCGCATGGCTCAAGAGTCTAGGTTCGCGGGCGGGGGCGCGGACCGGCGGGTACGGGAAGTGGCCACGTACCACCGGTGGCCCGGGCGGGCGCGTCCCCGGGCGGGTTCAGAACTCCTCCTCGCGGGGCCGGTGCAGCGGCAGCCACCGCTGCGCGTACGCCACGGCCGCCGCGACCGGAAACAGCCGTACGTCGGCCGCGCCCACCCTTCCCCGTACGACGTCCAGGTCGCGGTCGCGTTCGAAGTCGTGGCCGAGTTCGTCGAACCGGTCGGAGTCGATCGACACCTCGGTGACGACCTCCCACGCCCCGCCGGGCCCGGGCCTGCCGATCGCGACACGCGGGGCCGGTATCCGGTATTCGGCCAGGTGGAAGCTGGTGCAGGTGGCGTAACCGGCGCCCAGGAGCAGGACCCGGGCACCCGCCCGCTCCAGGTGGGCCAGCGGGCTGCGCTCGCCGAGCCGGCAGTCGGGGGCGTGTCCCTCGACGATCTCC
Source organism: Streptomyces sp. yr375 (assembly GCF_900110755.1). Classification (GTDB taxonomy): domain Bacteria; phylum Actinomycetota; class Actinomycetes; order Streptomycetales; family Streptomycetaceae; genus Streptomyces. The sequence continues at coordinate 96,050 of NZ_FOFF01000006.1, forward strand.
GCCGCCCGCGCCCCGAGCGCCGCGAACGAGGTCTGCGGGTGGGCGCTGCGCAGCGCGCCGGGCCAGGTCCGTACGGTCTCCGGGAGCACGCCGATCCCGCGCGTGGGGGTGACGAGCGGGTCGTACGCCGGCATCGTGGCGCGGATCGGCGCCCACCACTCCTCGGGCACCGGCGGATTGGCCCACAGGGCCGGGTCGGACAGGTCGCCGGACTGGGCGGGGACCACCAGCGTGCCGTCCGGACCGAGCGCGTCGAGCAGCCCCTGGACGACGGCGACCGCGCCGCCGTTGACCCAGCCGAGGGAGCGCAGCGACGCGTGCACGAGGAGCGTCTCACCGGGGCGTACGCCGAGCGCGCGCAGCTCCGCGGCGAGGCTGGCGCGGGTGACGAGTGGGCCGGTCGGAGGGGGTGTCGGGGGGTGGGTCGGACGTGGTGTCGGCATGGTCGGGCAGTCTTCACGACAGCCCCGCGCCGGGCCACCGAATTGATCGATCAAAGATCATTCCCGCAGGTCAGATTAGGTTTACCTAAGTGATGCACCGCACCCGGGGTGGCGAGGACCCGGCTTGCCTGCCCCTGAGGAATTACGCAACAATGGCGTTGTGAAAAACGTTGGCGCGGCCCCGCAGGAGGAGCTCGCGACCGGTGAGCGCTCCACGCGCAACCGTGTCGCGCGGTCCATCCTGGACCACGGCCCGTCGACCGTCACCGACCTGGCCGGACGCCTCGGGCTCACCCCCGCCGCCGTCCGCCGCCACCTCGACGCACTGGTCGCCGACGGCGTCGTGGAGGCCCGCGAGCAGCGGGTGTACGGAGCGCGGACCCGCGGCCGCCCGGCCAAGGTCTTCGCTCTCACCGACTGCGGCCGTGACGCCTTCGACCAGTCCTACGACACGCTCGCCGCGGACGCCCTGCGTTTCATCCAGGACCGCTTCGGCGGGGACGAGGCGGTCGTCGCCTTCGCCCGCGCCCGGATGGCCGGACAGGCCGCCGCGTACCGCAAGGCGGTCGAGGCCGCCGCCCCCGACGGGCGGACCGAAGCCCTGGCCAAGGCCCTGAGCGCCGACGGGTACGCTGCTACGGCGCGCAGCGCACCGGTAGGTGAGCAGCTCTGCCAGCACCACTGCCCCGTCGCCCATGTAGCCGAAGAGTTCCCGCAGCTCTGCGAGGCGGAGACCGAGATCTTCTCCCAGTTGCTCGGCACGCACGTCCAGCGACTGGCGACCATCGCCCACGGCGACGGCGTGTGCACCACGTTCATCCCCAAAGTTTCCACAGCGACCCACCACGCATCCGCAAGCACCGCCGGGAGGAACCCCGCATGACGCTCCCCATCGAGGAGACCGCCCACCCCGAGCTCGAGGGTCTGGGCAACTACGAATACGGCTGGGCCGACTCCGACGTGGCTGGTGCCTCTGCCAAGCGCGGCATCAACGAGGACGTCGTCCGCGACATCTCCGGCAAGAAGTCCGAGCCGGAGTGGATGACCAAGCTCCGCCTCAAGGGTCTGCGCCTGTTCGAGAAGAAGCCCATGCCCAACTGGGGCTCGGACCTCTCGGGCATCGACTTCGACAACATCAAGTACTTCGTGCGCTCCACGGAGAAGCAGGCGGAGTCCTGGGAGGACCTGCCCGAGGACATCAAGAACACGTACGACCGGCTCGGCATCCCGGAGGCGGAGAAGCAGCGCCTCGTCGCGGGCGTCGCCGCCCAGTACGAGTCCGAGGTCGTCTACCACCAGATCCGTGAGGACCTGGAGGAGCAGGGCGTCATCTTCCTCGACACCGACACCGCGCTGAAGCAGCACCCGGAGCTCTTCAAGGAGTACTTCGGCACCGTCATCCCGGTCGGCGACAACAAGTTCGCGTCGCTGAACAGCGCGGTGTGGTCCGGCGGCTCCTTCATCTACGTGCCGAAGGGCGTGCACGTCGAGATCCCGCTCCAGGCCTACTTCCGTATCAACACGGAGAACATGGGCCAGTTCGAGCGGACCCTGATCATCGTCGACGAGGGCGCGTACGTGCACTACGTCGAGGGGTGTACGGCCCCGATCTACAAGTCGGACTCGCTGCACAGCGCCGTGGTCGAGATCATCGTCAAGAAGAACGCCCGCTGCCGCTACACGACCATCCAGAACTGGTCGAACAACGTCTACAACCTGGTCACCAAGCGCGCCGTGGCGTACGAGGGCGCGACCATGGAGTGGATCGACGGCAACATCGGCTCCAAGGTGACGATGAAGTACCCGGCCGTCTACCTGATGGGCGAGCACGCCAAGGGCGAGACCCTCTCCATCGCCTTCGCGGGCGAGGGCCAGCACCAGGACGCCGGCTCCAAGATGGTCCACATGGCGCCGAACACGTCCTCCAACATCGTGTCGAAGTCCGTTGCGCGTGGTGGCGGTCGTACGTCCTACCGTGGTCTCGTCGAGATCGGCGAGGGCGCCCACGGCTCCAAGTCCAACGTGCTGTGCGACGCGCTGCTCGTCGACACCATCTCCCGCTCCGACACGTACCCCTACGTGGACGTCCGTGAGGACGACGTGTCCATGGGCCACGAGGCCACCGTCTCCAAGGTCTCCGACGACCAGCTCTTCTACCTGATGAGCCGTGGTCTGAGCGAGTTCGAGGCGATGGCGATGATCGTGCGCGGCTTCGTCGAGCCCATCGCGAAGGAGCTGCCCATGGAGTACGCCCTCGAGCTCAACCGGCTGATCGAGCTCCAGATGGAAGGCGCGGTCGGCTAACCGTCGACTGCTGTACCCATCAAGCCACTCACGCAAGAAAGCGAGCAGACCGACAGCCATGGCTGAGGCTCAGAACATCCCGGTGGGGTCTACCACCGCCGGCCAGATCGCGGTGGCCGCCGAGTCGACCGTCGCCACGCGCATGAGCGCGCCCCCGTCCTTCGACGTGGCGGACTTCCCGGTCCCCCACGGCCGCGAGGAGGAGTGGCGGTTCACGCCGCTGGAGCGGCTGCGCGGGCTGCACGACGGCACCGCCGCCGCGACCGACGGGGCCGTCAAGGTCGCCGTCGAGGCCCCCGAGGGCGTCACCGTCGAACTCGTCGACCGTGACGACGCCCGGCTCGGCCGGGCCGGCACCCCCGTGGACCGGGTCGCCGCCCAGGCGTACTCCGCGTTCGAGAAGGCCGGCGTGATCACCGTCCCCAAGGACCTGGTGCTCACCGAGCCGATCCGCGTCGCGGTGCACGGCGAGGGCGGGGTGTCCTACGCCCACCAGGTCATCGAGCTGGGCGCCTTCGCCGAGGCCGTCGTCGTCCTCGACCACACCGGTGACGCCGTGGTCGCCGCCAACGTCGAGTACGTCCTCGGGGACGGCGCGAAGCTGACCGTCGTCTCCATCCAGGACTGGGACGACAAGGCCGTGCACGTCGCCCAGCACAACACCCTCATCGGGCGCGACGCCACCTTCAAGTCGGTCGTCGTGACCTTCGGCGGCGACCTCGTCCGCCTCCACCCGCGCGTGACGTACGCCGGTCCCGGCGGCGAGGCCGAGCTGCTCGGCCTGTACTTCACGGACGCCGGCCAGCACCAGGAGCACCGCCTGCTGGTCGACCACAACGTCCCGCACTGCAAGTCCAACGTCGTCTACAAGGGCGCGCTGCAGGGCGAGGCCGCGCACGCGGTGTGGATCGGCGACGTGCTCATCGAGGCCAAGGCCGAGGGCACCGACACCTACGAGCTCAACCGCAACCTGGTGCTGACCGACGGCGCCCGGGTCGACTCCGTGCCGAACCTGGAGATCGAGACCGGCGAGATCGTCGGCGCCGGCCACGCCTCCGCCACCGGCCGTTTCGACGACGAGCAGCTCTTCTACCTGATGGCCCGAGGCATCCCGGCCGACGAGGCCCGCCGCCTCGTGGTCCGCGGCTTCTTCGCCGAACTGGTCCAGCAGATCGGTGTCGACGACATCGAGGAGCGGCTGCTCGCCAGGATCGAGACCGAGCTGGAAGCCACCGTCTGATGGCCGACGACCGTGTTCCGTTCCTTCGCGCCTGCGGGCTGAGCGAGCTGGCGGAGGACACCCCGAAGCGGGTGGAACTCGACGGCACGCCGGTCTCGGTCGTCCGTACCGAGGGCGAGGTGTTCGCCATCCACGACATCTGCTCGCACGCGAACGTCTCGCTCTCCGAGGGCGAGGTGGAGGACTGCCAGATCGAGTGCTGGCTGCACGGCTCCAGCTTCGACCTGCGCACCGGCAAGCCGTCCGGCCTTCCCGCGACGCGCCCCGTCCCCGTATATCCCGTAAAGATCGAAGGGGACGACGTGCTCGTCTCCCTCACCCAGGAGTCCTGAGGCACCCATGGCAACGCTTGAAATCCACGACCTGCACGTCACCGTCGAGGCCGACAACGCCACGAAGGAGATCCTCAAGGGCGTCGACCTGACCGTGAAGCAGGGCGAGACGCACGCCATCATGGGCCCCAACGGCTCCGGCAAGTCGACCCTCGCCTACTCGCTCGCGGGCCACCCCAAGTACACGGTCACCAGCGGCACCGTCACCCTCGACGGCGAGGACGTCCTCGAGATGTCCGTCGACGAGCGCGCCCGCGCCGGCCTGTTCCTGGCGATGCAGTACCCGGTCGAGATCCCCGGCGTCTCGGTCTCCAACTTCCTGCGCACCTCCGCCACCGCCGTCCGCGGCGAGGCCCCCAAGCTGCGCACCTGGGTGAAGGAGGTCAAGGAGGCCATGCAGCGCCTCAACATGGACCCCGCCTTCGCCGAGCGCAACGTCAACGAGGGCTTCTCCGGCGGCGAGAAGAAGCGCCACGAGATCCTCCAGCTCGAACTGCTGCGGCCGAAGGTCGCGATCCTCGACGAGACGGACTCCGGTCTGGACGTCGACGCCCTGCGCATCGTCTCCGAGGGCGTCAACCGCGTCCGCGAGACCGGCGAGGTCGGCACCCTGCTGATCACGCACTACACGCGCATCCTGCGCTACATCAAGCCCGACTTCGTGCACGTCTTCTCCGACGGCCGGATCGCCGAGTCCGGCGGCGCCGAACTCGCCGACAAGCTGGAGAACGAGGGCTACGAGGCTTACACGAAGGGTGGCGTATCCGCGTGACGCAGTTGCCGGGCCTCCTCACTGTGCCTAATCTCCTGGGCGAGGCGCTCCGCAAGGACTTCCCGATCCTCGACCGGGTGATCCATGACGGCAAGAAGCTCGTGTACCTGGACAACGCGGCGACCTCCCAGACGCCCCGTCAGGTGATCGACACGCTCTCCGAGTACTACGAGCAGCACAACGCCAACGTGCACCGTGGCATCCATGTGCTCGCCGAGGAGGCCACGGCGCTGTACGAGGGCGCGCGCGACAAGGTCGCGACGTTCATCAACGCGCCCAGCCGTGACGAGGTGATCTTCACGAAGAACGCCTCCGAGTCGCTGAACCTCGTGGCGAACATGCTGGGCTGGGCCGACGAGCCCTACCGCGTGGACCACGAGACCGAGATCGTCATCACGGAGATGGAGCACCACTCCAACATCGTGCCGTGGCAACTGCTGTCGCAGCGCACGGGCGCGAAGCTGAAGTGGTTCGGCCTGACCGACGACGGCCGGCTCGACCTGTCGAACATAGACGAGGTCATCACCGAGAAGACGAAGATCGTCTCCTTCGTGCTGGTCTCCAACATCCTGGGCACGGTCAACCCGGTCGAGAAGATCGTGCGCCGCGCGCAGGAGGTCGGGGCCCTGGTCCTGATCGACGCCTCGCAGGCCGCGCCGCACATGCCGCTGGACGTACAGGCCCTCCAGGCCGACTTCGTGGCCTTCACCGGCCACAAGATGTGCGGCCCGACCGGCATCGGCGTCCTGTGGGGCCGCCAGGAGCTGCTGGAGGACCTGCCTCCGTTCCTCGGCGGCGGCGAGATGATCGAGACGGTGTCGATGCACTCGTCGACCTACGCCCCGGCACCGCACAAGTTCGAGGCGGGCACCCCGCCGATCGCGCAGGCGGTGGGCCTGGGAGCGGCGATCGACTACCTCTCCGCGATCGGCATGGACAAGATCCTCGCCCATGAGCACGCGCTCACCGAGTACGCGGTGCAGCGCCTGACGGAGGTCCCCGACCTGCGGATCATCGGCCCGGCGACGGCCGAGGACCGGGGGGCGGCGATCTCCTTCACGCTCGGCGACATCCACCCGCACGACGTGGGCCAGGTGCTGGACGAGCAGGGCATCGCGGTCCGCGTCGGCCACCACTGCGCCCGCCCGGTCTGCCTGCGGTACGGAATTCCCGCGACCACGCGAGCGTCGTTCTATCTGTACTCCACGCCGGCCGAGATCGACGCTCTGGTCGACGGCCTGGAGCACGTACGGAACTTCTTCGGCTGAGGGGTTGGCGAGGGATCGCATGAAGCTGGACTCGATGTACCAGGAAGTCATCCTGGACCACTACAAGCACCCGCACGGGCGTGGTCTGCGCGATGGCGACGCCGAGGTGCACCACGTGAATCCGACCTGCGGCGACGAGATCACCCTGCGTGTGAAGTACGACGGCACGAAGATCGAGGACGTCAGTTACGAGGGCCAGGGCTGTTCCATCAGCCAGGCGTCGGCCTCCGTGCTGAACGACCTCCTCGTCGGCAAGGATCTCGCCGAGGCGCAGCGGATCCAGGAGACGTTCCTGGAGCTGATGCAGTCCAAGGGGAAGATCGAGCCCGACGACGCGATGGAGGAGGTGCTGGAGGACGCGGTCGCGTTCGCCGGCGTCTCCAAGTACCCGGCCCGGGTGAAGTGCGCGCTGCTGAGCTGGATGGCGTGGAAGGATGCGACGGTCCAGGCCCTGGGCTCGGACGCCGCCGAAAGGAAGACGGCATGAGCGAGACCATTGAGATGAAGCCGGCCTCGGAGGACGAGGTCCGCGAGGCGCTGTACGACGTGGTCGACCCCGAACTGGGCATCGACGTCGTCAACCTCGGCCTGATCTACGGCATTCACATCGACGACGCGAACATCGCGACGATCGACATGACCCTGACGTCGGCGGCCTGCCCGCTGACGGACGTCATCGAGGACCAGGCGAAGTCCGCCACGGACGGCCTGGTCAACGAGTTGCGCATCAACTGGGTCTGGATGCCGCCGTGGGGCCCGGACAAGATCACGGACGACGGCCGCGAGCAGCTTCGGGCGCTCGGGTTCAACGTCTGAGGCTGCCGTCCGGCGGAAGCGGAAACACGGAAAAGCGGCGAGGTCCCTATGGACCTCGCCGCTTTTCCGGTACGGCTTGTTACGACAGAGCGTCGACGAACCGGAACGCCGAGTCGGAGACGTACTGGTTGTCGTACTGGTACGGGTCCAGGCGGAGCTGGAAGTCCTTGTGCCGCAGGTATCGGCCGGGGTAGTTCACCGACTCCAGCATGACCGCGCCGGAGAAGCCGGAGGCGCGGGAGCAGAAGGTGGCGTCCTTCTTGAAGATGGCCTTGCCGTCGTTGCGGTCGGCGCGCAGGACGAAGTTGTAGTGGCGCAGGTAGCTGCCGCTTGCCGTGACGAAGGAGTAACAGGAGCTGTCCGCCAGGCCCTTGACCACGGTGAAGGTGGAGTCCGCGCGGGACTCCGAGCCGCGCACCGGGTCGAGTTTCACCAGGCCGCCGCTCACATGCCAGTAGCGGTCCGGGTAGTTGACCGAGCGGACCGACCGCTTGTAACTGGTGGGCGGCTTGGGGCGGGTGGGCTTCTTCGTCGGTGACGCGGAGGGCTTGGCCGAGGTGTGCGGAGCCGAACTGCCCTGCGGTCTGGGGGAGGAGGGGGCCTGCGGCGACGCGGACGCGGGCGTGCTCTTGCCGTCGCCCTTGGCGCCACTCGTGCCGTCGCCCCCGGGTGTCGTCGACGGGGTCGGGGAGGGGGTGGCGAAGGAGATCAGGCCGCCGCCCGCCGTCTCGTCGTCCGACAGCGTCTGGCCCTTGCGGGCTTCCGGCTTCTGGTCAACGGGCTTGTCGTTCAGGGCGATTGCGGTCACGCACGCCAGGACGGTGGCGACGGCGAGACCGCCCGCCAACCAGAGGCGCCGTGTTCCGGGTGCCCGGGAGGTGTCCGGGGCCCAGCCGCTTTCCCAGCGTTGGTCCTGGGGCGGCCGGGACTTGTTTTCTGGCATGCGCTGTTCCTCCAGCGGCACCCCTGGCGGCTGCCGCGGCTGCGATGGCCCGGTGTGTGAACGGTGAAACAGTAGTGGAACCTGTGGCCCGCGTTCATCCGTTTGGGCGAGGGCTTTCCATAACACTTTCGATTCCGCGACTCATCTGTACGGCTATGCGTGTATACGCATCGTTGGGGTCCGGATGCTCATCGGCAGTCGGTTCTCGTGGTTCGCGAGGGGAACGGGCGAGGTCGGCGGGCCCGCGGACCGCTCCCTGAGACACCGCTGTGCGGGTTGGCCTCCGCGGCCTTCCGCCGGTTAGGTTGCCTTTTATGACCGACACGACTGTCCCTCGCACCACCGGCGCCGCGGCCGCCGGCCTCGCCACGATCGCCGCCGACGGCACCGTTCTCGACACCTGGTTCCCCGCGCCCGCGCTCCTCGCGGAGCCCGGTCCGTCCGGCACCGAGCGGCTGTCCGCCGAGAAGGCCGTGGAGCTGCTCGGCGAGGGTGCGGCGAAGGCGATCGGTCCGGACGCCCGGCGGGGCGTCGAGGTGGTCGCGGTCCGCACGGTCATCGCCTCGCTGGACGACAAGCCGCTCGACGCGCACGACGTCTACCTGCGTCTGCACCTGCTCTCGCACCGGCTCGTGAAGCCGCACGGGCAGAGCCTGGACGGCATGTTCGGCCACCTCGCCAACGTCGCCTGGACCTCGCTCGGCCCGGTCGCCGTCGACGACGTCGAGCAGGTCCGGCTGAACGCCCGCGCGGAGGGCCTGCACCTCCAGGTCACCTCCATCGACAAGTTCCCGCGCATGACGGACTACGTCGCCCCGAAGGGCGTCCGGATCGCCGACGCCGACCGGGTCCGCCTCGGCGCGCACCTCGCCGCGGGCACCACCGTCATGCACGAGGGCTTCGTCAACTTCAACGCGGGCACGCTCGGCACGTCGATGGTCGAGGGCCGCATCTCCGCGGGCGTCATCGTCGGCGACGGCTCGGACATCGGCGGCGGCGCGTCCACGATGGGCACGCTGTCCGGCGGCGGCAACGTGATCATCTCCATCGGCGAGCGCTGCCTGATCGGCGCCGAGGCGGGCGTCGGCATCGCGCTGGGCGACGAATGCGTCGTCGAGGCCGGCCTCTACGTCACCGCCGGCACCCGGATCACGATGCCCGACGGCCAGATCGTCAAGGCCCGCGAACTCTCCGGCGCCTCGAACATCCTCTTCCGCCGCAACTCGGTCACCGGCGCGGTCGAAGCCCGCCCGAACAACGCGGTCTGGGGCGGCCTGAACGAGATCCTGCACAGCCACAACTGACACCGAGCGCCCGGCCCGTCTGACAGAGCGCCTTCCCGCTGCCCGCGGAAGGGCGCTCCGTCATGTGGCCGGTCAAGTCATACGGCAGTCACGCGGGCAGGCCCGCCGCGAACTCGCCCAGTGCCGTGAAGTCCTCGTCCCGTAGGCCGAGGCGTGGGTTCACGTGGTGGAGGAGCGCCGGGGTCGGGTGGTGGGCGGTGACGTATGCCGTGTCGGTGGGGGACTGTTCGTCGTCCACCCAGGCGAAGGGGCGGCCCGCCGCGTGGGCGACGATCGTCTCCGTCTTCCAGTGGACGCCGTCGGGCCGGTGGGCGAGGAGGGCCGCGCCGAAGTCGACGTACGGGAGTTCGGGCAGGCCCAGTACGGGTGCGATCCAGTGGTTGGCCTCGGCCATCCAGGTCGTGGCCCAGCACAGGTCGTAGGGGAGGCGGAGCAGCGCCGCGCCGTGGTCGGGGTGCAGCCAGACGCGCAGTGGCCGCTCGCGGCCTACGTGCGCCCTGATCGTCGTGTAGCCCGCCGGGCGCTTCGTGGGCTTGGCGGCGTACGGGTTCAGGGGGCCGTCGACGTCGAGGTAGAGCAGCGGGCGGCTCATTCGGTCAGCCTACGGGAGTGTGGCGAGGCGGTCGTGGGCTGCGCGTAGGGCTGTGGTCGTTGGGCGGTCGGCGGGGCGTAGGGGTGCGCGGACCGGGCCGGCCGGGAGGTTCAGGTCGTTGAGGAGGGCCTTGGTGGTGACGGTGCCGGGCAGGCCCGAGGCCATCATCAACTCCACCAGTTCCGTTGCCTGTTGTTGGAGACGGGCGGCCTCCGTCGTCTCGCCCGCCTCGAACGTGTCCAGGACGGCGCGGAGTTGGGCCGGGAGCACGTTCGCGACCGTGCTGACATAGCCCGCCGCGCCTACCGCGTACAGCGCGAGGTTGTGCTCGTCGCAGCCCGCGTAGTACGCCAACTCGGTGCGCGAGAGCACCTTTTGGGCGCCGAGGAAGTCGTAGGAGCAGTCCTTGACCGCGACGATCCTGGGGTGTTCGGCGAGGCGGATCAGGGTGTCGGGCTCGATGCGGGTGCCGGTGCGGGCGGGGATGTCGTACAGCATGACCGGCAGTCCGGAGGCGTCGGCTACGTCACGGAAGTGTGCCTCCAGGGCGTCCTGCGGGGGCCTGCTGTAGTACGGGCTGACGACGAGGACGCCGTCCGCGCCGGCCTTCTCGGCGGCGCGGGTGAGGTCGACGGTGTGCCGGGTGTCGAAGGTGCCCACGCCCGTGACGATCGAGGCCCGCCCGCCCACCGCCTCCCGTACCGCCGCCACCAGCTCCGCCTTCTCGGCGTCCGTGGTGGTCGGCGACTCACCCGTCGTGCCGGAGAGCACCAGCCCGTCGCAGCCGCCCGCCATCAGACGCTCGGCCAGCCGCCGCGCACCGTCGAGGTCGAGCCCGCCGGAGGCCGTGAAGGGCGTGATCATCGCGCAGAGGGCGCGTCCGAAGGGGGCGGGCCGTCGGAGCGGGGGAGGGGGCGTCGTGGTCATGGGGGTAGTGTCGGCCCGGTCATCGAGAAGCTCCACTTAATTTTTGTGGATGGTATTGGTAAGGGGTGCTTACGGGTCCTCCCTCCCTGGGGGTGGGTAGTGCTGGTCCGCCTGGGGTACCCGGGAGTGCCCGGGAGTGCCCGGGAGTTTCGGACGGGTACCAGGGAAGGGTGCACCGATGACGGACAGGACAGTGGCGGAGCTGCGTCGGCAGATCGAGCACACCAGGCACCAACTGGAGGCCACCGTGGAGGAGTTGGCCGCCAAGGCGGACGTACGCGGTCGTGCCGAGACCCGCGCCGCCGACCTCATGGACCGCGCCGGCGCGATGACCGTGCAACTGCGCAGCACGGCGCGTCATCCGAGGCCGATCGTGGTCATGGGCGCGGCGGGTGTGGTCGGTGTGGTGGGGGTGGCGTTCGTCGTGGTGGGGGTGCTCTGGAAGCGGCGGGGTGGCGGGTGCTGAGCGCAGGGGCGTAAGCGGTGCCTGCTCTGCCGCTCACTCTCCCGCCGAACATTTGATTCCCCTGGACAAAAAAAGTTTTCGGTGAGACGGTGGGGGCATGTTGGACGTCACCGTGATCGAGGATCCCGAGGCCGCAGCCGTCTCCCTGGACCCCATACGGGCCAGGCTGCTCGCGGAGCTGGCGGCCGGGCCCGCGTCGGCCGCGATGCTGGCCGGCAAGGTCGGGCTGCCCCGGCAGAAGGTGAACTACCACCTCAAGGCGCTGGAGCGGCACGGGCTGGTCGAGCTGGCCGGTGAGCGCCGCAAGGGGAACGTCACCGAGCGGCTGATGCGGGCGACCGCCGCGTCGTACGTGATCTCACCGCTCGCGCTCGCCGCCGTGCAGCCGGATCCGGACCGTTTCCGGGACCAGCTCTCCGCGCGCTGGCTGCTCGCGCTCGGCGCCCGGCTGGTGCGCGACGTCGGCTCGCTGATCACCGGCGCGGCGAAGGCCCGCAAGGGGCTGGCGACGTACGCGCTGGACGGCGAAGTGCGTTTCGCCTCGGCGGCGGACCGGGCCGCGTTCATCCAGGAGCTGACGGCGGGGGTCGGCGCTCTGATCCACAAGTACGACGCCCCCGACGCCGAGGGGGGCCGCGATCACCGGATCGTCGTCGCCGTCCACCCGACGCTCAAGCCGCCGCAGGACCCCGAACTCGTCGAACACCCCGAACTCACCGAGTCGTAGGGCCACTTGTCCACGTGAGGAGCACAGTCATGTCCAAGGAATTCGAGATCGCCCGCGAGTTTGAGGTCGACGCCACTCCGGAGGAGGTGTGGGAGGCGGTCACGAACGGCACCGGGGGATACCTGTGGCCGATGGAGGCACCGGAGCCCCGAGTGGGCGGCGCGGCGGCCTTCGGGTCGAAGGTCACCGCCTGGGACCCGCCGCACCACCTCATCATCCGCAGCGAGGACGTCGGTTTCTCCGTCCAGAGCCGGAACCAGCTCGAGCATGTCATCGAGTCGCGCGACGGCGGCCGGCGTGCCTGGGTGCGGTACGTGCACAGTGGGATCTTCACCGACGACTGGGACAACCAGTACGACGGGGCGAGCAAGCACACCGACTTCTACCTGCACACCCTGCGCGAGTACCTCACGCACTTCGCGCCCCGCCCCGTCGCCTTCGCCCAACTCGACGGCGGCGAGGCGTCCGTCACGCCCACCGCGCTCACCGCGGTCGGGCAGGCCCTCGGACTGGCGGACGACACGGCGACCGGCACCCGCGTCACGGTGCGCGGCCCACGGGACTTCGACGCCGTACTCGACTACCGCGACCCGTACTTCATCGGACTGCGCACCGAGGACGCCCTCGTGCGGATCTTCGGGCGCAACCACTGGGGCGCGCCGGTCGGCGTCAGCATCCACGACTTCGCCGCGGACGCCGACGCCAAGGCGACCGAGACCGCCTGGCAGGACTGGCTGAACGGAGTGTTCAGCCGGCCCAGTTGACAGTCCTACGGGTATCGCTACGGCTCGAAGCGCAGTACCTGCGGGTCGTGGTCGCTGATCTGGTCGTGGAACTCCGAGTTGATGTGCACGCTGTCGTACGTGAAGTCGCCGCACCGGATCGACGGGCTCACCAGGATCTGGTCCAGGACCTGCTGGTTGCCCTGGTAGTCGTAGGTGTAACGCTCGTTCTTGGGCAGCGACTTGATCGCCGACCACAGCGCGCCGTCGCTCTCCAGGAGCTGCGCGGTGCCGGAGAACTCGAAGTCGTTCATGTCGCCCAGGGCGATGACGTCCGCGTTCTTCTGCACGTCCAGGATGCTCTTGACGAACGCGTTGACCAGCGTCGCCTGTTGGTGGCGCTGGATCTCCGAGCTGCGCACCACCGGCTGGTACTGCGCGGTCAGACCCTGGTCGCCGCCCTTGGAGTTGAGGTGGTTGGCGATCACGAAGACCGTCCGGCCACGGAAGACGAACTCGCCGGCGAGCGGCTTGCGGCTGTTGTTCCAGGCCGTGTTGGCCGGGTCGACGCGGCCCGGCGAGGCGGTGAGCTGCGCCTTGCCGTGCACCGTGGTGACACCGACCGCGGTGGTCGAGTCGCCGCCCGCGCGGTCGGTGAAGGACACCCGCTCGGGGTTGAACAGGAACACCTGACGGATGTTTCCGCCCGGCTCGCCGCCGTCGGCGTTGTTGACCGGGTCGATCGAGCGCCAGTCGTACGTCGGGCCGCCCGCGGCCACGATCGCGTCGATCAGCTTGTTCACGGTCACGTCGGCGGCGGTCGTGCCGTCGTTCGTCGCGCCGTTGTCGTCCTGGATCTCCTCCAGGGACACGATGTCGGGCGACTTCAGGTTGTCCACGATCGCGGCGGCGTGCTCCTCGAACGTGGCGTCGGACGGGTCGAGGTTCTCGACGTTGTACGTCGCGACCGCGAGCTCGTCCTTCTTCTGCCGCTTCGTCGACTCCCGCTTCAGCCCCTCGCTCTTGAGCGTGCCGAGTTGGCTCGCGACGAGCGTGTAGCCGCCGAACTGGTTGTAGTCCAGCGGGCCGGACGTGACGCCGGTGAGCTTGTCGCCGACGTTCGCGACCGGGAAGTCGGCCGTCGCGCCCAGCGACTGGATCTGCAGCCGGCCGGTGTTCTGCGAGGTGTACGAGCCGTACAGGGCGCCACCGCGGCGGCTGGTGTTCTCGTGCGGCTTCACCGTGACCCACAGCTCGCTGTACGGGTCGGTGGCGGTCACCACGCGCGCGTCCGAGACCTGGACGTTCATGCCCTCCAGGGACTCGTAGTAGTCCAGGGCGTACTTCTTGGGCTGAAGGGTGAGCGCGTTGATCGAGTTGTTCGCGAGGGTGTCGCCGGCCGGCGTGTACGCGCCCGGGACCGACTTCGCGTTCACGATGGTCGCGGCCGGAACCGCGTTGCCGCTGGACACGACCGTCACCGTCGGCTTGGTGATCTCGGTGATCGACTGGTTGCCCGTCGAGGTACCGCCCGGGACGTACTCCGAGACGGTGCCGGTGACCGTGACGGAGTCGCCGACGGCGACCTTCGGGGCGGAGCTGGTGAAGACGAAGACGCCCTCACTGGTGGCCGGGTCGGCGTCCGGGTTCGGATCCTGGATCCAGAACCCCTTGGACGAGCCGTAGGTGCGGACGCCGGTGACGATTCCGGCCACACCCGTGACCGCCTTGCCGGCGTACGGCGATATCCGGGTCGTGCCCTGGATGTCGTGAATGGCCACGGTGTCCGCCTGCGCGGGCACGGTGAGGGCGACGGTGGAGGCCGCGGAACAGACGGCGGCGACGGTGAGCGCGGCGAGGCGCGCGGACTTCTTGCTCGGCAACGGAATCCCTCCGGGGACGTACGTGAGCGCCGGGACGAGGATGGAGCTGGAGGTGGAACGAGGGTCGTGCAGGTGATGGGGGGCCGCGACCGGTGGAGCGGAACGCGACGCGCGTAGAAAATTACAGTGCACAGATGTCCAGTGGATTTCTACGCGCGTCAATCTCCTGCCTGGTCAGGCCCCTTGTCAAGGTTTCAGCCATGGACGCGGCCTGACGAGTAGATGAACCGGGCGGCATGGGTCCATATCCGTCTAGGCTGAGTGGCCCAGTGCCCCCGTGCCCGTGCCCCCGGCGGGCCGGTCGCACCACGCGCCCGAGGAGAACCAGCCGATGTCAGACAGCTCCCCCCTGCCGCCGGTGCGGTTGCACCCCGAAGCGGAGCTGGCGCGCGACGCCCTGTCCACGCCGTTGCTCTCCCGGGCCGCCCGGCTGGCCCGCTGGGCCGGTCCCGGCACCCGGGTCGACGCCGGCGGCCAGCTCGTCGAGGAGCAGTTGGCGGCCGCCGCCGAGGCGCTCGGACTGACCGGGGACGACGCCGCGGCCGAGGCGAGCGAGGCGTGGCGGCTCGCCATGGACACCGGCCTCGTGGAGGTCGTCGACGAGCAGGCCGACACCGTCACGACCGGCGAGGACCTGGCGCTGCTCACCGGCGGCTCCCCGCACGACGTCCTCGCCGTCTGGCTCGGCGCCCTGGAGTCCGTGATCGCCGACGCGGCCGTGCCCGACCTCGACGCGCTGATCGACGTCATGGACGAGGGCGGCGCGGTCGACTTCTCCAAGCTGGACTGGGATCCCGAGGCCGAGGCCGACTTCCTCGACGGCGTGCTCGGCAACCTCTACCTGCTCACCGCCAGCGAGGACGGCCCCGGCGACGCCCCCGTCCCGCTTCCCGCGCTCGCCGCCTCGATGATCATCCCCGGCGACATGAACGAGCCCACCAACGACGTCCTGGAGCAGGTCTCCGACGCGATGATGCGGCTCGACGACCCGTTCCGGCTGCTGGACCCGATCGGCCTGGTCGTCTACCAGCCCGTCGACGAGGCGCTGTTGGGGGACACGGAAGGGGACGCGGGCGACCGGGCGGGCGCGGGAGCGGGTGAGGCGGCCGAGGTGCCTGTCGCTGCGGTCGACGAGGCCGACGTCTCCCGGTACGGCATGGTCCGGCTCACCCCGCTCGGGGTGTACGGGCTGCGGGCCCGGCTGCTGGAGTCCGGCTTCGCGGCACCGGCCGTCGGCGACCTCGCCGACAAGGGCGCCGACGCCCTCCTCGACGGCAGCGCCGGCTACGGCTCACGCGCGGCCCTCGCCGAGACCGAGCAGTGGCTCGTGCGCCGCGAACCCCTCGCCGCCGCAAAGGAGTTGCTGGCCGCCGCCCGTGGCTCGGACCCCGGCGCCCCGCTGCGCAGGCTGCGCTGCCAGCAGGCCCTGTCGCTCCTCGGCGCCCCGGCCGAACCCGCCGTGCGCCACGTCCTCGACGACGCCGAACTCGGCGGCCTCGCCCGCGTCTGGCTGAGCGAACTCGGCGCGACGGACGTCCCCGCCCCCTCCGAGGACCTGGTCTTCTGGCTCACCATCGACACCCTGGCCGCGCAACTCGCCGCCGAGGGCAACTCGGACGAACTCCAGGCCCTCGTCGAGGGGTTGGCCCAGCAGCACAGCGGTTTCTTCGCGGCGGCCTGGCGCGTCGACCACCCGGCGACCCCGGACGTCCTGGAGGCGATGGGCCGCCTGCACCCGGACAAGCGCATCGCGAAGGAAGCCCGCAAGGCGGCGTTCAAGGCACGGTCACAGCAAGGCGGTTGACGCTTCCCGGGGGCTTGCTTCTTTGGGCTTCCGTGGCCTGATCCGTACGGTTTCTTGGAAACGGGTCCACCGAAGTCGCCCCCCGTTCAACTCCCGTTCAGGCATGGGCGGGACGGTGTCGCCGAACCGAGCTCCGTCCCACTCCACGGCACTTCCGAGTCTCAGGAGACACCATGTCGCTCACCCGCAGGGACTTCGCCAGGCAGTCCGCGATCACCGGAGCCGGGGTCGCGCTGGCGGGCAGCGTCGGCGCCCTCGCCACCGCGCCGAACGCCCTCGCGGCCACGGACATCGAGCACGGGGACATCGAGCCCGTGGACGCCGAGCCTGCGGACGTCGAGCCGGTGACGGCGGCGGGGCAGCACGGGGTCGGCTACGGGCCGTTGCTCGCCGACCCCGACGGCATCCTCGCGCTGCCCGCCGGCTTCTCGTACCGCGTCATCACCCACAGCGGGAAGACCACGCTGGAGTCCGGCGAGATCACGCCGTCCAACCACGACGGCACCGCCGCCTTCCGCGGCCCGCGCGGCGCGACCCTCCTCGTCAACAACCACGAGCTGAAGGGCCCGCGTTCGAGCTGGCAGTACCCGGTCCCGCTCACCGAGGGCCTCGTCTACGACCCGGCGGCGGCCGGCGGCTGCACGGTCGTCGAGGTGCGCCCCGGCGGCCGGGTCGCCGAGTGGGTCGGCATCGCCGGCACCTCCACCAACTGCGCGGGCGGCAGCACCCCTTGGGACACCTGGCTCACCTGCGAGGAGACCGAGGACAAGGCCGGCCAGAACGGCATGACCAAGGACCACGGCTACGTCTTCGAGGTCGACCCAGCCGACCGTCGCGCGGGCCAGAGCCCCAAGCCCATTAAAGCGCTGGGCCGGTACGCCCACGAGGCCGTCGTCATCGACCCCCGGCGCGGCCACGCCTACCTCACCGAGGACGCCTCCGACCCCAACGGCCTGCTCTACCGCTGGACTCCGCCGGCCGGCTTCCACCACGGGCCCGGCAAGCTGCGCACCCTCGCCGACGACGCGGGCGTCCTGGAAGCCTTCAAGTGCTTCGACTCCGGCGGCAAGTTCGTCGACGACCTCTCCCGCGCCACCAGGATCGGCACGGTGTACGGCGTGGACTGGGTGACCGTCCCCGACCGCGACGCGAGGACCGTGTCCGTCCGCAAGCAGTTCGCCGCCGGGCAGGTCACTCGCGCCCGCAAACTGGAGGGCATGTGGTGGGCCGACGGCGGCACCTACATCGTCTCCTCGTACGCCCGCGCGGAGAGCCCCGGCGCGCAGCACGACGGCGCTGTCTGGTTCTACGACCCGGGGCGCCGCACCCTGACCCTGAAGGTGCTGCTCGGCGTGAACCCCGACCCGTCCGCCGACGGCGCGTTCGACGGCCCCGACAACATCACCGTCTCCCCGTACGGCGGGCTCGTCATCGCCGAGGACGGCGAGGGCGTCCAGCATCTGTTCGGCGCCACCGACAGCGGCCGCACCTACCCCATCGCCCGCAACGAACTCGACATCGGCACCGAACAGAAGCCGGAGTACAGCGAGTTCACCGGCGTCACCTTCTCTCCCGACGGCCACACCCTGTTCGCCAACATCCAGACGCCGGGCATCATGGTCGCGATCACCGGCCCCTGGAAGCGCCAGCGGCGGTAGGCGCTGCGGGCGTCGTTAATTCGCTCGCCCGCGCGATGCGGCGCCTCCTAGAGTGAGATCACGAACAGCGCACCTCCCGGTGCGAAGGCAGCGGCTACTTCTTTGCAACAGAAATCCACGCCGCCGCCGTACTTGATCTCGGGAGGCGCAGCATGCGGTGGGTGCCCGGTGCGCAGGCAACGGTTACTTCATTGGATCGGACGGTCGCGGGTTCGAGTCCCGTCATCGACTCAGGGTCGATGTAGCTCAGTTGGGTAGAGCATCTGGCTTAGTCCGTCGCCGACTCCCGATCTCGGGCACCTTCCCTCTGCTGCGCCTCCCCTTCGGAATCACCATGAATTCGGGGGAATTCACCATGGCACGCTTCAACACCCGTACCGCCAAGGCCAAGACGCAGCCCACCTCGCCCGTGACCACCACGGGCCGGGTGCTCCGTACCCACCAGGGCGGCCGAGGCCATGAGCGGGACGCCCGCTCCGAGCTGTTCCTGCTGGCCGTCGCCAACTTCGTCTCCCAGCAGACCTTTTACGAGTCCGGCGCCGCCCGCGACGACCGTTTCGCGAACCTCGTGCGGGAACTCGCCGTCAGCGACCCGTCCTGGACGGCCGGCCTGCTCGGCTGGCTGCGCGGCGAGGGCAACCTCCGGACCGCCGCGATCGTCGGCGCCGCCGAGTACGTACACGCCCGGCTGGCGGCCGGCGCCACGGACGGCCCGTCGAACCGGCAGGTCGTGGACTCCGTGCTGCGCCGTCCCGACGAGCCCGGCGAGCTGCTCGGGTACTGGACGGCGACGTACGGCCGTACTGTCCCCAAGCCCGTCAAGCGCGGGATCGCCGACGCCGTACGGCGGCTCTACGGTGGGAAGTCGCTGCTGAAGTACGACACCGCGTCCAAGGGCTACCGCTTCGGCGACATCCTCAACCTGGTGCACGCGGCGCCGGACCCGGACAAGCCGTGGCAGGGCGAGCTGTTCCAGTACGCCCTCGACCGCCGGCACAACCCGGACACCGCCGTGCCGCCCGCCTCCAGCAGCGTCCTGACCGCGCACCGCGAGCTGATGGCGCTGCCGGTGGGGGAGCGGCGCGCGGTGGTGACGTCGGCGGGCGGCGCCGAGCGGCTCGCGGCGGCCGGGATGACGTGGGAGGCGCTCGCGGGCTGGTTGCAGGGGCCGATGGACAAGGCGGCCTGGGAGGCCGTGATTCCGTCCATGGGGCCGATGGCGCTCGTCCGCAACCTGCGCAACTTCGACGAGGCCGGGGTCTCGGACGAGGTGGCCGCGCGGGTGGCGGCGAAGATCAGCGACCCCGCCGAGGTCGCGCGCTCGCGGCAGTTCCCGTTCCGCTACCTCGCCGCGTACCGGCACGCGCCGTCGCTGCGCTGGGCGTACCCGCTGGAGCGGGCGCTCGGTCACTCGCTGGCCAACGTGCCCGCGCTGCCCGGCCGCACGCTGGTGCTCGTCGACCGCTCGGGCTCGATGTTCTACTCCCGGCTGTCGGAGCGCTCCGAGCTGAACCGGGCCGACGCGGCGGCGGTCTTCGGCACGGCGCTCGCGCTGCGGGCGGCCGACGCGGACCTCGTCGAGTTCGGCACCACGAACAAGCGCCTGGAGTTCGGCGCGGGCGAGTCGGTGCTGAAGATCCTGGAGCGCTTCGGCGACCTCGGCGGCACCGACACCACGTCGGCGATCCGCGCGCACTACCGGGGGCAGGACCGCGTCCTGATCGTCACCGACGAGCAGTACGCATACCACCACCACGGCGACCCGACCGAGCAGATCCCGGCGAACGTGCCGGTCTACACCTGGAACCTGGCCGGGTACCGCGCGGGCCACGGCCCGTCGGGGGAGACGAACCGCCACACCTTCGGCGGCCTCTCGGACGCGGCGTTCCGGATGGTGCCCCTGCTGGAAGCGGGCCGGGACGCCGACTGGCCGTGGGCCGGGGCCTGAGGATCGACCTGCTGAACCGGATCGGCGGCCGTTGACGTAACGGTGGGTATTGCCGATGTGACGGCTTTCCGCGGTGAGGAACATGGGCGAATCGGAGGAGCCTGTGGAACTCACTGTCAGGCCCTCCGGGGCCCGTCGGAAAGCCTACGGAAGGTCCTATGTCCAGAGCGCGTAATTCATCGACATCCTCCGGTAAACGGCGCATCGGGAAATCGGTCGCACAGGCCGCTCCGATCGCCACGGCGACCGTCGCCTTCTCCTTGTTCCTGGGTGGTTCGGCGGTCGCCGCTCCGGTGACCGAGCAATGGACGGGGAGTTCGTCTCTTTTCAGTCAGACGTGGGCTCCCGGCGGGACGACGCAGGTCGTTTCCGCGTCGGGCGCGAGCGACGGAAAAGCATTGCAACTCCGGCTCAACGCCCGCCCCGGCACCAGTCCCGGCAACGGGGTGGAGATCAGCAGCAATGCCGACACCTACCGTTACGGCACCTACGGCACCCGCATCAAGACGGCGGACTGCACGGGACTGGGCCGGGTGGGCGTCGTCACCGGTACCTTCACCTACTCCAACGACCACGCGGACGGCAACGGTAACGGCTCCCGGACAACGACGAGATCGACGTCGAAATCCTGTGCGCCCAGCCGAACGTCGTCTGGCTGTCGTTGTGGACGGACTACGCCCCCGACGACCCCGACGGCGCGGTCCGGAAGATCTCCCGCGCGATCGACATGCGCAGCGGCCAGGTCCTCTACAACTGCTACAACGTCCAATTGGGCGGTGACTGCGCACCGGCCCAGTCGGGTGAGAACAGCCCGGCAAGCGTGACTCCCAGTCCGGGATTCAATTCCGCCACGCAGTTCC
Organism: Streptomyces sp. yr375; assembly: GCF_900110755.1. Classification (GTDB taxonomy): domain Bacteria; phylum Actinomycetota; class Actinomycetes; order Streptomycetales; family Streptomycetaceae; genus Streptomyces. The sequence goes on from NZ_FOFF01000006.1 coordinate 117,059, forward strand.
ATACGTTCATGTTCGAGTGGCAGCCGAACTCCGTCAGTTTCTGGTCGTACGACGACAGCGGGAACAAGAACGTGCTGTGGAACTACACGGGGCCGAGTTCCCGTATCCCCAAGAAACCGGGCGCGTTCATGCAGAACGTCTGGCACACCCCTGACTGGGACCCGCTGGACGGCCCGGCCCACGACCAGCCGCAGACGGCTGTCTCCGCCTTCATCGACTCGACGACTCTGCCGAACTAGCGCATTCCATGCGTCACGTACCAACCGAACTCTTCGATCACTCGGGAGTAAACGTGGTAAGAAAACGCATCACTGCCTTATTGGTGGCCGTATTCGCCATCGTGGGCACGATATTGCTCGGACCGGCCCCGACGGCCGGTGCCGCAGGCCTCTGTGACACCGCCCCCAACTGGGCGGCCGGTACCACCTACACCACCGGAACCGTCGTGCGGTACACCGACGGCCAGTACTACATCGCCGAGCACGACAATCCCGGCTACGACCCCGTCGTCAGCACCTGGTACTGGGACCCGTACACGTGCGGCGGCTCCAGCGGCGGCGACGCCTGTGCCACCGCGCCCAACTGGACGGCCGGTACGGCCTACACGACCGGGACCGTCGTGCGGTACACCGACGGCCAGTACTACATCGCCGAGCACGACAATCCCGGCTACGACCCTGTCATCAGCACCTGGTACTGGGACCCCTACACCTGCACCGGCGGCGGTGACCAACCGCCCCCCTCCGGATTCGTGGTCAGCGAGGCCCAGTTCAACCAGATGTTCCCCGGCCGCAACTCCTTCTACACGTACAGCGGGCTGGTCTCGGCGCTCAGCGCCTACCCCGCTTTCGCCACCACGGGCAGCGACACGGTGAAGCGGCAGGAGGCTGCCGCCTTCCTGGCCAACGTCAGCCACGAGACGGGCGGTCTGGTCTACATCGTGGAGCAGGACACGTCCCAGTACCCGAACTACTGCGACCGGAACCAGCCCTACGGCTGCCCGGCCGGCCAGTCGGCGTACTACGGCCGTGGTCCGATCCAGTTGAGCTGGAACTTCAACTACAAGGCGGCCGGTGACGCGTTGGGCATCGACCTGCTCAACAACCCGTCCCTCGTGCAGAACAACGCGGCCGTCGCCTGGAAGACCGGGCTCTGGTACTGGAACACCCAGAAGGGGCCGGGCACTTACACCGGCCACAACGCCATGGTCAGCGGTGCGGGATTCGGCCAGACCATCCGCTCGATCAACGGCGCACTCGAATGCGACGGGCACAACCCGGCGCAGGTGCAGAGCCGGGTCGACAAGTACCGCAGCTTCGCCCAGATCCTGGGCGCCACGCCGGGCAACAACCTGTCCTGCTGACGACGCCTCGCCGATCGAGCAAGCACATCCCCACCACCGTACGGGAGGAAGCTTGACCACCAGCTCGAACACCAGCTCGAACACCCGCAGACGCATACTCCACTGGGCGACGGCCGCACTCAGCCTGGTCCTGTTCACCGTGCTCGGCATGGAATCGGCCTTCGCCGCGATCCCCATCGGTCAGTCCCGCACCGGCAAGGCGACCTACTACAACGACGCGGGCTACGGAGCCTGCGGAACACCCATCAACGCCTCCACCGACATGCTCGTCGCGGTGTCGTACCAGTGGTGGACGGCCCCCAACCCCAACAACGACGAGCTCTGTCAGGGCATCTCCGTCGAGGTCTCCTACAACGGCCGGACGATCACCGTCCCGGTCAAGGACAAGTGCATGGGCTGCACGTCGGAGCACATCGACCTCAGCCTGCCGGCGATCCGGTCACTGGGGACGGGCGACGTCCTCAACGGGATCACCTGGAAGTTCGTCCGCAGCGGCGGAGGCGGCGGCGCCTGCGCCACCGCGCGGAACTGGGCGGCCGGCACGCCCTACACCGCCGGAACCGTCGTGCGGTACACCGACGGCCGCTACTACATCGCCGAGCACGACAACCCCGGCTACGACCCCATCATCAGCACCTGGTACTGGGACCCCTACGCCTGCTAGACGGCGGCGCGGGACCACGGTGAACGGGGGCACCGCCGACGGCGGTGCCCCCTCCGGTCTTGTTCGCGGAGCCACTGATATCTAACATTTCAGTTTGTGGAGCCTCTACGACCCGTCCGCCGCACCCTCCTGCGGGACCGCGCCTACGAGACCATCCGGGACGCCATCGTCGCCGGGGACATCGCACCCGGCGCGGTGGTGCGCGACGCCGAACTCGCGGAGCGGCTCGGGCTGTCCCGGGCGCCCGTGCGGGAGGCGTTCACGCGGCTGGTGGACGAGGGGCTGCTCGAGAGCAAGCCGCAGAGCTACACGCGGGTGACCCCGGTCGTGGCCGCCGACGTACGGGACGCTGCGGCCGTGGTCGGGGCGATGCACGAGCTGGCCACCCGGGTCGCGGTGCCCCGGCTGTTCGCGGCGGACGTCGAGGCGATGCGCACGGCCAACGAACGCTTCACCGCCGCCGTCACCGCCGGGGACGTCGACACCGCGCTGCGCGCCGACGACGAACTGCACGACATCCTCGTCCGGGCCGCAGGCAACCGCGCGGCCGCCGCCACCATCGCCCGCTACACCCCCCTCATCCGGCGGCTGGAGCGACGGCGCTTCGGCGAGGGCGGCACCTGCCGTTCGGCCGGACTGCACGGACGGCTGATCGAGGCGTGCGCCGACGGTGACACGACCGAGGCGGTCCGCGTCACGGCCGAGATCTGGCGCACGCTGGCCGAACTGGCCGACCTTGAAGACCTTGAAGACCTCGCAGACCTCGAATGAGCCTGGAGGCGTCATGGCCGTGAAGTCCCTTTCCTCGTACGCGCGTTACCCCCTCCTCTTCGGGCCCTCGCCCGTCCACCCGCTGGAACGGCTCACCGCCCACCTCGGCGGAGCCGCCCTCTGGGCCAAGCGGGAGGACTGCAACTCCGGGATCGCGTACGGCGGGAACAAGACGCGCAAGCTGGAGTACCTGATCGCCGACGCCCTCGCGCAGGGGTGCGACACGCTCGTGTCGATCGGCGGGGTGCAGTCCAACCACACCCGTCAGGTCGCCGCCTGCGCCGCCCGCGCCGGGCTCAAGTGCGTGCTCGTGCAGGAGAGTTGGGTGGAGTGGCCCGACTCCGGGTACGACAAGGTCGGCAACATCCTGATCAGCCGGCTCGCCGGAGCCGACGTACGGCTCGTGCGGGCCGGGTTCGGGATCGGCTTCAAGGAGAGCTGGGAGCAGGCGCTCAGGGAGGTCGAGGAGTCGGGCGGGAAGCCGTACGCCATCCCGGCCGGGGCCTCCGACCATCCGCTCGGCGGGCTCGGGTTCGCCGGGTGGGCCCGCGAAGTCGCCGAGCAGGAACGGGAGTCGGGCGTCTTCTTCGACACCGTGATCGTGTGCTCGGTGACCGGGTCCACCCAGGCCGGCATGGTCGCCGGGTTCGCCGCGCTGGCGGAGGCGGGCGGGAGGCCCCGGCGCGTCATCGGGATCGACGCCTCCGCCAAGCCCGCCGAGACCCGCGAGCAGATCGCCCGCATCGCGCACCGCACCGGACAACTGATCGGTGTGAAGCGGGAGTTGACCGTCGAGGACGTCGAACTCGACGAGCGCTACCACGCCGGCGTCTACGGAGTGCCGGACGAGACGACCCTCGCGGCGATGCGGCTCGCCGCGCGGACCGAGGGCATGATCACCGACCCCGTCTACGAGGGGAAGTCGATGGCCGGGCTCGTCGACCTGGTCGCACGCGGCGAGATCGGCCGCGACGCCACCGTGCTGTACGCGCACCTGGGCGGACAGCCCGCGCTGAACGCGTACAGCGCCCTGTTCTAGACGCCGCAGGGCGTCCGGTCCGGGTGCCCGTCTGGTGTCGCCGCGTGATGTGGTGGACCATGCGGGCAGCACGACGTCGGCGCGAGGAGTAACTGGATGACGCAGGTCAGGGCCATGCGCGCGGACGCCCGCCGCAACTACGAGCGCTTGCTGAAGGCGGCGGCGGAGGCCTTCGCCGCGCATGGGGAGGGGGCCTCCCTCGACGACATAGCCAAGCGGGCGGGCGTCGGATCCGGCACGCTGTACCGGCACTTCCCGACCCGTCAGGCGCTGCTGGAGGCGGCCTACCTCGACCGGATCGAGGCGCTCGCCGCGCGGGCCGGCGAACTCGGCGGGGAACTCCCGCCGGGCGAGGCGCTGGTGGCCTGGCTCAACGAGCTGTGCGTCGGCACGATCCAGGTGCGCGGCATGAAGTCGCTGCTGGGCTCCGCCGTCACGGACGGCGGCGCGGTCGCGGTCACCGCCTGCGGCACCTCCGTGAAGGACGCGGCGGCCCGGTTGGTGGCGGCGGCCCAGCGGGAGGGCACCCTGCGGGCGGACGTCGAGCCGATCGACGTACTGCGCCTCGCGCACGGGGTGGCGACGGCGTCGGAGCTGGCGAAGGACGACGGCAGCTCGATCCGCCGGTATGTGTCGCTGCTGACGGAGGGCCTGCGCCCGCCCGCGCGGTGACGGCGGCGGGCGCCCCCTTGGTGGCGGGCGCCCGGCAGCGGACCGGCTATGTCTACGTCTATGAGCGTCGGGGACGTCTAAAGGCGTCGGGGGCGCGGTTACAGGGCCTGGGCGCCCGGCTTCACCATGTTCCGTACCGTGCGGGCCTTCACGAAGTCGCCCATGGCCGTCATCTCCCACTCACCGGAGAACTGCCGGATCAGCTTGGCCATCAGCACGCCCGTCTGCGGTTCGGCGCCGGTGAGGTCGAAGCGGACGAGTTCCTCGCCGGTCGCGGCGTCCAGCAGCCGGCAGTAGGCCTTGGCGACCTCCGTGAACTTCTGGCCGGAGAACGAGTTCACCGTGAAGACCAGCCCCGACACCTCCTGCGGGAGCCGGCCGAGGTCGACGACGATCACCTCGTCATCGCCCCCGCCCTCGCCGGTGAGGTTGTCCCCGGAGTGCTTGATCGCGCCGTTCACGATGGACAGCTTGCCGAAGTAGCAACTGTCGATGTGGTTGCGCTGCGGGCCGTAGGCGATGACCGAGGCGTCCAGGTCGATGTCCTTGCCGCGGAACGCGGGCTCCCAGCCGAGGCCCATCTTGACCTGCGAGAGCAGCGGGCTGCCGCCCTTCACGAGAGAGACGGTCTGGTTCTTCTGGAGGCTGACGCGGCCCTTGTCCAGGTTGATCTTCCCGGTGCCCGGCGCGGCGGCGGGCGGGGCCGGGGGAGCGGCGGGCGGCGCGGGCGCGGCGAGCCGCGGGTCCATGGGCGGGGCCGGCGGCGCGGGCGGGACGACCGGCTGGGCCGGGGCCGCGGCCGGCGCCGGTTCCTCCACCGTCACGCCGAAGTCGGTGGCGATGCCGGCCAGCCCGTTGGCGTACCCCTGGCCGACCGCGCGGGCCTTCCACGCGCCGTTGCGGAGATAGATCTCCACGACCACGAGCGCCGTCTCGCCGCCGAGCTGCGGGGGTGTGAAGGTGGCCAGGACGCTGTTGTCGTCCGCGCCGCGGATCGTCGCCGTCGGTTCGACGCCCTGGAACGTCTGCCCCGCGCCGTCCGGACTCGCGGTGACGACGATCTTCTCGATGCCGGGCGGGAGCGCGGCGGTGTCGACGACGATCGCGTCGGGCGCCGTACCCCCGCCTGAGCGGTAGGTCACACCGGGGCCGGTGGGCTGGTTGTAGAAGATGAAGTCGTCGTCGGAGCGCACCTTGCCGTCTGCGGTGAGCAGCAGGCCCGAAACGTCGAGCCGCACCGGGGCGGCGACGTCCACCGTCACGCGGGCGACGGGGAGAGGGATGTTCGAGCCGGGGGTCATAGCTGTCATGCCGGGTGAACGAACGACATCACTTTGCCGTTCCCTTACCTGGGCCCGAAGCTGTCGGAGCCGTCGAACCTGCTGCCGAAGCCGCTGTCGGAGCCGTCAGGGCACCACGACGATCTTCCGGCCGACCCCCGCCGCGAACTGCTCCAGCGCCTGCGGGTAGCGCTCCAGCGGGATCCGGTCGCTGATGAAGACGTCCGGGTCCAGGACGCCGTTCGCGAACAGTTCGGCCGCCCGTTCGAAGCTGTGCAGGACCGCCATCGACCCGGTGATGGTGATCTCCTGGTGGTAGATCCGGTACGGGTCGATCGTCACCCGGGTCGCGTAGTCCGCCACCCCGAACTGCAGGAACATGCCCGCCTTCGCCACCCGGTCCAGGCCGTCCTGGATCGCCGCCGCGTTGCCCGTGGCGTCCACGACCAGGTCCCAGCCCTGTGGCCGCTCCAGCTCGTCGGGGTTCGCCGCCGCCCCGGAGACGCCCAGCCGCCGGGCCGTCGCCAGGCGCGCGGGGTTGACGTCCACGACGTCGACGCTCGCCGCCCCTGTGCGCTTCGCCAGCTCCAGCATCATCAGGCCCATCGTCCCGGAGCCGTAGATCAGCACATGGGCGCCCAGGCGTGCACGGAGCACGTCGTAGCCGCGTACCGCGCACGACAGGGGCTCCACCAGCGCCGTGTCCTGGGTGCGGACGTGCTCGGGCAGCCGTGCGCAGTTCGCCACCGGGGCCACCGCGTACTGGGCGGCCCCGCCCGCCGTGGTGACGCCGATCGCGGCCCACCGTTCGCAGAGGTTGTTGTGGCCGGTGCGGCAGTAGCGGCACTCGTGGCAGCACAGGGAGGGGTCGACGGCCACCCGGTCGCCGGCCGACACCTCCGTGACCCGGGTGCCGACCCCGACCACCGTGCCCGCGAACTCATGCCCGGGGACGAGGGGCAGTTCGGGCGCGAACTCGCCCTGGAGGATGTGCAGATCGGTGCCGCACAGCCCGCAGGCGGCGACCTCGACGACGACCTCGCGCGGCCCGGGGGTGGGGTCGGGGACCTCGGTGACGGCGGCGCGGCCCTCGGACTCGATGACGGCGGCCTTCATTTCACGGCTCCCAGGGACAGGCCCTGGACCAGTTTGTCCTGGGCGGCGAACCCCGCGGCGAGCACCGGCAGGGAGACGACGAGCGACGCGGCGCACACCTTCGCCAGGAACAGGCCCTGGCTGGTGATGAAGCCGGTCAGGAAGACGGGGGCGGTCTCGGCGACCACGCCGGTGAGCACGCGCGCGAAGAGGAGTTCGTTCCAACTGAAGATGAAGCAGATGAGGGCCGTCGCCGCGATGCCGGGCAGGGCGATCGGGGCGACCACGCGCGCGAGGATCGTCGGCAGCCGTGCCCCGTCCACCCGCGCGGCCTCGATGATCGCCACCGGGACCTCGGACAGGAACGACTGCATCATCCACACCGCGATCGGCAGGTTCATGGAGGTGTAGAGGACGACCAGCAGCCAGATGTTGTCGAGCAGCCCCGCGTTCTTCGCGAACAGGTAGATCGGCAGCAGGCCCGCCACCACCGGCAGCATCTTCGTCGACAGGAAGAAGAACAGGACGTCCGTCCACTTGCGCACCGGGCGGATCGACAGCGCGTAGGCCGACGGGAGGGCGAGCAGCAGCACCAGGACGGTCGAACCGGCCGACGCCACCGTCGAGTTGACCAGTGCCGGCCACGGGCTCGCGCCGCCGCCGGCGCCGAAGAACTCGCGGTAGCCGTCGAGGGTGAGCGACGCGGTGAAGGACGGCGGGTTGGTCGCCGCGTCCTGCTCGGAGTGCAGGGACGTCAGGGCCATCCAGGCCACGGGCAGGAAGAACACGATCCCGGCCACCCAGGCCAGCAGCCCGAGACCGCCTCGGCGTACGACGTTCATGCGCGGGACACCTCCTCGCGGAACAGCGACGAGACGACCCGCAGGGCGAAGGTCGCGATGACGATCGAGCCGATGACCACCAGGACGCCGGCGGCCGAGGCGAGACCGTTCTCGTGGGCCTGGTAGAAGCTCTGGTAGACGGTGTAGGGGAGGTTCGCGGTGCCCAGGCCGCCGGAGGTGAGGGTGAACACCGCGTCGAAGTTCTGCACGATGTAGATCGAGCCGAGCAGGGCGCCGAGTTCGAGGTAGCGGCGCAGGTGGGGGAGGGTGAGGTGGCGGAAGATCTGCCAGTCGCCCGCGCCGTCCACCCGGGCCGCCTCGATCTGCTGCTGGTCCCGGCCCTGCAGCCCGGCCAGCAGGATCAGCATCATGAACGGCGTCCACTGCCAGACGAGGGAGGCCTCGACTGCGAGCAGCGGGGTGTCGGAGATCCAGTCGGGCTGGGGGCCGCCCACGTAGTGCAACAGCCCGTTGAGCAGGCCGTATTCGGGGTTGTAGAGGACGTGTTTCCAGAGCAGGGCGGCGGCCACCGGGACCACCAGGAAGGGCGCGATCAGCAGCGTGCGGACCACGCCCCGGCCGCGGAAGCGGCGGTCCAGGAGCAGTGCCAGGGCCAGCCCGAGCACCAGGCTGACCAGCACCACGGTCGCCGTCAGCAGGATGGTCGTCCACACCGAGTGGCGCAGGTCGGCGTCGGTCAGGACCTGGTGGTAGTTGTCGAGGCCGGTGAAGCGGCGGGCCTTGGGGTAGAGGGCGTTCCAGTCGAAGAAGGAGATCACCAGCGTGGCCACGAAGGGGAGTTGGGTGACCACGATCATGAAGACCAGAGCGGGGAGCAGCGGGGCGCGGGTCGCCCAGCCGCGCAGCCGGGCGGGGGGCTGCCGCAGGGGGCGTACAGGGGTGGGGGCCGGTGGTGGGGCCGCCGTCGTCGCGGTCATCGTCCCTCGTACTCCTCGGAGATCCGCTCGGCGATCTTCTGGGACTTGCTCAGGGCCGACTCGACGGACTGGCGTCCGGCGATGGCCGCGCTGATCTCCTGGGAGACCTTGGTGCCGAGGTCGGTGAACTCGGGGATGCCGACGAACTGGATGCCGGGCGCGGGCCGCGGTTGCACGCCGGGGTCGTTGGGTTCGGCTTCAGGATGTCCTGCTCGTCGTACGCCGGGTCGGCGGCGACGTAGGAGTCCATCTCGTGCAGCCAGCCGTTGCGGGCGTAGATCGGGATCTCGTAGTTCGACAGGGTCGCCACGTCGTACTGGCCCGCCTGGTTGGCGAAGTCCTGGCTGATCTTGTCGCGGACGTCGTTCTCGGGGAGGACGGTGAAGCTCACCTTGATGCCGGTCTCCTTGGTGAAGTGGTCGGCGGTGAGCTTCTGCAACTCCGTCATCTGCGGGTTGTTGACCATGAGGACGTTGATGGAGTCGCCGCCGGAACCAGCCCCGCCGGCCCCGGCCCAGCAGCCGGAGAGCAGCGGGGCGAGCAGCGTCCCTGCGGCGACCGCGGCGAGCGTGGCTCGCGGCCTCCGTCGGCTCTGGGTTCGCATGGATCGCTCCTGGACGTAAGGGTGCAGGGAGGGACGTATCGTGCGGGTCGGGGCATGGAGGTGCCCCTAGGGTGAGCGAGTTGGTTTTTCAAACCCGGATGACCTGTGGTCCCAGCAGGGAGTACCGGTGGGCCTCGGCCGTTGGGAGCAGGGTGCTCGTCACGATCGTCTCCAGGACGCCGACCTCGGCGAACCGGCAGAAGTTGACCGCGCCGAACTTGGTGTACACGCCCGCGAAGACCACGCGGCGCGCCGCCCGCACCGCCTGTGCCTTGACCTCGCCGACGGCCGGGTCCGGGGTGGTCAGGCCGTGCTCGCGGGAGATGCCGTTGGCGCCGAGGTAGGCGAGGTCGAGGACGAAGCCGGCCAGCATCTTCGTCGTCCAGTGGTCGACGGTGGCCAGCGTGCCGGAGCGGACCCGGCCGCCGAGCAGCAGCACCGACATGTTCGCGGCCGTGGCGAGCGCGCCCGCGACGGGCAGGGACGCGGTGACAACGGTCAGCGGCCGGTCCCTGGGCAGTGCCTCGGCGATGAGCTGCGGGGTGAAGCCCTCGTCGACGAAGACGGTCTCGGCGTCCCCGAGCAGCCCGGCCGCCGCGGCCGCGATCCGGCGCTTCTCGGGGACGTGGCTGGTGGCGCGGAAGGCGAGCGTGGTCTCGAAACCGGCGCTCTCCACGGGGTAGGCGCCGCCGTGCGTACGGCGCACCAGCCCGTGGTCCTCCAGGGCGCGCAGATCCCGCCGTACGGTCTCCTTGGCCACGCCCAGAGCGGTGGCGAGCGTGGCGACGTCGACCGAGCCGGTGGCGCGTGCGGTGCGGACGATCTCGCGCTGCCGGTCCTCCGCCGTTCTCGGGGTCATGCCGTCCCCTCGCTTCCCTGCCCGTTCGGGCCCGTGGCGGCCCGGTCGCGGTCCCTGGGGGAAGTTCTACAGCGGGTGTGCGGCACTGAACAGGCCTGTCGTGGGCCTGTCGGTGCCCGTCTCGGCCCGTTTCCGGAACCGGTCGCCCGCCTCGGACCTGCGGTGCGGGCGCGCGGTGGGTGGGTTCGGGCAGCGCGGCTGCCCGGATGTGGTGCCCGGCGGGCCCGTTCGGTGCCCGCGCGCGTCCCGGACGGACCCTGCGGGCGGGTCAGTACGGCCAGATCGGCGGGTCGTTGACGAAGTGGCCGCCCAGGTGGGCGTGGGCGATGTTCTCCGGGTCCAGTGCGCCCTGCTCGGCGATCAGCTTCTCGGCGTACGGCTCGGAGTCGTCCTGCGGCTCGTAGCCGAGCGACCGCGCGGAGCCGAGGTCCCACCACAGGCGGGTGTTGGCGGAGGAGCCGTAGACGATCGAGTGGCCGACGTCCGGGGCGGTCAGCGCCGCGTGGAAGAGGCGGGCGCCGTCGGCCGGGCTCATCCACAGCGACAGCATGCGCACGTTGGTCGGCTCGGGGAAGCAGGAGCCGATGCGCACCGACACCGTCTCCAGGCCGTGCCGGTCCCAGTAGAGCTGCGCGAGGTCCTCGCCGAAGGCCTTGGACAGGCCGTAGAAGGTGTCCGGGCGGTGCGGGGTGTCGATGGGGATGAGCGCGGCGGCGTCCAGGGGCGCGTCGCCCCGGGGGCGGGGGGCGTAGCCGACCGCGTGGTTGGAGGAGGCGAAGACGATCCGGCCGACGCCCTCCTCGCGGGCGGCCTCGTACAGGTGGTAGGTGCCCTCGATGTTCGCCTTGAGGATCTGGTCGAACGGGGCTTCCAGGGAGATGCCCGCGAGGTGCAGGACCGCGTCGACGCCCCGCACGGCCTCCCGGACCGCCGCCCGGTCGGCCAGGTCCGCGACGATCGCCTCCGGCTCGCCCTCGATCGGGCGCAGGTCGAACAGGCGCAGCTCGTAGCCGTAGGCCGGCAGCAGGTCCCGCATCAGGGTGCCGAGGCCGCCTGCGGCGCCGGTGAGCAGAACGGTGCGGGGAGCGGGCATCCTCGGTCTCCTTGGGGCGACGGCCTCATCTATGGACGGTATTCATATGCGTGGACAAGCTAGGGATCCCTCACCGTGCCCGTCAAGTGTGGCGCGGACCTGCGAGATCCGCCGCCCTGTCGGCCATTTGCCTGCTTGACCCGGCGCGAGGCGGCTCCTTAGGGTGAGCGTGTTCAGAAATGTGGACGCGGATCAGAAGAACGTACGCGCCAGTTCAAGGGAGAGCCCGTGACGCCAGCCCCTCTCGCCGCCCGGCTCGGTATCCCCAGCGGGCCGCTGTTCTTCCCCGTCACCGCGTACGGACCCGACGGCTCGGTCGATCTCGACGTCTACCGCGCGCATGTGCGCCAGGGCGTCGAAGCGGGCGCGGCGGCCGTCTTCGCGTGCTGCGGCACGGGGGAGTTCCACGCGCTCACACCGGAGGAGTTCGAGGCCTGCGTCCGGGCCGCCGTGGAGGCGACCGACGGGCGGGTGCCGGTGGTGGCGGGCGCGGGCTACGGCACGGCGCTGGCCGTACGGTACGCGCGCCTCGCGGAGGCGGCCGGGGCCGACGGGCTGCTCGCCCTGCCGCCCTATCTGGTGCTCGCCGCCCAGGAGGGGCTGCTGCGCCACTACCGGGAGGTGGCCGCCGCGACCGCGCTCCCCGTGATCGTCTACCAGCGCGACAACGCCGTCTTCACCCCCGAGACCGTCGTCGCACTGGCCCGCACCGAGGGGATCATCGGCCTCAAGGACGGCCTCGGCGACCTCGACCTCATGCAGCGGATCGTCAGCGCCGTCCGCACCGAGGTCCCCGGCGACTTCCTCTACTTCAACGGCCTGCCGACCGCCGAACAGACCCAGCTCGCCTACCGGGCGCTCGGCGTCACCCTCTACTCCTCGGCCGTGTTCTGCTTCGCCCCCGAGATCGCCCTCGCCTTCCACCGGGCGCTCACCACCGGCGACGACACCACCGCCCACCGCCTGCTCGACGGCTTCTACCGGCCGTTCGTCGAACTACGCGCGCGTGGCCGCGGTTACGCCGTCTCCCTCGTCAAGGCCGGCGTCCGGCTGCGCGGGCTCGACGTCGGGGAAGTCCGCCCTCCGCTGCACGAACCCGGCGACGATCATGTCAAGCAGCTCGCCCAGGTGATCGACCGCGGCTACGCGCTGCTGGAAGCGGAGGACAAGCGGTGAAGGCGTCGACCTTCGTCTACCCGTGGGACGTCGTCGGCGACCCCGGGGCCCCGGCCCGTATCGCCGCGCTCGGCGTGCGGCAGGCGACCCTCGCCGCCGCCTACCACTCCACCCGCGCGCTCACCCCCCGCCACCCGCGCCACCGCATCGTCACCGCCGAGCACGCGGCCGTGCTGTACCCCACGGACCCGCGGGGCGCCCGCTGGCGGGGCCGCGCCCTGCGCCCGTACCCGGCCGGCGACTGGGCACCCGGCGACGCCTACGGGGAGGCCGCCGACGCGCTCGCGCGGGCCGGTCTCGACGTGCACACCTGGGTGGTCCTCGCGCACAACTCCCGCCTGGGCGCCGACCATCCGGACACCTCGGTCGTCAACGCCTACGGCGACCGCTACCCGTGGGCGCCGTGCATCGCGCAGCCCGCCACGCGCGCGTACCTCGTCGACCTCGCCGCCGAGGCCGCCGTACGCCCCGGCGCGGCCGGCACCGAACTGGAGTCCCTCGGCTGGTACGGCCTCCAGCACCTGCACGCCCACGACAAGACCGGCGGCGTCGGCCTCGGCGACGCCGGCCTCTACCTGATGGCACTCTGCTTCTGCCCCACCTGCCGGACCGGCTACAGCGCCCAGGGCCTGGACGCCGACGCGCTCGCCGCCGCCGTACGGGACGCGCTGGAGCCGCTCTGGCAGGGCGCGCCGGACGACGGGGGCTGGGCGGGCGTCGAGAAGCTGCTCGGGGAGGAGACGGCGGCGGCCACGCGCGCGTGGCGCGACGAGCGGGCCCGCACCCTTCAGGAGACGGCGGTCCGCGCGGTGCGCGCCGCCGCGCCCGACGGCTTCCAGATCCTCCTGCACGCCGACCCCGTGACCTACCACGTGGGCGCCAACCCGGGCGTCGACCCCGCGCACATCCTGTCCGTCGCGGACGGCGTCGTCGTGCCCTGCGCGGGCGGCCCCGGGCTGCTGACGCCCTTCGCCGAACAGGGCCGCGCGGGCGCGGTCCTCGCCGCCAACTTCGGCGTCGTCTCCGGCATGGGCGGCAGCCCGGACACCCTCGCGGCCGACGCGGCCCGGGCCCGGGAACTCGGCGCGACGGAACTGCGGCTGTACCACGCAGGGTTGGCGTCGGACGCCGACCTGGAGGCGGTACGCGGGGCGCTGGCCTCCGGCTGAGGGCCCGGACGGAGCGCCTGGGCAGAAGACCGGGGTGCGATGAGTTTTCGGGGTGCGGGCGGTCTACCCCGTATGACCGACACGATGACGACCTTCGACCTCGGACCCCAGGCCCGGATCATCGCGCGCCTCGCGGAGGGTGTGCGTGACGAGCAGCTCGCCGGCGGTACGCCCTGCCCGGACTACGCGGTCCGCAACCTGGTCGGGCACCTGACCGGCCTCGCCGTCGCCTTCCGCGACGCCGCCCGCAAGGACCTGGGCCCCACCACCGCCACCCCGCCGGGCACCGCCACGCCGGACATCGGCCCCGGCTGGCGCGAGGACCTGCCCAAGGCGCTCGACGAACTGGCCGACGCCTGGCGCGACCCGGCCGCCTGGACCGGCATGACCCGCGCGGGCGGCGTCGACCTGCCCGGCGCGGTCGCGGCGGCCGTCGCCGCCGACGAGCTCGTCGTCCACGGGTGGGACCTGGCGCGGGCCACCGGGCAACCGTACGCGCCCGACCCGGCCGCGCTGCGGGTCTCGCACACGTTCCTGCGGGCCGCCGCCGACGAGGGGGACGACGGGGGCGGCCTCTTCGGCCCCGTCGTGCCCGTCCCCGAAGCCGCCCCGCTGCTCGACCGGACGGTCGCACTGAGCGGCCGCGACCCGGGGTGGACGCCGTAGCCGACTCACCGGGAGCGAACGACTCCTGCGGTTGCTGTAGATAAACGTGAACACGGCACGCCCGGCGGGACCGGACCGTACGCTCCCCACCATGCCCCTCAGCCTCACCATCCTCGGCACCGCCTCTCCGTACCCGGGGCCGGGCCGCCCCTGCTCCGGCTACCTGCTGCGCGGCGCGGGGGCGGAGGTGTGGGTGGACGCCGGGTTCGGGACGTTCGCCGAGTTGCGCAAGCACACGGATCCCGACCGGCTCACGGCGATCTGGATCTCCCACCTGCACGCCGACCACAGCGCCGATCTCCTCGCCGCCGCCTACGCGCTCGTGCACGGCGGGATGACCTCGCCGGCCCCCATCCCGGTGTACGCGCCGATCGACTGCGCCCGACGACTGGCGGGCTTCTTCGGCCGGCCGGACGTACGGTTCCTGACCGGCGTCTTCGACTTCCGCGCCCTGTTCGACGGGCACACCGTGCGGCACTGGAACGTGCGCCTCAGCTCGCGCCGGGTGGCGCACGGCACCGAGGCGTACGGGCTGCGCGCCGAGTGCCAGGGCAGCGTCTTCGCCTACTCAGGGGACAGCGGGCCGTGCGACGCGCTCACCGAACTCGCCTCCGGGGCCGACCTGTTCCTGTGCGAGGCCGACCTCGACCGGCATACCGAAGGCGAACACCATCCGCAGGTCCATCTCACGCCGGAGGACGCCGGCGAGGCCGCCCGCAAGGCGGGGGTGCGGGAGCTGTACATCACCCACGTCGGACCCACGCTGACCCGGCAGGCCGCGACCGCCCGGGCCGCCCTCGTCTTCGAAGGCCCCACCCGCACCGCCCGCGAGGGCGAGACCATCCCCCTCTGAAACATCCCCCGCTGAACCAACCCATTCCGAACCAGCCCCTTCTGAGCCATCCCCTTCCGACCGTCTGTCACGGCCTTTGTCAGAAGCATTGACGAAACACAGGGGCGCTCCTACCTTCAACGCGTCGTACTTCGTACGTCATATATGAGACGCGATATGTGAGATCCGAGAGGCGCGCATGACCTCTGTGCCCACGCCGATCCCCTCCCGCACGCAAGTCGTGCTGGAGGAGATCAAACGCCGCATCCTCACCGGCCGGCTGACGCCCGGTCAGGCCCTGGTAGAGACCGAACTCGCCGCACAGTTCGGGGTGTCCAAGACCCCGGTGCGCGAGGCGCTCAAGACCCTGGCCGGCACCGGACTGGTCGTCATGAGCCAGTACAAGGGCGTCACGGTGCGCATGGTGGACGCGGACATGGCGCGCGAGGTCTACGACGTCCGGCTGCTCCTCGAACCCGAGGCGCTGCGCCGGGCGGTGCGCCGCGGTGCCTCCCTGGACGCCGCCCGGTCCGCGCTGACCAGCGCCGACGAGGCGACCGACACCGCCGAACGGTCCCTGGCCAACCGGGAGTTCCACCGCGCCCTGTACCTGCCGTGCGGCAACCCGCTGCTCGGCCGGATGCTCGACGAGGTCCGCGACCAGGCCGCCCTGGTCTCCGCCGTCGCCTGGGCCGCCTCGCCCTCCTGGGAGCGGGAGGCCGACGAGCACCGCGAGATCCTGCGGCTCGCCCTGGCCGGCGACGCGGACGGCGCGGCCCGCGCCCTGCACGCCCACATCGCCTCCTTCGTCGAGCGGGCGTTCCCCCGAGCGGAAGACCAGGCAGTGAATCCGGCAGCGAATCCGGCAGTGAACCAGGAAGGTCGGGTATGAGCAGCGTGGCGTTCGAGACCCAGCGTGCGGCGCTGGCCGACGTGGTGGCCATCCCGGTGACCCCGTTCGCCGAGGACGGCACCGTCGACCGGGCCGCCCACCGGGCCCTGCTGCGCCGCCTGCTCGACGGCGGGATCACCACCCTCACCCCGAACGGCAACACCGGCGAGTTCTACGCCCTCACCCCCGAGGAGCGCCGCCTGGTCACGGAGTCGACCGTCGAGGAGGCGGGGGACCGCTCGACGATCCTGGTCGGCGTCGGGCACGACGTCCCCACCGCCGTCGCCTCCGCGCGGCACGCCCGTGAGCTGGGCGCGCAGATGGTGATGGTCCACCAGCCCGTCCACCCCTACGTCTCCCAGGGCGGCTGGGTCGACTACCACCGGGCGATCGCGGCGGCGGTGCCCGAACTGGGCGTCGTCCCCTACATCCGCAACGCGCAACTGCCCGGCGAGCGCCTCGCCGAACTCGCCGACGCCTGCCCGAACGTCATCGGCGTCAAGTACGCCGTCCCGGACGCCGCCCGCTTCGCCGCCTTCGCGCGGGACGCCGGTCTGGAACGCTTCGTCTGGGTCGCCGGGCTCGCCGAGCCGTACGCGCCCTCCTACTTCTCGGCGGGCGCGACCGGCTTCACCTCAGGGCTGGTGAACGTCGCCCCGGCCGTTTCGCTGAACATGATCGAAGCGCTTCGATCGGGGGACTACCCGGCGGCGATGAAGGTGTGGGAACAGATCAGGCGCTTCGAGGAGCTGCGCGCCGCCGACGGCTCCGCCAACAACGTCACCGTCGTCAAGGAGGCGCTCGCCTCCCTGGGCCTGTGCCGCCGCGAGGTCCGCCCGCCGAGCCGTCCGCTGCCCGAGGACGAGCGCGCCGAGGTCGCCGCCATAGCCGCCGGATGGTCCATATGAAGCGCTTCGACGATCAAGCCGACGATCAAGCCGAGGATCAGGTCGACGGCCGTGCGGAACAGCGCCCCGAGCAGCCGCGCAAGCGCCCGGAGGAGCTTCGCAGTCACCAGTGGTACGGCACCGACGGTCTGCGCTCCTTCAGTCACCGCGCCCGCACCCGCCAGCTCGGCTACCTCCCCGAGGAGCACCTCGGCAAGCCGGTCATCGCGATCCTCAACACCTGGTCGGACATCAACCCCTGCCACGTCCACCTGCGCGACCGCGCCCAGGCCGTGAAGCGGGGCGTGTGGCAGGCGGGCGGTTTCCCGCTGGAGTTCCCGGTCGCCACGCTCAGCGAGACCTTCCAGAAGCCGACCCCGATGCTCTACCGCAACCTCCTCGCCATGGAGACCGAGGAGTTACTGCGCTCCTACCCGGTCGACGGGGCCGTCCTGATGGGCGGCTGCGACAAGACGACGCCCGCGCTGCTCATGGGCGCGGCGAGCGTCGACCTGCCCACCGTGTTCGTGCCGGCCGGGCCGATGCTGCCGGGCCACTGGCGGGGCGAAATCCTCGGTTCCGGCACCGACATGTGGAAGTACTGGGACGACAAGCGGGCCGGCCTGATCGGCGACTGCGAGCTGGCCGAGCTGGAGAGCGGCCTCGCCCGCTCGCCGGGCCACTGCATGACGATGGGTACGGCGTCCACGCTGACGGCCGCGGCGGAGGCGCTGGGCGTGACGGTGCCGGGCGCGTCGAGCATCCCGGCCGTGGACTCCGGGCACGACCGGATGGCCGCGTCGTCCGGCATGCGGATCGTCGAACAGGTCCACCGGGGGCGCGTCCTCTCCGAGATCCTGACCCGGGACGCCTTCGAGGACGCGGTGACGACCGTCCTCGGCCTCGGCGGCTCGACCAACGCCGTCATCCACCTCATCGCCATGGCCGGCCGCGCGGGCGTCACGCTCACCCTCGACGACTTCGACCGGATCGCCCGCACGGTCCCCGTCCTCGCCAACGTCCGCCCCGGCGGCCGGACCTACCTCATGGAGGACTTCCACTTCGCGGGCGGCCTGCCCGGCTTCCTCTCCCGCATCCCGGACCTGCTCCACCTGGACCGCCCGACGGTGTCCCACGACACCCTGCGCGAACAGCTCGACGGCGCGCGGGTGCACAACGACGACGTCATCCGGACCCGGGACAACCCGGTCGCCGCCGAGGGCGGGGTCGCCGTGCTGCGCGGCAACCTCTGCCCGGACGGCGCGGTCATCAAGCACGTCGCCGCCGAGCCGCACCTGCTCAGGCACACCGGCCGCGCGGTCGTCTTCGACGACTACCGGACCATGCAACGCACCGTCAACGACCCCGAGTTGGGCATCACCGCCGACACCGTGCTGGTGCTGCGCGGAGCCGGCCCCAAGGGCGGCCCGGGCATGCCCGAGTACGGCATGCTGCCCATCCCGGACCACCTGCTCAAGCAGGGCGTGCGGGACATGGTGCGGATCTCCGACGCCCGGATGAGCGGCACGAGTTACGGCACCTGCGTGCTGCACGTGGCACCCGAGTCGTATGTCGGCGGACCCCTCGCACTGGTGCGCACCGGCGACTCGATCACCCTCGACGTCGACGCCCGCTCACTCCAACTCAACGTGGACGACGAGGAGTTGGAGCGGCGAAGGGCGCGGTGGACGCCGCCGCCCAGCCGGTACGAGCGCGGCTACGGGGCGCTCTACAACGAACAGATCACCCAGGCCGACACCGGTTGCGACTTCGAGTTCCTGGCCCGCCCGGGCAAGGTGCAGGACCCGTACGCCGGCTGAACCGGAGCAGCACCACCGCGCACACCCCTGTACGGAGAGAAAGCGCTTCCCGCACGACGTACCGAGAACGGAGAACAGTCATGGCCCAAGCCGCAGCCGTGGCGAAACCGCCCGCGCCACCCCGGCGACGCCGTGCCTCCGCCACGCCGCGCAGGCTGCCGTACCTGCTGATCGCGCCGGCGGCCCTGCTGATGGTGGGCTTCATCGCCTACCCCGTCATCAGCGTCTTCTACTACAGCCTGCAGAACTACAACCCCACCAAACCGTGGCGCAACGGCTTCGCGGGCTTCGACAACTTCGTGCACGCGTTCACCGACGACCCGCAGTTCTGGGACACGCTGACGTTCAGCGCCCAGTGGGTGGTCGTCGAGGTCGGGCTGCAACTGCTGTTCGGGCTGGCGCTGGCGCTGATCGTCAACCAGACCTTCGTCGGCCGCTCACTCGGCCGCGCCCTCGTCTTCTCCCCGTGGGCCGTCTCCGGCGTGCTGACCTCCGCGATCTGGGTGCTGCTCTACAACTCCCAGACGGGCATCACCCGTTACCTCGCCGACCTGGGCGTCGGCCAGTACGGCACGAGCTGGCTGTCGGACACCTCCACCGTGTTCCCGGCGGCGATCGTCGCCGACCTGTGGCGCGGGGTGCCCTTCTTCGCGATCCTCATCCTCGCCGACCTCCAGTCCGTGTCGAAGGACCTGTACGAGGCTGCCGAGGTCGACGGGGCCGGCCGGCTCAAGCAGTTCTGGCACATCACGCTGCCCCATCTGAAGGACGCGATCGTCCTGTCCACGCTGCTGCGCGCGGTGTGGGAGTTCAACAACGTCGACCTGCTGTACACGCTCACCGGCGGCGGCCCGGCGGGGGAGACCACCACCCTCCCGCTCTACATCGCCAACACCAGCGTCGACGCCCACAACTTCGGCTACGCGTCCGCCCTCACCACGGTCGCGTTCGTGATCCTGCTCTTCTGCTCGATGGTCTATCTGCGGCTGAGCAAGTTCGGAGGAGGCGACAAGTGATCACCGAGGAGGCCACCGAGGTCGCGCCCGCCCCCGTGCGCGTGCCCACCGCAGCCGACCGACGGCCGCCCAGGAGGAACCGCGCCTGGGACGAGGCCCCCCGCTGGCAGATCTACCTCCCCCTGTCGATCTACCTGGTCTTCACCCTCGTCCCCTTCTACTGGATCCTGCTCTTCGCGCTCCGCCCGGCCGGTTCGACCTCGCTCGTGCCCTGGCCGATGACCTCCGACCACTTCGAAAAGGTGTGGAACGAGCGGGACTTCGCGGTCTACTTCCAGAACAGCGTGCTCACCGGCGTCGCGACGCTGCTGCTGACCACCGGCGTCGCCCTGGCCGGCGGCTACGCCCTCGCCCGCTTCGACTTCAGGATCAAGCGCGGGTTCATGCTCGCCCTGCTGTGCACCCAGTTCGTGCCGGGCGCGCTGCTGCTCGTACCGCTGTTCCAGATCTTCGCCGAGCTGAAGATGATCAACTCGCTGGGCAGCGTCATCATCGCCGAGACGGTCTTCCAACTGCCCCTGTCGATGATCCTGATCAGCGGGTTCATCCGGAACGTGCCCTACTCCCTGGAGGAGGCCGCCTGGGTCGACGGCTGCAACCGGCTCACCGCCTTCCGTATCGTCGTCCTGCCGCTGCTGCGGCCCGGGCTGATCGCGGTCGGCTCCTTCGCCTTCGTGCACGCCTGGAACCACTTCCTGTTCGCCCTGATGTTCCTCTCCGACCAGAGCAAGCAGACGATCCCGGTCGGCCTCAACACCCTGATGAGCGCGGACAGCGTCGACCTGGGCGCGCTGGCGGCGGGCGGCATCATCGCCGCCGTCCCCGTGGTGATCGTCTTCGCCTTCATCCAGAAGTGGCTGATCACCGGGTTCAGCGCGGGGGCGGTAAAGGGATGAGACTCCATCGGCCGCCTACCCTGCACGAAAAGATCGACAGCGCCGCGACGACCGACAGCGGGACGGCACGCGGCGCGGGCGCAGGGAGGATCCCATGAGCGACGCAGGCACCACAGGTACCGCAGGCATCGCAGACGTCACCGGTATCGCCGGGACCGCCGTCCCCGTGGTGCTCGCGGGGGCGCGCGGGCACGGCCGCTGGCATCTGGACAACATCCGGCGGCTCCAGGACAAGGGGATCGTCCGGCTGGCGGGTGTCTGCGAGCTGACGCCGCTGACCGCTGCCGAGCTCCCGGAGGGACTCGGCGCGCCCGAGCAGTCCGCCGACTTCGGCGCGCTGCTCGACTCCACCGGCGCCCGGATCGCCGTCGTCTGCACCCCCATCCCCACCCACACCGACCTGGCCCTGACCGCCGCCCGCAGGGGAGTGCACCTGCTGCTGGAGAAGCCGCCCGCGCCCTCCTACGCCGAGTTCCGCCGGATGGCCGACGGGGTCGCCGAGGCCGCCGTGGCCTGCCAGATCGGCTTCCAGTCGCTGGGCTCGCACGCGGTGCCCGCGATCCGGCGGCTGATCGGCGACGGGGTGATCGGCGAGGTGACCGGCGTCGGCGGCGCGGGGGCGTGGGCGCGCGCCGAGGCGTACTACCGGCGCGCCCCTTGGGCGGGCAAGCGGCGGCTGAACGGCGTCGACGTGATCGACGGGGCGCTCACCAACCCGCTCGCGCACGCCGTCGCGACGGCCCTCGCGCTGGCCGGGGCCACCCGCGCCGAGGACGTCATTGGCATCGAGACCGAGCTGGCGCACGCCAACGCCATCGAGTCCGACGACACGTCCTGCGTCCGCGTCAGCACGGCCGACGGGCGTCGGATCGTCGTCGCGGCCACGCTGTGCGCCGAGACCCCCGGCGACCCGTACGTCGTCGTGCACGGCAGCCGTGGCCGGATCACGTACTGGTACAAGCAGGACCGCGTCCTGCTCCAGCGCGCCGGGCACGGCCCCGAGGAGTACGAGTACGGCAGCACCGACCTGCTGGAGAACCTCGTCGAGCATCTCACCGACGGGGCCGAACTGTTCGTCCCGCCCGCCGTGACCGAGTCGTTCATGCGGGTCGTCGAGGCGATCCGCACCGCCCCCGACCCGGTCCAACTGCCCGACGACGCCTGGCAGTCGCTGCCCGACGAGGACCGCAGGACGGTCCCCGGCATCGACGGGCTGGTGGCGTCGGCCGCCGACACCCTCGCCCTCTTCTCCGAACTGGGCGCTCCCTGGGCGGCCCCGACCGCGCACCCGCAGACCGCGCACCCGGACGATCCGAAAGGGGTGAGCACCTGATGACGGCCCAGGCACCCGGCGCACCGGTCGTCCTGCGGGTCGCGGGCCGCCCGGTCGGCCGCTACGTCACCCGGCCCGAGCTGCCCGCCCGGCTCTCTCCGCGCCCCTACCTGCACCCCGTCACCACCCTGGCCGGCACGGCGGTCACCGAACTCGGCCCCGCCGACCACCCCCACCACCTCGGCGTCGGTGTCGCCGTACCCGACGTCGAGGGGCACAACTTCTGGGGCGGCCGCACCTACGTCCGCGACCGGGGTCCGACCGAGCTGGACGACCACGGGGCCCAGCGCCACGGCTCCTTCCAGCTCCGCGACCCCGACGGCTTCGTGGCGGAGCTGCGCTGGGTCGCTGCCGGGGCCGAGCTGCTGCGTGAGCGCCGTACCGTCGCCGCGACCGAACTCACCTACACCGCCTGGGCGTTGGACTTCACCTTCTCCCTCACCAACGTCACCTCCGGCCCGCTGTCCATCGGCAGCCCGGCGACGAACGGCCGCCCCGGCGCGGCCTACGGCGGCTTCTTCTGGCGGGCCCGCAAGGAGCCCGAGGCTCCGCGGGTGTTCACCGCCGACGCGGAGGGCGAGGCGGCGGTGCACGGCGCGCGCGCCGACTGGCTGGCCCTGGCCGGCGCCGGCTGGACGCTCGTCTTCGCGGGCGCCACCGACACCACCCGCCGCGACCCCTGGTTCGTGCGCACCGCCGAGTACCCGGGCGTCGGCTCCTCGCTGGCTTCGGCCGAGCGGCTGCCGATCCCGCCCGGCGGGACGGCCGTACGCCGCGTCGTCACCGTCGTCGCCGACGGCCGCCTGGACCGGGACGAGGCGGCGGCGCTGGTCCGGAAGGCGGTCAGCCAGTGACCCGGGAGACGCGCACCGACCCGGCCCTGAACGCCGACCGGTCCGACCCGGACGTCGACGCATCGCCCCCCCACACCGTCATGCCTCCGTTGGGATCCAGAAGAAGAGAGCCGACCATATGAAGAGCAGCAGCATCCGCAGCAGCAGACGTGCCGTGCTGGCCGTCGCCCTGGGCTCCGTGCTCGCGCTGACCGCAACCGCCTGCGGCGACGACGGCAGCGGCGCGGCGGGCGACAAGGGGGGCGAGGGCTCCGGCAAGGGGGAGATCACCTTCTGGGACAACAACGGCGGTGTCCGTACCGACGTGTGGAAGGAGATCATCGCCGACTTCGAGAAGGCGAACCCCGACATCAAGGTCAAGTACGTCGGGATCCCGGCCGCGAGCGCCCAGTCCAAGTACGACACCGCCATCCAGGGCGGCGGGCTGCCCGACGTCGGCGGTGTGGGCACCGCGATGCTCGCCGAGGTCGCGGTCCAGGGCGCGCTGGAGCCGCTGGACGGCCGGCTGGCGAAGAGCGGCCTCAAGGGCAAGCTCAGCCAGAACCTCGTGGACAGCAGCCGCGCGGCGGGCGGCGGAGACGCGCTGTACCAGATACCCACCTCGTCCAACAACGGCACGCTCTGGTACCGCACCGACCTGTTCGAGCAGGCCGGCCTGGACGCGCCGACCACCTGGACGAAGTTCTACGAGGCAGCCGACAAGCTCACCGACAAGGGCAAGAACAGGTTCGGCTTCACCATCCGGGGCGGCGAGGGCTCCATCGCGCCCGCCCTGGACGCGGCGTACAGCCAGTCCGGCGTCGACACCTTCTGGAACGGCGACAAGACCACCGTCGACGACCCGAAACTCGTCGCCGCCCTGGAGAAGTACGTCGCCCTGTACAAGAAGGACACCCCGTCCGCCGACGTCAACAACGACTTCACCAAGATGGTGTCCCAGTGGGACAGCGGCACCATCGGCATGCTGAGCCACAACCTCGGCTCCTACCAGGACCACGTGAAGGCGCTGGGCGCGGGCAAATTCCGGGGCATCCCGAGCCCGACCCGCGACGACGGCAGCCGCGTCCAGGTCTCCAACCCGGTCGACGGGCTGAGCGTCTTCAAGCCCGGCAAGAACAAGGCGGCGGCCTGGAAGTTCGTCGAGTTCGCCGTGTCGCACGCGGAGAACTCCAAGTACAACCGGGCCGCCGGGCAGATCCCGGCCAACACCGAGGCCGCGCAGGACGAGTGGATCCAGCAGGCCGAGCCCACGAAGCTCGCCGCCGAGGCCCTCAACGGGGCCGACACCAAGATCGTGCAGTTCCCGTACTACCTGCCCGACTGGAACACCATCTCCAAGGCCGACAACGAGCCGAACTTCCAGAAGGTCCTGCTCGGCAAGATGAGCGCGAAGGACTTCCTGGGCACGCTGGCCGAGCAGTTGAACGCCGCGCAGGCCGACTGGAAGAAGAACCACGGTTAGTTCGGGGTCGGTTGTGGGGGACCGCGGTTCCCCCCTCCCGCCGAGCCCTTGGGGAATCACCTGAAACCTCTCTCGAAAGGTGCATGTTCGTGGCCCTTACGCGCAGACAGGTCACTTCCGCGGCGCTGGCCGCCGTTCCGCTCGGGGCCATGGCCGCCGAGCCCGCCGAAGCCGGTACGCGCCGGCCCCGCACGCTCTACATCGCCGGTGATTCCACCGCCGCGCAGAAGTACGCCGACGCCGCTCCCGAGACCGGGTGGGGAATGGCGCTGCCGTTCTTTCTGCACGAGGACCGGCCCGTCGCCAACCACGCGGTGAACGGGCGCAGTTCGAAGAGTTTCGTCGACGAGGGCCGGCTCGACGCCGTCCTCGCCGCGATCCGGCCCGGCGACTTCCTGCTGATCCAGTTCGGGCACAACGACGAGAAGAACACCGACCCGACCCGGTACACCGAGCCCTGGACGACGTACCAGGAGTACCTGCGGATGTACGTCGACGGCGCTCGCGCGAAGGGGGCGCGGCCGGTGCTCGCCACGCCCGTCGAGCGCCGCAGTTTCGACGCCGAGGGGACCGCCCGGCCGACGCACGGCGAATACCCCGCCGCCATGCGCGCGCTCGCCGAGTCGGAGCGGGTCGCGCTGCTCGACGTCCAGGCGTGGTCGCTCGCGCTGTGGCAGGAACTCGGGGCCGAGGCGACGAAGACGTACTTCAACTGGACCCCGACCGAGCAGGACAACACGCACTTCAATCCGCCGGGCGCGATCGCCGTGGCCCGGCTCGTCGCGGAGGAGCTGCTGCGGACACGGGTGCTCGAGCCGTGTGACGTCGTCCGGCTGCACGACGAGATACCCACGTCCTGGATCACCTGGCCCGCGCGGCTCTCGGCACCGCTGCCGTAGCCGCTGCCGTACCCGCTCTCGTAGAACCGCACCGCTCTCTCAGCCAGAGGAGACCCGCACAGTGCGTACACAGAGATGTCATGGACGCGTCATAACTACCCTGGTGGGGTGCACCGCGCTGGCACTGACCGCCACCGCCACGGCCGCCACCACGGCCTCCGCCCAGTCCCAGACCCAGTCCCGCACCGCGACGCGCGACCTCGGCCGGCAGGTCCTGGCCACGGGCGACGGCTGGGGCTCGTACGGCACCGGGACGACCGGTGGATCGGCCGCCGACGCCGCACACGTCTACACCGTCACCACCTGGGCCGGTTTCAAGGCCGCCCTCGCCGCCGGCGGCAGCGCGCCGAAGATCATCAAGGTGCGGGGCGTCATCGACGCCGTCGCCGAGGGGTGTGACGCCTTCGCCGCGCCCGGATACGACTTCGACGCCTACCTCGCCAGGTACGCGCCGCAGACCTGGGGCCTGGACACCGACCTGAGCGCCGAGCCCGACGACAGCCCGGAGGGGCTGCGGCGCGCCTCCGCCGCCGCCCAGGACAAGGCCATCAAGGCGAACATCCCCGCCAACACCACCCTCGTCGGCATCGGGAAGAACGCCGGGTTCAAGGGCGCCAGCCTGCAGATCAAGGCCGTCGACAACGTGATCGTCCGGAACCTGGCCTTCGAGTCGCCCCTCGACTGCTTCCCGCAGTGGGACCCGACCGACGGCTCCGGCGGCAACTGGAACTCCGAGTACGACACCGCCGTCGTCTACGGCTCCACGCATGTCTGGCTGGACCACAACACGTTCACCGACGGGACGCACCCGGACAGCGCCGCGCCGACCTACTTCGGCATGCTCTACCAGCAGCACGACGGCGAGTTGGACATCGTCCGGGGCGCCGACTACGTCACCGCCTCCTGGAACGTCTTCACCGAGCACGACAAGACGATCCTCGTCGGCAACAGCGACAGCGAGTCGACCGCCGCCGGCGACCGGGGGCACCTGAAGGTGACGTTCCATCACAACCGGTTCACGGACCTGGTCGAGCGGGCTCCCCGGGTCCGCTTCGGCCAAGTCGACTCCTACAACAACCACTTCGTCGGAGACGACTCCTTCGCCTACAGCTTCGGCATCGGCAAGGAGTCCCAACTCGTCGCCCAGCACAACGCGTTCACGCTGCCGCAGGGGATCAGCGCGGCCAAGGTGCTGAAGCGGTGGAACGTGGCGCCGGTCACCGCCGACGACAACTACGTCAACGGCACGCTCACCGACCTGATCGCCGTGCACAACGCGGAGATCCCCGGAGAGGCCCTCCAGTCCGGCGCGGGCTGGACACCGACCCTGCGCACCAAGGTCGACCCGGCGCGCGCGGTCCCGCGCATCGTCGACTGCGGCGCGGGCGCGGGACGCCTGGGCTGAGTCGCCCCTACGACGGCCGGGGCGGACGGCATCCGCCACCCGCCCCGGCCCCTCAGCAGAGCCGCAGAGCCGCACTGCCAAGGAGCACCCGCATGTCCTCGCCCCAGCACCACCAACTCCCCCTGTCCAGAAGGGGATTCCTGGCAGCGGTCGCCGGTACGGCCGCCGCCCTCACCCTGGCCGCCCCGCCCGCGCGGGCCGCCGCCGCGAAGCCGAGGCGTCCGTTCGGCAGCCACGGCTCGCCGACCGCCCGCCGCACTCCGCAGACCCTGTACGTCGACCCGCTCGGCCGGGGCGACTTCACCTCCGTCCGCGACGCCGTCGCCGCCACCACCGGCAGCGGCTGGACACTCGTCCTCGCACCGGGGGTGTACCGCGAGACGGTCGCCGTCGACGTCACCCGCACCGACGCCACCTGGATCGGCGCATCCGAGAACCCCCGGGACGTCGTCATCGTCTACGACAACGCGGCCGGCACCCCCAAACCAGGCGGCGGCACCTACGGCACCACCGGGTCGGCCACCACCACCGTGCAGGCCGACGGCTTCACCGCCCGCTGGATCACCTTCGCCAACGACTGGCTGCGCGCCGACCACCCGGAGATCACCGGCACCCAGGCCGTCGCCATCAAGGTCCAGGGCGACCGCTCCGCCTTCCACCACTGCCGCTTCCTCGGCCACCAGGACACCCTGTACGCCGACTCGATCGCCCTCGGCACCTTCGCCCGCCAGTACTACGCGCACTGCTACACCGAGGGGGACGTCGACTTCGTCTTCGGCCGGGCGACGGCCGTCTACGAGCACTGCCACTTCCGCACCCTGAACCGCACCGACCTGGCCGCCGCCCCCTACGGCTTCGTCTTCGCACCCTCGACGGCCACCGCCAACCCCCGGGGATACCTGGTCAGTCACGGCCGGATCAGCAGCGCGGCACCCGACGCCGCCTACAAGCTGGCCCGCCCCTGGGTGCCCAGCTCCGACACCACCGCCCGCCCCATGCTCACCGTCCGCGACACCCGCCTCGACGCCGGCCTCGACGCGGTCGCGCCCTACACCGACATGTCGGCCGCCTTCCCCTGGCAGCGCCAGCGGTTCGCCGAGTACCGCAACACCGGGCCGGGAGCCGAGATCACCGTCCCCGACAACCGCCCCCAACTCACCAGCGAACAGGCCGAGTCGGCGACCCGTGAGGCCTACCTCGGCAACTGGGAGCCCTGGCGGGGGGAGTGCTGAGATGCTGCGCCGACGCACCCTCCTCGCCGGACTCACCGGCAGCGCCCTGACCGCCGCGACCAGCGCCGCGCCACCCGCCGTCGCCCACTCCCGCCGCGTCCTGCACGTCCGCCCCGGCGACTCCCTCCAGGCCGCCGTGGACGCCGTAGACGGACCCGGCCGGACGATCGTCGTCCACCCGGGCACCTACCGGGAAGTCGTCGACATCCCCGCCGACAAGGGCGAGTTGACGCTGCGCGGCGCGACCCGCGACGCACGCGCAGCCGTCCTGGTCTACGACAACGCCAACGGGACGCCGAAGCCCGACGGGTCCGGCACCTACGGCACCGCGGGCTCCGCCACCTTCACCTCCGCCGCGCCCGGCCTCACCGTCCGCGACCTCACCCTCGCCAACGACTGGCTGCGCGCCGACCACCCGGAGATCACCGGCACCCAGGCGGTGGCCGCCCATGTCACCGGCGACCGCACGCACTTCGAGAACGTCCGGCTCCTGGCCCACCAGGACACCCTGTTCGCCGACACCACCGCGCTGGACGCCTTCGGCCGGCAGTACTTCCACCGCTGCTACATCGAGGGCGACGTCGACTTCGTCTTCGGGCGGGGCCGGAGCGTCTTCGACGCCTGCCACTTCCACACCCTCCAGCGGGACGTGGCCTTCACCCCCAAGGGCATGGTCTTCGCCCCCGCCACCGCCCGCGCCAACCCCTACGGCTTCCTCGCCCTGCGGAGCCGGATCACCTCCGGCGCCGAGAACGCGGCGTACAAGATCGCCCGGCCCTGGGTGCCGACGTACGAGACGACCGCCTGGCCCTCGCTGGTCGTGCGGGACACCTGGATCGGCCCCGGGATCGACGCGGCGACCCCGTACGTCGACATGCGCGAGGCCTACCCCTGGCAGACGATGCGCTTTCGCGAGTACCTCAACTCCGGTCAGGGCGCGGTGATTTCGGTGCCGGAGAACCGGCCGCAACTGACCGCCGAGGAAGCGGCCACGCACACCCGGCGGACGTATCTCGGCAACTGGAGGCCGTATGACCGCCCGTGACCCGGCGGCGGTGGGGCGGCGGGCGTTCGTGGTCGGGACCGGGGCCGCGCTGCTGGCCGGGGGAGTGGCCGCCGACGCGCAGGCGGCCGTCGTGGACGGGCCGTTGCCCGACTTCCACCCCGCGCTCAAGGCCGAGTTGACCTTCCCGCTCGCCTGGGGGAACTCCCCGATCCGCGACTTCCGCGCCTGGCGCAGGGCCGCCCGCGCCAAGGTCGAGGAGCTGCTGATCGTCGACCAGGAGGAACGGACCCCGTACGCCCCCGAGTTCACCCACCGACACCAACAGGACGGCTACACCGGCGAGTTGGTGACACTCTCCCTCACCCACCACGAACGCGTCAGGGCCGCCCTCCTCACCCCGGACGGCCCCGGCCCCTTCCCGGCCGTGCTCCTCCTGCACGACCACGGCGCGAAGTTCGACATCGGCAAGGAGAAACTCGTCCGCCCCTGGTACGACGACACACGGCTCGCCTCCGCGCAGGCGTGGTCGCAGCGGTACTTCAGCGGCCGGTTCGTCGGCGACGAACTGGCCCGGCGCGGCTATGCCGTGCTGTGCGCGGATGCCCTCGGCTGGGGCGACCGCGGCCCCCTCGCCTACGACCAACAGCAGGCCCTCGCCGCCAACTTCTTCAACCTCGGCTCCTCGCTCGCCGGACTCATGGCCCGCGAGGACACCCGGGCCGCCGGTTTCCTGGCCTGCCTCGACCGCGTGGACGCGGGCCGGATCGCGGCCGTCGGCTTCTCCATGGGTGCCTTCCGAGCCTGGCAGACGGCGGCTCTCAGCGACGACCTCGCCGCCGCGGCGGCCGTCTGCTGGATGACGGGCCTGAAGAACATGATGGTGCCCGGCGACAATACCCTGCGCGGGCAGTCCGCCTACTACATGCTCCACCCCGGGCTTCCCCGGTTCCTCGACTTCCCCGACGTGGCGAGCATCGCCGCACCCAGGCCGATGCTGTTCTCCAACGGCGGGCTCGACCCGCTGTTCCCCGCCGACGGCGTCCGCGCGGCCCACGACAGGCTGCGCACCGTCTGGCGGTCCCGACACGCCGAGGAGCGGTTGCGCCTCACGACCTGGCCCGACCTCGGCCATGTCTTCGTCGACCGCATGCAGGACGAGGTCTTCACCTGGCTCGACACCGTCCTGTGAACCACCCCGTCCCCTGAAACCCAGAAGCACGACGGAAAGGACCCCACTCCATGTCTCGTCGTACCGCTCGTATCGCTAGTACCGTCCGTACCGCTCGTATCGTGCGCACGGCCCTCGCGACCCTGTCGCTGGGCGCCGGACTTGCCGTCGCCCTGCCCACCCAGGCGCACGCGGCCACCGTGGTCGTCAGCAACTCGACCGACCTGTCCAACGCCATCAAGAACGCCACCGCCGGCACCGTCATCCAGGTCCGCGCCGGCACCTACTACCCCACGGCCACCCTCCAGTCCACGGCCAACGGCACCTCCGCCGCGCCGGTCACCCTCACGGCGTACGGCTCGGAGACGGTGAAGATCGACGGCTCGTCGCTGCCCGACGGAGACTGGATCTTCAAGCTGACCGCCGACTACTGGAACGTCTCCAACCTCACCTTCCAGAACTCCCCGGACAGCGCCGTCGTCTGCCAGTCCTGCACCGGGACGGTCTGGAACAACATCAAGACCATCAACGGCGGCGACTCCGGCTTCACCCTCACCGGCGACGGCACCATGAACAACACGGTCAGGAACATCGACAGTTACGGCAACTACGACGCCGCGAACCACGGCGAGAACGCCGACGGGGTGGCCGTGAAGTTCGGCTCCGGCACCGGCAACCTCATCACCGGGGCCCGTCTCTACAACAACGCGGATGACGGGATCGACTTCTGGTCCTTCTCCTCGCCCGTCACCGTCGAGCACACCTGGTCCTTCGGCAACGGCGTCAACCGCTGGTCCGACTCGGCCTTCGCGGGCGACGGCAACGGCTACAAACTGGGCGGCGACGGCGAGGTCGTCGCGCATGTCATCAACAACTCCGCCGCCTGGGGCAACGCCGGGAACGGCTTCACCGAGAACTCCAACACCGGCGCGATCGTCATCAACCGCACCACCGCCTACGCCAACAGCAAGTGGGGCTACTACTTCGCCACCAGCTCCGCGAAACTCGGCAAGAACCTCGCGGTCGGCAGCGGCAGCGGCGCGGTGAGCAAGGGCTCGAAGGTCACCTCCGCCGGCAACACCTGGGACTCCGGCATCGCCACCCCCGCCTTCAGGTCCACGGACGCGAGCAGCGCGTACAACGCCCGCAGCTCCAGCGGCACCCTGCCCGCCACCACGTTCCTGACGACCGGCTCGACGACCATCGGAGCCACGATGGACTGACGGGGCAGCCGCGAAGCTCACGGGTAGTGGACTGACGGGCCGTCTGTCGGGCCGTCACCTGAGCGCCTGATCCGGCCACTTGACCTGATTTTTGCCCGCCGAACGGGTATCGATAGGGCAACGGGTCTCGCGCTCAGCCACGTGACGCGCGTAGAAAACGTGTCATGCATAAGCCACTGCGCATCGCAGCCCTCGCCGCAGCCTGCGCCGTCGTCAGCGCCGCCCTGTACGGCGCCGGCGCGGCGACGGCCGGCCAGTCCACGGCCAACTCCACCCACGAGCCCTACAACATCGGGCTCCTGGTGAAGGACATCGACACCTACTACGGCACCGCGCTCGACGCGAACGGCGTCTACCAGGCGTCGCCGACCTCCCCGTACGCGAAGGACCTCGCGAGCCTCGACAAGGCCGCGCGGAAGTACCTCGACCAGGCCGCCCGCAAGGCGGTCAAGAAGGGCGAGAAGCCCGCGGTCGTCTTCGACATCGACGACACGCTGCTGCTCAGCCTCGACTACGAGAAGAAGACCAACTACACGTACAACTCGACCACTTGGGCCGACTACGTGGCGCAGGCGAACCGTCCGGCGGTCTTCGGCAGCCCCGAGCTGGTGCAGTACGCCAAGTCCAAGGGCGTCACCGTCTTCTACAACTCGGGGCTGAAGGAGTCGCAGCGCGTCTCGGCCGTCGAGAACCTGAAGAAGGTGGGCGCCGACGTGAACCTCGACGCCGCCCACATGTTCCTCAAGGACGCGGTCAACCCGCCGTCCTACCTGAGCGCCTGCGCGACCCCGGGCACCTGGACCTGCACGACCGTCCAGTACAAGGCCGGCACGCGCAAGCACATCGAGGACGACCTCGGATACGAGATCATCGCCAACTTCGGCGACCAGTACTCGGACCTCGAGGGCGGCTACGCCGACAAGAAGTACAAGCTCCCGAACCCGACGTACTTCGTGAGCTGAGCACCGCCGCCTCCCGGCGAAAAGTTTCGACCATTTCCGTCTGGACGCGGCAACCCTTTCTGTCCATGACGGCGACTGGGGTGCAGAAACGGGCCGAGGTGTCTCCTTCGGCCCGTTTCATCCCCTCACTCCCAGTGAAAGGAGCGGCCCCGTGTCTTTGAGTACCGGACGTCACCGCAGGACGCGCACCCTCTCGATCGCCGCCGCGGTGGCCGTCTCGGCAGGGGTGGGAGGTGTCTGCCTCGGCCTGTCGAACGGCGACGCCGAGGCCGCCTCCTCGACGGTCACCGTGTCCACCACCGCGCAACTGGAGTCGGCGGTGAAGAACGCCACCGCCGGCACCGTCATCCAGGTCCGCGGCGGCACCTACTATCCGACGGCCACCATCAAGTCGACGGCCAGCGGCACCAGTTCGGCTCCCATCACGCTCCAGGCGTACGGCAGCGAGAAGGTGCTGATCGACGGCTCCAAGCTGCCCGCCGGCTCCTGGCTCGCCGGGATCTACGGCAGCTACTGGACCGTGCAGAACCTCACCTTCCAGTCCTCCCCGGCGCAGGGCTTCGTCGTCACGTCGTCGACCGGCGGAATCTTCCGCAACCTGGTCACCGCGAACAACGGCGACTCCGGTTTCACGCTGCGCGGCGACAACACGGTCAACAACCTCGTGCAGAACCTGGACAGTTACGGAAACTACGACGTCGCCGGGCACGGGCAGAACGCGGACGGCATCGCGATCAAATTCGGCTCGGGATCGGGCAACAAGATCACCGGCGCGCGGCTGTACAACAACTCGGATGACGGCCTCGACCTGTGGCAGTTCTCCACGCCGGTCACCATCGAGCATTCGTGGGCCTTCGGCAACGGCAAGAACCGCTGGAACGACTCCGCTTTCCAGGGCAACGGGAACGGGTTCAAGCTGGGTGGTGGGGGAGTCGCGGTGGCGCATGTCGTCAACGACAACGCCTCCTGGGACAACTCGCTGAACGGTTTCACCGAGAACTCCAACACCGGCGCGATCGTACTCAACCGGAACACCGCCTACGCCAACGCGCAGACGGGTTTCTACTTCGCCACGAGCAAGGCCAAGCTCGCCCGGAACCTCGCGGTGGGCAACAAGGGCGGGCTGGACAAGCTCGGCTCCGCCGCCGTCTCCGCCGCCAACAACTGGGACAGCGGGGTGTCCACGCCGGCGTTCAAGTCGACGGACGCGACCTCCGCGTACGGCGCCCGGCAGGCGAGTGGCGCGCTGCCGGCGACCACGTTCCTGACGACGGGGTCGACGACCATCGGCGCCACCATGAACTGACGCCGGCCCTCGAAGGTGCGGGTCCGCGCGTGACCGACCGCACGAAACCCGCGCCTTCGAGTAAGCGAATAAGCGAATGAATAAGCGAACGCAAAGCCCGCAGAGATCGCTGCGGAGGTTTTCTACGAGTCGCCCTCGTCGCCGCTGTGGGCGGCGAAGTCGCCGCCCACGGAGCCCTGTTGCTTCGCCGACCGGCCCGTGATCGCGTAGCTGTCGCGCTTGGCGTCCCGGCCGCCGCGGTCATGGTCGTACTGCCCGGCGAACACCCACTCGCCCTTGGCGATCGTCCGGCCCGGCTTGAGCACCCAGGTGTAGACGAGGAAGCCGTTGCGCTCGGCGACCGTGAGGGTGAAGTAGTCCTCGGGCAGCGAACGCCAGGCGCCCGCCGACGAGACCCCGCCGGTCTGCGCGATCTTCAACTGCACGGTGAGCGCGGTGAGCGGCTCGGACGTCTTCAGTGTGACGTCGCTCTGCGCCCAGAAGTCGTTGCTGTGCGGGTCGACCGAGCCGTCCGACCACAGCGGGCCGTCCTCGGTGTCGCTCGTCGCGGGCAGCTCGGCGACCGGCGCGGTGGACGCGGTGGGCGTCGTCTGCGAGGAGCGGGGCGGGGAGGTGCTCGGCTTCGCCGGGTCCTGCGCGCCGCCGCCGGAACTCGGCGTGGCCTTCGGCGAGGCCGGCGGTCGGCTTGTCGCGCCCGGGGACTCGACCGGCGGCGACGACACGGAGACCGTCTGCTGCGCCGGGTTGTCGTCCTTCACCGCGGACGCCACCGCGTAGCCGCCGGCCCCGAGCATGCCCGCGACCGCGGCCGTGGCCCCCACGATCCGCACCCAGCCCCACACCGGCGGGTGGGTCGCCCGGTGATCGGACCACTCCTGCCCCTGCCCCGCCATGCCGCGCTCGACCCGGGCCAGGATGCGCGCCCGGTCGGGCTCGTGCGCTCCGGCCGCCTCGCGCAGCCGGGCACGCAGCTCGTCGTGCCCGTCCCGCCGCATCCTCATCGGTCCCTTCCCGAGGCCTCACCGGTGCGCACCATCGCAGGCATCGTGAGCGCGGCCCCCTTGGCGCCGAGCAGCCTCTGCAACTCGGCCATCCCCTTGGAGGTCTGGCTCTTCACGGTACCCACCGAAACCCCCAGGGCGAGCGCGGTGTCCTTCTCCGAGAGGTCGAAGGCGTGCCGCAGCACCACACAGGCCCGTTTGCGGAACGGAAGTCTGCGCAGCGCCGACTGGACGTCCACCGTGCCCGCTATGTCGGGATTCTCCGTCTTCTCCTCGCGCTGCGACCAGAACAGGGCGATCCTGCGGCGCTCCCGGACGGCGCTGCGGATGCGGGTGCGGGCCAGGTTGGCGACGACGCCACGGGCGTACGCCACCGGATGGTCGGCCGCGCGCACCCGGTCCCAGCGGTGCCACAGCGCGAGCAGCGCGTCCGCCGCCAGGTCGTCGGCGGCGTCCGCCTCGCCGGTCAACAGGTGGGCGAGACGCGACAGTTCGGCGTAGTGACGGTCGAAGAAGGCATGGAATTCCACCGAGGCGGCGTCGTCGACGACTGTGCCCACGGGTGACCTCTTCTCGATGCGTCTGTGCGTTTTCTGTGACCGAAATGCGGATGTCCCGAGGAGGTGGCCGGGATGAGACCGGGAAGCGTAGCAGTGGTTCATCGCTCGCTTTAGTACAGGGGTTCGAGCATCCTGTGGCAGGCGGATCGAAAGCGGAACCCGATTCCGTAACACGGCGAAAACCTGAAGACGGTTCAACGCAGGAACAATCCAGCGAGCATCCGCACACGATCAGCCGCGCACGATCAGCCAGTCGGCAGGCAGCAGGGAGCAGTACACGTGGAAACCGTCGACCGGTTTTTCAAGATCTCCGAGCGGGGGTCGACCTTCGGCCGGGAGATACGCGGCGGCTTCGCCACGTTCTTCACCATGGCCTACATCCTCGTCCTGAACCCGATCATCCTGGGCAGCGCGAAGGACAAGTTCGGGCACCAGCTCGACACCGTCCAACTCACCACCGCCACCGCCCTGGTGGCCGCCGTCATGACGATCGTCATGGGCGTCGGCGGCAACCTGCCCCTCGCGCTCGCCGCGGGCCTCGGCCTGAACGCGGTCGTCGCCTTCCAGATCGCCCCGCTGATGAGCTGGGACGACGCGATGGGCCTCATCGTCATCGAAGGCCTGCTGATCTGCGCCTTGGTGGTGACCGGGCTGCGCGAGGCCGTCATGCACGCCATCCCGCAGCCGCTCAAGCAGGCGATCAGCGTCGGCATCGGCCTGTTCATCGCCTTCATCGGCTTCGTCGACGCCGGTTTCGTCAGCCGGATCCCCGACATCGCGCACACGACCGTGCCCGTGCAGCTCGGCGGCACCGGCACCCTCTCCGGCTGGCCGGTCCTGGTGTTCTGCCTCGGCGTGCTGCTGACCGTCGGACTGCTCGCCCGCAAGGTCAAGGGCGCGATCCTGATCAGCATCGTCACCATGACGCTGCTCGCGATCGTCATCGACTCGACCGCCGACATCAAGTCCTGGGGCCTGACCACGCCTTCGTGGCCGGACCGGATCGTCGACGCCCCGGACTTCGGGCTGATCGGTCACTTCAGCCTGTTCGGCGCCTTCGGCCAGACCGGCGTCATCACGGTCGTCCTGCTGATCTTCACCCTGATCCTGTCCGACTTCTTCGACACCATGGGCACGGTCGTCGGCATCAGCGCGGAGGCCGGGCTGCTGGACGACAAGGGTCAGGTGCCCCATCTGGGCCGGGTGCTGCTCATCGACGGCGCGGCGGCGGTCGCGGGCGGCGTGGCCTCGTCGTCCTCGGCGACCTCCTACATCGAGTCGGCGGCCGGCGTCGGCGAGGGCTCGCGCACCGGCTTCTCCAACGTGATCACCGGCGGCCTCTTCGCGCTCGCCCTGTTCCTGACCCCGGTCCTCACGATCGTCCCGCTCCAGGCGGCCGCCCCGGCTCTCGTCGCCGTCGGCTTCCTGATGATGACCCAGGTCAAGGGCATCGACTGGGACAAGTACGAGATCGCCATCCCGGCGTTCCTCACCATCGCCGTCATGCCGTTCACCTACTCGATCACCAACGGCATCGGGGCGGGCTTCGTCTCCTACGTCCTCATCAAGACGGTCCTCGGCAAGGCGAAGGACGTGCACTGGCTGCTGTGGGGGGCGTCGGCGCTGTTCGTCGTGTACTTCGCCATCGACCCCATCGAGCAGGTGCTCGGCGTGAAGTGAGCAGTCACGTCGGCTACTTCAGCTACTTCAGCGCTGCTTTCATCATCGCCCTTGCGACCGGGGCCGCCAGGCCGTTGCCGCTGACCTCGGAGCGGGCCGCGTCCGACTGCTCGACGACCACCGCCACGGCGACCTGCTTGCCGGTGGCGGATGTGCCGTAGGACGTGAACCAGGCGTACGGGGCCTTGCTGTTGTTCTCGCCGTTCTGGGCCGTGCCCGTCTTGCCGCCGACGGTGACGCCGTCGATGAGCGCGTTCGTGCCCGTGCCCTTCTCGACGACCGTCTGCATCGCCGAGCGCAACTGCTCGGCGGTGCCGGCGCTGACGATCCGCGTGGTCGACGCCTCGTCGTCGTAGTCCTTCAGGACGTCGCCGCCGCTGTCGGTGATCTGCGCGACCATGTGCGGCGAGACCAGCTCGCCACCGTTGGCTATGGCGGCCGACACCATGGCCATCTGCAGCGGCGTCGCCGTCACGTCGAACTGGCCGATGCCGGTCAGCGCCGTGGACGACGCGTCCATGTCGGACGGGTACACGCTCGGGTACGCCCGCACCGGCATGTCCTGGCTGTCGTCGTTGAAGCCGAACTTCTCGGCCATCGCCTTCAGCTTGTCCTGCCCGAGCTGCACGGCCATGTGCGCGAACACGTTGTTGCAGGAGTACTGGAGCGCGACCCGGATCGTGGCGTTCGTACAGGGCGCGGACGTGTTCTCGTTGCGCAGGACCCTCTCCGTACCCGGCAGGGTGTACGGGGCCACGCTGTCGGTCTTCTCGTCCACCGACGAGTACAGCCCGTCCTCCAGCGCGGCGGCCGCGACGACCAGCTTGAACGTGGAGCCCGGCGCCAGCGGCTGGCGCAGCGCCCGGTTGGTGAGCGGCTTGTCGGAGTCCGCGTTGAGCTTCGTCCAGGCCGTGCCGGCGGTGTTGGCGTCGGTCAGCGACGACGGGTCGTACGACGGCGTCGACACGACCGCGAGTATCTGGCCGGTCTTCGGATCGATCGCGACGGCCGCGCCCTTCTTGTCGCCGAGCGCGGTGTACGCCGCCTTCTGCACGGCCGGATCGATCGTGGTGAGCACGTCGCCCGGGTCGGCCCGCTTGTTCGTGACCGTGTCCAGCGCCGTCTTCAGGCGGATGTCCGTGCCGTTGAGCAGGTTCGCGTAGATGCCCTCGAGCTGCGTCGGGGCGTAGCTCTGCGAGGCGTAGCCCGTCACCGCCGCGTACAGCTCGCCGTCCGTGTACGTGCGCTTGTATCTGAGGTCGCCGTCCGACGTGACGGCCGAGCCGGTGATCGCCTTTCCGGCCACGATGATGTTCCCGAGCGGCTCCGCGTACGTCTCGATCGCGTTGCGCCGGTTGCCCTTGTCGTCTGCGAGTGCCTGGCCCTCGTAGAACTGCACCCACGTCGCCCGGATCAGCAGGGCGAACACGAGCAGCAGCGCGAAGACCGAGGCGCGCCTGATCGTCTTGTTCATTGCCTCAGAAAGACGAACGGGAAGCGATCGATCGTTCCCATCCACCCGGATTTCTCATCGTCTGTTCATCCGGGCCTGTTCATCCGGGCCTGTTCATCGGGGCCTGTCCATCTGGACCTCTTCATCCGGGCCTGTCCAGCCGGTTCAGAGCCTGCGGGTCGCCAGGGTCAGCCGGTCGCGGGCGTCGAACAGCGCGTCCTTCACCATCTGCTCGTGCGCGGGCGTCAGCCGCGCCACCGGCACCGAGCAACTGATCGCGTCCCGGGCCGGCGTGCGGTACGGGATCGCCACGCCGAAGCAGCGCAGGCCCAGCGTGTTCTCCTCGCGGTCCACCGCGAAACCCTGCTCCCGGACCTGGTGCAGCTCCTCGATGAGCTGCTCGCGGTCCGTGATCGTGTGCTCGGTCAGCGTCGGGAGCGTCTCCGGGAGCATCTTGCGGACCTGCTCGTCGGGGTAGGTGCTCAGCAGCGCCTTGCCGAGGGAGGTGGAATGGGCGGGCAGCCGCCGGCCGACCCGGGTGAAGGGCCGCAGATAGTGCTGGGACTGGCGGGTCGCGAGGTACACGACGTTCGTGCCGTCGAGCCGGGCCAGGTGGATCGTCTCGGTGGTGTCGTCCGAGATCCGGTCCAGGGTCGGCCGGGCCGCCGCGACGACCTCGTCGCCGTCGATGTAGGAGGTGCCGACGAGCAGCGCCCGCACGCCGATCCCGTACCGCGTGCCCGTCGCGTCCGTCTCCACCCAGCCCAGCTCCACCAGCGTGCGCAGCAGCATGTAGAGGCTGGACTTGGGATACCCGACGGCCTCCTGGACCG
Organism: Streptomyces sp. yr375; assembly: GCF_900110755.1. Taxonomy (GTDB): domain Bacteria; phylum Actinomycetota; class Actinomycetes; order Streptomycetales; family Streptomycetaceae; genus Streptomyces. The sequence continues at coordinate 156,010 of NZ_FOFF01000006.1, forward strand.
CCGCGAGGGAGTGCATGCCGGGGCGTCCGGCGAAGTACTCCAGCAGCTCAACCGTCCGCACCGCGGACTTGACCTGCGCCCCGCCCCCCGTTTCGCCAGCCGCCATCGCCCTTGACCCCTTCGTTCGACGAGAAGCTGAAGTTATAGTCTCGGCAGCGTATTCACCATCCGAGACAGCGTTCAGCATATCGAACACGGCTGATGCAGAGCATGTGAAGGGACCCGCGGTGGCAGCAGCACCAGTCTGGAGTGTCGACCCCCGTAACGGGAAGCAGCGGGAACAGGTCGCGGTGGAGGCCACGGCCGAGGAGGTCGACACCGTCGTCCGCGCCGCGCACGCCGCCCGCGGCTCCCTCGCCGACCGCAGCGTCCGCGCCGCGTTCCTGCGCTCCGCCGCCGACCGGCTCCAGGCAGCCAAGGACACGCTGGTCGAGGTGGCCGACGCGGAGACCGCGCTCGGCCCGGTCCGGCTGACCGGCGAGCTCGCCCGCACCTGCTACCAACTGCGCTCGTTCGCCGACATCGTCGACGAGGGCGCCTTCCTCGACGTCGTCATCAACCACCCCGACGCCGCCGCCACCCCGCCCGTCCCCGACCTGCGCCGCTACAAGGTGCCGCTCGGCGTGGTCGCCGTGTACTCGGCGTCCAACTTCCCCTTCGCCTTCTCCGTCGCGGGCGGCGACACCGCGAGCGCGCTCGCGGCCGGCAACCCGGTCGTCGTCAAGGCCCACCCCGACCACCCGGCGCTGTCCGAGCTGGTCGCCAAGGTGCTGCGGCACGCCGCCGCCGAACACGGCATCCCGCAGGACGTACTCGGACTCGTGCACGGCTTCGAGGCCGGCGTCGAGCTGATCAAGCACCCGCTGGTCACCGCCGCCGGATTCACCGGTTCCATCCGGGGCGGGCGGGCGCTGTTCGACGCCGCCGCGGCCCGGCCGGTACCGATCCCCTTCCACGGGGAACTGGGCTCCCTCAACCCCGTCGTGGTGACCGAGGCTGCCGCCGTCGAGCGCGCCGAGGAGATCGGCGCCGGGCTCGCCGGGTCCATGACCATGGGAGTCGGACAGTTCTGCGTCAAGCCCGGACTGGTCCTGGTGCCGTCCGGCGCGGCCGGCGACGGCCTGGTCAAGTCGCTGACCGACGCGGTGAGCGACACCGACGCGGGCGTGCTGCTCGACCACCGGATGCGGGACAACTTCATCGCCGGTGTCGCCGAGCGCGCCGAACTGGCCGACGTGGACTCGCCGGTGACGCCCGGCGCGGGCGGGGAGCACACCGTCAGCGCGGGCTTCCTGACGGTGCCCGCGGGGCGGCTCGCCGCCGAGGGGGCGCACGACCTGCTGCTGGAGGAGTGCTTCGGCCCGGTCACCGTCGTGGCCCGCTACGAGGACGAGGCCGAGGTCAAGGCCGTCCTGTCGCGGCTGCCGGGCAACCTGACGGCGACGGTCCAGCTCTCCGACGGCGAGGCCTCCGGCGAGGGGCGCGGCGCGGAGATCCTCGCCGAGCTGACTCCGCTCGCCGGGCGCGTGCTGGTCAATGGGTGGCCGACGGGCGTCGCCGTCGCGCCCGCGCAGCATCACGGCGGTCCGTACCCGGCCACGACGTCCACGTCCACGTCGGTGGGCGGTACGGCCATCGAGCGGTGGCTGCGGCCGGTCGCGTACCAGAACACGCCTGCTGCGCTGCTGCCTGTGGAGCTTCGGGACGAGAACGAGTTGGGGCTTCCGCGTCGGTTCAACGGGCGTCTCGAGCGGTAGCGCTCCGCTTGGGCGCCGTAGGGGTGCGGGTTTTTGCGGCTGCCAGTCCGCTGTGGCTGGTCGCGCCCACGCGGCGGAGCCGCATATCGATACAGTCCCGCGCCCCTACCGTGCGTCGCCCACCCCTAATAATTGGGTCATGGACGTTTCGCTTCCCGAACTGCCCTTTTCCCTCCGTACTTATGGGCCCTCTGGGCACTGGTCGTATGAGGACGGGGTGTTGACCGGTTGGGCCGGGGCTCGGCAGGACCGGTTCGTGCCGCCGACGGGGGAGGCGTTGGACCCCGCCGCTGACGCGCCCCGGCTGCTGGGGTCGCCCGAGGGGGACTTCCAGCTCATCGCCCGCGTCACCGTGGGGTTCAACTGGGCCTTCGACGCGGGGGCGTTGTACGTCCATGTCGGTGAACGGGCCTGGGCCAAGCTGTGCTTGGAGTACTCCCCGGATGTGGCGACCGTCTGCACGGTGGTCACCCGGGGACACTCCGACGACGCCAACTCCTTCACCGTGGAGGGAAGTTCGGTCTGGCTGCGGCTGAGCCGCACCGGGCGCGCCTTCGCTTTCCACGCCTCCCGCGACGGCAAGCGCTGGACCTTCGTCCGGCTGTTCACGCTCGGCGAGGAGAAGGAGACAGGCGCGGCCCTCATCGGCTTCATGACGCAGTCGCCGATGGGAGAGGGGTGCGTCGTGACGTACGACCACCTCGAGTTCAGGACCGAGTGGCCGGACGACCTGAGAGACGGCAGCTAAGCACACCCGTCACCGCGAACAGCGCCGCGCTGATCGCCAGGCCCGCCCGCATGCCCCCGGTGAAGCCGTCGGACACCAGCGCCCCGAACACCGCGATGCCCAGCCCCCCCGCCACCTGCCGGGCCGCGTTCAGCACACCCGCCGCCTAGCCTGCCCGCTCGGCCGGCACCGCCTCCATCATCGCCGCCGTCAGCGGCGGCACGGTCGGCGCCGTGGTCGGCACCGGGCACCGGTACACGCCCGACCCGCGCACGGTGACCGCCCTGCGGACGGCCGCCGCCGCGGGCAAGCGGATCGCGTCCATCTGCAGCGCCGCGTTCGCCCTGGCCGAGGCGGGCCTGCTGGACGGCCGCCGGGCCACGACGTACTGGAACCAGGCCGGGGAACTGCGCAGGCGCTACCCGGCGGTCGACCTCGCCGACGACGTCCTCTACGTGCAGGACGGCCAGGTCCTCACCTCCTCCGGGTACGCCGCCGGCATCGACCTGTGCCTGCACATGATCCGCACCGACTACGGGGCCGCCGTCGCCAACCGGGTCGCCCGCGGTGCCCTCGTCGCCCCCGTCCGGCCCGGCGGCCAGACCCAGTTCACCCAGACCCAGTTCACCCAGACCCAGTTCACCCAGACCCGGTTCACCCAGACCCCGCTGCCGCCCGAGCGGGGCACCGCCTGCGCCGACACCCGCGGCTGGGCCATGCGCCACCTCGACCAGCCGCTCACCCTCACCGACCTGGCCCGGCACGCGGGCGTCAGCGTGCGCACGCTCACCCGGCGTTTCCACGCCGAGAGCGGGGTGAGCCCGCTGCAGTGGCTGCTCCACCAGCGCGTCGAGCGTGCCAAGGAACTCCTGGAGACCACCGCCCTGCCCATGGACCAGGTGGCCCGCGCCTGCGGTCTGGGCACCGCCGACTCCCTGCGCGCCCACCTGGTCCGCCGCACCGGACTCACCCCGAGCGCCTACCGCGTCCAGTTCGGCCGCCTCGGAACCGGGGCGGCCGACGACACGTCCTCCGTTGCATGATCGGAGAACGTGTCACGGAGGAACGGGACGACCGGGTGATCCGTACCGCCGTGCCCGCCGAGGCGGAGGCGATCGCCGCGCTGCACGCGCGCGCCCGGGCGACGTACTACCCGGACGGGGTCCCGCAGGACGGCGCGGACTGGCTCGCGAACTGGCGCACGGCCATCGAGCGGCCCGACGGCCAGGTGCTCTGCGTCGTCGAGCGGGGCCGGATCGTCGGCCTCGCCTCGTTCCGTACGCCGGAGGGCTCGGCCCCGGACACCGTCAAGCTGTTCCAGTTCCACGTCGACCCCGACCACTGGCGCGGCGGCATCGGTACGGCCCTGCACGCGGCCTGCGTGGCGCGGTGGCGGGCGGCCGGCCGGCGCACCGCCGTGCTCGACGTGCACGTCGACAACCGCCGCGCCCAGGCCTTCTACGCACGTCAGGGCTGGTTCCCGGACCCGCACAACCCACCCGCCGAGGACGATCACCATCTCTTCCTGTGTTTCTCCGTGAGCGGGGAGTGAAGCCGACGGGCGGGGAATGAACCCGACCGCTTGAACGTTCACACACCAGGCGGAGGGAGTCTCCGTACCCGTACGACCTGGAAAGAGCCGAGACATGCGCGTCGAGATCTGGAGCGACATCGCCTGCCCCTGGTGCTACGTGGGCAAGGCCCGCTTCGAGAAGGCGCTCGAGGCCTTCCCGCACCGTGACCAGGTCGAGGTGGTGCACCGCTCCTTCGAGCTGGACCCCGGCCGCGCCAAGGGCGACGTCGAGCCCGTGCTGGCCCTGCTCGGCAAGAAGTACGGCATGAGCACGGCGCAGGCGCAGGCCGGCGAGGAGAACCTCGGTGTCCAGGCCGCCGCTGAGGGCCTCGCCTACCGCACCCGCGACCGCGACCACGGCAGCACCTTCGACATGCACCGCCTGCTGCACTTCGCCAAGGAGCACGGCCGGCAGGACGAGCTCATCCAGATCCTCTACCGGGCGAACTTCGCCGAGGAGCGGTCCGTCTACTCCGAGGGCGACGAGCGGCTCGTGGACCTGGCCGTCGAGGCGGGCCTCGACGCGGACGCCGCCCGCACGGTCCTCGCCGACCCCGCCGCCTACGCCGACGAGGTCCGCGCCGACGAGCGCGAGGCCGCCCAACTCGGCGCGAACGGCGTGCCCTTCTTCGTCCTCGACCGTGCCGTCGGCGTCTCCGGCGCGCAGCCCGCCGAGGTCTTCACCCGGGCCCTCACCCAGGCCTGGGGCGACCGCTCCCCGCTGAAGCTGATCGACGGCGGCGGTGACGGTGACGCCGGCGCGGAGGTCTGCGGCCCCGACGGCTGCGCGGTGCCCCAGCAGGGCTGAGAAACCGCAGGTCGGGGCGGACCCATAAGCGTCACTTGGCGAATCCACGTAGGAAATCGCGATGGACGACGAGTCCAAACGCCCGCACAGTGGATCCATGGAGCCCACGCAGCCCACGGAGACCACAGGGACCCCCGACACCCCGGAGATCCCGGAGACCTTCGAGAATCTCGTCCGCGCCGAGTTCACCCCGAAGACGACGTATCTCAACACCGCGAGCAACGGCCTGCTCCCGGCCCGCACCGTCGCCGCCCTGCACGAGGCGGCGCTGCTGCGGGCCGAGGGCAGGCCGTTGACTCCGTTGCATGAGGACATCGAGGCGTGCCGGGCCGCGTACGCACGGCTGGCCGGTGTCCCGGTGGGCCGGGTGGCGCTGGGCGCGTCGGTCGCCGCGCACACCGGCGTGATCGCCGCCTCGCTCCCGGCGGGAGCCGAAGTCCTCACCGCCGAGGGCGACTTCACCTCCGTGCTGAACCCGTTCCACGTCCGCGGCGACCTCAAGGTGCGCGAGGTACCGCTGGAGCGGATCGCCGAGTCCGTCCGCCCGGGGACGGCGCTGGTCGCGGTCAGCGCCGTGCAGTCCGCCGACGGCCGGATCACCGACCTGCCCGCCCTGCGCGAGGCGGCCCGCACCCACGGGGCGCGTACGTACGTCGACTTCTCGCAGTCCGCCGGCTGGCTGCCGACGGACGCCGACGCCCACGACTTCTCCGCCGCCGTCGCCTACAAGTGGCTGCTCGGCCCGCACGGCGCGGCCTTCCTCGTGGTCCCGGAGGACTTCGGCGGACTGTCACCGATCCTCGCGGGCTGGGTCGCGGGCGAGCGGCCCGAGGCGAGCTGCTACGGCCCGGTCGCCGAACTCGCCCACTCCGCACGGCGGTTCGACCTGCCGCCCGCCCTCTTCGCCTACGCCGGACTGCGCCGCTCCCTCGAACTGATCGAGGAACTGGGCGTGGTGGCGATCCGCGCCCACAACCTCGCCCTCGCCGACCGCTTCCGCGCGGGCCTCGCGACCCTCGGCCACGAACCAGTCCCGGCACCCGGTTCGGCGATTGTCTCCGTACCCGGACTGGGCCACCGCCAGCCGGAGTTGGCAGCCGCAGGCATCGCCGTCTCCGACCGCGCGGGCAACCTACGGGCGTCCTTCCACCTGTTCAACACCCCCACCGACACCGACCGCCTGCTGGACGCACTGTCCGACCGAGTCCACGTCTCACCGCACCGGCGTGAAGTCCCGCGCGCCGATGAACTCCGGGCGTCGGAGCGGCGCGGCGAACGGCTCGACGGCCGTGTTCTCCACGCTGTTGAACACGATGAAGACATTGCTGCGCGGGAACGGTGTGATGTTGTCGCCGGACCCGTGCATGCAGTTGCAGTCGAACCAGGTAGCCGAACCGGGCTTCCCGGTGAACAACTTGATGCCGTGGTCGCCCGCCATCGCGGTCAGCGTCTCGTCGGACGGCGTGCCCGCGTCCTGCATCTGCAGCGACTTCTTGTAGTTGTCCTCGGGGGTGGCCCCGGCGCAGCCGAGGAACGTCCGGTGCGAGCCCGGCATGATCATGAGCCCGCCGTTGGTGTCGTGGTTCTCGGTCAGCGCGATCGAGACGGACACCGTACGCATGGTCGGCAGACCGTCCTCGGCGTGCCAGGTCTCGAAGTCCGAGTGCCAGTAGAAGCCCCCGGCCCCGAAGCCCGGCTTGACGTTGATCCGCGACTGGTGGACGTACACGTCCGAGCCGAGGATCTGCCGCGCCCGCCCGACGACCCGCTCGTCGCGCACCAGGGCGGCGAACACGGGGCTCAGCTTGTGCACTTCGAAGACGGACCGGATCTCCTTGGACCGCGGCTCGACGATCGACCGCTCGTCGGCCCGGATCTCCGGGTCCGCGACGAGCCGCTCCAGCTCCCGCCGGCAGACGGTGGCCTCGTCGTCGCTGATCAACTGGTCGACGGCGAGGAAGCCGTCGCGCTCGTACGTCTGGAGGCCGGCTGTCGGGATCGGGCCGGGGGCGTCGGGGGAGCCCCAGACGACGGGGTCCCGGCGGGGGACGGACACCTCGGTGGTGCCACGGGTGGGATACAGATCGGTGAGCGTGGTCACGGTGCTCACACCTCCTCGGGCTCGGTCAGCAGGGGGTAGACGCCGTTCTCGTCGTGGTCCTCCCGTCCGGTCACCGGCGGGTTGAACACGCACAGACAGCGGAAGTCCTCCTTGACGCGCAGCGTGTGCCGCTCGTGCCCGTCGAGGAGGTACATGGTCCCGGACGTGATGCGGTGCGTACGCCCGGTCTCGTGGTCGGTCAGCTCGGCCTCGCCCTCGACGCAGACGACGGCCTCGACGTGGTTCGCGTACCACATCGACGTCTCGGTACCCGCGTACAGAATCGTTTCGTGCAGCGAGAACCCGACCCGTTCCCGGGCGAGCACGATGCGCTTGCTCTCCCAGGTGCCGGACGCCGCCCGCACATGCCGGTCGGTGCCTTCGATGTCCTTGAACGAACGGACGATCACGGCTGCGATGCCTCCTTGATAGGTGTCAGATGTCAGGTGTGGGATGTGAGGGCGTCAGGCGGTTTCCCGTACGGCGCGGGCGACGATGCTCATGCCCTCGTCCAGCTCCTCGGGGGTGATGGTGAGGGCCGGCAGCAGCTTGACGACCTCGCTCTCCGGGCCGGACGTCTCGATCAGCAGCCCGAGTTCGAAGGCGCGCCGCGCGACCCGCTCGGCCCGCGCCTTCTCGTGGAACTCCACGCCCCACACCAGCCCGCGGCCCCGGTACTCCTTGACGTCGGTGAGGTTCTCCTCGGCGATCGAGATGAGCCCCTGCTCGATCTGCTCGCCGCGCGCCCGGGTCTGCTTCTCCATCGCGGACCCGTCGGCCCAGTACGTCTCGAGGGCGGCGGTGGCGGTGACGAACGCCGGGTTGTTGCCGCGGAAGGTGCCGTTGTGCTCGCCCGGCTCCCACACGTCGAGCTCGGGACGCAGCAGGCACAGCGACATGGGCAGCCCGTAGCCGCTGATCGACTTCGACACGGTGACGATGTCCGGGACGATCCCGGCCTCCTCGAAGGAGAAGAAGGCCCCGGTGCGCCCGCAGCCCATCTGGATGTCGTCGACGATCAGCAGCATGTCCTGCCGTTCGCACAACTCCTTCAGCGCCCGCAGCCACTCCGGACGCGCGACGTTGATGCCGCCCTCGCCCTGCACGGTCTCGACGATCACGGCGGCAGGCTTGTTGAGCCCGGACCCCTGGTCCTCCAGCAGCCTCTCGAACCACAGGAAGTCGGGGATCCGGCCGTCGAAGTAGTTGTCGAACGGCATGGGCGTGCCGTGCACCAGCGGGATCCCGGCGCCGGCCCGCTTGAAGGCGTTGCCGGTGACGGCCAGCGATCCGAGCGACATCCCGTGGAAGGCGTTGGTGAACGACACGATGGCCTCGCGCCCCTTCACCTTCCGCGCCAGCTTCAGCGCGGACTCCACGGCGTTGGTGCCGGTCGGGCCCGGGAACATCACCTTGTACGGCAACTCGCGCGGGCGCAGCACCAGATCCCGGAAGGTCTCCAGGAAGGACCGCTTGGCGACGGTGGACATGTCGAGCCCGTGCGTGACGCCGTCCCGCAGCAGATAGTCGACCAACGCCCGTTTCAGTACGGGGTTGTTGTGGCCGTAGTTGAGAGACCCGGCACCGGCGAAGAAGTCCAGATACCGATGACCGTCCTCGTCGTACATACGGCTGCCCTGTGCCCGGTCGAAGACGACGGGCCAGCCGCGGCAGTAGCTGCGCACCTCGGACTCGAGAGTCTCGAACACGCTGAGGTCGGGCTGGGTGATGGTCAAGGGAATAGCTCCTTACTGACTACTGACTACTGACTACTGACTACTGACTACTGACCACTGATTGCTGATTGCTGATTACTGCGAAGGTGTGGTCAACGGGCCTATGCGGTACAGCACTTCGGGGTCGTGCGGGCCGTCGGGGAACAGCCCGGCCCCGAACAGCACCTCGCGGCTGACGGCCGCCCCGTGCCGCTCGGCGTACGAGGTGAACAGCCGCTCGGAGGCGGTGTTGCCGGGCGTGATGGTGGTCTCGACGGTGGTGATCGGGCTGAGCGGGCGTTCGGCGGCGAGCCGTGCGGTCAGTCCGTCGAGCAGCGCGGCGGCGAGACCGCGACCGCGGTACGCGGCGTCGACCGCCACCTGCCAGACCAGCAGGGTGCGCGGGTCCTCCGGCCGTACGTACCCGGTGACGAACCCGACCGCCTCGCCGCCGCCCTCCGTGCCCGCCGCCCGCACCACGGCCGAGGTGCCGGCGAAGTCGCGGCACCACAGCAGATAGCTGTAGGAGGAGTTCAGATCGAGCGTTCCGGATTCCTTGGCGATGCGCCAGAGTGCGGTCCCGTCTTCCATCGACGGGCGGTCGATACGTAGGTCTGCTTGTGCGGCAGTCATGCGGATTGAACCTACCCAGGGAAATTCAATAACGCATGGAGAGGCCGTGGTGATTCCGTGATGCCGCAGAGACAGGAGACCGGTTTGCCCACTTTCATGCCCCGCAAAAGAGACATACAGCCCCGCTTGTGCAATACGTCACGGGCTCGTAATCGCCCGGAAATCCCCTGCGTTTAGCGGCAGGGAATCCGGGCAGAAGAACACGGAAGGCTATGCTGGAGGAGATTCCGAAATCACCGTGAATTCGGAACTGGAATCAGATTCCCGCGACTCCGTCGATGCGCTCCCGAAGAATGTCCGCGTGACCGTTGTGCCGGGCGTACTCCTCGATCATGTGAATGAGCACCCAGCGCAGACTGACCGCGAGGCCGGCCATCGGCCCGTCGACGATCCGCCCGGTGTCCTCCAGCGACCGCCCGGCGATCAACTCCCGCCCCCGAGCGATCTCCCGCCGCCACACGGCCAACGCCTCGTCGATCCCCCGCCCGGCGTCGAGCCCGTACCCGGTCTCCTCCTCGAACACCGGAGGCACGTCCAGCCCGGCGAACGCCCGCTGGAACCAGTTCCGTTCAACCTCGGCGAGATGCTGCACCAGCCCGAGCAACGTCAACTCCGACGGCGCGGCAGACGCCTTCCGCACCTGCTCGTCATCCAGCCCCGCACACTTCAACTCAAGCGTCCCCCGATGAAACGCCAACCAGCTCTCCAACATGGGAAGTTCATCACCGGTCATGAGGGGGATGGCCCGACCGTCGGGGAGCGTCTGGGGCTGGGGCTGGGGCTGGGGCTGGGGCTGGGGCTGGTTCTGGGGTGTGTTGGTGGTCATGCGGGGAGGATGGCACGGGGGCCGACATCGGGGCGGCAAGTCGTAGCCCTACCGGGGCAGTTCGATCTGGTAGCGGAGGAAGCCGCGGTTTTCTGCCACCTTGTCGTAGAGGTGGCGGGCCGTGGTGTTGGACTCGTGGGTGTTCCAGTAGACGCGGCAGCAGCCTTGGGTCTGGGCCCAGTCGGAGACCGCGGCGATCAGTGCGCGGGCCGCGCCCTTGCCGCGGGCCTCCGGTGCGGTGAAGAGGTCCTGGAGGTAACAGACGTCCGGACCCGACGTGTTGGGGTGGACGAAGAAGTGCGTGATGCCGACGAGCCTGCCGTCCAGCCGCGCACCGAGGGCGTGCAGCCGGGTGTCCGCCTGGAATGCGCGCCACGCCCTGTCGTACATCTCGGGCGGCTCGACGCGCTCGTAGAAGTCGATGTACGCGCCGAACAGGGCCTCCCAGTCGGCCCTGTCGGACGGTACGAGCTTGTTGATGCTGATCATTCGGTACTCCCCCAAGCCTGCTCCGCCGCACGTACCGCGCCCGCCACATCCACGGTCAGGCCCTTTTCCTCCAGGGCCGCTCCCAGGGCCGTCAGGCTTTCGCGTACGACGTTCTGCGTGGCGTCCGTCCCGTAGTGGTTGACCCGGATCATCTCCTTGGCCAGTGCGCCCCCGCCCCCGCCCGCGGCCAGCGGCAGTGTCGGGGCGGTTTCCAGGGCGCGGGCCGCCAGTTCCGTCGCCGCCACGCCCGACGGTGCCCTCAGGGTGGTGGCGACCGGTGCCGCGTCCGTCGCGGTGTGGACGTACGGCTCCAGGCCGCCGCCCAGGGCCAGTACGCCCGCGCGGGTCGCCGCCGCGGCGGCGGCGTGACGGGCCGTCACCGTGGCCAGGCCCTCCGCCTCGATCCGCTCGACGCAGGCCTCCAGCGCCAGCATCTCCAGTTGGGCCGGGGCGTGCAGGAGGGTCTTGCGGCCGCCGTCGAGCCAGCGCTCCTTCCAGTCCAGGAGGGAGAGGTACGAGCGGCGCGGGGCCTGCGGGTTCGCGGACATCCGAGCCCAGGCCCGCTCGCTCACCGACACCGCCGACACGCCAGCCGGGCCGCCCATCGCCTTCTGCGCGCCGATCACGCACAGGTCCACGCCCCACGTGTCCGGCAGCACCGGCTCCGCGCCGATCGAGGCGACCGCGTCCAGGTAGAACAGCGCGCCGTACTCCCGTACCACCTCGCCGATCTCCGCGACCGGGTTGGTGTTGCCGGTCGCCGCCTCCGCGTGCACCAGCGAGACGAAGTCGATCTCGGGGTGCTCGGTGAAGGCCTCGCGGATCTGCGCCGCCGTCACCGCCGTGTGGAAGGGCACCGCCAGGTCGATGACGGTCGCGCCGCAGTCCCGCAGCCAGTCGCCGAAGGTCTGCCCGTAGGGGCCGGTGATCACGTTCAGCGCCACCGTGCCCGGACCGGCGGTCCCCCTGATCGCGCCCTCCAGCGGCAGCAGCGCCTCGCCCTGGGTGATCACGACGTCCTGCCGGGTGTCCAGGAGCCGGGCCACCCGGTCCTCGATCGAGGCGAAGTGCGCTGCGCTCAACGGGGCGAGATCCAGGAACGGGTGTGTCACGGGGGTGCTCTCTCTTCACTCACGGGGTAGAGGTGTCGAGAGTAACCGCATGTGCTTCCTCCCTCTCTGTTGGCTACTTCTTAGGTCGGGCGGCCCGGTAACCATCGGTTTAATTTGAGAGCCTCAAACTTCTCCTTATAATCGGAGTCGCAGTTCCCTCAGTTCCATCCGTTCCCTCCAGTCCCTCAGTCCTCTTTTAGGAAGGCCCGCCTTGAACACCCTTCCCGGGCGCAGGATCCGCGTTCTGGCCGCCACCACCGCGACGGCCGGGCTGCTGCTCGTCGCCGCCTGCACTTCCACCGATGACGGCGGCAGCGGCTCCAAGACCGCCGCCGGCGGGGTCGAGCTCGTCAAGGCGGGCCAGCTCACCACCTGCACCCATCTGCCCTACCCGCCCTTCCAGTCGGAGATCGACGGCAAGGTGCAAGGGTTCGACGTGTCCCTGATCGATCTCGTCGCCAAGAACCTGGGCGTGCGGCAGGAGATCGTCGACACGCCCTTCGAGAACTTCAAGACCGGCGCGTTCCTCAACTCCGGCCAGTGCGACGTGGCCGCGGCCGGCATGACCATCACCGCGGAGCGGAAGAAGAACGTCGACTTCTCCGACCCCTACTTCGACGCCACGCAGGCCGTCCTGGTCGACAAGAGCGCGGCCGTCACCTCGCTCGCCGACGTGAAGGCCAAGAAGCTCAAGCTCGGTGCCCAGGCGCAGACCACCGGCGAGGACTACGCCACGAAGCAGGGCTTCGACCCGGTCTCCTTCGAGTCCTCCGACGCCGTCCTCAACGGGCTGCGCACCGGGCAGGTCAAGGCCGTCATCATCGACTACCCGGTCGTCCAGGGCTGGTTGAAGGACAAGGCCAACGCCGCCGCCTTCAAGGTCGTCGACAACCTCAACACCGGTGAGCAGTACGGCTTCACGGTGAAGAAGGGCAACGCCAAGCTGCTCGCCGCCGTCAACAAGGCGCTGGCCGAGGCGAAGTCGGACGGGACCTACAAGACGCTGTACGAGAAGTGGATCGGGCCGTACGACGCGTCCGTCGCCGCCGCCTCCCCGGCCGCTACACCTTCAGCTTCCGCCTCCGTATCCGCTTCCGTCTCGGCCTCCTGACCCCATGGCCGATACGGACGTACAACTCCAGCTCCGGCGAAAGGGGTTGACCCGGCGTCAGAAGCGCAGTCTGTCGCGTGGGGCGCAGTACGCGGTGTTCGTCGCGGCGGTGATCGTCTTCGCGGTCACGGCCGACTGGGGGCGGTTGAAGAACCAGTTCGCCCAGTGGGGCATCGCGAAGGAGATGTTCCCCGACGTCATCACGCTGGCGCTGAAGAACACCGTGCTGTACACGCTGTCCGGCTTCGTGCTCGGGCTGCTGCTCGGCCTGGTCATCGCGCTGATGCGGCTGTCCTCGGTCGGCCCGTACCGCTGGCTGGCCGGCGTGTACATCGAGATCTTCCGCGGCCTGCCGGCCCTGCTGATCTTCGTCTTCATCGGCGTCGCCGTACCGCTGGCCTTCCCCGGCACGGAGATCATCGGCGGGACCTACGGCAAGGCCGCCCTCGCGCTCGGCCTGGTGGGGGCCGCGTACATGGCGGAGACCTTCCGCGCGGGCATCCAGGCGGTGCCCAAGGGGCAACTGGAGGCGGCGCGTTCGCTGGGCTTCTCGCCCGCGCGGGCCATGGTCTCCATCGTCATTCCGCAGGCGTTCCGCATCATCCTGCCGCCGCTCACCAACGAACTCGTGATCCTCTTCAAGGACTCCTCGCTGGTCCTGCTCCTGGGCGTGACCCTGGCGGAACGCGAACTGTCCAAGTTCGGCCGGGACTTGGCCAGCGAGAAGGCCAACTCCACGCCGATCCTGGTCGCCGGCCTCTGCTATCTGCTGGTGACCATCCCGCTCGGCTTCGTCGTGCGCCGTATGGAGGCCAAGGCCCAGGAGGCCGTGAAATGAGCCGACCCGAGATCGAAGTCCGCGACCTGCACAAGTCGTTCGGCGACAACGAGGTGCTGCGCGGCATCGACCTGGAGATCGGCCAGGGCGAAGTCGTGTGCGTGATCGGCCCGTCCGGCTCGGGCAAGTCGACGCTGCTGCGCTGCGTGAACCTGCTGGAGGAGCCGACCAAGGGCCAGGTCTTCGTCGGCGGCACCGAACTCACCGACCCCGACGTCGACATCGACGCCGTACGCCGCCGTATCGGCATGGTCTTCCAGCAGTTCAACCTCTTCCCGCACCTGTCGGTGACCGAGAACCTCACCCTGCCGCAGCGCCGGGTGCTGCGGCGCGGCAAGGCGGAGGCGGCGCGGGTGGCCGCCGAGAACCTGGCGCGGGTGGGCCTGTCGGAGAAGGCGAGCGCCTACCCCGCCTCCCTCTCCGGCGGCCAGCAGCAGCGCGTGGCGATCGCCCGCTCCCTCGCCATGGGCCCCGAGGTGATGCTGTTCGACGAGCCGACGTCGGCGCTCGACCCGGAACTGGTGGGGGACGTCCTGGCCGTCATGCGCAGGCTCGCGCACGAGGGCATGACGATGATGGTGGTGACCCACGAGATGACGTTCGCCCGCGAGGTCGCCGACCGGGTCGTCTTCATGGACGGCGGCGTCGTCGTCGAGGACGGCACCCCGGCCGACGTCATCGGCGCTCCACGCCACGCACGCACCCGCCACTTCCTCTCCCGCCTCCTCGACCCGGCGATGGCCGAGGTGGAGGAAGAGGTTGAGGAAGAGGCCCAAGAGTCCCCGGACCAGGTGGGCGGCCCCGAGAAGTAGCGCACCACGCGGCTCACTAAGGTGCGGTGCATGAGCGATCACGCGGTGCTGCACGTGAAAGGGCGGGTCGTCGTCGGCCCCGAGGACGTCCGCGACGAGCTGTGGGTCGTCGACGGCCGGATCTCCTACGACCGTCCCGGCGGCGCTCGCGACGTCCGGACCGTCGAGGGCTGGGCGCTGCCCGGTCTGGTCGACGCCCACTGCCATGTGGGCCTGGGCGCGCACGGGCCGGTCGAGCCGGACGTCGCCGAGAAGCAGGCGCTGGCCGACCGCGAGGCGGGCACGCTGCTGATCCGCGACGCCGGCTCGCCCTCGGACACCCGCTGGGTCGACGCCCGCGACGACCTCCCGAAGATCATCAGGGCGGGCCGGCACATCGCCCGCACCCGCCGCTACCTCCGCGGCTACGCCCACGAGATCGAGCCCGCGGACCTGGTCGCGTACGTCGCCCGAGAAGCCCGGCGCGGCGACGGCTGGGTGAAGCTGGTCGGCGACTGGATCGACCGCGAGGTGGGCGACCTGGCCCCGAGCTGGCCCCGGGACGCGGTCGAGGCGGCCATCGCGGAGGCCCACCGGCTGGGCGCGCGGGTCACCGCCCACTGCTTCGCGGAGAACTCGCTGCGCGACCTGGTGGAGTCGGGCATCGACTGCGTCGAGCACGCCACGGGCCTCACGGACGAGCTGATCCCGCTGTTCGTCGAGCGCGGCGTCACGATCGTGCCGACGCTCGTCAACATCGCGACGTTCCCCGGCCTCGCGGCCGGCGGCGAGGCCAAGTTCCCGCGCTGGGCGGCCCACCTCCGCAGGCTGCACGCCCGCCGCTACGACACCGTGCGCGCCGCCTACGACGCCGGCATCCCGGTCTTCGTCGGCACGGACGCCGGCGGCACGCTGCCGCACGGTCTGGTGGCGGCGGAGGTCGCCGAGCTGGTGACGGCCGGCATCCCCCCGCTGGAGGCGCTTTCGGCGACGACTTGGGGCGCACGCGCGTGGCTCGGACGCCCCGGTCTGGACGAGGGCGCTCCGGCGGACCTCGTCGTCTACGACACGGACCCGCGCGCGGACGTACGGGTACTGGCGGCCCCGCGCCGCGTGGTGCTCAACGGGACGGTGGTGAGCTGAGCCGAGCGGAGCTGACCTGAGGGCGGTGCGGGCACACGGGATCCAGGAGTCACGGGATTGTGGAGAACGTACGTGCTGCGTGATTCGAAGATGTGCACGGAAAACTCACGTTGGAGTGAACTCGCGTCAGCATGCTGACCGTTGACCGCTTGTACGTAATTCTTACGGGGTCCCGAAGCGTCTCTTCTGGGGGTCCCACCCTTGAACGGCAACACCTTCCGCATGCCCGCACGCCGCGTCGCCACCGTCCTGGCGACCACGGCCCTGGCCGCAGGTCCCGCGGCCCTGGCCGGCGCGGGCTCCGCCCACGCGACCGACGGCCAGGGCCGCGCGAGCGCGTCCGTCCTGCGCACCGGGCTCGACGTGGCCCTGCTCAACAAGACCGTCGGCATCCCGCTCACCGTCTCCCTGAACGAGGTGCAGGCCCCGCAGAGCGCCGAAAAGACCGCGCTCACCGCGGAGTTGAACGGCGTCGACGGCGGCAGGCCGTTCAGCGTCCTGCGCGCGGACGTCGCCGAGGCCAAGGCGACGGTAGACGACACGAAGGCCGAGGCGTCCACCCGCCTCGCCCACGCCAAGCTGCACGTCCCCGGCCTCCCGCTGCTCTCCGTCATCGAGATCGGCGCGGTCACCTCGAAGGCGACCTGTGAGACCGGCAAGACCCCGGTCGCCGCCTCCAACGTGCTGGGCTCGGTGACGGTCCTCGGCAAGAAGGTGTCGGTGAGCGCGGGCGGCACGACGGAGGTTAAGGCACCCGGCGTGGGCGAAGTCCGCCTGGACCTCTCGCAGCGCAAGGTGACGTCCCGCACGGCAGCCGCCACCGCCCTCGAACTCACCGTCTCCGTCAACCCGTTGAACCTCAACGTCGCCGAGGTCACCGGCACCCTGACCCTCGCGAAAGCCACCTGCGAGACACCCGCGGCACGCGAACAGGGCGAGGAACAGGGGACGGGTGAGGAGCCCCAACAGGGCGAGGAACAGGCCCAGTCCGCCGAGTCCGCCGAGCCGAGCACCGCCGCCCCGGCCGCCGACGTGAAGGCCCAGGGCGCACCCGCACAGGCGGACCTGGCCCAGACCGGCGGCAGTTCGACGACCCCGTACCTCGCGGGCGGCGCGGTGGCCCTGCTGGCGGCGGGCGGGGGAGCGGTGGCGCTGGCCCGCCGCAACCGGGGCTGACGAGACCGGAAGCCGGGACGCCGGGAGGGGCGAGGGGTACGGACCCCCTCGCCCTCACCTCCGCGTCAGTGCCAGCGCCTGGTCCAAGGCTTGGAGGAAACGGTTCACCGTCACCCGGTCGCGTACGGCCAGCCGTAGCCACTCCGTGTCCAGTCCGGGGAAGGTGTCCCCGCGCCGGACCGCGAACCCCAGGGTGCGCAGCCGGTGCCGGACGGCGGCGGCCCGGGGGATCCGGACGAGGACGAACGGTCCCTCCGCAGGCCCCGCGATCCGCACCCCGTCCGAGGCGAACTCCTCGAGCCCGGCGACGAGATGGGCCCGGTCCGTGGCGACGCGGTGCGCGGCGTGGGCGGCTTCCGCCAGGGCCCGCGTACTCATGCACGCCTCCGCCGCGGCCAGCGCCGGGGTGGACACCGGCCACAGCGGCTGGGCCCGTTCCAGCTCGGCGATCGTCTCCGGTGCCGCCAGGACGTAGCCGATGCGCAGCCCCGCCAGCCCCCAGGTCTTCGTCAGGCTGCGCAGCACCACCAGGCCGGGTACGTCCGTCCGGTCGGCGAGCGCCTCCTGCTCTTCGGGCACCGCGTCCATGAACGCCTCGTCGACCACCAACGTCCGCCCGACCCGCGCGAGTCGGGCGATCGCCTCGGCCGGGTGCAGTACCGACGTCGGGTTGGTCGGGTTGCCGATCACCACCAGGTCGGCGTCCTCGGGAACGGCCGCCGGATCCAGCCGGAAACCGTCCTCCGCCCGCAGGATCAGCCGGTCCACACTGTGCCCGGCGTCCAGCAACGCCGCCTCCGGCTCCGTGAACTGCGGGTGCACGACCAGGGGTTGACGGACCTTCAGAGCACGCGCCAGCAGTACGAACGCCTCCGCCGCGCCCGCCGTCAGCAGCACCCGCTCCACCGGCAGCCCGTGCCGCGCCGCGACCGCCGCCCGCGCGGCCCGCCCGTCCGGGTAGGCCGCGAGGCCGGTCAGGGACGCGGCGACGCGCTCGCGCAGCCAGCGCGGCGGCGTGTCCGCGCGGACGTTCACGGCGAGGTCGACCAGCTCCGCACCGTCGTCCCGCACCTCGGCGTCCCCGTGGTGGCGCAGGTCGTGCCCGTCAGTGTGCATGGGAGTGCGCGTGCCCTCCGTGGTGATGATGCCCGTGACCGTGGTGTCCATCGTGGTCCCCGTCGTCGTCCGGGTGGAAGTGCGGCTGCTGCGGCAGCCCCACCTTGTCCTCGAACCCCGGCAGCGCGATCCGGTACACG
The DNA here is from genome assembly GCF_900110755.1 of Streptomyces sp. yr375. Lineage (GTDB taxonomy): Bacteria > Actinomycetota > Actinomycetes > Streptomycetales > Streptomycetaceae > Streptomyces. Next base: position 174,066 of record NZ_FOFF01000006.1, read on the forward strand.
CACGAGTCGCAGTTCATCCGCAGATCGCCCTTGACGGCCTCCGCGTACCGCTCCATCACCAGGTCGAGCAGCTCCGGCTCGGGGCCGATGACGTCCGCCGACCGCACCTCCACCCCCGGGTGCGCCGCCGCCCAGCCCTCGGTCTGCTGCCGCACCCGGTCCGGCAGGATCCCGGTGAACAGGAAGTACGGCAGGACGACGATCCGCCGCGCGCCCAGCTTCACGCACCGGTCGAGCCCGCTCGGCACGTCCGGCGCGGCCAGCGACACGAACGCCGTCTCCACGCCCGCGTACCCGCGCCCCTCCCACAGCAGCCGCGCCGCCTTGTACACCTCGGCGTTGGCGTCCGGGTCCGTCGACCCGCGCCCCACCAGCAGCACGGTCACGTCGGCCAGATCCTCGGGCGTACGCCCCTCCGTGCCGAGCGCCTCCTCCAGCCGCCGCTCCAGCACGTTCAGCAGCGCCGGGTGCGGGCCCAGCGGACGCCCGTACGTGTACGAGATCCCCGGGTGCCGTTCCTTCTCGCGGGACAGGGCCGCCGGGATGTCCCCCTTGGCGTGCCCGGCGGACACCAGCATCAGCGGAACGGCGGCGAAACGGCGTACGCCCCGCTCCACCAGGTCGGCGACGGCTTCGCCCAGCGGCGGCGGGGACAGCTCGATGAAGCCGCCCGCGACGGGCAGTTCGGGGTGACGACGCCCCAACTCCCGTACGAAGTCACGGAACGCCTCGGCCCCGGCCTCGTCCCGGGTGCCATGGCCGGCGATGAGCAGGGCGGGCGGCGGGGTGGTCACTGTTTCTCCTCGAAGGACGAAGCGGGGGACGATGCAGAGAGTGATATCGCGGGTGCCGCGGGGGCTGAAAGGGGGGTGTACAGCAGGGCGTTGAGCGCGGCGGCGGCGACCGCCGAGCCGCCCTTCTCGGACACGTTGCTCACGGCGGGCAGCCCGCTCTCGCGCAGCGCGGCCTTCGACTCGGCCGCGCCGACGAAGCCGACGGGCAGCCCGATGACGAGCGCGGGGGAGGCGTCGAGCGTCAGCAGCTCCTCCAGGGCGGTCGGCGCACAGCCGATCACCCAGATCGCCCCCGGGCCGACCTCGTCGTACGCCAGTCGCACCGCGTGCGCCGAACGCGTCAGCCCCGCACCGGACTTGGCGTCCTTGAGCCGGCAGACGGTCTCGCGGCGCGTGATGCCCGCCGCGACCATCTCCACGTCCACGACGACGGGCGCACCGGCGTGCAGCGCGGCCTGCGCCGTCGCCAACTCGCCCTCGTCCAGGACGAGATCGCGGGCGTACTCCAGATCGGCGGCGGAGTGGATGACCCGCTCCACCACCGCCCGGGTCAGCGGCGGAAGGTGCGAGGTGTCCAGGCGGGCGCGCAGCCGCCGGAACGACTCCTGCTCGATCGGATGGACCACACGGGCCGAGGGATTCACTTCGCCTCCTCCTGTTCCTGCTGCTGCGTGCTCTCCTGCCAGCGGTAGCCGCGCGGGGTCACCATGCGCCCCGCGATGTTCCGGGTGGCGGTGTTGCCGACGGTCACGACGGTCATCATGTCGACCCACGCCGGGTCGAGTTCCGCGAGCGTGGTCAGCCGGCTGCTGCCGTCCGGGCGGGAGGCGTTGCGTACGACGCCCACCGGCGTCGTCGGCTCCCGGTGCCCGGCGAGGATCGACAGCGCCTTGGGCAACTGCCAGTCGCGGCCCCGGGAACGCGGGTTGTAGAACGTGACGACGAGGTCCGCCTCGGCCGCCGCCCGCACCCGCCGCTCGATGACCTCCCACGGCGTGTGCAGGTCGGACAGGCTGATCGACACATGGTCGTGGCCGAGCGGCGCGCCGAGGATCGCCCCGGCCGCGAGCGCGGCGGTCACCCCCGGCACCCCGACCACGTCGATGTCGTCGGACGCCTCGGCGAGCGCCGGGGAGGCCATGGCGTACACGCCCGCGTCCCCGCTGCCGATCAGCGCGACGGCCTGCCCGCGCCGGGCCTCCGCGACGGCCGTGCGGGCCCGCTCCTCCTCGGCCCCGAGCCCTGACTCCAGGATCCGGGTGCCGGGCCGCAGCAGGTCGCGGATCTGGTCGACGTACTGGTCGAGCCCCACGAGCACGGCGGCGCGCCGCAGTTCGGCGTGCGCGCGCGGCGTGAGCAGGTCCCGCGCGCCGGGCCCGAGCCCGACCACCGCGAGCCGCCCACGCCCCGGCCGCCGTACGACGGCGCAGGTCGCCATCGCGGGCCGCCCGTCCGCGCGCTCCGACTTCCGCTTGGGCACGAGGAGTTCACCCCCGCCGACGAGCGCGGCGGCCTCCGCGACGGACGGCGTGCCGACGGCGGCGAGCGGCGCGGCGGAGGGGTTCGGCACCTCGACGGCCGCCAACTCCCCGGCGGAGTACGTCACTACGGGCACCCCGAGCCGCGCGGCGGCCCCCGCGATGCCGGGCTCCGCCGCCTTGGCGTCCACGGTGGCGAGTTCGGCGACGCTCCGCGCGGACAGACCGGCCTCTCGCAGCGCACCCTCGATCACGTCGAGCACCTCCTCGACCGGCGCGCCCTTGGAAGCGCCGACGCCGACCACGAGCGTCGGCGGCCGCAACAGCACCTCGCGCTCACCGGGTTCGACGGCCCGGTCGGTCAACCGCACGGTGTACGCGCCCTGTTCGGCGAACGGCACCGGCGGCAGCGGCCACGCCACCTCCGCGTCCAGCGCGACCGGCTCCCCGTCCAGCAGGGCCCGCGTCACGCCTGCCACATCGCCCTCCACCGGGAGGCCGAGGGTGTCCAGACCGGGGATGCCGACGGCGTCCGTCGCCGTGGTCACCACGGGCTCGGCCCCCAGCAACTCACCCACCGCGAGGGCGAGTTCGTTGGCTCCGCCGCCGTGCCCGCCGACCAGCGACACGGCGAACCGCCCGGCCTCGTCGACGCACACCACACCCGGGTCGGACGCCTTGTCGCCGAGCAGCGGCGCGACGAGCCGGACGACCGCGCCCGTCGCCAGGAAGCACACGAGCTGCTCGCACTCCGCGAACGCCCGCCGTACGGCGTCCCCGACGGGCCCGTCGTACGCGCGCGTGCGGTCCGGCCAAGCCGCGGCCAGCCGGTCGCGCGCCGCCGCCCCCGCCGCGGTGGCGGAAATGAGGCCGATCACAGAGCAACTCCTTCGTGCGGAACTTCTTGACGGACGGGGGCTTTGGTCCCCCAGAGCAGGAAAACGGGATTGGTCGCCGCGAGCCGGGTGACGTCCCCCGGCAGCGGCGCGAGGCGCGAGGACTGGAGCAGTACGCCGTCGACGTCGAACCCGGCGTCCGTGAGCGCGCCGCGCACGGCCGGGACCCGGTCCAGCGCGGCCATCGCGACCACCACCGTCCGCCGCGCCCGCCGCGCGCACGCGGCGACGATCCCGGGCAGTTCACGTCCGCCGCCGCCGACGAACACGGCGTCGGGGTCGTCGAGTTCGGCCAGCGCGCCGGGCGCGCCGCCGTGCACGACATGCACGTCGACGCCGTGCGCACGGGCGTTGGCGCGGATCCGCGCCACCCCGTCCGCCGCCTTCTCGACCGCGCTGACGGCCGCGCCCAGCCGCGCGCACTCCACGGCCACGGAACCGGAGCCCGCGCCGACGTCCCAGACCAGGTCGCCCGGGCGCGGCCCGAGGCGGGCCAGCGCCAGTGCCCGTACCTCGAACTTGGTGATCATCGAGTCGCGGTGCGCGAAGTCGTCCTCCGCCAGCGCCCACCCGGCGGGCCGGGGCGCGGGCCCCGCGAGGGTGCGCGGGCCGCCCGCCGGACGCGTCTCGTCCAGGCACAGGACGACGCTCACCGCCGTACCCCAGTCGCGGCCCGCGGCCTCGGCGGGGGAGACCCGCTCCACCCGCTCGCGCACCGGGTCGCCGAGCGCGACGGCGACCACCAGCACCCGGTCGGGCGCGCTGCGGGCGAGCGCCGCGCCCAGCTCGGCCGGCCCGGCGCCCGGCCCGGTCAGCACGCCGACCTTCGGATACGCCCGGCAGACATGCACGGCGGTCCGCGGATCCCGCCCGTGCGCGCTGACGACGACGGCGTCGTCCCAGGTCAGCCCATGCCGCGCAAAGGCGGCGGCCACCGAGGACACCCCCGGCCGGACGTCCAGCAGCCCGGCCCCGAACTGCTCGGCCAGCACCCGCACGATCCCGAAGAACCCCGGATCACCGGACGCCAGCACGACCACCGGCCGCTCCTTGCCGACGTACTCCTCGACGACGTCGAGGGCGGGCGCGAGCGCCCCGAGGACGATCCGCTCCACGCCGTCGGGCAGCCGTACGGCGTCCAGATGCCGACGCCCGCCCACGACGAGAGCGGCCCCCGCGAGGACGTCCTCGGGCGGCGGCGCACCGGTTCCCGTACCGACGACCGTGATCAGGCGACTCGGGTGACTCGGGCGACTCACGTACTCGCACCCCGTTCGCGCAGCGCCCGGCGGGCCGCCGGGTCGGCCTTGCGGTAGCCGTGGAAGTGGCCGGGGTGGTACAGGTGCGAGCGGGTGCCGTGCGCGTCGAGGGCCGGGCCGACCAGGAAGAGGGTGTGCTTCCAGAGCTTGTGCTCCTTCACCGTCTCCTCCAGCGTCTCGATCGTGCACTTCACGACCAGTTCCTCCGGCCAGGTCGCCTGGTAGGCGATGACGACCGGGGTGCCCGTCGGATAGCCGCCCTCCAGCAGCTCCCGCACCAACTGCCCGCTGCGGGCGGCCGACAGGAAGATCGCCATGGTCGTGCCGTGCCGGGCGAACTCGCGGACCTCCTCGCCGGGCGGCATCGGCGTCTTGCCGCCGCCGAGCCGGGTGAGGACGACGGACTGCGCGACCTCCGGGATCGTCAGCTCGCGCCGGGCGAGCGCGGCGACGGCGGAGAACGAGGAGACGCCGGGGACGATCTCGGTGTCGACGCCGATCTCGTCGCACCGGTCGAGCTGCTCCTGCGTACCGCCCCACAGGGCCGGGTCGCCGGAGTGGATCCTGGCCACCTTGAGCCCCTCCCGGCGCGCCCGCTCGTACACGGCGACGACGTCCTCCAAAGACATCGTGGCCGAGTCGAGGATCTCCGCGCCCTCGCCCGCGTGCTCGAGAACCTCGGCCTGCACCAGGCTCGCGGCCCAGATCACGACGTCGGCCTCGGCGATGGCGCGCGCGGCACGGAACGTCAGCAGGTCGGCGGCGCCGGGGCCGGCACCGACGAAGGTCACCTTGCCGGTGGGGGCATCGGCCATGGGTTCAGGTCCTCTCACAGCGGTTCACAACAGGTCATGACGGGGATATCGACGGCGGTCAGGGCAGGGGCCGGATGTGCGCGGCCGGGGGTCGATCGGATACGAAGGGCGTATGGCGGTCTTCGTCGCGCTCGGCGCGTTCCTCATGACGCTGGCCGGCGGCTGGACGGCGCAACGCGTGACCGACCGTCGCCACCTGGTGCTGGGCCTGGCAGGCGGCCTGATGCTGGGCGTGGTCGGCCTGGATCTGCTGCCGGAGGCCCTGCACGCGGCCGGCACGGAAGTCTTCGGCGTCCCCGCCGCGCTCCTGCTCTTCGTGGCGGGCTTCCTGCTGGCCCATCTGGTGGAACGCCTGCTGGCCCTGCGCCAGGCCGCGCACGGCGCGGCGGAGGACCGCGGCGGCCCCCGCGACACCGGCGCGCCCCAGGGGATCCGCGACGGCCGGACCCCCGAGGTCGGCCTGACGGCGGCCGCGGCGATGGTCGGCCACAGCGCCATGGACGGCGTCGCGATCGGCGCGGCCTTCCAGGTGGGCGGCGGCATGGGAGCCGCGGTGGCCCTCGCGGTGATCGCCCACGACTTCGCGGACGGCTTCAACACCTACACGATCACCAGCCTGTACGGGAACGCCCGCCGCAAGGCCGTGGCCATGCTGTTCGCGGACGCGGCGGCCCCGGTGCTGGGCGCGCTGTCGACGTCCTTCGTCACCATCCCGGAGCAACTGCTCGGCGGCTATCTCGGCTTCTTCGGCGGCGCGCTGCTGTATCTGGCGGCCGCCGAGATCCTGCCCGAGGCCCATCACGACCACCCCGCCCGCTCGACCGTGCTGTGCACGATCGCGGGCGCGGCCTTCATCTGGCTGGTGGTGGGCCTGGCGAGCTGACGTCCGGCGGCGACTCACAGCTTGCCGCCCCGGCCGCCCGCGCGCCGCGCGGGAGCGATGAGCGTCGACAGGTAGGGCAGCGGCTCGCCGTCCAGCTCGGCGGCCGGCCGGACGGACTCCTCCGGCAGCCCGAGCGCCGACCCCCACACGGCGTCCCCGATCCGCCCGGTCTCCCGCAGCGCCTCGGCGACCTCGGCGGCCTGCCGCCCGAACTTGTAGGCGACGACGGTCCCCGGCCCGGCGAGCGCGTCCTTCAGCACGGCGGAACCGGCGGTCACCGGCACGAGCGTCAACGGCTCGGTGCCCTCGGTGAGGACGGCCCCCGACCGGGCGGCGAGATCCTGCATGGCGGTGATCCCGGGCACGGTCTCGATCACGGTCCCCGCCACCGTCTCCACGATGGTCTGCGCGAGATAGGTGAAGGTGGAGTACACGTTGGGATCCCCGATGGTCGCGAAGGCGACTGTCCCGTGCTCCCGCAGCAGCTCGGCGACCCGCTCACCGGCGGCGTCCCAGGCGGCCTCCCGGCGCGCCCGGTCGGTCCGCTCGTTCAACGCGAACACCACCCGGACGACCTTGTCCTCGGGCACGTAATGCAGAACGGTGGCCTCGGCCCGCCCCCGCTCACCGCTGTCCATCACGGGGACGACGACGACATCGGCGGCCCGGAGCGTGTTGACGCCCTTGACGGTCACCAGCTCGGGATCCCCGGGACCCACCCCGACTCCGACCAGCTTGCTGCTCATGACGTCCGGCACCTCTCCACGAACCGACGGGCCACACCGGGCTCGGACGCCCAGTGCGTGTGCAGATAACTCGCGTGCACACCGCGCTCCACAAAACCTTCGACCCGCCGCTGCGGGGTCCGCATCCCCCAGGCGGGCGCCGCCCCCGAGCCGGGCTCGACGACGGTCCGGTGAAACTCGTGCCCCCGCATCCGCGTCCCGGTCACGGCGAGCACACTGTCGCTCACGGCGACGGCGTCCCGATACCCCAGCGTCAGCCGCCCCGTCATCCGGGCACCGGCGTCCAGCACCCCGCACATCGGCTGCCCGTCCAGCTCGCGGCACAGATACAGCAGCCCCGCACACTCGGCGGCAACGGGCGCCCCGCTCAACGCCAACTCGGCAACGGCCTTACGAAGCGCCTCGTTGCCCGCCAACTCCTCGACATACACCTCGGGAAACCCACCCCCGATGACCAACCCCCGCGTACCATCAGGCAGTTGCTCATCCCGCAACGGATCAAAAACAACGACATCGGCCCCGGCGGCACCAAGCAACTCACTGTGCTCGGCATAGGAGAACGAAAACGCAGCCCCACCGGCGACGGCAACGGTGACTTTGCAGTCCGGGCCGGTTGTTCTCAGCCCGTCCGGCGTTTGAGGACGAGGCCCTTCGGGCCGAAAGCGGGGGTCTGGGGGCGCAGCCCCCAGGGACGGGACGGGAAGGGGCGGCGGGGGCGAAGAAACAAGCGCCTCCCCCGCATCCCAAGCCGCACAGGACAACCCCCCCGCCCCCCGAGCCAACCCCAACAGCCCCTCAAGATCACACCCTTGGGAAACCTGCGCCCCCATAGCCGCAACGGCCTCCACAGCGGCAGCGCCCCGCTCGGCGACCGGCACCAACCCCAGATGCCGCGAAGGCGTATCCACCTGAGCCACCCGCCGCAACACCCCGAACACCGGCACCCCGGCCGACTCCAACGCCTCCCGCAACAACTCCTCATGCCGATCCGACGCGACCTTGTTCAAGATCACGCCCCCGACCCGTACCTCCGGATCCCACGAAGCGAACCCGTGCACCAGCGCGGCGACGGACCGCGACTGCGACGAGGCGTCCACGACGAGCACCACCGGCGCCCGCAGCAACTTCGCCACATGGGCGGTGGACGCCAGTTCACCTTCCCCGGCGGCCCCGTCGAACATCCCCATCACACCCTCGACGATCGCCAGATCGCACCCGCGCGCCCCATGCGCGAACAACGGCCCGACCAACTCCGGCCCGCACAGATACGCGTCGAGGTTGCGCCCCACCCGCCCGGTCGCGAGCGCGTGGTACCCGGGGTCGATGTAGTCCGGCCCGACCTTGTGCGGGGACACGGCGAGCCCCCGCGCGGCGAACGCGGCCATCAACCCCGTGGCGACGGTGGTCTTGCCGCTGCCGGAGGACGGCGCGGCGATGACCAGCCGAGGGACGGAGGACGAGGACGGGGAGGAGGACGGGGAGGAGGACGGGGAGGAGGACGGGGAGGAGGACGGGGAGGAGGACGGGGAGGAGGACGGGGAGGAGGACGTCATGACGGATTCACCACTCGATCCCCCGCTGCCCCTTCTGCCCGGCGTCCATCGGATGCTTGACCTTGGACATGTCGGTCACCAGATCCGCGAGTTCGACGAGCTTCTCGGGCGCGTTCCGCCCCGTGATGACCACGTGCTGCGTCCCCGGACGGTCCCGCAGCACGGAGACGACCTCATCGACATCGACCCACCCCCAGTGCATCGGATAGGCGAACTCGTCCAGCACGTACAGCTTGTAGGTCTCGGCGGCAAGATCCCGCTTGACCTGCTCCCAGCCCTCGCGGGCCTTCTCCTCGTTGTCCATCTGGGAGTCGCGCTGCACCCACGACCACCCTTCGCCCATCTTGTGCCAGTCCACGGTCCCGCCCTCACCGCTGGCCCCCAGCACCCGCAGGGCGTTCTCCTCGCCGACCTTCCACTTCGCCGACTTGACGAACTGGAACACCCCGATCGGCCACCCCTGGTTCCAGGCGCGCAGCGCGAGCCCGAACGCGGCGGTGGACTTCCCCTTGCCGATCCCGGTGTGCACGACCACCAGCGGCCGATTACGCCGCTGACGAGTCGTCAGGCCGTCGTCGGGTACGACACTCGGCTGTCCCTGCGGCATTACGCGGCCCTCCTGGAAGTCCCCTGCACGTTCCTGACCAGCCCGGCGATGGAGTCCGCCCGCAACTCGTCGAGCGTCACCGCCGTACCCTCCAGCTCACCCGCGAGCTGCCCCGCGAGCCCCAGCCGCACCGGCCCGGACTCGCAGTCCACGACCACCGACGCGACCCCCTCGGCGGCGAACAGCCGAGCCGCCCGCCCCGCGAGCGCGACGGGCTCGGGCCCACCGGTGGCCCGTCCGTCCGTCACCACGACGACCAGCGCGCGCCGCGCCGGATCCCGCAGCCGTTCCACCCGCAGCACATCGTGCGCCTTGAGCAGCCCGGCGGCGAGCGGCGTCCGCCCCCCGGTCGGCAGCGACTCCAGCCGGACGGCCGCCGCGTCCACCGAGGACGTCGGCGGCAACGCCACATCGGCCGCCGCCCCCCGGAACGTCACCAGGCCCACCTTGTCCCGCCGCTGGTAGGCGTCGAGCAGCAGCGACAGCACGGCGCCCTTCACGGCGCTCATCCGCTGCCGGGCGGCCATGGACCCCGAGGCGTCGACCACGAACAGCACGAGGTTCCCCTCCCGCCCCTCCCGGGTCGCCTGCCGCAGATCGTCCCGGCGGACGACCAGCCCCCGCCCGGAACGCCCCCGCGCCCGCTGATGCGGCGCGGCGGCCTGCACGGTCGCCGCCAGGTGCAGCTTGGTCAGGGCCCCTCGGGGCCGCCGCGCACCCGTCGTCCGCCCGTGCTCGGTGCGCGCCCGCGAACGCCGCCCGGCGGCACCCTCACCGATCCCGGGCACGCTGAGCACCTTCGTACGGTACGGCTCGGCGGCCCGGGCGGCGGGCCGCTCCCCGGCACCGGAGGCCTGCGGCTCCCCGTCCTGCCCGGCCTCGGGCCGCGCGGCGGTGTCGCCACCCCCCTGCGGACCGGAGTCCGGAGCGGGCTGCCCACCGTCACCGGGCCCGTCGGGATCCGGATCCTCGTCACCCTCGCCCTCACTGCCGCCCCCGCTGTCGCCTTCGCCGGGGCCGGCGAACTCCTCCAGCGTCTCGTCGAGCTTGTCCTCGTCAAGTCCCGGCGCGTCAAAGGGATTACGACGCCTGCGGTGCGGCAGCGCGAGCAGCGCCGCCTGCCGTACGTCCTCGGCGAGCACGTCGGTGCGCCCGGCCCAGGCCGCCAGCGCGGTCGCCGTCCGCGCCATGACGATGTCGGCGCGCATGCCGTCCACCTCGAACGCGGCGCAGGTGGCCGCGATCTGCCGCAGCGCCCCGTCCCCGAGCCGCACGGACGGCAACAACTCCCGTGCGGCGACGATCCGTTGCCGTACGGCGCTCTCCTCGTCGGCCCATCGCTCGGCGAACCCGCCCGGATCGTCGTCGTAGGCGAGCCGCCGCCGTACGACCTCCACCCGCTGGTCGGGCTCCCGCGAGGCGGCGACCTCGACGGTCAGCCCGAACCGGTCGAGCAACTGCGGCCGCAGCTCGCCCTCTTCGGGGTTCATCGTCCCGACGAGCAGGAACTTCGAGGCGTGCCGTACGGAGACGCCCTCGCGTTCGACGTACGAGGCACCCATCGCCGCCGCGTCCAGCAGCAGGTCGACCAGGTGGTCGTGGAGGAGGTTGACCTCGTCGACGTAGAGGATGCCCCGGTGCGCGTCGGCGAGCAGCCCCGGCTCGAACGCCTTGACGCCTTCCGCGAGCGCCCGCTCGATGTCCAGCGCGCCCACGAGCCGGTCCTCGGAAGCCCCGACCGGCAGTTCGACCATCCGCGACGCCCGCGTCTCGAACGCCCGCTCGTGCGGCCCGTCCGGGCACGCGGGGTCCGGAGAGGCCGGGTCGCACGAGAACCGGCAGCCCGCGACGACCTCCAACGCGGGCAACAGTGCCGAAAGCGCCCGCACCGCCGTCGACTTGGCGGTGCCCTTCTCGCCCCGCACCAGCACACCGCCCACCGCAGGCGACACGGCGTTCAGCAGCAGCGCGAGCCGTAGATCGTCCTGACCGACAACGGCCGTGAACGGGAAAGGAGTACTCACTTCTCGTCACCCTCCAAGTCGCCTTCGAGCTCCAGGTAGGTGGCGCGCAGCCGCTCGATCGTGTCGGCGTCCGGCTCCGCCCACAGCCCGCGGTCGGCGGCTTCGAGGAGCCGCTCGGTGATGCCGCGCAGCGCCCACGGGTTGGACTTCTTCATGAAGTCCCGGTTCTCCGGGTCGAACACGTACTCCGCGCTGAGCTTCTCGTACATCCAGTCGTCCACGACCCCCGCCGTGGCGTCGTACCCGAAGAGGTAGTCGACCGTCGCCGCCATCTCGAAGGCGCCCTTGTAGCCGTGCCGTCGCATGGCCGCCATCCAGCGCGGGTTGACCACCCGGGCGCGGAACACGCGGTGCGTCTCCTCGCCGAGCGTGCGCGTCTTCACCTGGTCCGGGGTCGCCGAATCACCCACGTACGCCTCGGGGTTGGCGCCCGTCAGGTGCCGCACCATGGCGACCATGCCGCCGTGGTACTGGAAGTAGTCGTCGGCGTCGACGAGGTCGTGCTCGCGCGTGTCCACGTTCTTCGCCGCGACCGCGATCCGCTTGAACGCCGTCTCCATGTCCCCGCGCGCCGCCCGGCCGTCCAGCCCGCGCCCGTACGCGTAACCGCCCCACACCGCGTAGACCTCGGCGAGGTCCGCGTCGCTGCGCCAGTTGCGGGCGTCGATCAGCGGGAGCAGGCCGGCCCCGTACGCCCCCGGCTTGGAGCCGAAGATACGGGCGCTCGCGCGCCGCCGGTCGCCGTGCTCGGCGGTGTCCTCGTCGACGTGGGCGCGCACGTAGTTGGAGTCCGCGGGTTCGTCCAGCTCGGCCACCGCCCGCACCGCGTCGTCGATCAGCCCGACCACGTGCGGGAACGCGTCGCGGAAGAACCCGGAGATGCGGACCGTGACGTCGATACGCGGGCGGCCCAGCTCCGCCACCGGCACCACCTCGAAGCCGGTGACCCGGCGCGAGGCGTCGTCCCACACCGGGCGGCAGCCCAGCAGCGCGAGGATCTCGGCGATGTCGTCGCCCTGGGTGCGCATCGCGGACGTGCCCCAGACCGTCAGACCGACGGACTTCGGGTACTCCCCGTTGTCCTGGAGGTAGCGCTGCACCAGCGAGTCGGCGAGCGCCTGGCCCACCTCCCAACTCAGCCTGGACGGGATGGCCTTGGGGTCGACCGAGTAGAAGTTGCGGCCGGTCGGCAGGACGTTGACCAGACCGCGGGTCGGGGAGCCCGACGGGCCGGCCGGGACGTAACCGCCGTTCAGGGCCTTGAGGATGTGGTCGATCTCGTCGGTCGTCTTCGCGAGCCGCGGTACGACCTCGGTGCAGGCGAACTCCAACACCGCGACGGCGTCCGGGAGTTCGGTACCCACGACCTCGCGCACCAGCGCGGGCACGGCGGCCGTCTGCCAGCCCCGCTGCTCCATGCCCTCCGCGAACCGGCGGCACAACTGCTCCAGCAGGTCGATCGCGTCGGCCGCCGACCGGGCCGGCCCGTCGACCAGGTCGGTCAGCTCCACCGGCGCCTTCACCGGCGCGCCCGGCTCGGCGAGCAACTCCTTCTCGACCAGGCCGAAGTGCTCGGCGAGGCAGGCCCGCAGCCCCGGCAGGGCGTTCGCCGCGCCGCCCCACACCTGCGAGGCGCGCAGCACGGCCAGCACGAGGTTGACCCGCGCCTCGTCGACCGGACCGCCGCCGAGGATGTGCAGCCCGTCCCGGATCTGCACGTCCTTGATCTCGCACAGATAGCCGTCGATGTGCATGACGAACTCGTCGAACGCCTCGTCGTCCGGCTGGTCGTCGACGTGCAGGTCGTGGTGCAGCTCGGCCGCCTTCACCAGCGTCCAGATCTGCGCGCGCACCGCCGGCGCCTTCGTCGGGTCCAGGTCGGAGACGAGCGCGTACTCGTCGAGGAGCTGCTCCAGCTTGGCCAGGTCGCCGTAGGTGTCGGCGCGCGCCATCGGCGGGACGAGGTGGTCGACGACGGTGGCGTGCCCGCGCCGCTTGGCCTGGGTGCCCTCGCCGGGGTCGTTGACGATGAACGGGTAGACGAGCGGGAGTTCGCCGAGGACGGCGTCCGGCGCGCAGCCGCCGCTCAGCCCGAGGCCCTTGCCCGGCAGCCACTCCATCGTGCCGTGCTTGCCCATGTGCACGATCGCGTCCGCGCCGAAGCCGCCGTCCGACGGCGCGGCCTCCAGCCACCGGTAGGCGGCCATGTAGTGGTGCGACGGCGGCATGTCGGGGTCGTGGTAGATCGCGATCGGGTTCTCGCCGAAGCCGCGCGGCGGCTGGATCATCACGACGACGTTCCCGAACTGAAGGGAGGCCAGCACGATGTCGTCGCCGTCGACGTAGAGGGTGCCCGGCGGCTCGCCCCACGCCTCCAGCATGCCGTCCCTGAGCTGCGGGTCGAGCCGGTCGAACCAGGCCCGGTAGTCGGCGAGCGGCACCCGCGCGGGCGCGGCGGCCAACTGCTCCTCGGTGAGCCATTCGACGTCGTGGCCACCGGCGTTGATGAGCCGATGGATCAACTCGTCGCCGTTGTCGGGGTGTTCGGTGACGCCGTACCCCGAGTCGCGCAGCGCGTCCAGCACCCGGATCGCCGAGGCGGGCGTGTCCAGGCCGACCGCGTTGCCGACCCGTGAGTGCTTGGTCGGGTAGGCGGTGAAGACGAGCGCGAGCTTCTTCTCGGCGTTCGGCTTGTACTTCAACCGGGCGTGCCGTACGGCGATTCCGGCGACCCGGCCGGCCCGCTCGGGGTCGGCGACGTACACCGGGACGTCGTCCGGGCCCTGCTCCTTGAACGAGAACGGGACGGTGATGATCCGGCCGTCGAACTCCGGGATGGCGACCTGCATCGCCGCGTCCATGGGGGAGACCGCCGCGTCGGACGCCTCCCACGTGCTCTTCGACGACGTGAGGCAAAGCCCTTGCAGCACCGGCACGTTGAGGTCGGCGAGGGCCCCGATGTCCCAGGCCTCCTCGTCGCCGCCCGCCGAGGCCTGCGAGGCGTGCGTGCCGCCGGCCGCGAGCACCGTGGCGACCAGCGCGTCCGCCTTGCCGAGGATCTCGTACAGCTCCGGGTCCGCGCCGCGCAGCGAACCGCAGTACACGGGAAGGGCGTTGGCGCCCTTCGCCTCGATCGCGTCGCACAGCGTGTCCACGAAGCCGGTGTTGCCGCTCAGCTCGTGGGCCCGGTAGAACAGCACCCCGATGGTCGGCCGCCCCTCGACGGCCGCCCGCTCGCCGTGTACGCCGTACTCGGGCATCTTCTGCGGCTCGACGAACCCCTCGCCGGTCAGCAGCACGGTGTCCGAGAGGAACCGGGCGAGTTCGGTCAGGTTGGCCGGCCCGCCCTCGACGAGATACCGCAGCGCCTCCGCCACCACCCCGGCGGGCACCGACGACTCGGCCATCAACTCCGCGTCCGGGACGCTCTCGCCGCCCAGCAGCACCGTCGGCACACCGGACGCCTTCAGCGCGGCGAGCCCGTCCTCCCAGGCCCGCTTCCCGCCGAGCAGCCGTACGACGGCGAGGTCCGCGCCGTCGAGCAGACCGGGCAGCTCCTGTGCCACGTCCACTCTGGTCGGGTTGCCGATCCGGTAGTCGGCGCCGGTGGCGGCGCGGGCCGCCAGCAGATCGGTGTCGGCGGTCGACAACAACAACACAGTGCTCATGCGGGCGCTCCCGGTGGAATGAAAGGCAGTCCTTGCGGCGCGCCCGACTCGATGAGCCGCCAGAGCGCGTCGGTGTCCGCGTGCTGTTCGATGAGGTCGCCGAGCCGGTCGAGCTGCTCCTCGCGCAGCGCGGCGAACGAGGTGTCGGCGGCGGGCACGAAACGCCGGCCCGCGGCGGCCGCCACCTCGCGCAGAAACGCCCGCCGGAAGCCGTCCGACTCCAGCGAGCCGTGCCAGTGCGTGCCCCAGACGGAGCCGACCCGGCAGCCGTCCAGGAAGGCCTCGCCGCCGGTGACTTCGGCGACCCCGTGATGGATCTCGTACCCCTCGACCGGCTCGCCGAGGGCTTCCCCCACGGGCCGGGTGAGGGTCTTCTCGCGGGCGAACCGCACCCGCACGGGCAGCAGGCCGAGCCCGTCGACCTGCCCGAGCCGGCTCTCGACGTCGTCCTCGATGTGCTCGCCGAGGATCTGGAACCCGCCGCAGATGCCGAGGACGGGCCGCCGCTCGGCGGCCCGGCGGCGCAGGGCGTCGGCGAGGCCGCGCTCGCGCAGCCACTCCAGGGCGCGCACGGTCCCCCGGGTCCCCGGTACGACGACCAGGTCCGCGTCGGCCAGTTCCTCGGGCCGGTCCACGAACCGCACGACGACGCCCGGTTCGGCGGCCAGCGCGTCCACGTCGGTGAAGTTGGACATCAGCGGGACGGCGCAGACCGCGACCCGCAGCACGTCCTCGCCGACGGGCGGGGCGGTGTTCGACTCCCGCACGGTCCCGCGCAGCGAGACGCGCAGGCCGTCCTCCTCGTCGATGCCGAGACCGTGCCGGAACGGCAGCACCCCGTACGTCCGCCGCCCGGTGAGCCCGAGCAGCATGTCGAGGCCCGGCTCCAGCAGCGAGACGTCCCCGCGGAACTTGTTGACGAGGAACCCGGCGACGAGTTCCTGGTCCTCGGGCGAGAGCAGCGCGACCGTCCCGAAGAACGACGCGAAGACCCCGCCGCGGTCGATGTCGCCGACGACGAGCACGGGCAGCCGCGCGCCCCGCGCGATGCCCATGTTCACGATGTCGGTCCGCCGCAGATTGATCTCGGCGGGAGAGCCGGCCCCCTCACAGATCACCGCGTCATACGTGCCCCGCAACTCGGCGAGGCAGTCGAGAACGGTTCCGAGGAGTTTCTGCTGCCGCCCCCCGTGATACCCCCGGGCACTGAGCTCCCCGACGGGCTTCCCGAGCAGCACGACCTGGCTGCTCTGCTCGCCGCCGGGCTTGAGCAGCACCGGGTTCATCAGCGCGGTCGGCTCGACCCGGCAGGCCTGCGCCTGCATGGCCTGCGCACGCCCGATCTCGGCGCCCTCACGCGTCACGAACGAATTCAGCGACATGTTCTGCGCCTTGAACGGCGCGACCTTCACCCCCTGCCGCACCAGCCACCGGCAAATCCCAGCCGTGACAACGCTCTTACCGGCATCAGAGGTGGTACCGGCCACCAACAGCCCACCACCACCCGTCATGACGCACGCCCCTTCGCGAGCAGCCGCCCGGCGATTCCGACTCCGAGCGCGAGCAGTCCGACGCGTCGGGAGAGTCGTACGGCGCGTTCGATGTCGGGTACGGCCACGGGGCGGCCCGGGGCGTTGAGCACCGGCCGGTGCTCAACGCGCCCGCCGTAGGACAGCGTTCCGCCCAGTCGTACGCCGAGGGCGCCCGCGAAGGAGGCCTCCACGGGGCCGGCGTTGGGGCTCGGGTGCTTGGCGGCGTCGGCGCGCCAGGCGCGTACCGCGCCTCGCGGATCGTCGCCGGAGGCGGCTGCGAGGACGGCGGTGAGGCGGGCGCCCGGCCAGCCGGCCAGGTCGTCGAGGCGGGCGGAGGCCCAGCCGTAGCGCCGGTGCCGGGGCGACTTGTGCCCGACCATGGCGTCGAGCGTGTTCACGGCCCGGAACCCGACCAGCCCCGGCACCCCGGCCACGGCACCCCACACCAGGGCTCCGACCACGGCGTCCGAGGTGTTCTCGGCGACGGACTCGACGACCGCGCGGGCGACGCCGTCGGCGTCGAGCGCCTGCGGGTCCCGGCCGCACAGATGCGGCAGCCGCGCCCTGGCCCCTTCGACGTCCCCGGCCTCCAGCGCCCGCCCGACGGCCCGCGCCTCGCGCGCGAGCGAGGTCCCGCCGACGACGGCCCAGGTGGCGGCGGCGGTGAGGGCGACGGAAGCGGCACGGGAGGACCGTACGCAGTGCGCGGCACCCGCCGCGAGGGCGACGGCGCCGCCCACGCACACCCCGGTGTGCAGCGCCCCCCACCCGCGATGGTCCCGCCACAACACCCGCTCCACGGCTTCCGCGGCACGCCCGAACACGGCCACCGGATGGCCGCGGCGCGGGTCGCCGAGCAGGTGGTCGCCGAGAAGGCCGGCGGCGGCGCCGTACGCGAAGACGCGATCGGCACGCATCGGCTCAGCCGGTCGCTGAGTCGGAGGGTGTACTGGTACTGAACCTCGATCGGCAGCCGAGCATGGCGATATGTCCTCACTCAGGGTGTCCACGCCCTGGTTCGACGAGACCGGCGGCGAGAGTTCCTGGCTCCCGGGGTTTCCTCCCCGGTGACAGTGGCGGGACCGCGCCGGATTCGCACCGGCTTCCTCTCCTGCCGCCGTATATGGCTCGGGCAGTCCACCACGGGCCCGGAAGACCCGTCAACTTGCCGTTGACCTGCGAGGCTGGAGTGTGCAGAAGCCCACACAGAGGCGGTCGGCGCGGTCCGGGGAACCACGAGAACGGGGTGCGGGACGGTGATCCGTCCCGCACCCCGGGGGTGTTCGGGTGGCGCGTCAGGCGACGATCAGGGAGATCCCGTACGCCACCGCCGCCGCGCAGGCCGCGAAGCACGCGTACGCGCCCGTCACCGCGAGGGCGGCCGAACCGCCCTCGGCCGTGGCCCGCTCCTGGCGGGACAGGCCCATGATGCCGAGGGTGAACAGGGTCACGAGGCCCACGGTGACCACGAGGCTGACGCCGAAGACGGAGCCCAGGGCCGCCCAGTCGATCTTCATGCTGTTTCTCTTCCTTCGTACGGACCGGGTCGGCGGGCTCAGACGGCCGTGGGCTCGGTGGACGTGGCGGCCGGGGACGGGATGGTGGCCGTCAGGCCGTCGGCGACCGGGCCGGCCGGCGGCGGCGTCACCGCCGCGATGGCCGCGGTGACCACACCCGGCGACTCCTCGGCCTCGTCGCGCTTGCCGCTCTCGTCGGTCTCGTTGACGTTCGACGCGTCGACGACCTCGCGCCGCGAGATCTTCCAGATCGCCGCACTGGAGGCCACCAGGAACACGGCCACGACCGCCGTACCCCAGTCGCCCAGGTCGGTGACCGACTCGGCCAGCGCGCCCACCAGGGCCGCCGCCGGGAGCGTCAGGCCCCACGCGACGAACATGCGGGTCGCCGTCGACCAGCGGACCACCCCGCCCTTGCGGCCCAGGCCCGCGCCCATCACCGCGCCGGACACCGAGTGGGTGGTGGAGAGGGAGAAGCCGAGGTGGGAGGAGGCCAGGATGACCGTGGCCGCGCTGGTCTGGGCGGCGAAGCCCTGCTGCGGCTGAAGGTCGGTCAGGCCCTTGCCCATGGTGCGGATGATGCGCCAGCCGCCGAGGTAGGTGCCGAGCGCGATCGCGAGACCGGCGGAGAGGATGACCCAGGTGGGCGGGTCGGAGTCGGGGGCCACGGCGCCGCCGGCGACCAGGGCGAGGGTGATGATGCCCATCGTCTTCTGCGCGTCGTTGGTGCCGTGCGCGAGGGAGACCAGGCCGGCCGAGGCGATCTGGCCCGCGCGGTAGCCCTTCGCCGCGGCCTTGCCGTCGGCCTTCTTGCCGAGGGTGTAGGACAGGCGGGTCGCGAGCAGCGCCGCGACGCCCGCGACGAGCGGCGCCGCGATCGCCGGGATCAGCACCTTGGTGACCAGCGCGTCGCCGTGCACCGCGCCGGCGCCGGCCGAGGCGATGGTGGCGCCGATCAGGCCGCCCATGAGGGCGTGCGAGGAACTGGAGGGCAGGCCCACCAGCCAGGTCAGCAGGTTCCAGAGGATCGCGCCGACCAACGCCGCGAAGATGACCTCGGGACGGATGCCGGTCTCGTCGACGAGACCCTTGGAGATCGTGTTGGCGACCTCCACGGAGAGGAAAGCGCCCACAAGGTTCAGTACGGCGGACATGGCCACCGCGACCTTGGGCTTGAGAGCACCGGTCGAGATGGTGGTCGCCATCGCGTTCGCGGTGTCATGAAAACCGTTCGTGAAATCGAACGCGAGTGCGGTGACGACCACAATCGCGAGGATCAGCGAGAAGTTTTCCATTTACCCAGGCAATCGTTCGAGGTCATTGGCCGGTTGACCGTAGGCAACCTGAATGAACGGAAGATGAACTGAGGTGGACGTAGGAGTGTCTGTCCGCCGCCCGTGCCGTCTCCCTGGTGCCCTGACAGGATCGTGACATGGCTGAGCAGCGAAACGAGCGGCGACATCGGCAGGGACGGCGGGCTGCTCCCGAGGAGGCGCGAGCCTGGGAGGCGCTCGTGGCGACGGCCCGCCGCACAGTGGCCGACGGGCTGGTCGTCGGCACCTCCGGCAACGTCTCCGTGCGCGTCGGCGACACCGTGCTCGTCACACCGTCGGGCGTGCCCTACGACCGGCTCACCCCCGGCGACGTCACCGGCGTCGACCTCACCGGCCGTCAGGTGCTCGGCGCCCTGGTCCCGACCAGCGAACTGCCCATGCACCTCGCCGTGTACCGCAGCACCGACGCCGGCGCGGTCGTCCACACCCACGCCGTGCACGCCACGGCCGTCTCGACCCTCGTCACCGAACTGCCCCTCGTCCACTACATGGTGGGCGCCCTCGGCGGCCCCGTCAGGGTCGCCCCCTACGCGACGTACGGCACCGAGGAACTCGCCGCGAACATGCTCCGCGCCCTCACCGACCGCACCGGCTGCCTCCTGCAAAACCACGGCACCCTCACCTACGGCACCACCCTCGACCAGGCCTACGACCGCACAGCCCAACTGGAGTGGATGTCCCGACTCTGGCTCACAGCCTCGTCCCTCCCGGGCCGAACCCCCACCCTCCTGACGGAGGAACAGGTCACGGAGGCGGGCAAGCGACTGCGCGGCTACGGGCAGCGGCCGGCCTCCCCGGGGGAGTGAGCGCGGCGGTAGCGCGTCGCCGCAGGTCACCGGCCCGGCCGCAGCCCCGCCCTCCTGGCGGAGGAACGGGTCGCCGAGGCGGGGGAGCGGCTGCGCGGCTACGGGCAGCAGCTCGGCTTCCCGGGTGAGTGCGCACCGCCGTCACGCGGTGCGCACGTCACCGGCCCGGCCGCACCTCCACCCTCCTGCTGACGGAGGAGCAGGTCGCCGAGGCGGGCGAGCGGCTGCGCTGCTGCGGCCAGCACCCGGCCTCCCCGGGGGAGTGAGCACCGCCGTCACGCGTCGGGTGAGCGCCGACGTCACGCGTCGCCGGGCGTCACCCAGCCGGCCGCAGCGCTGGCCGGGTGGGCACGCGGCCGGGAGACTGGGCGGGTGCGCACTGTCAAAGCGGCGGCTGCCGCCGTCACCGCAGTTCTGGCCGCCGGCGCCGCCGGTGTCGCCGTCGGCCGGTTCGCCGGGGACGCCGCGCTGAAGGCGCCGCCCGGCAGGCCGCTGCCGACCGAACCCCGGCTCACCGTGCACGGCACGGCCGCCGGCCGGATCACCCTCACCCGTGACCTGGCCGCCCTGCGCCCCGGCGTCCACGGCCTCGCAGGCAACGGCTCCCACGCGGTCGTCGGCGCCGTCCTGCCCACCGCCGCGCGCTCCGCCGACACCGTCGTACGCCGCCTGGAACGGGTCACCCACGGCACGCTGAACCGCGGCGACGCGGTCTGGCTCACCCCGAACCTGTACGTCGGCGACCCCGGCAGCGCCCTCGGCCTCGACCACGCCGACGTCGACATCCCCGGCGAACTGGGCAACCTGCCCGCCTGGTTCGTCCCCGGCGACCGCCGCACCTGGGTGATCGCCGTGCACGGCCTGGGCGCCACCCGCGAACACGCCCTGAACCTCATGGGCTTCCTGCACCGCCGCCGCTTCCCCGTGCTCGCCCTCGCCTACCGCGGCGACCTGGGCGCACCCCGCCCCCCGGACGGCCTGAACCACCTCGGCGCGACCGAGTGGCGCGACCTGGACGCGGCGATGCGCCACGCCGCGCGCCACGGCGCCGAACGCGTCGTGCTGCTCGGCTGGTCCACCGGCGCCACCATGGCCCTGCGCGCCGCCGCCGACTCCGCTCTGCGCGACCTCGTCTCCGGGCTCGTGCTGGACTCCCCGGTCCTCGACTGGCGGACGACCCTGCGCGCCCTCGCCGCCGCCCGGCACACCCCCGGCGCGCTGCTGCCGCTCGCCGTCCGCGCCGCCGAGGGCCGCACCGGCCTGCACGGCGGCCCCGGCGGATCCGGCGGCTCCGGCAACTCCGGCGGCGATCCGGCCGCCGACCCGGCCCGGCTGACGGTCCCGACGCTGATCCTCCACGGCCCCGACGACACCGTCGCCCCCTGGAGCCTCTCCCGCCGCCTCGCCGACCGCCGCCCCGAGCTGGTCGCCCTGCACACCGTCCCGCACGCCGCGCACGGCGCCATGTGGAACGCCGACCCCGCGGCCTACGAGGAAGCCCTCCGCCGCTTCCTCACCCCCCTGATGTGAGCCGCCGATCCGGCCTGCCCGGGTACGCCCGGGACGGGGCGTCAGGACCGGTCCCGACCATTCCGTTTAAGCCCGTACCACTGGCCTGAACACGCCTCCGCACCCCTCTGCGCACCCCGTGCGTTGGCCAGTCCCGTAGCCCGCCGTGACATTCCGTTTGGGTTTTCGGACCGTCAACCGGAAGACTGCACCCGTGACGTCCCGTATCCCGCGCGACTCCAGGCTTCGACTCGTCCGCCCGCGACCCCTGGCCGCCGCCCCCTCAGCCGTGAACGAGCGGCGCCCGCGCCGCCCCGCACCCCGCCCGCCGGAGGGCACCCCGGCACCCGCGGAGCTGGCCAGAATGGCGCGCTCCGGACTGGCCGCCGCCGCGCGTGTCGCCCGCTGGGCCGACAACGCCCTCGGCCCCGGCCGCGACGCCGCGACCACCGACGGCAAGGCCACCCTGTCCGACCCGACCGCCGAACGGGCGGCCGCCGACCTGGGCCTGACCGTCGACCGGATCCGCGCCGACTGGGACACCGCCCGGCTCGCCGGCCTCGTCGAGGTGCACGGCGACAGCGCCCGCCCCGGCTGGCGGCTGCGCGCCTGGGACCGCGACGACAGCGCCGTACTGCGCGGCTGGGTCGCCCTGTTCGACGCCTGGTCGCTCGCCTCCCCGGAACCCGGTGACCAGGAGCCCGCCGCCGTCGCCGAGGTCGTCTCGGCCATGCCGCAGGTGCTCTCCTTCCTCCAGTTGTCCGCCGGGCCCGTCCCCGTGGAACAGCTCCTGGACCTGCTGCGCCAGCGCGTCACCGAACTGCGCACCGAACGCTGCGAGGTCCCCTACAACGCCGGCGCCGAACCCGCGACCCCCCTCGCCCCGGTCCTCGCCGCCGACGCCGACCCGGCGGAGCCCGCCCAGGACGCCGAACTCGCCCCCCTCCTCGACTGGGCCCTGCACGCCCTCGCCGCCGTCGGCGCCCTCACCTGCGGCGCCGGACAGGCCACGCTCACCCCGCTGGGCAACTGGGCGGTGTGGGTCAAGCTGGAGCAGATCTGCGTCGCCGCGCAGAGCCCCGCCGGGAACATCGAGCAGTCCGCCGAGGGCATGCTCCGCGGCTGCGCCCAGCTCCGCCCGAACGCGGCCCGCTCCGAGTACCGCGCCTGGCTCGCCGCCCGGACCGTCGGCAGCGCCGTCACCGAACTGCTGCTCGCCGCCCGCGGTGACGACGCCCTGCTGCGCGGTCTCGCCTTCGAGGCGCTGCGCGTCGTCGGCGCTCCCGCCGAGCCCGACGTCCGCGCGGTCGTCGACGAGCCGGCGCTGCGGCCGTACGCGCTGCTGTGGCTCGCCGAGCACGACGGCATCGACCCGGAGGACGCCCACGAGGTGCTCACCCGGGAGGAGGCCACCTGGCTGTGGGTCGACACCGCCGCGGCCGTCGCCGACCACGGCGAGGCGCCGATGCTCGTACGCCACCTGGAGTCCGCGCTGCAGCCGACCGTGCCCGCCCTGCTGACCGAGGTGCGCGCCGTCGGACACCCGCGCACCGTGCAGGTGCTGGTGGCGCTCGCCGCCGCGCACCCCGACCCGGCGCTGGCCAAGGCCGTCCGCCGGGCCGCCTTCCAGGTGCACACCGGGGGTAGCTGAGCCCCCGGCCGCCCGGCCCCTGCCTTCGGGGCCCGGCCGTCAGCCCTGTATCTCCGGCGCGTACGTGCCGAAGCTCCAGAGGTTGCCCTCGATGTCCCGGGCCATGTAGTCCCGGGAGCCGTAGTCCTGGTCGGTCGGGGGCATCAGGATCTCCGCGCCGTGCTCCACGGCCCGCCGGTGGTGTGCGTCCACGTCGTCCACCACGACGTACACCCCGGCCGGGCCCGCGCCCTTCATCGCCGTGTCGAAGACACCGCCGCGGCCCTTCGAGCCGAGCATCACCGCGCCGTTGCCCTGCACCAGCTCGGCGTGCATCACCGAGCCGTCCTCGCCCTCGTACACGGACAGCTCCGTGAACCCCAGAGCCTCCGTGAGCTGCCGGATCGCCGCCTTCGCGTCGGTGTACAACACCGTCGGATAGATGCTGGGACGCCCGCCGTTCGTGCCTGCCATGCCGACCACTCCCTCGTGACCACTGCCGAACCCGTCAGCCGTACCTGTCAGCCGTACTTACCTGCCGTATCTGTCATCCGCGTTCCAGTCTCGCAGCGACCACTGACAACGGCCCCTGCCTTGCCCCCAGGGCGTCCCGGGGCGACGCATCGCACACCCGTACGCGCAGATCGAACACCCGAACGTAGAAGAAGTGCTTGCACGGTCCCGTTAGACTGGGGCCCATGGCCCTTCTCCTCGCGCATTAGACGGCGGGAACGTCCTCAGCCGCCCATCCCGCCAACGACCCCGCCTGGAGTCTGTCCGTGATCTCCGCCTCCGGCATCGAGCTGCGCGCCGGTGCCCGCATCCTCATCGAGAACGCCTCCTTCCGTGTAGCCAAGGGCGACCGCATCGGCCTGGTCGGGCGCAACGGCGCTGGCAAGACCACGCTGACCAAGGTCCTGGCCGGCGAGGGCATTCCCGCCGGCGGCCAGGTCACCCGCTCCGGCGAGGTCGGCTACCTCCCGCAGGACCCCCGCACCGGCGACCTCGACGTCCTCGCCCGCGACCGCATCCTCTCCGCGCGCGGCCTCGACGTCCTGATCCGCAAGATGCGCGAGAACGAACAGCGGATCGCCAACGGCAGCGGTGCCACCCGCGACAAGGCCATGCGCCAGTACGAGCGCCAGGAGACGGAGTTCCTCACCAAGGGCGGCTACTCCGCCGAGGCCGAGGCCGCCACCATCGCCGCCGCGCTCAACCTGCCCGACCGGGTGCTCGGCCAGCCCCTGCACACGCTCTCCGGCGGCCAGCGCCGCCGCGTCGAGCTGGCCCGCATCCTGTTCTCCGACGCGGACACCCTGCTCCTCGACGAGCCGACGAACCACCTCGACGCCGACTCGATCGTCTGGCTGCGCGACTACCTCAAGACCTACCGCGGCGGCTTCATCGTCATCAGCCACGACGTCGACCTGGTCGAGACGGTCGTCAACAAGGTCTTCTACCTGGACGCCAACCGCTCCCAGATCGATGTCTACAACATGGGCTGGAAGCTCTACCAGCAGCAGCGCGAGGCCGACGAGAAGCGCCGCAAGCGCGAGCGGCAGAACGCCGAGAAGAAGGCCGCGGCCCTCCACTCGCAGGCCGACAAGATGCGCGCCAAGGCCACCAAGACGGTCGCCGCGCAGAACATGGCCAAGCGCGCCGACCGGCTGCTCGCAGGCCTCGAGGCGGTCCGGGCCTCCGACAAGGTCGCCAAGCTGCGCTTCCCCGAGCCCTCGCCGTGCGGCAAGACCCCGCTCATGGCGGAGGGCCTGTCGAAGTCGTACGGCTCCCTGGAGATCTTCACCGACGTCGACCTGGCCATCGACAAGGGCTCCCGCGTCGTCATCCTCGGTCTGAACGGCGCGGGCAAGACGACCCTGCTGCGCCTGCTCGGCGGCGCCGAGAAGCCCGACACCGGCGAGGTCATCGAGGGCCACGGCCTCAAGCTCGGCTACTACGCGCAGGAGCACGAGACCCTCGACCCGGAGCGCACGGTCCTGGAGAACATGCGCTCCGCCGCCCCCGACCTCGACCTCGTCGAGGTCCGCAAGACGCTCGGCTCGTTCCTGTTCTCCGGGGACGACGTCGACAAGCCGGCCGGTGTCCTGTCCGGCGGCGAGAAGACCCGCCTCGCCCTCGCCACCCTGGTCGTCTCCTCGGCGAACGTCCTCCTCCTGGACGAGCCCACCAACAACCTCGACCCCGCCAGCCGTGAGGAGATCCTCGGCGCGCTGCGTACCTACAAGGGCGCGGTCGTCCTCGTCACCCACGACGAGGGCGCTGTGGAGGCCCTCCAGCCCGAGCGGATCATCCTGCTGCCCGACGGCGTCGAGGACCTGTGGGGCTCCGACTACGCGGATCTGGTCGCCCTCGCCTGACCGAACAGGCGATCCAGCATCTGATCCACAACCTGATCCACAACCTGATCCGCTAGCTGATCCACGCGTGATCCACGGCATTGGATCATTCGTCTGGATCATTCGGCCTACCGGTGATCCATCATCTGTGTGAGATCTCCTCGTACCGGGGTGTGTCCTACATCCATTTCGCGGTGGATCCCTGGCTCCACCAGGAATCCACCGCCGCGCGTCTCTGACCTGCTAGGACACACGACAACCCGTTCGGCCCCACGTACGCCATCGAGCGGAATTCCAGATTCCACTTGTGGGGACGTGCTCCTGTCGTCATAACCCTGTTGCACGGACCTTGCCGAATGGGTGGCCATCCCGCCCCGGAGGGGTGATCATGAGGAGACCAGAGCGCACTTCCCATGAGGAGGCACGGGTGGCCGAGACTCTGAAGAAGGGCAGCCGGGTAACCGGCGCCGCGCGCGACAAGCTCGCGGCAGACCTGAAGAAGAAGTACGACTCCGGTGCGAGCATTCGAGCGCTGGCCGAGGAGACCGGCCGCTCGTATGGCTTCGTGCACCGGATGCTCAGCGAGTCGGGCGTCACGCTTCGTGGGCGTGGCGGGGCGACTCGAGGCAAGAAGGCCGCCTCGTCCTGAACTTGGGGCGGCCCATCGGCTTCGATGGTGGCCACCCGGTCGGTCTTCCGATCGGCCGGGTGGTTACTGTGCAGTCACTTAGCTGACGCTAGCTGACCGCACCGCACCATCGGAGGCGCCCCATGGCCACGCCCGACCAGGAACTCGTTCCCCTGCTCGACAAGGACGGCGTACGGCTCACCGTCGACGACACGCTCGCCACGGTGACGCTGGCCAACCCTGCCAAGCGCAATGCGCAGAGCCCCGCGATGTGGCGGGCGCTCACCGAGGCCGGGCGGCTGCTGCCGGGCTCCGTCCGCGTGGTCGTCCTGCGCGGCGAGGGCAAGTCCTTCTCCGCGGGGCTCGACCGGCAGATGTTCACGCCCGAGGGGATCGAGGGCGAACAGTCCTTCATCGACCTCGCGCGCAGTGGTGACGCCGAACTCGACGCCACCATCGCCGGCTTCCAGGAGGGCTTCACCTGGTGGCGACGCAGCGACCTCGTGTCCATCGCCGCCGTCCAGGGCCATGCCGTCGGCGCGGGCTTCCAACTCGCCCTCGCCTGTGACCTGCGCGTCGTCGCCGACGACGTGCAGTTCGCGATGCGGGAGACCAGCCTGGGCCTGGTCCCGGACCTGACCGGTACGCACCCCCTCGTCTCCCTCGTCGGCTACGGCCGCGCGGCCGAGATCTGCCTGACCGGCCGGTTCGTGCACGCCGAGGAAGCGGTGAGCTGCGGGCTCGCCAACATCGCCGTGCCCGCCGCCGAACTCGACACGGCGACCCGCGAACTGGCCGCGGCGATCCTGGCCGCCCCCCGCGAGGCCGTCATCGAGACCAAGGCCCTCCTGCGCGGCGCCACCGACCGCACCTACGACGACCAGCGCGCCGCCGAACGAGCCGCCCAGGCCCGCCGCCTACGAGACATGGCAGGCATCGGCGAGTAACCGCCGAGGCCGACCGCGGTCCTCAGCCGACCGCCGTCACCAGTACGGCGACCGTCGGGTGGTCCGCCAGGGCCTCCGACACCGCGCCCCGGACCGCGCGGGCCACCTCCACGGTGGGGTGGGCCGCGCCGACCGTGATCTCCACGCGCGCGTGGCGACGCGGCAGGGTCGCCGTCACGTCCTGCCGCTCCTCCAGATGCACCGCGCGTCCGAGGACGCCGCTCGTGCCCGTCACCCCCGGCACCGACAGCGCCGCCGCGGCGGCCAGGGCCTCGTCCCCGAACAGCGCGGGGCCGCCCGGCACCGGCTCAGTCGCCCGCTCGGGGTGGTGCGGGGCCGGCGGGTCCTCGTCGAGCAGGTCCGTCACCCGTACGTCCACCTCCGTCACCACCAGCCCGAGCCGCTCCGTCGCGGCCGTCGCCAAGGCGCTCCGCAGCCGGTCCGCCGCCGTCGGCAGCGGCTCGGACGTCGCCGCCGCGCACTCCGCCGTCACCCGCAGCGGCCCCGGCGCGAGCGCGCTCGGCGGGGCCGGCACGGCGGGCTCGTACGCGCCCTCCGGATCCGCCGGACCCAGCCGGAGCACCCCCAGCCGCACGCCCCTCACACCCCGTACCGCCCGCCGCAGCGCCTCCTCGGCCGCCGCCTCCGTGATCCACGCGCCGTCGCGCGGCCCGCCCAGGGGGAGCAGCCTGCCGAGGCCCAGTCCGTGCCGTACCGCGCTCGTCCATCCGTCCGCCGTCATTCCTCCAGCCTGCCGCATCCCCGGGGCGCGGTCGGGCAACCGCGCTTACGGTGGTCGAAGGGACGACGAACGACACCGGACGTGAGGACCTACGGCGATGACCGAGTCGACACAGCAGAACCGGACGCAGACCCCCGAAGGCGGCAGCGAGCCGCTCCAGGTACGCAAGGCCGCCCGGCGCGGCGGCGGGGCCGCGGCGACCCGCGGGCGGACCACCATCGCCGACGGCGTCGTGGAGAAGATCGCGGGCCTCGCCGCCCGGGACGTACTCGGCGTCCACGCCATGGGCAGCGGCTTCAGCCGCACCTTCGGCGCCGTCCGCGACCGGGTGCCCGGCGGTTCGAAGTCGGTGACCCGGGGCGTGAAGGCCGAGGTCGGCGAGGTGCAGACCGCGCTCGACCTGGAGATCGTCGTCGACTACGGCGTGGCCATTGCCGACGTCGCCCAGGCCGTGCGGGAGAACGTGATCGCGGCCGTGGAGCGGATGACCGGGCTGGAGGTCGTCGAGGTCAACATCGCGGTGAGCGACGTCAAACTGCCCGACGAAGAGGACGAGGAGCCGGAACCCCGGATCCAGTGACGAGGCAGACGAGCCAGACGACGAGGCAGACGACGAGGCAGTGAGAGCACTGCCGAGAGGAGAGCACCTTGAGCATGGCCTTGGTCGGCATGATCGCCGGCATGGCGCTGGGCTTCGCCGGATACTTCGGCGGGTTCGGGGCCTTCCTGCTGGTGGCGGCGCTCGGCGCCATCGGGTTCGTCGTCGGCCGGCTCCTGGAGGGCGACCTCGAACTCGGCGACTTCTTCCGCACCCGCACCCGCACCCGTGACGACCGGCGCCGGTGACGGTGCCGGTGACCGCGATGTCCGTACCCCCGGGTGAGCGCGGCGCGACCCGGATCGCCGACCGGGTCGTGGCGAAGATCGCCGCGCAGGCCGCCCGCGAGGCGGTGGGCCCGCTGCCCCCGGGGGCCGGGATCCCGCACGCCACCGTCGTCGTCCACCATGACGCAGCGCACGTCGGAGTCCACCTGGAACTCGACTACCCGACCGATATCGGCGCCCGCTGTCACGAGGTGCGTCGTCAGGTCACTCAGCGGGTAGGCGCGTTGGTGGGAATGGCGGTCCCGGAGGTCGCCGTCCAGGTGGAACGGCTGCACCTGGCAGCGGCCCCCGGCCTGGCACACGGGAGGACGCGATGAGCGAGCCCGGCGGCTTGCAGGGCACCGGCACGGCACCCGTTCTGGACAAGTCCACGGACAGCACGGACAGCACGGACAGCACGGACAACACGGGCGGCACAGGCGGCACGGGCAACGCCGATGACGTGGGGGGTGTCGACCGCGGGCAGGGCGGCGGCACCGGCTCGGCCGGTCACCGGTTCTGGTCGGCGCGCCGCGTCCCGGCCGCCGTCGTCGCGGCGCTGCTGGCTGGCGTCGCGGGCGTCTTCCTCTACGACGTCGTCGCCGTCCGCGCCCACCGGCCCGCCATGGCCTGGCGGCGCGGACTCGCCCGGCAGCTCGCCGAACGCCCCCTCGACGACATCTGGGTGCTGGTCGGCGCCGGGATCGCGGCGGCCCTCGGCCTGTGGCTGATCGTCCTGGCCGTCACCCCGGGCCTGCGGGACGTCCTGCCGATGCGCCGCACCCACCCCGACGTCCGCGCCGGTCTGCACCGCGGCGCAGCCGCGCTGGTGCTGCGCGACCGGGCCATGGAGGTCGCCGGCGTGCAGTCGGCACGCGTGCGTGCGGGCCGGCGCAGGGCCGACGTCCGCGCGGTCTCGCACTTCCGCGACCTGGACGACGTACGCGAGGACCTGGAAGCCGTCCTCGCCGACGCGGTCCGCGGCCTCGGCCTGACCCGGCCGCCCGCGCTGTCGGTGCACGTGCGGCGGCCCGGGAAGAAGGGGTGAGGGCGATGCTCGGTACCGTCAACCGCGTGCTCATCGCAGTCGCCGGACTGGTGCTGCTCGCCGTCGGCGGCGCGGTGCTGGCCGTGGGCCTGGGTGCCTCCCCGCCGTCCTGGTGGCTGCACCAAGGCCCCCACGACAGCCTCCTCAGTACCGCCGAGCGCACCCGCTGGCGCGACGAGGCCTGGTGGTGGCCGACGGTCATCGCCGTCCTCGCGCTCGTCGTCCTGCTCGCCCTGTGGTGGCTGACGGCGGCCTCGCGCCGCCGCCGGCTCGGCGAGGTCCTCGTCGACACGGGCGACGGCGCGGGCGCGCTGCTGCGGGGCCGCGCCCTGGAGGGCGTCCTCGCCGGCGAGGCGGGCCGGCTGGACGGCGTCGCCGACGCCCACGTCCACCTGACGGGCCGCAGGGAGGCGCCCGAGACCCGCGTACGCCTGCTCCTGGAACCCCACGTGGACCCGGCGACGGCGCTGGAGCACCTGACGACGCAGGCCCTGACCCACGCCAGGGAGTCGGCCGCGCTGCCGGCACTGCCGGCGGAGGTGCGGATGAAGGGCGCCAAGCACAAGGCGGAAAGGGTCAGTTGAGCGGTTCGCGGCGGCGGGGCGTCAGAAACCGTGCCGCATACCGCCGTCGACCGGCAGCATGATCCCCGTCAGGTAGGAGGCGGCCGGAGACAGCAGGAACGCCGCCGCGCGACCGAACTCGTCCGGAGTCCCGTAGCGCCGCAGTGGGATCCGGGACTCGTTCGCGACCCGGGTGGCCGCGGGGTCGGCCGACAGGCCGTCCAGTTCGCGCACCCGGTCCGTGTCGATCCGGGCCGGCAGCAGCCCCACCACGCGGATCCCCCGGGGCCCCAACTCGTCGGCGAGCGACTTCGCGAACCCGGCCAGTCCCGGCCGCAGCCCGTTGGAGATCGTCAGCCCGGGAATCGGCTCGTGCACCGACCCCGACAGCACGAACCCGATGACCCCGCCCGCCGTCAGCTCGGCCGCCGCGGCCCGCGCGAGCCGCACCGCGCCCAGGAACACCGACTCGAACGCGGCCTGCCACTGCTCGTCGGTGGCGTCGGCGATGAACCCGGGCGGCGGACCGCCCACGCTCACCAGCACCCCGTCGAACCCGCCGAACGCCTCCCGCGCGGCGGCGATCAGCCGGGCCGCCGCCTGCGGTTCGGCGTTGTCGACGGCGACCCCGACCGCGTTCGGCCCCAGCTCGGCCGCGGCGTCGGCGACGCGCTTCTCGTCCCGCCCGGTGAGGACGACCTTCGCGCCGTCCGCGACCAGCTCACGCGCGGCGGCGTTGCCCAGGCCGCGGGTGGCCCCGGTGACGACGTACACCCGGTCCTTCAGTCCAAGATCCATGCCCCCATCCTCCCCTACCCGCCCCCGCCCCCCTCTCCGCCCTCGGCGCCGAACAGGGCGAGGGCGGTGTTCACCAGGCCGATGTGGCTGAAGGCCTGCGGGAAGTTGCCGAGGTGCCGGCCGGCCACCGGGTCGTACTCCTCCGCCAGCAGCCCCACGTCGTTGGCCAGGCCGACGAGCCGCTCGAACAGCTCCCGCGCCTCCTCGGTCCGGCCCGTCATGTGCAGCGCGTCCGCGAGCCAGAACGAGCAGGCCAGGAACGCGCCCTCGGCGCCAGGCAACCCGTCGACAGCCGCGCCGTCGGTGCTGTAGCGGCGCACCAGACCACTGTGGCCGAGCTCCTCGCGGACCGCGTCGACGGTGCCGATCACCCGCGGGTCGTCCGGCGGCAGGAACCCGACGCGCGGGATGAGCAGCAGCGCCGCGTCCAGCTCACGGGAGCCGTAGTACTGGGTGAAGGTGTTACGGACCGGGTCGTAGCCCCGCGCGCAGACCTCGGCGTGCACCTCGTCGCGCAGCGCGCGCCAGCCCGTCAGGTCGCCGTGCAGACTCGGGTCGTCCTCCATGCCGCGTACCGCGCGGTCGGCGGCCACCCACACCATCACCTTGGAGTGCACGAAGTGCCGTTGCCCGCCGCGCACCTCCCACAGCCCCTCGTCCGGCTTGTGCCACTCCGTGCGCAGGAACTTCAGCAGCAGCGCCTGGAGCGACCACATGTGCGGCTTGCTCGGCAGCCCGGAGCGCCGGGCCAGCGCCAGTGAGTCCAGGACCTCGCCGTAGACGTCGAGCTGCCGCTGCTTCACCGCGCCGTTGCCGATCCGGACCGGCGCCGAGCCGGCGAAGCCCGTCAGCCACGGCACCTCGTACTCAGGCAGCCGCCGCTCGCCCGCCAGGCCGTACATGATCTGCAGCTCCGCCGGGTCGCCCGCCACCGCGCGCAGCAGCCAGTCGCGCCACGCCTCGGCCTCCTCCTGGTAGCCGACGGCCAGCAGGGCGTTCAGGGTGAGCGTGGAGTCCCGCAGCCAGCAGTAGCGGTAGTCCCAGTTGCGCACCCCGCCCAGCTCCTCGGGCAGCGAGGTGGTGGCGGCCGCGGCGATGCCGCCGGTGGGGGCGTAGGTGAGGGCCTTGAGGGTGATCAGGGAGCGCAGCACGGCGTCCCGGTACGGCCCCTGGTAGCGGCACCGGGCCGACCACGCCTGCCAGTCGGCGACGCTGGTCTCCAGCGCCTCGAAGGGGTCGCACAGCGGTGGGCGGGTGTGGTGCGAGGGGTGCCAGGTCAGGACGAACGCGACCCGCTCGCCGGGCCCGACGGTGAACTCCGAGAGCGTGGAGAAGTCCTGGCCCCAGGTGTGCACGGGCGGTTCGCTGCGCAGCCAGGTCGCGTCCGGTCCGGCGACCGCCACCCGATGGCCGTCGACCCGGCGCATCCACGGCACGATCGAGCCGTAGTCGAAGCGCAGCCGCAGCGTGCTGCGGACGGTGACCCGGCCGCGCAGCCCTTCGACGATGCGTACGACGTCCGGGGCGGCCTCGCGCTGCGGCATCAGGTCGGTGACCCGGATCGCGCCCTCGCCGGTCTCCCACTCGGTGTCCAGGACCAGGGTGTCGGGGCGGTAGGCGCGCCGGGTGCAGCGACCCTGCACGCCCTTGGGGGCGATGCGCCAGTGCCCGTTCTCCTCGTCGCCGAGAAGGCGGGCGAAGCAGGCCCCGGAGTCGAACCGGGGCAGGCAGAGCCAGTCGACGGAACCGTCCATGCCGACCAGCGCCACGGTCTGTTCGTCGCCGATGACGGCGTAGTCCTCGATACGGGGGTGCACGGGGTGCGAGTTCCCGGCGGACCCGACCTGCAATCAGAGGTACGGCCGCGCGGGTGACACCGTGCCGAGCGGGCCTCGGCTTCACCATCCCCCCCCCGACCAGCTCACCCGGGCGGCGAGGCGCGGTGGACGACGGGTGTGCGTCCGTCCGCTACACCGGCGCGGGCTCGGCCTGTTCCGTCTGTTGGGCTGCTGCCTGTGCCCGGTCGCGGGCCTCGCGGCGCGCCTGTACCACCCAGCCGAACGGGACGCCCGCGGCGAACAGCCACCACTGGAGGGCGTACGCGTAGTTCAGCGCGGCGTCCTCCTTGCCGGGGGCCCCGACCAGCTCCGGGGTGTCGCCCTTCGGCTCGGGCGCGGTCTGCGCGATGTACCCGCCGAGCACCTTCTCGCCGAGCCGCCGGGCCTCCTGCTCGCTGTTGATCAGCATGACCTGCCGGTCGGGCAGCCCCTTGAGGTCCTTGATGCCGCTCGCCGCGGTCGTCTCGTCGGGCATCAGCCGCCCGGTGACGGTGGTCGTGCCGCTCGGCGGCGCGGGAACCTTGGGGAACGCGGTCTGGGTCGGCGCGTCCGAGGGGATCCAGCCCCGGTTGACCAGCAGCACCGAGCCGTCCGCCAGGACGAACGGGGTGAGGACGAGGAAGCCGACCGTCTCGTCGGAGTTGACGCGCCGCCGCACGACGACTTCCCGCGCGGTGTCGTACCTGCCGGTCGCGGTCACGCCGCGGTACCGCTGGTCGGTGGTGACGGTGTGTCCGGGGGAGGTCAGCCGCTCCACGGGCACCGGCTCGGCGCCCAGCGCGTCGGAGACGAGCTGGTTGCGCGCGGTGCGCTCTTCGTAGCGGTGCATCTGCCAGAAGCCCAGCCTGATCATCGTGGGGATGAGGAGGAGCGCGACCAGCGTGAGGATCACCCACTGCCGGGACAACAGGAAGCGGTACACCCCACTGACGGTACAACTCGGTCGTGGGGCGCATTCGGGCGGGTACCGGAAGGGTGCCTTCCGGGCCCGGCTCACCCCTGTCGCCTCACATCTCTCGCCTCACACCCGGCGGCTCACATCTCTCGCCTCACACCTTGTCGACGATCCCCGACCTCCCCTCCGCCCGCGCGCAGTGGCCGCCGCAGTACCAGTGCCCCTCGACCTCGACGCCCTGGCCGATGATCTGCACCCGGCAGTGCTCGCAGATGGGCGCCATCCGATGGATCGCACAGGAGAAGCAGTCGAAGACATGCACCGCGCCCTGCGCGTGCACCTCGAAGCTCATTCCGTAGTCATTGCCGCAAACTTCGCATCTCGCCATGCGCCACAGGGTGGGCCGTCGCCCCCGGGCGGGCGAGCGGACGGCGGGCGAGTCGCGCGCCAATCACCCGTACGTACGGGTCACCGCATACGGGGTCGCCGCGCGCGGCTCACTCGTCGGCGCCCTCGACGTCCCGCAGGAGCTGCCCGAAGGCGGCCTCGTCCACGACGGGCGTCCCGAACTGCCGCGCCTTGACCACCTTCGACGTGTGCGAGTCGGGGTCGTTGGTGACCAGCAGACTGGTCACCCGGGACAGACTCGTCGCCACATGCAGCCCCGCCTCGGTCGCGCGGTCCTCCAGCAGCTCGCGCTCGACCGACGTGTCCCCCGAGAAGGCGACCCGCATGCCCTGCTTGAGCCGCCTGCCGTCCTCGTACCGCCCGGGGTTGGGATACGGGCACGCGGGCCGCTTCCGCGAAGGCCGCCAACTGCTCGGCCGATAACCGCCGCCGTACCCGCCGTACCCGCCACCCGCACCGCCCGAGCCGCTCGCCTGCTGTCCGATCAGCGGCGCGGGCCGGTCGGTCCACTCCGTCAGCGGCCGGCATTCGAGCAGCGGCAGCCGGATCCCGCCCGCCGCCGCGGCCCGCAGACTCGGCCGGAACGCCTCCGCGAGCACGCGCGCGTCGTCGAGGGCGTGGTGCGCCCGCTGCTGTACGACGCCGAAATGGGCGGCCAGCGACTCCAGCTTGTGGTTGGGCAGCGGCAGCGCCAACTCCTTGGCGAGCGCGATGGTGCACAGCCGCTGCCGCACCGGCGCCTCGCGCTCCGCGCGCGCGTACTCCCGCGCGATCATCTGCCAGTCGAAGACCGCGTTGTGCGCCACGAGCACCCGCCCGTCCAGCCGCGCCGCGAACTCCTCGGCGACGTCCCGGAAGAGGGGCGCGCCCGCCAGTACGTCGCTCGTCAGACCGTGTATCCACACCGGCCCCGGATCGCGCTCCGGATTGACCAGCGTGTACCAGTGGTCCTCGACCTCACCGCGCGCGTCCAGCCGGTAGACGGCGGCGGAGATGATCCGGTCGTCCCGGGCCAGGCCCGTCGTCTCCACGTCAACAACCGCGTACCCCTGGGGATACGCGGTCGGCCACTCCGTGGGGGACGACGCCGTCGTCATGTGGTCTTCGAGCATGGTCACTGAGGATACGGGCCACCACTGACACCCCGTCGCACCTGCCCCGGGAAGAAGCCGGGAAGTGGGGCGGGGAAGACCCCTGGAACCCTTTCGTCCCGTACGGGAGTTCGTGGGGCGCACGCGCGCGTGTGCGCGGCCGTCGGCTGACGGCGGGCCAACTCCAGGGCGGCGACCCGAGGTTCACGCCCGCCTGTGCCATCCTCCGTCCTGTGACGGAACCCACGCCCGAAGACACCCCCGAAGACACCCCCGAAGGCACCCCCGCAGACAGTCACTCGGACGCCCACTCCGAGGCGCACGACGGCTCGCTCGGATCCCGGCTGAACTGGCTGCGCGCCGCCGTCCTCGGCGCCAACGACGGCATCGTCTCCACCGCGGGCCTCGTCGTCGGCGTGGCCGGTGCGACGGACGACCGCTCGGCGCTGCTGACCGCCGGCCTCGCCGGTCTGCTCGCCGGGTCGATGTCCATGGCCGCGGGGGAGTACGTCTCCGTGTCGACGCAACGGGACTCCGAGAAGGCCGCCCTCGCGCTGGAGCGACGCGAACTGCGCGAGCAGCCGGAGGCCGAACTGGAGGAACTGACCGAGCTGTTGGAGGAGCGGGGCCTGTCCAGGGAAGTGGCCAGGGAAGCCGCCGTGCAGCTCACGGAACGCGACGCCCTGAAGGCCCACGCGCGCGTGGAGCTCGGCATCGACCCCGACGACCTCACCAACCCCTGGCACGCCGCCTGGGCCAGCTTCCTCGCCTTCACCGCCGGCGCCCTGCTGCCCCTCCTGGCCATCGTCCTGCCCCCGCCGGACTGGCGGCTCCCGGTGACGGTCGCGTCGGTCCTGGTGGCCCTGTCCTGCACCGGCTGGAGCAGCGCCCGCCTGGGCTCGGCGGCACCGGCCCGCGCGGTGCTGCGGAACGTGGGAGGCGGCGCGCTGGCGATGGTGGTGACGTACGCGGTGGGGGCCTTGTTGGGGGCGGCGGGGGTGTGAGGGTCAGCCGCAGTCGGTCGGTCGGCGGCGGTTGGCGGACCTGGCCAAGAAGCAAGCGCGTACCGTCGGCAATACTTGTGGGTAACAACGTCTAGCCGCAGGCCACCAGCGGTTCTACGGTGCCTGCATGCCGAACCCGCCCGATGTCGTGCTGTGGTCGATACCCGCCTTCGTGCTGCTCACCGTGGTCGAGGTGATCAGCGTCCGGAT
Source organism: Streptomyces sp. yr375 (assembly GCF_900110755.1). Classification (GTDB taxonomy): domain Bacteria; phylum Actinomycetota; class Actinomycetes; order Streptomycetales; family Streptomycetaceae; genus Streptomyces. Next base: position 210,510 of record NZ_FOFF01000006.1, read on the forward strand.
CCATCCCGACGAGGACGCGGCCGGATACGACACGAAGGACGCCGTCACGAGCGTCGGCATGGGGCTCGGGAGCGTCGTCTTCGACTTCCTCTGGAAGATCCCGATCGTCGCGATCTACACGGCCCTCTACGAACTCACGCCCCTGCGCGTCCCCGTCCTGTGGTGGACGCTCCCGCTCATCCTCCTCGGGCAGGACTTCTCCTACTACTGGTCGCACCGCGGCCACCACGTCGTCCGCGTCCTGTGGGCCTGTCACGTCGTCCACCACTCCAGCGAGAAGTTCAACCTCACCACCGCGCTGCGCCAGCCCTGGACCACGCTGACCGTCTGGCCGTTCTACGTCCCCCTCGTCGCCCTCGGCGTGCACCCGGCCGTGCTCGCGTTCTGCTCCTCGGCCAACCTCGTCAACCAGTTCTGGATCCACACCGAGCGGATCGGCACACTGCCCCGGTACGTCGAGTTCGTGTTCAACACGCCCTCCCACCACCGCGTCCACCACGCCTCCCAAGGCGGCTACCTGGACCGCAACTTCGGCGGCATCTTCATCCTCTGGGACCGGCTGTTCGGTTCGTTCGCGTCCGAGGTGGACCGGCCCGTCTACGGGTTGACCAAGAACATCAACACGTTCAACCCGATCAAGGTGGCCACTCATGAGTACGTCGCGATCGTCAAGGACGTGAAGGCGGCGAACAGTTGGCGCGAGCGGACGGGCCGGGTGTTCGGCGGACCGGGCTGGCACCCGACCCCCGCCACCCCTCCGACCCCCGGTACGGTCGCCCCGGCATCGGCCGAGGAGAGCACAGCCGCGTGAGACCCCGCCTCCCACTCGGCTCCCTCAGCCTCGCCCTTTTCGGCCTCGCCGCCGCCGTCGACCTGGTCTCCCTCGCGGTGGGCTTCGGCCCGGGGCACGTCCTCGCCAAGCCGCTGCTGATGCCGCTCCTCGCCGTCTGGGCCGCGCTGCGCGGCGCACCCCGGCCGCTCGTCGCCGCCCTGCTGTGCGGCTGGGGCGGTGACGTCCTGCTCCTCTCCGACGCCGACCCCGCCTTCCTCGCCGGCATGGCCGCCTTCGCCGCCGGGCACGTCTGCTACCTGGTGCTCTTCGCACGCGCCGGCCGCCCACGCGCGCGGGGTGCCCTCCTCCTCGTCCCCTGCTACGCCACCGCCCTGATCGCCGGCGTCGCCCTGCTGTGGCCCGGCCTCCCCCCGGACCTGCGCCTCCCCGTCGCCGTCTACAGCACCCTGCTCACGGCCATGGGCTGCTGCGCCGCCACCCGGCTGGGCCCGGTCGCCGGTGCCGGCGGCGCGCTGTTCCTGCTGTCCGACACGCTCATCGCGACCGGCGTCGCCGACTGGCCGCAGCCCCCGCGCCCCGACCTCTGGATCATGCTCACCTACGTCGCCGCACAGTTCCTGCTGGTCATCGGCACCCTAGGCACCCTCGGTGGGCACCGCGCGGGGACGTCGTCGTACCGTGAAGTGCGCTCGACCACCCCCTGAGCGCACGTACACCAGAGCCGGAACCGAGAAGGACCCTCGTATGCGCGCCACCACCATCCACGCCCCCTTCGACATGCGCGTGGAGGACGTACCCGAGCCCGTGGTGCGACGGCCCACCGACGCCGTGGTCCGGGTGCTGCGCGCCTGCATCTGCGGCAGCGACCTGTGGGCGTACCGCGGTGAGGCGACCCGGCAGCCGGGCCAGCGCATCGGGCACGAGTTCCTCGGCGTGGTCGAGGAGACCGGCTCCGAGGTGACGACGCTCGGGCGCGGCGACCTCGTCGTCGCGCCCTTCATGTGGTCCGACGGCGTCTGCGACCACTGCCGCGAGGGCCTGACGACGTCCTGCGAGCACGGCGGCTTCTGGGGCTCCGTCGGCCACGACGGCGGCCAGGGCGAGGCCGTGCGCGTGCCCTTCGCCGACGGCACCCTCGTCCGGCTGCCCAAGGAGGCGGCCTCCGACGACCACCTGCTGGCCGCCCTGCTCACCCTGTCCGACGTGCTGGGCACCGGCCACCACGCCGCCCTCGGCGCGGGCGCCCGGCCCGGCGCCACCGTCGCGGTCGTCGGGGACGGCGCCGTCGGCCTGTGCGCGGTGCTCGCCGCCAAGCGGCTCGGGGCCGAGCGGATCATCGCGCTGGGCCGCCACGAGGCGCGTACGGACATCGCGCGCCGCTTCGGCGCCACCGACGTCGTCGCCGAACGCGGGGAAGCCGCCGTCGAGGCCGTCCGCGAGCTGACCCGCGGGCAGGGCGCGCACGCCGTCGTCGAGGCGGTCGGCACCGAGCAGTCCATGCGTACGGCGGTCGGCGTCACCCGCGACGGCGGCGCGATCGGCTTCGTCGGCGTCCCGCACGGCAGCGGTACCGGCCTCGACCTCGACGTCCTGTTCGACCGCAACATCGCGCTGCGCGGCGGCGTCGCCCCGGTCCGCGCCTACATCCCCGAGCTGCTGCCCGACGTCCTGGACGGCACGATCGACCCGTCGCCCGTCTTCGACCTGACCGTCGACCTGGAGGGCGTCCCGGACGGCTACAAGGCGATGGACGAGCGCACCGCCCTCAAGGTCATGATGATCAACTGACCCCCGTCAACAGTTGAGCCGCACCCTTTGATCGGCTTGATCAGCTTGATCGGTTGATCTGCGCTCAACCATTGATCGGCAGCGGCAACGCCGTCAACAACCCCGACACCGCGACCACCACACCCAGCGTGACGACTTCCACGCGCGCGGGGGAGCAGGCGGTCAGCGGGTCGGGGGCCCGGCGCAACCGGGTCCGCGCCCACAGGGCGAGCAGTGCGACCGCGCCCACCAGGAGTACCTTGGCGAGCAGCACGCGCCCGTACGCCGTCGTCGTCAACTGGTCGAGCGCCGTCGCCGACGGCATCCGGCGCAGCGAACTGCACAGCCCGGTCGCGGTGACCCCGGCGAACAGGACGGCCGCCACGCGCGCGTAGAGCCCGAGCAGCGCGGCGCCCGCCTCGCCGCCGCCCCACCGGCGCAGCGTGCGCAGCACGTTCAGCAGGCCGCCCGCCCACAGCGCCGAGCACGTCAGGTGGACGACCGTCAGCCCCGAGCCGATCAGCGGCGTGTGTTCGGTCGGCGGGTGCGCGCGCAGCGCCTCCGCCAGGACGACCGCCGCGAGCGGCCACACCCCGTGCTCCGGCCGGCGCGAGAGCGCGCACAGCCCCGCCACCGCGAACGCGATCGCCTCCAGCAGCGCGAGGATCCCGGCCCGAGAGCCGTGGCCGTGCGCCGCCAGCTCGCCGACCGCCGCGGCGGCGGCGAACCCCGCGACGGCCGCGTACGGCGCCCAACTGCCCGGCCGGTCGGCCGGGGCGGCGGGCACCCGCCGGGCGAGTCCGGCCACGAACAGCTCGCCGACCTGCACGCACAACGCCGCGAACAGCACCGCCCGCAGCAGCGCGACCGCACCGGAGTCCGGCGCCGCGGCCTCGCCGGTGCCGTGTGCGGCGACGGACGGTCCGATCAGGGGGACCAGCGCACCGAGCCCCACCAGGACGAGCAGCCCCACTGCCCGCCCGACGCCGCCACCGGGACCGGTGCGGCGTGGGGAGTCGGTTGCGTCGGTCGGTCGTATGAGGGCCATGAAGGATCTTCACCACGCCCGACAAAACCCGGCAAGTCGCAACAAAAAGACCAAGGGCTCGCGATACCTGCGCGGCACCCGCGCGGGAGTGAACCGTCGGCGGCTCAGAACCGGCGCGCCATCGCCCCCCAGGCCCCGTCCCGCCGCTCCCCGCCCTTGGGCATCCCTTTGCCGTCCCCTTCGCCCATCCGGACGCCGTTCCCGTCACCCACCCATCCACCCGGGCCCGCGCGAGCTCCCGCACGGGAAGGCGCCCTGGGAGAGCGCCTTCCCGGCATGGATCAATAGGTGGACCCGGTTGATGGACTACTTCTTGACGGCCCTCAACGCATTGACGACACCGGAGCCGAAGAAGCCGTTGAGCCGCTTGCCGCCCACGCACGTCGCGTCCACGACGCCGTCGCCGTCACCGTCGTACGGCCCCGCCGGGCAGGCCGTGCTGTCGGCCTGCAGCTTGAGCAGCGCCTGCAACTGCGCCGGGCTCGCGTGCGGGTGCGTCGACTTCAGCAGCGCGGCCACCCCGGCCACGTGCGGGGACGCCATCGAGGTGCCCTGGAGGTAGCCGTACGTGTTGTTCGGCAGCGTCGACAGGATGCGGCCGTTGGCCGACGGGGTGTCCGGTATCTGGAACTTGTCGCCGCCCGGAGCCGCGACGTCGATGACGCCCAGGCCGTAGCTGGAGTAGTACGACTTGGTGCCCTTGACGCCCGTCGCGCTCACCGTGACGACGCCCGGCAACTGGGTCGGCACGTCGAAGCACTCGTGCGGGTCGACCGTCCGCGTCACCGGCGTGGAGTCGTCGGGGCTGGAGTCGTCGACCAGGGCGTCGGAGTCCAGGTCGTCGTTGGAGTTGCCCGCCGAGGCGACGTTGAGCGTGCCCTTCTTCTGGGCGTACAACTGAGCCCTGTTGACCGAGTCAACAATGGCCTTCTGATCGGGGTCGTCCATGCAGTTGTACAGCCACGGGTCAACGTAGTAGCTGTTGTTCGTGATCTCGACGCCGTGGTCGGCGGCGAACACGAAGGCGCAGACGACGTTCTCCGGGTAGAACAGGCCGTCCTTGGGGTCGCTCACCTTGATGCCGGCGACCTTCACACCGGGCGCCACGCCCGCCACACCGATGCCGTTGCGGGCCGCGGCGATCTCACCGGCGACATGCGTGCCGTGGTAGTCGTCCGCGGTGTACGGACGCCACGCGCCCGCGCTGGTGTCCGCGACGCCGCCGACGCAGTTCGCCGACTGGGACGCCGAGAAGTTCGGCGCGAGGTCCGGATGGGTGTCGTCGACGCCGGTGTCGATCACGGCGACCGTCACGTTCCTGCTGCCCGGGTTGATCGAGGCGGCCTGGTCGGCGCCGATCGCCCGCAGGTCCCACTGGTCGGCCTCCAGCGGCTCGCTCTCGCCCGCCGCGCCGGACGCCTTCGCGACCTTCGCCGCCTGCGCCTTCGACAGGACCTGCGCCGCACCCTCGTCGGTGGTCCCGGCGGGGCTCAGCGGCGCGGTACGGGTCGCACCCGCCGACTGCACGCCGCGCACCGCGCGTATCCGCGGGCCGAAGTCCGGGTTCGCCGAGTGGACGACGAGCACGCCGATCCTGTCGTACGCCGCGACGACGGTGCCGCCGGCCGCGGCGATCGCCTTCGTCACCGACTTGATCGTGCGGTGGTCCACCTTCGTGTTGACGACGTACGCCAGGGTGCCGGCGTCGGTCGTCTGCGAGGCGGAGGCCGTGGCCGGCGCCGCGGTGGCCGCCGTCGGCAGGAAGCCGAACGAGGCGGTCAGCGACAGCACGACGGGCACCGCGAGAGCGAGGCGGCGTCTGGAAGGCAGATGAGCCATGGGGTCTCCACATCATCCGGAAACGAGACCTGTCCAAGCGCGACTGCTGCTTGGACAGGTACATGACGGGTGGTTCTGGCCCCGAAGCTATCTCCCCGACTCACCGGCCAGCAACGGCCTTTGACGCCGACTTCGACGAACCCGCCCGAAAGAACCCGAACGAGTTGAACCGGCCCGAGCGTGCCGCCGTGCCCTTGGACAGAGAGCCCATGCACGATCGAGCTCCCGCCCGACCCGCCACCCGCAATACGAGGAGACTCCGTGGCCACCGAGACACCGCCCCCCTCGAAAACCTCCCCCCGGCTCCCCTCCACGGAGGAGTTCGCCGCGGTCCAGGAGAGCGCGGAATTCGGTGAACTGCGCAGCTCCTACCGAGGCTTCGCCTTCCCGCTGACCGTCGCCTTCATCGCCTGGTACCTGCTGTACGTCCTGCTGTCCAACTACGCGGGCGACTTCATGGGCACCAAGCTCTTCGGCAACTTCAACGTGGCCATGACCCTAGGCCTCGCCCAGTTCCTCACCACGTTCCTCATCGCCTGGTGGTACGCGCGCGTGGCCGCCACCCGGTTCGACCCCAAGGCCGAGGCGATCAAGTCCCGGATGGAGGGCGGCGCATGAGCCCCGCACAGCACACCACCCTGCTCGCCGCGGGCGAGGCGAGCGAGCACCGCACACTGATCATCACCCTGTTCGCGGTGTTCGTCGTCGCGACCCTCGTCATCACCGTCTGGGCGGGCCGCCAGACCAAGGACGCCGCCGACTTCTACGCCGGCGGCCGCCAGTTCACCGGCTTCCAGAACGGCCTCGCCGTCTCCGGCGACTACATGTCCGCCGCGTCCTTCCTCGGCATCGCGGGCGCCATCGCCCTCTTCGGCTACGACGGCTTCCTGTACTCCATCGGCTTCCTGGTCGCCTGGCTGGTCGCCCTGCTCCTGGTCGCCGAACCGCTGCGCAACTCCGGCCGCTACACGATGGGCGACGTCCTCGCGTACCGCATGCGCCAGCGCCCCGTCCGCACGGCCGCCGGCACCTCCACCATCGTCGTCTCGATCTTCTACCTGCTGGCCCAGATGGCGGGCGCGGGCGTCCTCGTCTCGCTCCTCCTCGGCATCACCAGCGACGGCGGCAAGATCGGCATCGTCGCCCTGGTCGGCGTCCTGATGATCGTCTACGTGACGATCGGCGGCATGAAGGGCACCACCTGGGTCCAGATGGTCAAGGCGGTCCTGCTCATCGCGGGCGCCCTGCTGCTGACCTTCCTGGTCCTGCTGAAGTTCGACTTCAACGTCTCGGACCTGCTCGGCTCGGCCGCCGAGAACAGCGGCAAGGGCGCCGCCTTCCTGGAACCCGGCCTCAAGTACGGCGCCACCGGCACCACCAAGCTGGACTTCATCTCCCTGGGCATCGCCCTGGTCCTGGGCACCGCGGGCCTGCCGCACATCCTGATCCGCTTCTACACCGTGCCCACCGCCAAGGCCGCCCGTAAGTCGGTCCTCTGGGCCATCGGCCTGATCGGCGCCTTCTACCTGATGACCCTCGCCCTCGGCTTCGGCGCCGCCGCGCTGATCAAGCCGGACGAGATCATCGCCTCCAACAAGGCCGGCAACACCGCCGCGCCCCTCCTCGCCCTCCATCTCGGCGGCGTCGACTCCAACTGGGGCGCGATCCTGCTGGCCACCATCTCCGCGGTCGCCTTCGCCACGATCCTCGCGGTCGTCGCCGGCCTCACCCTGGCCTCGTCGTCGTCCTTCGCGCACGACATCTACGCCAACGTCATCAAGCGGGGCCAGGCCACCGAGAAGCAGGAGATGAGCGCGGCCCGCTACGCCACGGTCGGCATCGGCGCGGTCTCCATCCTGCTGGGCGCCCTCGCCCGCGACCTGAACGTCGCCGGCCTGGTCGCCCTCGCCTTCGCGGTCGCCGCCTCCGCCAACCTCCCGACGATCCTCTACAGCCTCTTCTGGAAGCGGTTCACCACCGCCGGGGCCCTCTGGTCGATCTACGGCGGCCTGGCCACCGCGGTCGGCCTGGTGCTGTTCTCGCCGGTCGTCTCCGGCAAACCCAGCTCGATGTTCCCGGACGTCGACTTCCACTGGTTCCCGCTGGAGAACCCCGGCATCATCTCGATCCCGGTCGGCTTCCTGCTGGGCGTCGTGGGCACCCTCCTGTCGAAGGAGGAGGCCGACAAGAACAAGTACGCCGAACTGGAGGTCCGCTCCCTGACCGGCACCGGAGCCCACTGACCACCCGCTGACCATGCTGCCCCGCGGCCGCGTCGTAGCTCCCTACGACGCGGCCGCGTCCTGCCTCGTGGGATCGGGCCCTGGTGTTGTCAGTGGCGTCACGTAGGCTCGCACGTGACGGGAAACCACTGCGATCCACTGTGAGGGAGGGGGCCCACGTGCTCATCGACACCTATGGCCGAGTGGCCACCGACCTGAGGGTCTCGCTGACCGACCGGTGCAACCTGCGCTGCACCTACTGCATGCCCGAGGAGGGCCTGCAGTGGCTGGCCAAGCCCGACCTCCTCACGGACGACGAGATCGTCCGCCTGATCGACATAGCGGTCTCCACGCTCGGCATCGAGGAGGTCCGCTTCACCGGCGGCGAGCCCCTGCTGCGCCCGGGCCTGGTCGGCATCGTCGAGCGGGTCGCCGCCCTGACGCCCCGCCCGCAGACGTCCCTGACGACGAACGGCATCGGCCTGCGCCGCACCGCCGCCGCCCTGAAGGCGGCGGGCCTGGACCGGGTCAACGTCTCCCTCGACACCCTGCGCCCGGACGTCTTCAAGACCCTCACTCGCCGCGACCGCCACAAGGACGTCCTCGAAGGCCTCGAAGCCGCCCACGAGGCGGGTCTGACCCCGGTGAAGGTCAACTCGGTCCTGATGCCGGGTCTGAACGCGGACGAAGCCCCCGACCTCCTGGCCTGGGCCGTCGAGAACAGCTACGAGCTGCGCTTCATCGAGCAGATGCCCCTCGACGCGCAACACGGCTGGAAGCGCGAGGGCATGGTCACGGCCGACGACATCCTGGCCTCCCTGCGCACCCGCTTCGACCTCACCCCCGAGGACCAGGGCGAACGCGGCTCGGCCCCGGCCGAACGCTGGCTGGTGGACGGCGGCCCGCACCGCGTCGGCGTCATCGCCTCCGTCACCCGCCCGTTCTGCGCCGCCTGCGACCGCACCCGCCTCACCGCCGACGGCCAGGTCCGCACCTGCCTCTTCGCCCGTGAGGAGACCGACCTGCGAGCGGCCCTGCGCTCCGGCGCCCCCGACGAGGAGATAGCCCGCGTCTGGCGCCTGGCGATGTGGGGCAAGAAGGCCGGCTCGGGCCTCGACGACCCGAGCTTCCTCCAGCCCGACAGACCGATGTCGGCGATCGGCGGCTAGGAACGCTCCGGGGCCGAGGACCCCGGCCCGGCCTCCCACTCGGTCAGCGGGACGACGTCCTTGAGGAAGCCCCGCACCCCGAGGAACTGCGACAGATGCTCCCGGTGCTCCTCGCACGCGAGCCACGTCTTGCGCCGCTCCGGCGTATGGATCTTCGGGTTGTTCCACGCCAGCACCCACACCGCGGCGACACGGCAGGCCTTGGCGGAACAGATCGGCGTCTCGTCACTCACAGCTTCGTCTCGCACAGCTTCGTCCCGCGAAAAACCCCGCACACAAAGGCGACGCCGAGCAGCCACGGGGGGAGCTGCCCGGCGTCGGTCCGTCGCTCCGACGGGGGATGCGGAGCGCGTACGAAGTATGTCACGGCGGACCGCTCCCACGGCACTGGAACAACGTGATTGATCTGAGCTTTTCCTGAGCTTGGCGCACAGCCCGTTCACCGCCGGTTCATGGCCGCCGCTCAGCGGGACCGGGCGCCGGCTTCTCCCGGAGAGGTTCCGCGAAGCCTTCCCTTTCCGCCCTTTCCGACCCTTCCGGAACGGATTCCGCGGAGCCGCTTCCGCCGCCCGGCGGAGCCACCATCGGCCGCACCGGCGTGGTCAGAAACGTCGACGGCAGCGAAGGCACGTTCTCCCGCCCGGCGTTGGCGATCACCACCGACACATAGGGGAGAACCACCCCCAGGACCAGCGCCACGATCGCCACATGCCGTTCCACGTTCCACAGCGTCGCCGCCAGGATCACCGACACCGTACGGACCGACATGGAGATGATGTACCGCCGCTGTCGCCCCCGCACATCGTCCTGGAGGCCCTGCCGGGCACCGGTGATCCGGAACACCTCGACGCTGCCGCCGCCACCCTGCTTCCGCATCACATTCCACCGTCCGCCCGCATCGGCCGCTCCGCGGCTCTCCTCGCTTTTCCACCGTACGCCGCGACTGCGCCGCCTTCGAGACCGGGTCGCACCCCGCCCGGGTGACCGTTCTGCGCCGTCCCGCGTACGGCCGTACCCGACATGCGCCGTACAGCGACCGGACCGACACTGAGGGCAATGCTCACGTAGAGCCGTACGAGGAGGCAGCCATGGGCTGGTTGTGGGCGATCATCGTGGGATTCGTGCTGGGCCTGCTCGCGAAGGCGATCATCCCGGGCAAGCAGCACAGCCCGCTCTGGCTGACCACCATTTTCGGCATGCTGGGCGCGGTCGCGGGCAACGCGATCGCCCGCGCGCTGGGCGTCGAGGTCACGTCGGGCATCGACTGGAGCCGCCACGTGTTCCAGTTGATCGCCGCGATCATCATCGTCGCCCTGGGCGACATGCTCTACATGGCGACCCTGGGCAAGAGAAAACAGCGCGCCTGAGCAGACAGACGTACACCGAAGGGCGGCCTCCCGAGCTCGGGAAGCCGCCCTTCGCCGCATGCGTCAGCAGTCAGCAGGTGACGGTCAGCCGGTGACCTGGACTGCGGCCAGGTTCTTCTTGCCCCGCCGCAGCACCAGCCACCGCCCGTGCAGGAGGTCCTCCGGCACGGGGACCGCGTCCTCGGCCGTGACCTTGACGTTGTTCACGTAGGCCCCGCCCTCCTTCACGGTCCGCCGCGCGGCGGACTTGCTGGCCACCAGGCCGACCTCGGCGAACAGATCCACGACCGGCCCCAGCTCGGCGACCTTGACGTGCGGCACCTCGGAGAGCGCCGCGGCCAGCGTCCGCTCGTCGAGGTCGCCCAGCTCGCCCTGGCCGAAGAGGGCCTTGGACGCGTCGATCACCGCGGCCGTCTGGTCGGCGCCGTGCACCAGCGTCGTCAGCTCCTCGGCCAGCGCCCGCTGCGCGGCCCGCGCCTGCGGCCGCTCCGCCGTCTGCCGCTCCAGCTCCTCCAGTTCCGCGCGGGACTTGAAGGACAGGATCCGCAGGTACGTCGAGATGTCCCGGTCGTCCACGTTCAGCCAGAACTGGTAGAACGCGTACGGCGTCGTCATCTCCGGGTCGAGCCAGACCGCGCCGCCCTCGGTCTTGCCGAACTTGGTGCCGTCCGCCTTGACCATCAGCGGCGTCGCCAGACAGTGCGCCTCGGCCTCGGGCTCCAGCTTGTGGATCAGGTCCAGGCCCGCCGTGAGGTTGCCCCACTGGTCGCTGCCGCCCTGCTGGAGCGTGCAGCCGTAGCGGCGGTACAGCTCCAGGAAGTCCATGCCCTGGAGCAACTGGTAGCTGAACTCCGTGTAGCTGATGCCCTCCTGGGACTCCAGCCGCCGGGCCACCGAGTCCTTGGTCAGCATCTTGTTGACGCGGAAGTGCTTGCCGATGTCCCGCAGGAACTCGATGGCCGACAGCCCGGCCGTCCAGTCCAGGTTGTTCACCATCACCGCGGCGTTCTCGCCCTCGAAGGACAGGAACGGCTCGATCTGCCCGCGCAGCCGGGTCACCCAGTTCGCGACCGTCTCCGGGTCGTTCAGCGTGCGCTCCGCCGTGGGGCGCGGGTCGCCGATCTGTCCGGTCGCCCCGCCCACCAGGGCCAGCGGACGCAGACCCGCCCGCTGGAGCCGGCGCATGGTGAGCACCTGCACCAGGTGGCCGACGTGCAGACTGGCCGCGGTGGGGTCGAAACCGCAATAGAACGTGACGGGACCGTCCGCGAGCGCCTTGCGCAAAGCGTCCTCGTCGGTGGACAGGGCCCACAGGCCGCGCCACTTCAGCTCGTCGACGATGTCCGTCACGGTTCTCGTATCTCCTCGATTTGAACGGCCTCGTAATCAGGTACGAGGTTATACGCCCTGACTGACAGAGCTCATATTGAAGTCCGGCACCCGCAGCGCGGGCATCGCGGCCCTGGTGAACCAGTCGCTCCACTCCCTCGGCAGCGTCTTCTCCGTGCGCCCCGCCTCCGTCGCCCGCCCCAGCAGGCCGACCGGCGACTCGTTGAACCGGAAGTTGTTCACCTCGCCGACGACCTCGCCGTCCTCGACGAGGTAGACGCCGTCCCGGGTCAGACCGGTGAGCAGCAGCGTCGCCGGGTCGACCTCGCGGATGTACCACAGGCAGGTCAGCAGCAGCCCGCGCGTAGTGCTCGCGACCATCTCCTCCAGGGAGCGGTCCGCGCCGCCGTCCAGGATCAGGTTGTCCGCCCCCGGAGCCGCCGGCAGGCCGGTCAGGGCCGCGCTGTGCCGGGTGGTCGTCAGATGCTTCAGCTCGCCCCCGGCGATCCACTCGGTGGGCCGGACCGGCAGCCCGTTGTCGAAGACCGACTGGTCGCCGCCGGAGGAGTGCGCGATGACGAACGGCGCCGACTCCAGGCCCGCCTCGTACGGGTTGCTGCGCAGCGTCAGCGGCAGGTCGCTCAGCTTCTCGCCGAGCCGGGTGCCGCCGCCGGGCTTGGAGAACACCGTCCGGCCCTCGGTCGCGTCCCGGCCCGACGCCGACCACATCTGGTAGATCATCAGGTCGGCCACCGCGGTCGGCGGCAGCAGCGTCTCGTACCGCCCGGCGGGCAGCTCGATCCGCCGCTCGGCCCAGCCCAGCCGGACGGCCAGCTCGGCGTCGAGCGACGCGGGGTCGACGTCCTTGAAGTCCCGCGTCGAGCGCCCCGCCCACGCCGAGCGCGTACGGTCCGGCGACTTGGCGTTGAGCTCCAGCGTCCCGTTCGGCTGGTCGTGCCGCAGCCGCAGCCCGGTCGACGTGCCCAGATACGTCGAGACCAGCTCGTGGTTGGCGAACCCGTACAGTTCCCGGCCGCCCGCACGCGCGCGTGCGAACGCCTCGCCCAGGGCGGGCGCGAAGTCCGCGAACACCGCCGACGACGTCTCCGCGGGCGCCTCCGTGAACTCGGGGGACTGCGCCACCCCCGTGACGAGCGGCTGCGCGTCCTCGGCGGGGCCCGCACCGCGCGCGGCGGCCTCGGCGGCCCGCACGAGGGACTCCAGCTCGTCCACGGTGACCGCGGCCCGCGAGACGACACCGGTGGCGGTGCCCTCCTTGCCGTCGACCGTGGCGATCACGGTGAGGGTGCGCCCGCGGGTGACGCCGTTGGTCGTCAGCGCGTTGCCCGCCCAGCGCAGGTTGGCCGTCGACTGCTCGTCGGCGATGACGACACATCCGTCGGTCCGCGACAGCTCGAGTGCCCGCTCGACGACCTCGTGCGGCTTGATGCTACGGGCGCTCATCGACCGGCCTCCTGCGTGGTGTTGAGGATGTTGACGCCCTTGAACAGGGCCGACGGGCAGCCGTGCGACACCGCCGCGACCTGGCCCGGCTGGGCCTTGCCGCAGTTGAAGGCGCCGCCGAGGACGTACGTCTGCGGGCCGCCCACCGCCGCCATCGAGCCCCAGAAGTCGGTCGTCGTCGCCTGGTAGGCCACGTCCCGCAGTTGCCCGGTGATCCGCCCGTTCTCGATCCTGAAGAAGCGCTGGCCGGTGAACTGGAAGTTGTAGCGCTGCATGTCGATCGACCACGAGCGGTCCCCGACGACGTAGATGCCCCGGTCGACGCTGCCGATCAGATCCTCGGTCGACATCCCCGCCGGATCCGGCCGCAGCGACACGTTGGCCATGCGCTGCACCGGCACATGGCCGGGGGAGTCGGCGAACGCGCACCCGTTGGACCGCTCGAACCCGGTCAGCTTCGCGATCCGCCGGTCCAACTGGTAGCCGACGAGCGTGCCGTCCTTCACCAGGTCCCAGGACTGACCCGCGACGCCCTCGTCGTCGTACCCGACCGTCGCCAGGCCGTGTTCGGCGGTGCGGTCACCCGTGACGTTCATCAGGTCCGAGCCGTAACGAAGCTTGCCGAGCTGGTCGAACGTGGCGAAGGAGGTGCCGGCGTAGGCGGCCTCGTAGCCGAGCGCCCGGTCCAGCTCGGTGGCGTGCCCGATGGACTCGTGGATGGTCAGCCACAGGTTGGACGGGTCGACCACCAGGTCGTACAGCCCCGCCTCGACGCTCGGCGCGCGCATCTTCTCGGCGAGCAGCTCCGGGATCCGCGCCAGCTCGTCGTCCCAGTCCCAGCCGGTGCCGGTGAGGTACTCCCAGCCGCGGCCGACGGGCGGCGCGATCGTGCGCATCGAGTCGAACTCGCCGCTGGACTCGTCGACCGACACCGCGGTCAGCGCCGGATGCAGCCGCACCCGCTGCTGGGTGGTCACCGTCCCGGCCGTGTCGGCGTAGAACTTGTTCTCGTGGACGGTGAGCAGCGAGGCGTCCACATGGTTGACGCCGTTCGCCGCCAGCAGCCGCGCGCTCCAGTCCGCGAGCAGCGCCGCCTTCTCCTCGTCGGGCACGGTGAACGGATCGATCTCGTACGACGACACCCACGTCTTCTCGGCGTGCACCGGCTCACCGGCCAGCTCGACCCGCTCGTCCGACCCGGCCGCCTTGATGACCTGCGCGGACAGCTTGGCCATCGCCACGGCCTGCGAGGCGACCTTGGCCGCCGCGTCCATCGTCAGGTCCACGCCGGACGCGAACCCCCACGTCCCGCCGTGCACCACCCGCACCGCGTACCCGAGGTCGGTGGTGTCCGACGACCCGGAGGGCTTGGCGTCCCGCAGCCGCCAGGACGCGCTGCGCACCCGCTCGAACCGGAAGTCCGCGTGGTCCGCCCCGAGCGCACGCGCGCGTGCGAGAGCGGCGTCGGCGAGGGCGCGCAGGGGTAGGGCCGTGAAACTTTCATCGATGCTATGGGGCACCTACGTCTCTCCCTGGTGTCGTCATGTGTGTCATCTGTGTCATGTGTCTGGAGTCGTCCGGTGTGAAGGCCTCGATCATGTCGCGCCCGGCGGCCCCCGGACCACACCTTTCCGCCCCGCGTCCGCAAACATTCTGTAGAGACCCCACAGACTGGCCCGTGCGCCACTGTCGGTGCCCGAATGTCCGCGGCCCGACGCGGACCGATAGGTTTCGAGGGAAGCCGCCTGCCGTCACGCGTCCGGGCGGGTGTGTCAGACCCCAATCGAAAGGGTGATCCGTTGAGCCGCTCGGTTCTCGTCACCGGAGGAAACCGGGGCATCGGCCTCGCCATCGCCCGTGCGTTCGCCGACGCCGGCGACAAGGTCGCCATCACCTACCGCTCGGGGGAGCCGCCGGCCGGCTTCCTCGCGGTGAAGTGCGACATCACCGACACCGAGCAGGTGGAGCAGGCCTACAAGGAGATCGAGGCCGAGCACGGCCCCGTCGAGGTCCTGATCGCCAACGCCGGCGTCACCAAGGACCAGCTCCTGATGCGCATGTCCGAGGACGACTTCACCTCGGTCATCGACACCAACCTCACCGGCACCTTCCGCGTGGTCAAGCGCGCCAACCGCGGCATGCTGCGCGCCAAGAAGGGCCGCGTCGTGCTGATCTCGTCGGTCGTGGGCCTCTACGGCTCGCCGGGGCAGGCGAACTACGCCGCCTCCAAGGCCGCCCTGGTCGGCTTCGCGCGCTCCCTCGCCCGTGAGCTGGGATCCCGCAACATCACCTTCAACGTCGTCGCGCCCGGTTTCGTCGACACCGACATGACCAAGGTGCTCACCGACGAGCAGCGCGCGGGCATCGTCTCGCAGGTCCCGCTCGGCCGGTACGCGCAGCCCGAGGAGGTCGCCGCGACGGTGCGGTTCCTCGCCTCGGACGACGCCTCGTACATCACTGGAGCCGTCATTCCCGTTGACGGCGGACTGGGAATGGGTCACTGATCACCATGAGCGGAATTCTCGAGGGCAAGCGCGTCCTGATCTCCGGTGTGCTGATGGAGTCCTCCATCGCCTTCCACGCCGCCAAGCACGCCCAGGAGCAGGGCGCGGAGATCATCCTGACCGCGTTCCCGCGGCCCACGCTGACCGAGCGCATCGCCAAGAAGCTCCCCAAGCCCACCAAGGTCATCGAGCTCGACGTGACGAACGCCGAGCACCTCGCGCGTCTCGCCGACGTCGTCGGCGAGGAACTGGGCGGCCTGGACGGCGTCGTGCACTCCATCGGCTTCGCGCCGCAGGACGCCATGGGCGGCAACTTCCTCAACACGCCGTTCGAGTCGGTCGCCACCGCCATGCACGTCTCGGCGTTCTCCCTGAAGTCGCTGACCATGGCCTGCCTGCCGCTGATGCAGAACGGCGGCTCGGTCGTCGGTCTCACCTTCGACGCGCAGTACGCCTGGCCGCAGTACGACTGGATGGGCCCGGCCAAGGCCGCTCTGGAGGCCACCAGCCGCTACATGGCGCGCGACCTGGGCAAGCAGAACATCCGCTGCAACCTCATCTCCGCGGGCCCGATCGGCTCGATGGCCGCCAAGTCCATCCCCGGCTTCGCCGACCTGGCCGCCGTGTGGGACGACCGCTCCCCCCTGGAGTGGGACCTCAAGGACCCGGAGCCGGCCGGCAAGGGCATCGTCGCGCTGCTGAGCGACTGGTTCCCGAAGACCACGGGCGAGATCATCCACGTGGACGGCGGTCTGCACGCCATCGGAGCGTGACGCTGCCGCACACCCGGCACCACCCATCACCCGTCCGGCCTATCTGGCCGGGCGGGTGACGTCTGCGACCAGGCACGATGAAGTGCGCGTTCACCCACGCGCAGCCCTCCCCAGCCCTGCCGAGGAGGTTGTCTTGTGCGCCTGTTCCGTTTCCTCGCCCCAGTGACCGTCGTCGTCGCGCTCGCGCTCTGCGCGCCCTATGAGGCGCTCTCCCACGCCCGCGCGCGGGCCCGGCCCCAGCCGTTCGGCGCGGAGTGCCGCACCAGCGTCGACGGCTCCCATGTCGTCGCCTACTGCCACAACCCCTACGCCGACACCGACCGCGTCACCCTCCACATCGAGTGCGACCGCTGGTGGGACCTCGACGCCGACGGCGCCCCCACCGACGCCGGTCCCGCCGTGACGGTACGGCTCACCGGGCGCTGCTGGAAGGAAGTCCGCTCGGCCTGGGTCAGCCACCAGAAGATCTGAACCCTCCAGGCCGCCTGTGCCGCCCGGGCCCGCTCCTCCTGACCCCGGAGGGGGCGGCGTGGGCGCGGAGTGCGAGACTTGCCGTATGCCAATGCTCGACCCGAATCCGCAGAACGGCCAGAAGAAGATGCTGATCGTCTTCGGCTCGTTCTTCGCCATCTTCGTGATCATCGCCGTCATCGCGACCATCGCCTCACCCTGACGATCCGGCCCGGACCGGTTGTGCCACGGGCAGGGCGCGGGGGTGGGGTTAACCCCCCTGTCCCCTAGGGGGTGGAGGTCAGGGTCAAGTGGGTGGAATTCCGGATGGGTTGAGGGCCGCGGATTCCGTAACTTCGAGATGTGACCGCGACGCGGAAACACCCGCCACGGTCCACGGACCTCGGACGGACCCCGGACCACTCGAAGACAGCGGAGGCACCCATGTCGGCCCCCACGCACACCCGGCCCCGCTCGGCCGTCTCGGCCGGCGTCGGCACCCGGCTGCCCTGGTGGGCCCTCGCCCTGCCGACCCTCGCCTTCATCACCCTGTTCGTGCTGATACTGAACCCGGCCGACGCCCACGCGGCCACCGGCGACCCGGCGATCACCCGGCTCGTCGAGCACATACAGCAACTGATCGCACGCTGAGCGGTGCCCGTCGCACCCCGCGAGGGCGACTTGGGCCGCCTTAGGACCGCTGGTGAAGCCGCATGTCAACTCCCTGCGCCCGATGGCCTGTTTCATGCGAAGCTGGGACTCATGAGCGTCGCAGAACCCCGCAGGATCGTCCTCTTCCGCCATGCGAAAGCCGACTGGCCCCAGGTGACCGACCACGAGCGCCCGCTCGCTGATCGGGGGCGCAAGGACGCCGCCGTCGCCGGACGCCGGCTGACCGACACCGGCATCCCCTTCGACCTGGCCCTGTGCTCCACCGCGGTCCGCACCCGGGAGACGTGGAAGCTCGCCGTCCAGGAGTTCCCGCAGCGGCCGAAAACGGTCTACGAGGAGCGGATCTACGAGGCCTCGCCGGGCGAGCTGATCGCCCTGCTCAACGAGACGGCGGACGACGTGCGCAACCTCGTCCTGATCGGCCACAACCCGGGCGTCCAGGGACTCGCCGACGTCCTGTCCGGCCAGGCCGACGGCGACGCGGGCGAGCGGATGCACCGCCGCGGGTTCCCCGCCGCCGCCTTCGTCGTCATCTCCTTCGACGGCTCCTGGAAGTCCCTGGAACCGGGCGCGGCCACCCTGCTCGACTACTGGGCGCCCTCCGAGTAGCCCACCGCACACGCGGGGGCCCGGCACCGTCGACGATGCCGGGCCCTCCTCGCTCCCTACGACCGGGCTGCTGGCCGCCCGGTCCCCGGGTCGCCTGCTACTGCTCGGCTACTGCTCGTCGTGGGTCTCCGCGGCCTCGACCTCTTCGCGGGTGATGCCGAGCAGATACAGGACGGTGTCCAGGAACGGCACGTTCACCGCCGTGTGCGCCGCCTCGCGCACCACCGGCTTGGCGTTGAAGGCGACCCCGAGACCCGCCGCGTTGAGCATGTCCAGGTCATTGGCACCGTCACCGATCGCCACGGTCTGCGACAGCGGTACGCCCGCCTCGGCGGCGAACCTGCGCAGCAGCCGCGCCTTGCCCGCACGGTCCACGATCTCGCCGGTGACCCGGCCGGTCAGCTTGCCGTCGACGATCTCCAGCGTGTTGGCCTGGGCGAAGTCCAGCCCGAGCCGCTCCCTCAGATCGTCGGTGACCTGGGTGAAACCGCCGGAGACGACGCCCACCTGGTAGCCGAGCCGCTTCAGCGTCCGGATCAGCGTGCGCGCACCCGGCGTCAGCCGCACCTCGGCGCGCACCTTGTCCACGACGGAGGCGTCCAGCCCCGCCAGCAGCGCCACGCGCGCGTGCAGCGACTGCTCGAAGTCGAGCTCACCGCGCATCGCGGCCGCCGTCACCTCGGCGACCTTGTCCTCGCAGCCGGCGTGCGCGGCGAAGAGCTCGATCACCTCGTCCTGGATGAGGGTGGAGTCGACGTCCATGACGACGAGCCGCTGGGCCCGCCGGTACAGGCCCGCGTCCACCACGGCGACGTCCACACCGAGCGCCGCCGCGTCCGTGACCAGGGCGGTGCGCAACGGCCCGGTCTCCACCCCGGAGACGGCGAACTCGACCGCGGTGACGGGGTACTTGGCGAGCCGGAAGACACGGTCGATGTTCCCGCCGGCCTTCGTGATCTTCGCGGCGATCGACGCCGTGGCCTGAGCGGTGAGCGGATGCCCGAGCACAGTGACCAGCGACCGCCCGAGGCCGCGCGGCCGGTTGTCGCCGAGGCCGGAGATGATCTCCGCCTGCATCTTCATCGACTCGGCCCAACTGTGGACCGTCGACCGCAGGTCCCCCTCCAGGCCGGCCTGCGGCTCGGTCACGAGCGCGCACAGCACCATCCGCCCTCGGGTGACGACCTGCTCGATGTCGACGACGTCGACGGAGTAGGCGGCGAGGGTGTCGAAGAGGCCGGCCGTGATGCCCGGTCTGTCCTTGCCGAAGATCTTGACAAGGAGCGTGGGGACGTCGGGGGACGAAGTCTGCAAAGCACTCATGGTGTGTCCACCGTATCCGGCACCCAGTGCCTTCCGCCCGTCAGGTCCGCCTGACGGACAGGGAACAGTGCATGGCGGCGAGATGACGAACCCCCCAACAGCAGACCCCGACCGGCACCCCGACCGGCACCGCGACCGTCACCGTGAGCCCCTCGGCGGGGGCGAGGGAGGGGGCGGGGGAGGAACAGGTGGTGGGAGCGGCGGTGGCGGAGGCGGCCCCCCGTCCGGCCTCGACGGCGGCCGCGGGCCGGGCGGCCGACGCGGCGAGCGGGGCGGCGGGCCGATCGGCCGGACCACGGTCGGAGCGCCGTAGACGTCGTCCGGAGGCCCGCCCTGCACCGGGGGCTCGCCCGGCCGCGAGCTCTCGTACGACCTCGACCGCTCGCCCCCGCCGCCTTCGCCCCGCCCGGGCTCCGGCCGTGCGTCCTGCACGTCCCGCAGCTCTTCCGGGAGCCGCAGGTAGGGGTTGGTCCCCGGATTCGGCGCCCGGTACGAGGCACTCGGCGCGTACGGCCCCGCCCGGTCACCGGCGTGCCCCGAAAGCCCACGCCCCCCGCCGGAAACCTCCGTCACCACACCCCTCAGGTCACCCCGTGCCAGTGGCGCCGCCCGCCGCCCCGCCGCCCCCGTGACCCACGCCAGCGACGCACCGGCGGCCCCCGCTCCCGCGCCCCACACGGCACCCAGCAGCAGCGCCGCACCGACGCGTCCGTGCAGCGAGATCCCGGCCCCGAACGCATCGAAGCCCAGCACGGACAGCGAGGCGTCCACGGACAGCTCCGTCAGCCAGACGACCAACGGCAACATCAAGGCACCCACCACCCCCATGCGCAGAGCACAACGCCCCACGAACCCCGTGAACCCCACCAGCCCCCCGCCGCCACGCCCCGAAGCCCCCGACCCCCCGGACCACCCACCCGCGAGACCGGCACCCACCACACCGGCACCCGCTCCTCCGCCCCCTTTACCGACCTCCGCCCCGGCCACCCCGCCCGCCCATCGCCCACGCACCGCACCGACCCCGGCCCGGTCTGTCCCAGGCCCCGCAGCCCCCGCACGCCCAGCGGCCTCCGCACCCTCCGCAACTCCCGCACCCCTCGCACGCCCCGCACCTCCCGCAGCCCCCGTACGCCCACCACCCCCCAAAGCCCCTACAACCCCCACGGCCCCCGCACGCGGAGCGCCCCCCACTCCCGCCCCACCCATCACCGGCGTCCGTACCGCCGTAAGCACCCCCGCCAGCAGCATCATCAGGGCCGCCGCCACTCCCAGCAGCCACACTCGGCCGTCCAGTCCGGCGAGGCGGCTCAGGGTCACCGGCTGGTCGGTGCCGAGGCGTAGGAGGTCGTCCAGCGGGGACGGGAGGAGGTTGGTCAGGGCTCCCGTCGCGTGGCCGTCCCACGGGACGAACAGGCCGAGCGGGATGCCCAACCAGACCCCGTTCGGGGTGCCGAGCAGCGCCGCTCCCGCGATCCGCCGGGGGTGGTCGTCGCCGATCGCCGCGTACGCCGCCGCCGCGAACCCGGCCGCCACCGCCACCAGCAGCACGGTGACCACGGCGGACACTGCCGGCCGCACCACGCGATGCACCGCCTCCCAGCCGCGCGGCAGCGGTGTGCGGCGCGAGGCCAGCAGGGCGATCAGCAGGATGCCCAGGCACCAGCCGAGGCCGCCGAACAGCGTGGGAGCCGTGTCGACGGTGAAGCCGACCGCGGCCTTCGCGTCGACCAGATCGCCGAGCCGGTCGGGCAGCAGCCCACCGATGTCCCCGATACCCCCGATGTCCCCGAGCCCGGGAATCTCCAGACCCCCGCCCCCGCCCCCGCCACTTCCCGCGCCGCCCCCGCCCAGGCCGGGCAGATCCCCCAACCCCAGCGAGGCGCCGTCGAGCGTGATGACGTCGTGCCCCGCCCAGGCCAGCCCGCCGAGCATCGCCACGAACAGCGCGACCACCGCGCCGACGCGCGCGAGGAGTTCGGCCGGGGCGATCACAACTCCCGCCGCGCGCAGGGACCGTAGGAAGAACCACGACAGGAGCAGCGCGCCCACCAGGCTCACCCCCAATGGCGTGATCTCGATGGCCGTGGTCGCCTGCGCGCCCGTGAGTCCGAAGGCGGACACATCGCCGGACGGAGTCACCGAGCCGCCGGCGCCCAGGGCCACCACCGCGGCCGTCATCGGGCCCAACGAGCCCGCGGAGTCCGCCCCCAGGAGATGCAGCCCGAGCGCCGCCGTCCCCGCCATGCCGATCAACGCCCAGCTCACCGCGGTGATCGCGGCCAGCAGTACGTCCGTCCACGGCACGCCCCCACCGCGCGCCGTGCTCCCACTGCCCTCGACACCCGTGCCGACCCTCATGCAGACCCCCCGATCCGCGGTGCGAAGCGGCGAAGATCGCCGCTTCCGTCCCCCCTCGCGTGCTTTTACCACTCTCCGGTCCGGTTTCAACCCCGTCAACGGGAACGGCCGATACGCTCGCGCACGCTCTTCACAAGGCCCGACTTTCGGTCAGGGGGCCGCTACTGAAATAGTTCCCCCCGATGTTCGACATCCCTAGACTCCCCGTCGATGGGGCTAACTCGGGGGACAACTCAGTGGGGCTGGAGTGCCGGAACTCGTACTGGAATTGAACGGACGCACCTGGACGCTCGATCCGTCCAGGACATACACCCTCGGACGTGATCCGCAGGGGGACGTCGTCCTAGACGACGCCAGGGTCTCCTGGCGTCACGCCACGGTCAGCTTCAACGGCCGCAGTTGGGTCGTCGAGGACCATGGCAGCACCAACGGCACGTGGGCGCAGGGCCAGCGGGTCCAGCAGTTGGAGATCGGCCCTGGCGCGGCGCTGCACCTGGGCAACGCGACCGACGGGCCGCGGCTGAACCTGACGGGAGCGGCCGCGGGCGCGGGAGCGCAGGCACCCGCCGCTCAGCAGCAGCCGCAGCAGCCGTACGCCGCGCAGGCCGCGAACCCGGGCTGGGCCCAGCAGGCCCAGGCCCCGCAGCCGCAGGCCGCGCAGGGTTCGCCGCCCGCACAGGCCGGCTGGCAGCAGCCGCAGCAGGCCGCACCGCAGGTCCCGCAGCAGCAGGGACCGGCCGAGGGCTATGCCCAGAAGGTTCCCGGTGGTGGCGCGGGGGCGCCGCCGGTCTACGGCGACCGCAGCCCCACCACGTTCCACCAGTTCTCCCTCGGCCGCGTGATGCGCATCGGCCGTGCCCTGGAGAACGAGCTGGTCGTCTCCGACCTGCAAGTCTCGCGCAACCACGCCGAGTTCCACTCGACGCCCGACGGGCGCATGGAGATCCGCGACCTCGGCTCGCACAACGGCACCTACGTCAACGGCCAGCCGATCGCCAAGGGCGGCTCGGTCCAGTTGGGCCCGACCGACGTCGTCGGCGTCGGCCACTCGACGTTCCGGATCGTCGGCGACCGGCTCGAGGAGTTCGTCGACACCGGTGACGTCTCCTTCTCGGCCCGCCACCTGACCGTCACGGTCGACGGCGGCAAGCAGATCCTCAAGGACGTCTCCTTCGGCGTCCCCGAGAAGTCGCTGATCGCGGTCATCGGACCGTCCGGTTCCGGCAAGTCCACCCTGCTCAAGGCGCTCACCGGCTACCGGCCCGCCAACCAGGGCGACGTCCTCTACGACAACCGCAACCTCTACAAGCAGTTCGCCGAACTGCGCCAGCGCATCGGCCTGGTCCCGCAGGACGACATCCTGCACAAGGAACTGACCGTCAAGCGGGCCCTCAAGTACGCGGCCAAGCTCCGCTTCCCCGCCGACACCACGGGCGCCGAGCGCGACGCCCGCATCGACGAGGTGCTGCGCGAACTCAAGCTGGACATCCACAAAGAGAAGAAGATCACCTCCCTCTCCGGTGGCCAGCGCAAGCGCGTCTCGGTGGCCCTGGAGCTGCTCACCAAGCCGTCGCTGATCTTCCTGGACGAACCCACGTCGGGCCTCGACCCGGGCATGGACCGCGATGTCATGCAGTTGCTGCGCGGCCTCGCCGACGACGGCCGCACGGTCCTCGTCGTCACGCACTCCGTGGCCGAACTGGCGATCTGCGACAAGCTGTTGGTGATGGCCCCGGGCGGCTCGGTCGCCTACTTCGGCCCGCCCGAGGAGGCACTGAACTTCTTCGGCTACGACACCTGGGCCGACGTCTTCTCCGCCTTCGAGAACTACCGCGACTACGACTGGGCGGGCCGCTGGAAGGGCTCGCAGCACTACCAGATGTACGCCGCGGACATCGACGCCATCGCGCCGCAGTCCGTACAGATGCCGCCGATGCAGGCGATGAAGCCGCCGAAGCCGCAGGGCTGGATGTCGCAGTTCGTCACACTGGTGCGCCGCTATGTCTCGGTGATCGTCTCCGACAAGGGCTTCCTGGCGCTGACGGTGATCCTGCCGGCCGTCCTCGGCGCGGTGAGCCTGCTCATCGACTCCGGCAACGGCCTGCTGCCCAACCCGGTCAACCCGAAGTCGGGCCGGATCATCCCCAACGGCACGGCCACCACCGTCCTGCTGATCCTCGCGGTCGGCGCCTGCTTCGCGGGCGCGGCGAACTCCGTCCGTGAGCTGATCAAGGAACGGGTCATCTACGAGCGGGAACGCGCGACCGGCCTGTCGCGCTCCGCGTACCTGATGTCCAAGGTGTTCGTGCTCGGCGTCATCACCGTGCTGCAAGGTCTGCTGGTCGGCGTGATCGGCTTCGCGAGCCGGGAGATCCCGACCCAGGGCCTGGTCCTCGGCAGCGCCACCCTGGTCGAGCTGTCGATCCCGATCATGGCGCTGGGCTTCACGTCGATGATGTTCGGCCTGGTCATCTCGTCGCTGGTGAAGACGGCCGAGAAGACGATGCCGCTGCTGGTCATGTTCGCGATCATCCAGGTCGTGTTCACCGGCTGTCTGTTCAGCCTGAACGGCGCGGTCGGCGTCAACCAGTTCTCGTACCTGATGCCGTCCCGCTGGGCCGTCGCGGCCGCCGGCGCCACGCTGGACTTCAACAAGATCAGCCCGCCGAAGGACGGCGGCGCGACGGACCCGCTGTGGGAGCACACCGTTGGCGCCTGGGGCCTGGACATGGCCGCGCTGATCGCCCTCGGCGTGGTCTGCGGCTTCTTCGTGGCGCGCTTCCTGCGCCGCCACGAGCCCGAGGTCATGCGCAAGTAGTCGTTCCCGCAGTACGCCGATGGGCGGCACCCCGTGCAAGGGGTGCCGCCCATCGGCGCGTGAAGGTCGCTCAGTACGTCACTCGGTACGTCACTCAGTACGCGCTGTTGACGTTGTCGATCGAGCCGTACCGGTCGGCCGCGTAGTTGGCGGCGGCCGTGATGTTGGCGACCGGGTCGTAGATGTTCCAGGACGTACCGGGCACGTGGTACGCCTTGAAGGTGGGCGGGATCACCTGGAGCAGACCCTTGGACGGGATGCCGTTGATGGCGTTGATGTCCCAGTTGTTGATCGCGTTCGGGTTGCCCGAGGACTCGCGCATGATGTTCTTGTGCAGGCCGTGGTAGCTGCCCGGGATGCCCTTGGACTTCATGATGTCCAGCGAGCGCTTGATCCAGCCGTCCAGGTTGTTGGCGTAGGTCTTGGTGACGGCCTTCTTGATCGCGGCGCGCTTGGCGGACCGGCTCGCGGCCTCCTTCGCCTTGCGCGCGGCTGCGGCCTTCTTCTTCGCGGCGGCAGCGGCGGCCGCCTTCTTCTTCGCGGCAGCGGTCTTCGCGGCGGCAGCCTTCGCCGCGGCGGCCTTCTTCTTCGCGGCGGCAGCGGCGGCGGCCTTCTTCTTCGCCTCGATGGCGTCGGCCTTCACGCTCGCGCCGGCGAGCTGGTCGGTCACGCTGCCCTTCACGTCCTTGACCTGCTCGGAGCTGTAGGCGACCCGGGCCGAGGAGACGGCGTCCGTCTTGGTGGTCGTCTGCGCGTCGGCCGGCACCACGGAGAAGGCGAGGGCGGCGGCGCCGAGGGTGGCGGCACCCGCGATCGCGATCTTGTGAGTGTTCTTGGGCATGGCGGAAGGACCTCTTCGACTAGGGGAGGTCGCTCTCTTCGTCCGACGGCGGACAGCGGGTGCTTGAGGCACGGGCGCCGCCGGGGAGAACCCACGGCGCTGAGCGACGAGAACCATTCTTAGCTGCCGCAAAACGGACAGGCAAAGGTGTGACGTACGATCCTCGATAGGAGACCAGGGAAGGGCAAAACGGGACAGATAGAGCTATCTGCCCCGCTCATGTCGGTCGCCTTGCTCTCCTATCGCCCCTCGTAGGTGACCTGCGCCCTATGCGGGGGCTCACACGGAGCCCACCCCGTTCTCACCGCGCGTTGCCAAAGCAACGCTCTGCGTCAGCACTCTTGCGGGAGGATGAGGTGCACGTCCCCGAACTCGTGCCACAGATAGCGCCCGCGCAGCGCCTCCTCGTAGCCCCGGTCGATCGCCGCCCGCCCCGCCACCGCCGCCAGCATCAGCAGATGCGAGGCCTCCGGCTCGTGCAGCCCGGTCAGCAGCCCGTCCACCACCCGCACCCCGCGCGCGGGCGTGACGACGAGATCCGTCCACCCCGCACGCGCGCGTACGACCCCGTCCGCCCCGGCCGCCGACTCCACGGCCCGCACCGCCGTCGTACCCACCGCCAGCACCCGCCCGTCGCCCGCCCGCCCCGCGTTGATCAGCCGCGCCGACGCCTCCGGCACCGCGAACCGCTCCGGATACGGCGGCTCGTGCGCCTCCGCCGACGCGACCCCCGTGTGCAGCGTGACCGGCGCGAACCGCACCCCCCGGCTCACCAGCTCCGCCACCAGCCCCGCCGTGAAGGGCCGCGCCGCACTCGGCATCTCCGCGCTGCCCGCCCCGTCGGCCGACGGCAGCGCGAACACCGTCTGGTAGACGGACAGCGGCTGATCCCGCTCCGTATAGGAGTAACGGATGGGGCGCCCGTGCTCGCGCAGCACCCCGGGCACCGCCCCACCGGGCGACACCCGCGCCCACCACAACCGCCCACTCCCCGGACTCAGCGGCTCCTCCAGCACCAACCGCGCACCCCCGGGCAGCCGCACCCGCGCCCCCACCGGCCCGCCCGCACGCGCGCGCGTGGTGCCGTCCCCGTCCGGAACCCGCAGCTCCACGGCCCACCGGCCGTCGTCCCCGCGCGTAGAGAAGTGCACCACCACGCGCGCGTGCCCGATCCGCCCGTTCACGGCCGCCGCCAGCGTCGGCGAGGTGTTCACCACCAGCAGGTCCCCGGCCCGCAACAGACCCGGCAGCTCCCGGAAGGCGTGGTGCGCCACCTCCGTCCCCCGCGACACCAGCAGCCGCACATCACCGCGGCCCCGCCCCGGCCCACGCTGCTCGGCCGGCACCCGCGCCGACAACTCCTCCGGCACCCGCACGGCCAGCGTCATCGCCCGCCCTCCAGCAGCGCCGGGGCCGCGTACCGCCCGCTCGCCGGCCGCTCGTCCAGCAGCCGTACAAACGCCGGCGCCACACCGTCCGGCCCGGGCCGCGGCCCGTCGTCGTCCGGTACGGCCGCCGCGTACAGGTCCGTGGCCATGTCCCCGGGGTCCACCGCCCACACCCGCAGCCGCGGCTCCTCCACGCCGAGCACCGCCGCGAGCTGGTCCAGGGCCGCCTTGGACGCCCCGTAACCGCCCCACGTCCCGTACGCCTCGGCGGCCGCGTCCGAGCTGACGGTGATCACCGCGCCCGCCCGCGCCCCGCGCAGCAGCGGCAGCGCCTCCTGGACCAGCCCCAGCGCCGCCACCACGTTCACCTCCAGCGCCCGCCGCAGCCCGTCCAGGGGCAGCTCCGCCAGCCGCACCAGCGGCTCGGCCCCCAGCGCGCTCGCGTTGTTCACCAGCAGGTCACAGCCCCCGAGCTGCCGGGCGGCCGCCACCAGCTCGGCCCGGTGCCCGGCATCCGTGACGTCCCCCACGCGGGCCTCGACCCGCGTCCCGTACGACGCCACGGCCGCCGCCGTGTCCTTGAGCACCTCCGCCGTCCTGGCGTCGAGCACCAGATCCCACCCTCGCGCGGCCAGGGCTTCGGCCAGCGCCCGCCCCAGCCCCTTCGAAGCCCCCGTGATGATCGCTACCGGCATGACAACCGTCCCCTCGTCGAACCCGCCGCCACCCGGCGACGACCCCAACGTAGGAACCGTCCCCCCACCGCCGCCTCGGCCAGGGGACGCACCTGCGAAGCACCCTTCGTCGTACGCCGCCGACCCGGTCCCGGAGCCCTAGGACCCCGCACCCGGGACCTCGGCCCTAGGTCTCCCGCCCCAGGCCACGGCCGTCACCGGACCGATCCGCGGTGTCACACCCCGCCGGTACCGTGAGGACATGAGTCAAGGCCCCCGGTCCGGCCTCGCCGCGGTGAGCTCCGCGCTGCTGGCCATGAGCAGGCACCTGGAGGTGCGCGACGTCCTCAAGACGATCGTCGCCTCCGCCCGTGAGCTGCTGAACGCGCGCTACGCCGCCCTCGGCGTCCCCGACGACCACGGCGGGTTCGCCCAGTTCGTCGTCGACGGCATCAGCGACAAGCAGTGGAAGGCCATCGGCCCGCTGCCCCGCCAGCACGGCATCCTGGCGGCGATGCTGCACGAGGCCCGCCCCGAGCGCCTCGCCGACGTCCGCAAGGACCCCCGCTTCGAGGGCTGGCCGTCCGCCCACCCCGAGATGTCCGACTTCCTGGGCCTGCCCATCCGCGACGGCGACGAGATCATCGGCGCCCTGTTCCTAGCCAACAAGAACTGCCCGAAACCCGACGGCGGCTGCGGCTTCACCGAGGACGACGAGGAACTGCTCTCGATCCTCGCCCAGCACGCCGCGATAGCCCTCACCAACGCCCGCCTCTACGAGCGCAGCCGCGAACTGACCATCGCCGAGGAACGCTCCCGGCTGGCCCACGAGTTGCACGACGCGGTCAGCCAGAAGCTGTTCTCCCTGCGCCTGACGGCCCAGGCCGCCGCCGCCCTCGTCGACCGCGACCCCTCCCGCGCGAAGGGCGAGTTGCAGCAGGTCGCCGCCCTCGCCGCCGAGGCGGCCGACGAACTGCGCGCCGCAGTGGTCGAGTTGAGGCCCGCCGCCCTCGACGAGGACGGCCTCGTGGCCACCCTGCGCACCCACATCCAGGTCCTCGACCGCGCCCACACCGCACGCGTGACCTTCACTGCCACCGGCGTCCGCGCCCTGCCCGCCGCCCAGGAGGACGCCCTGCTGCGGGTCGCCCAGGAGGCCCTGCACAACGCGCTGCGCCACTCCGGAGCCGGGCGGGTCGAGGTCACCCTCCACAAGCGCGGCCAGGACACGGTCCTGCGCGTCTCGGACGACGGCACCGGCTTCGACCCGACGACGGTCCGCCGCGCCGGCCGCCACCTCGGTCTGGTGTCGATGCGCGACCGCGCGAGCGGGATCGGCGGCACGCTCACGGTGCACTCGGCGCCCGGCAAGGGCACCACGATCGAGCTGGAGGCTCCCGGTGGCTGACGCAATCAAGGTGCTGCTCGTCGACGACCACCAGGTCGTCCGCCGGGGCCTGCGCACCTTCCTCGAAGTGCAGGACGACATCGAGGTCGTCGGCGAGGCCGCCGACGGCGCCGAAGGAGTCGCCCGCGCCGAGGAGTTGAAGCCCGACGTCGTCCTGATGGACGTCAAGATGCCCGGCATGGACGGCGTCGAGGCCCTCCGCAAGCTCCGCGAACTCGACAATCCCGCGCGCGTGCTGATCGTCACCAGCTTCACCGAACAGCGCACGGTCGTCCCGGCCCTGCGCGCGGGCGCCGCCGGGTACGTCTACAAGGACGTGGACCCCGACGCCCTCGCCGGCGCCATCCGCTCGGTCCACGCCGGCCACATCCTGCTCCAACCGGAGGTGGCGGGCGCGCTCCTCTCCCAGGAGGAGGCCAACTCGGGCCAGGGCAGAGGCGGTTCGCTCACCGAACGGGAACGCGAGGTGCTCGGCCTGATCGCGGACGGCCGCTCCAACCGCGAGATCGCCCGCGCCCTGGTCCTCTCCGAGAAGACGGTCAAGACGCACGTCTCGAACATCCTGATGAAGCTCGACCTCGCGGACCGCACCCAGGCCGCACTGTGGGCCGTACGCCATGGCCTGGCCGACTGACACCGGCCGACGGTCACGGGCCGGCCGACAACATGGAAGGTTAACTTCCGATCCGAGATTCATACCGTCGTGGGAATGTCCCCCGAATGGCGCAACCTTCGGCGGTCCCCGGCGTTCTCCAGTCCGTGCCGCGGCGACTGCCGCGGCAATCGCTAGGAGGGGTCAGAAGTGAAGAACCTGAAGAAGGCAGCGGCCGTGACGATGGTGGCCGGCGGGCTGATCGCGGCGGGTGCCGGCATGGCCTCCGCCACCGACGGCGCCACCGCCCTCGGCGAGGCCAAGGGCTCGCCGGGCGTCGTCTCGGGCAACCTCGTCCAGGCCCCGGTTCACGTCCCGGTCAACGTGGTCGGCAACAGCGTGAACGTCATCGGCGTGCTGAACCCGGCCTTCGGCAACCTGGGTCTCAACCACTGAGGTCCCGCCCGGACCCGCAGTCACCTCCGGCCTCCCCGGTCCCCACCGGGGAGGCCGGTCTGCTTGTCGCTCCAATGCTCCGAACGAGCTGTGTGCGCCCCCTCCCCGCACCGTCGCGGACCACGTCCGCGTTGGGCAGCGCACGACCCGGGGCCGGGTCGGACACGCAACCGCAGGAGGAACGCAACCCATGAACATCGCCAAGAAGGCCGCCGTGGCCCTCACCGTCGCCGGTATCGCCGCAGGCGCCTCGGCCGGTGCGGCCGTCGCAGACGCGGGCGCCGAGGGCGCGGCCGTGAAGTCCCCGGGCGTCCTCTCCGGCAACGCCACCCAGGTCCCGGTCAACGTCCCCGTCAACGTGGTCGGCGACAGCGTGAACGTCATCGGCCTCCTGAACCCGTCCTTCGGCAACACGGGCATCAACCGCTGACCCACAGCCGAAGCACCGAAAGGGCCCACCCGTCAAAGACGACGTGTGGGCCCTTCCCGTTTTTTCAGCCCGTCCGGCGTTTGAGGACGAGGCCCCTTCAGGGCCGATACGGGGGTCTGGGGGCAGCGCCCCCAGCACGCCCACACCAACAGACGCCAACCAAGCAACCCACCCTCACCGCACCCCCCGCTCCCGCTCCTCCACAACGGAGTTGTACGCGGCGACCTGCGCCCGCCGCCCCGTCCGCTCCACCGGCCGCAACGCCTCCGCCCGCACCGCGATCTCCGCCGAACTCACCGCCCCACCCGGCCCGTTCTCGTACGCCAGCGACACCAGCAACCCCACCCGCCGCGCCATCTCCAACACCCGCACCGCCCGCGGCGGATACCCCGGCGCCAACACCTCCCGCCCCCGCTCGGTCCGCGCCCGGTACGCGTCGATCGCCGCCTCCGCCACCGGCCCCGACCCCGCCAGGTCCAGCCGCGACAACACCGCCGTGGCATCCCGCAGCGCCTCCGCCAGCTCCCGCTCCGCCTCACCCAGCGACGGCACATCGGCCGGCGGCGCCTCCCGCACCGGCAGGCAGTGCCACACGACCTCGACGTGCACATCACCGGCGGGCCCCGCCTCGGACACCTCGGGCACCAGCCCGTACCCGGCGCCGTGACAGACCACCGCCTCCTCCGCCTCCAACGCCCGCGCGTTGAACTCGGGCGGCCCGCTCAGCCCCAGCGGATGCCCGGGAGCCGGCAGCGCCACCCGCATCCCGTTCACCCCGAGCGACCGCAGCCGCCCCAGCGCGAGCGTGAGCCCGACGGGCGCCGACTCACCGGGCAACCCCTCCACCCGGTGCACGGCGTCCTCGCCGACGATGGCGACGACGGCGTCGTCCGGCGATACAAATCCGGCCAACAGGGCATTTCCCCAAGCGGCAAGGCGACCAGAGCGCGGTTCCGAGAACATGCCCCCAGCCTAAGGACCGGACCGATGGAACGGTCCGCCCGACCGGTGGCGTAGATTTTCCCGAGGGGGCCGCGCCCACCCGTGCGCGGCGGTCCGAGCCACAGGCGACCGCGACAACCGACCGGCCACACTGCAAGGGGAGACAACGCGCTCATGAGCGATGTTCTGGAGCTTCAGGACGTAACCGTGGTCCGTGAGGGCCGGGCTCTCGTGGACCAGGTCTCCTGGTCGGTCAAGGAGGGCGAGCGCTGGGTCATCCTCGGTCCCAACGGGGCCGGCAAGACGACCCTCCTCAACATCGCCTCCACCTACCTCTTCCCCAGCGCCGGCACCGCCTCCGTCCTCGGCGAGACCCTCGGCAAGCCCGGCACCGACGTCTTCGAACTGCGCCCGCGCGTCGGCATGGCCGGCATCGCTCTCGCCGACAAGCTCCCCAAGCGCCAGACCGTCCTGCAGACCGTCCTCACCGCCGCCTACGGCATGACCGCCGGCTGGCAGGAGGAGTACGAGGACGTCGACGAGCAGCGCGCCCGCGCCTTCCTCGACCGCCTCGGCATGAGCGACTACCTGGAGCGCAGGTTCGGCACCCTCTCCGAGGGCGAGCGCAAGCGCGTCCTCATCGCCCGCGCCCTGATGACCGACCCCGAGCTGCTGCTCCTCGACGAGCCCGCCGCCGGCCTCGACCTCGGCGGCCGCGAGGACCTCGTACGCCGACTCGGCCGCCTCGCCCGCGACCCCATCGCCCCCTCGATGATCATGGTCACGCACCACGTCGAGGAGATCGCCCCCGGCTTCACCCACGTCCTCATGATCCGCCAGGGCAAGGTCCTCGCCGCGGGCCCGGTCGAGCTCGAACTCAGCTCCCGCAACCTCTCCCTCTGCTTCGGCCTCCCGCTCGTCGTGGAACAGGTCGGCGACCGCTGGACGGCCCAGGGCCTCCCGATGTCCTGACCCGTCCCGCCCCTGACCCACGCGTCGTGCCCCTGACCCGACCCTGACCCGGTGCTGCCCCCGTGCGCCCTGTCCGCGACGGGACCCGCGGCCTACCATGACGGTGTGAACGACATCGACGCGTGGGTGTGGTGGCTCGTCGGCGCGGCAGCGCTCGGAATCCCGCTCGTGGTGACCGCGATGCCCGAGTTCGGCATGTTCGCGGTCGGCGCCGTGGCCGCTGCGGTCGTCGCGGGCCTCGGCTTCGGAGCCGTCGCCCAGGTACTCGTCTTCGTCGTCGTCTCCGTCGCCCTCATCGCCGTCGTACGCCCCATCGCGATCCGGCACAGCAAGCAGCGCCCCCGACTCGCCACCGGCATCGACGCGTTGAAGGGCAAGCAGGCCGTCGTGATGGAGCGCGTCGACGGCTCCGGCGGCCGGATCAAGCTCGCCGGAGAGATCTGGTCGGCGCGCGCACTCGACACCGACCGCGTCTACGACGTGGGGCAGCAGGTCGACGTCGTGGACATCGAGGGAGCGACGGCGATCGTCATCTGACCTTGCACAACTCCCGCACGACGCAAGTGAACAGAACACCTCGCGGGCCACACGACGGTCTGTCAGACTCGACCAGCAAGATCTTCAACAGGCATAAGATCTTCCGAAAGCGCCGAGGCGGAGAAAGGTACGGGGAGCCGCGATGGAACCGGTCATCATCGTCCTGGTCATTCTGGTGGTGTTGGTCTTCATCGCCCTCATCAAGACGATCCAGGTCATCCCGCAGGCGAGCGCCGCGATCGTGGAGCGCTTCGGCCGCTACACGCGCACGCTCAACGCGGGCCTCAACATCGTCGTTCCGTTCATAGACACCATCCGCAACCGCATCGACCTGCGCGAACAGGTCGTCCCGTTCCCGCCGCAGCCGGTGATCACCCAGGACAACCTGGTCGTCAACATCGACACGGTCATCTACTACCAGGTGACCGACGCCCGGGCCGCGACCTACGAAGTCGCCAGCTACATCCAGGCGATCGAGCAGCTCACCGTCACCACGCTCCGCAACATCATCGGCGGCATGGACCTGGAGCGGACCCTGACCTCCCGTGAGGAGATCAACGCGGCCCTGCGCGGAGTCCTCGACGAGGCGACCGGCAAGTGGGGCATCCGCGTCAACCGCGTCGAACTCAAGGCAATCGAGCCCCCCACCTCCATTCAGGACTCGATGGAGAAGCAGATGCGCGCCGACCGTGACAAGCGCGCCGCGATCCTCACCGCCGAAGGCACCCGCCAGGCCGCGATCCTCACCGCCGAGGGCGAGAAGCAGTCCCAGATCCTGCGCGCCGAGGGCGAGGCCAAGGCAGCCGCCCTGCGCGCCGAGGGCGAAGCCCAGGCCGTGCGTACGGTCTTCGAGGCGATCCACGCCGGCGACGCGGACCAGAAGCTCCTCTCCTACCAGTACCTCCAGATGCTCCCGAAGATCGCCGAAGGCGACGCCAACAAGCTCTGGATCGTCCCCAGCGAGATCGGCGACGCCCTCAAGGGCCTCTCCGGCGCCATGGGCAACTTCGGCAACTTCGGCGGCGGCGGAAACTCCGGCAACTCGGGCAACTCCGGTAACGGCAACGGCAGCAACGGCAACGAACGCCGAGAGAAGCCGTCGATCGACTGACCGCGACACGACACCGGTGACATGACTGGGGCCCACCTCCCGAGCGGAGGTGGGCCCCAGTCATGTCACCGGCGTTGCGGATTACGCCGCGTCCAACGTCAGCCACTCCGGCAGTGCGGCCAGGTCGTCCTGCCCCAGCGACAGCAGCATCGCGTCCGCCGGCGTCGGCTCGAACGGGTGCCGCAGCAACGGCATCTCCGCCTGCTCCGGAGTCCGGTTCGCCTTACGGTGGTTGTCCTCCGCGCACGACGCGACCGTGTTCAGCCACGAGTCCTGACCACCCTGCGCCCGCGGCACCACGTGGTCCACGGTCGTCGCCCGACGACCGCAGTACGCGCACCGGTGCCGGTCCCTGACCAGCACACCCCGCCTCGACCACGGAGCTTGTCTTCGGAACGGCACCCGTACGTACCTGCACAGCCGGATCACCCGCGGCGCCGGAATGTCGACCTCGGCTCCGCGCATCCGCAGTTCGGGGTGGGCCTGCTCGACGACGGCCTTGTCCTGAAGCACCAGAACGA
The DNA here is from genome assembly GCF_900110755.1 of Streptomyces sp. yr375. Classification (GTDB taxonomy): domain Bacteria; phylum Actinomycetota; class Actinomycetes; order Streptomycetales; family Streptomycetaceae; genus Streptomyces. The sequence goes on from NZ_FOFF01000006.1 coordinate 244,887, forward strand.
CGGCTCGGTTCAACGTCACCGTCGACAGCGGCTCGAAGCTCGCGTTCAGTACCAGCGTGTCCCGCATTACCAGCCCACCTCCTGTGTGCACCGGCCCACCCCCGTGGCGGGCTGGGAACAACTCTGGCCGGGCACGCCGAGATGGACAACGCAATATCTGCTGCTCCACGGGAGGCGACCCCCGCGACCCCCGGCAACAAAATGCCCGCCCCTGATCACTTCCAAGACCGGGGGCGGGCAAACGTTCAATGAACGATGAGCTGACTCATCCCTCCGTGGGATGTTCGTACTCGCCGATCAGTTGAGCGCGGGCGATCGCGTGGAACCGCAGGTTGAACCCCACGAAGGCGGGCGTGACGTCGGCGTCCGGACCGAGCTTCTCCTGATCGACCGCGTACACCGTGAAGACGTACCGGTGCGACCCGTCCCCGGGCGGCGGAGCGGCACCGCCGAAGTCCTTGCTGCCGTAGTCGTTACGCACGTGTACGGCGCCCTCGGGCAGCCCCTTGAACGCGCCGCTGCCCGCACCCGCCGGCAGCTCGGTCACCGAGGCCGGGATGTCGAACAGGACCCAGTGCCAGAACCCGCTGCCCGTCGGGGCGTCCGGGTCGTAACAGGTCACGGCGAAACTCTTGGTCTCGGGCGGGAACCCCTCCCACCGCAACTGCGGCGAGGTGTTCCCCGCCGCGTAGACCTGAGCACTCTTGAGCGTCGCGCCCGCCGCGACATCCTCGCTCGTCACCGTGAACGACGGCACGGGCGGGTGGAAGTCATGGGGGAGCGGCCGCCGCTTGAGCTCGGTCACCTGGGTACCTCCTGAGCGATCCTGTGTGAAGACGGTGGAATCCGTCGTTCCGAGCCTAGAACCAGTTGCGCTTGCTGCCGACCTCGGACAGCCACTGGTTGAGGTAGGCGGCCCAGTCGGTCCCCTGGTAGTCGTGCAGACCCACCTGGAACGAGCGGAAGGTGTCACTGCCCTCGCTGAACAGCCCGGGCTTCTTGTCCATCTCCAGGACGACGTCCATCGCGTTCCCGTCGGCCACGAAGCTCAGCTCGACCTGGTTCAGCCCCCGGTACTGCGACGGCGGGTAGAACTCGACCTCCTGGTAGAACGGCAGCTTCTGCCGCGTACCCCGGATGTGACCGCGCTCCAGGTCCGCGTTCTTGAAGCGGAAGCCCAACTGGATGAAGGCGTCGAGGATGGCCTTCTGCGCCGGCAGCGGGTGGACGTTGATCGGGTCCAGGTCACCTGAGTCCACGGCGCGGGCGATCTCCAGCTCGGTGGTCACCCCGATGTTCATTCCGCGCAGCGACTGCCCGTCGATCATCGTGACCGGCGTCTCCCAGGGGATCTCGAGCCCGAACGGCACCGTGTGCACGGCACCCGCCTGCAACTCGAAGGCACCGCCGAGCCGCAGCTTCGTGAACTCGATGTCCTGCTTGTACTCCTGGTCGCCGCTCTCGACCTCGACCTTGGCCTGCAGCCCGACCGACAGCCCCTCGATCTGCTGGTTGACGGACCCGCCCTGGATCCGCACCTCGCCCTGGACGACACCGCCCGGAACGACGTTGACCTCGGTCAGCACCGTCTCGACCGAAGCGCCGCCGGCCCCCAGACTCGCGAGCAGCTTCTTGAACGCCATGTCTCTCCCTCGTGACCTTCTACGACTCAACTCAACTACGGGAACGATCCCTCGCCCCCTACAAACGCGATCCGGACGTGGCCGGTTCCGCGCTCCACACCCTGGCAAGCCGCGTCCCCGCTGACCACCCCGGCGCACCGATCCGTCTGCACCACCGTCTGTACTACGCTCGGCGGGCATGATCGCGACCCCCGACCGTACGCCCCTGCCCAGGGCCTTCTTCGACCGCCCTGTCCTGGAAGTGGCCCCGGATCTCCTCGGCCGCCTCCTCGTCCGTACGACCCCCGAGGGCCCGATCACCCTGCGCCTCACCGAGGTCGAGGCCTACGACGGCCCCAACGACCCGGGCTCCCACGCCTTCCGCGGCCCCACGGCCCGCAACAGCGTGATGTTCGGCCCGCCGGGACACGTGTACGTCTACTTCACCTACGGCATGTGGCACTGCATGAACCTCGTCTGCGGTCCGGACGGCACGGCGAGCGCCGTCCTGCTCCGCGCCGGAGAGATCGTCGAGGGGGCCGAGTCGGCGCGCAAACGTCGACTCTCAGCCCGAAATGACAAAGAACTGGCCAAAGGCCCCGCCCGCCTGGCCACCGCCCTGGACGTGGACAGAGCCCTCGACGGTACGGACGCCTGCGCCACCGGGGACACCCCACTGAGGATCCTGACGGGCACCCCGGCCCCCTCCGACCAGGTACGCAGCGGCCCGCGCACCGGAGTCTCCGGCGACGGGTCCGTGCACCCCTGGCGCTACTGGGTCGCCAACGACCCGACGGTGAGCCCGTATCGGGCCCACGCTCCACGAGGTCGCCGAAGTTGACTCACTGTTGGCCTGCGCGTAACGTGGCCCGAGCCGCTTGACCCGGGTACGGCATTCGCCTGCAGCCGGAAGCGGCCACCCACTACTACACCCTCCCTCAGCGGGAGCGAATTCGTCATGCCCGCATGCCCGAATTCGAACCCGGCGGAACTCGATTATGAGTTGCGGAGGGGATCGGCTAACGTAGTGAATGTCGAAAGGCCGACAGGCGAAAGCCCAAAGCCCAAGGCAATCCCGCCGACAGGGAATCGGATCAAGAAAAGGATCTGATAGAGTCGGAAACGCAAGACCGAAGGGAAAA
>NZ_FOFF01000097.1 GCF_900110755.1 Streptomyces sp. yr375
CGGCTGGAGATCTTCGCCAACAACTCCGGCGGCGTCCACCACCGCTGGCAGCACCGGCCCGGCAGCGACTGGCACGACTGGCAACCCCTGTGACCAGTCCGCACAACTCGGGCTTCGCGGTCACCGTCATGCGGTGGCCGCGTGGGCCGGGGGTTCACCCACCAGGTCACACATGCCAGCGGATGTCCTGGTCGGGTGTGTAGCGGCACATTGTCCCGGTGGACACGGTGCGCCGCAGATGGGCTGCCAGTTCGGGGTGCTGCTCGTCCATCCGGCGCAGGGTGTCACGGATGCGGCCCGTGACGTTCTTACGGGCGCGTTCGCGCGGATCGCCCAGTCTGCGGGCCCGGCCGCCCAGGCCCGCGCATCGGCTCAGTTCCTCCAGCAGGGCAGCGCGCTCCTGGTCGTAGGCCGCCGCGCGCCGGTCGTCCCCCTGCTCGACGGCCCGGTCGATCTCTGTCTCCAGCCGCTCCAGATGTCGGCGATACCGCCGGCGTGCTTCATCGTCCAGCACCTCGTCAGCCCCCATGGGGTGCGCGGTCGCCACGGCGTCGTCCTCCGGGTTCAGCAGCCAGACGGACGGCACGTCGCGACTGGGCCGACTCAGCAGACAGTGCAAGTCCCGCAGCCCCTTCGCGTCGGGCATGTGCGTGGTGCGGCCCCCGTAAGTCAGCCGCCACACCTCGCCGTTGCGGTGGAACTCGTACAGGCGGGCCGGCTCGTCCTGCACGGGCCGCGGGCCCAGGTGCGCGATGCGGGCCAGCAGGTGCGTCATCCCCAGCTGGTGGGCTTGCGTCGCTGTCTCGTCGAGCAGCACGTTGAGGGCCGGCTCGCCGCCCGTTCCCTGCGCCGCCAGCGCGAGTGCCAGCTCGACGCGGGCGCGCAGTGACCACGGCAGCGCGTGCAACCGGTCGGCCGATCGGCGGGCTTCGGTGAGGTGGCGCACCGCCGACTCCCAGCGCCGCTGCCCGACGTCGAGGATACCCAGCCAAAGGGACGCCGGGCCGCTGATGTCCCATCCGAAGAGGGAGACCAGCCACTGGCTCGCGTACGGGGTCAGCGCGGCGCGGGCGTTGTCGCACCACGCAGGGTCGCCCGAAGCGGCGGCCGCCTGCGCCTGGTAGCGCAGCCACAGAGGGGTGACACTGCGGTGCAGAACTGTGTCGCCGCCTCCGGCGCCCGGCCGGGGGACGGGCACGCGCGGGCTCTCGCCGGTTTCCAGTTCGGTGAGTGCCTCCACGAGATCGACGTACGGGTGCTGCTGACGCCGCAGTTCGTCCCGCAGCTCCTTCGCCTCGGTGAACCTGCCCTGCATGAGGAGCAGTGTCCAGCGGTGATGGGAGATGAAGTACTGGTAGTAGTTGGGGCCCGGCGTACTCATGGACACGGAGGCGTCGAGCAGGTTCGCCGCCTCGGTGAACCCGCCCGTCATGGCGTGGACGACGCTGCGGTCGATGATCGCGGTCAGACGCAAGCGGGGTGAGCCGTCGGTGGCGGCCACCGACAGCATGGCGTGGAAGTCTTCCAGGAACCGGGGATCGTCGGATTCGACTGCCGCGACCCACCGCATGGACATCGCCACGTGCTCCGTCCATCGGTCGCCCCGGCTGCGGGACAGCGCGATGAGTTCCGACGCCAGGGCGTGCCGGCCCCCGGCTGTCCGTGGTCCCCACTCGGACTGCAGCCGCGCCCACAGACCGATGTGCAACGTGTCGTCATCGCCTGCCGCACGGGCGCCGGCGACCACCGCCGTCGCGACGTTCCGCGCCAGGTGGGACTGCGAGAGCAACAGATCACCGTCGCCCGTGTCCACCGTCGCGCCGGATCCGGTGCATTGCCCGAGCGCCCATCGCAGGGCGCGCTGCTTCAGCAGGGCGGTGTCACCCTGCCCGTCGGCCCCGTACAGGGTCAGTGCCGTCCGTCCCATCAGCAACGGGTCGCCCAGATCTCTCGCCAGGGCGGCGACGTCGCCGAAGACGCTCCAGGAACGCTCGTGCTCACCGGACAACTGAAGCGCCAGCCCCAAGTCAAGCCCGAGCAGAACCCGCCGCCGAGGTGCCTCCCGGCCGAGACGGTCCAGGGCGCGGCTGTAATGTCCCGCAGCTTCCTCATGAGCCATACGGGTCTCCGCGTGGCGTGCCGCAGACAGCATCAGGTCCACCGCCACGTCGCGGTCCAACTCCTCGAAGGAGAAGTAGGCGTGGCGCGCCAGCTCGACCGGGAGGGTCATGTCCAGTGCCGCCACCGTGTCCCGCAGCGCACCCGCGGCGGCGGCGTGCAGTCGGCGCGCGCGGGGTGCGTCCAGGTCGCCGTACAGCGTCTCGCGTACGAGGTCATGCTTGAAGACGACCTCTCCGGACCGGTCGTGCTCCACCAACTGGGCGTCCACGGCCTGGGCCAGCCACCACCTCACCTGGGCCGGCGACTGTCCGACGACCCTCGCCAGCGTGTCGGCGTGGAAACGCCGTCCCAGCACGGACGCGGCACCGAGACACTCCGCCACCGGATCATCCAGCAGCCCCAACCGCTGTTGGAGGGACGCGTGCAGACCCGGCGAGATCGCGGTCACGTCATGACCGCCCGCCCACAGGCGGGCGGTCTCCTGGACGAAGAAGGGGTTGCCGCCCGTCCGCTGCAGAACCTCGCCGACGAGTGCCTCGTCCGGTGTCCTCCCCGCCGTACGGCGCATCAGCTCCGTGACGTCCGCAGTCCCGAGCCCTGTCAGCGCCAGCGTCGTGGCCCGGGTCATCAGCGACCGCAACGGGTCGCGCAAGGGGTGGTCCGGCCGCTCGATCTCCACATCCCTGAACGTCGCCACGATCAACACCCGTTCCAGTGATATGTGCTGGGCCGCGAACTCCAGCAGGGCGACCGACGCCGGGTCCGCCCAGTGCACATCCTCCAGCACCACCAGCGTCGGCTGCTGCTGCGAGGCGGTGACCAGTACGGTCGTGACCGCGTCGAACAACTGGAACCGGTCCACCTCCGCTGCCTGGGATCCGCTGCCCAGCAGAACCTGGCACGCCGCGTCGACAGCGTCCGACGCGGCCTCCCACGCCTCTGCCCGAACGGCGCTCCGCAGGCCCCGGACGACCTGTGTCCAGGGCCAGTACCCGGGAGTGCCGTCGGCGTCCCAGCACGACCCGCGCAGCACGGCCATGTCCTGGTGCTTCGCCTCATGGACCGCGCAACCGGCGAGGGACGTCTTGCCGATGCCCGCCTCGCCGGTGATCAGTAACAGGCCGCCGTGACCGGCGCGCGCCCGTTCGGCGTGGGCGCGTACGGCGCGCAAGAGGTCGTTCCGCCCCAGCAGTGAGGGTTGGTTCCCGGCCCCGGACGATGGTTCGGTCACGTTGGCACCAGCCGTGCCGGATGTACCCGGTCCACATCACGCCTTCCCGAAGTGTCCGTGCCAGCCCACGTCGTTGTCCCATCCGGTAGCGTATGGGCTGTTCGAAAAGTGGATCAAGTCGAGCAATTACCACTGGAATGCATGGCGCCGCCCGACACGGCCCCGGACTCGGCACGGTCGTCCACGATCGGCTCCACCCGACGTCGCGCGACCGCGATCGGGCCCGGATCATTGCCGGGCAGCGGCTTGGGAATCCCCGCGACCGTCTGCCATCACGGTCGATTCGCCCAGGAAATCATCGGGTTCAAGGGTCGGGCGCTCTCCCCGGCCGGGCGAGCCGGGTGGCGCCCGGTCGGTGACCGTGCGCAGCAGACAGGTGAGGACTGATGTGCGGCACCTGTTTTCGGGCTCTTCGTCTGGATGTGGGTCGGTGTGTGCTCGCGCGGACGCGGCTGGCGCCACTGACTGGCTGGTGCAGATCGACCCCACCATCGTCAGCACCCACCAGCACGCCGCCGCCACCGGCCGAAAAGGATCCACAGGCCGGACGAACCAGACGATCATGCCCTCGGCCGATCCCGAGGCGGACTGACCACCAAAATCGACCTCGCCTGCGACGGCCGCGGTCGGCCCCTCGCGCACGCCTTGGCCACCTGGCGCAACCTGGCCACCGGCGCCCTGAGACTGGCCGACGTCACCAACATCGCAGCCAGCCTCCGCCGCAACGCCCGCAACCCACGCCGACCGCTCGGGTCCCTCCGGTCGCGTGATGACCAAACGGACGTCACGCGACCGGGCCGAAGCCCTGGGCCGCACCCAGGTTGGCAATTTACTGTCGGCTGCGGGACACTTGGGGGGATTCGCCTCTCGACCTTGTTGTCGAGTATTTACAAGGAATCTGGCAGTACTGAGCCCAGAAAGATGGCTCCTCATGGCCGCCCCAGCACTGTTGCTGCACGCATGGCCGCACATTGGCCGCACCTGATCCTTGACAGCTCATCAGCTAGCGCCGCCGCCATCGCAAAAGACCAGCTCAAAGGCTATGACTCTAGATATCACCACAGAAGCTGCACCTTGGACCTACGCATCGCAATGCGTAGACCACACGTGTCCGATTGGCCCGGATTCCAAGGTCAACAGAAACAAGAAACCCCAGGTCAAAGGCCTGACCTGGGGTTCACCATGGAGCCGCCTTCGGGATTCGAACCCGAGACCTACGCATTACGAGTCGGCACATGATCTTGTCGGACCGTCACAACCTTGCTCACTCTTCATGATACATGCAGCTCAGGGTGCACGCTCGTACGTGGCCTTTCTCAGCCTTTCTCGATCGTTCTTAATCCTCATGTTCCCACCACGTTCCCATCTGCCCCTGGGAACGACGGCCGGGCACCCGGCCGGGACGGAGCAGCAGCCCGATGAGTGGCCGGATCAGCCGACGAGCCGAGCAGTTTCGAAGCGGGCAGCTACACACCGTCATTGGGATGAGAAAGGCATCCCGCCCCCCTTTTCCCGGGGCGGTGCCGTTAACCGTTCCCTCAGGTCAGCTCCAGATGAGGGGAAGAGTAGATGGACTTCTCTTCCCCTCATCAATCACTGCTATCCGAGCACAGAAACGAACTTGTGCAAGGCGGCGGCTAGGGTTGTATCAAGGAGTTCCGTCACGTCCTGCCACCTTGCTTCGGCGGTGTCGCTGTAGGTCCACGTGACCGATTCAGTGGGCGTCGAAATCAGCACTGTCTCGGCCTCCTGCCGTGTGTCGTCACCAGCCTCGTCACCCATCAGTTCGGCGTAGACGGTCAGAGCCAGGACGCCCGTTTCTCCACGGCCGACCTTCTGTACGAAGACCAGGTACCGAAGTTCTTGCCCCAGGGCATGGATCCGCAACCGCTGCCACCAAACACCGTCATGTCTGTTGACGAAGAAGTCCACACTCCTCGCCGTCTGGACCACTTGGCGGCCCCAGTACCGAGACCGGGAGTCCGGCGGCGCTGCGCCTTGCACGGTGACGATGGAATGTGCAGAAATCTCACCAACGAGATTCTCGATCCTCTTCGACATGTCAGTGAGCCACAGGCCGACACGTCCGTGGACGTCATTTGCCAGTCGCGCGACCTGCTCGGCACGTTCTTGGGCACCTGTCTCGGCCTGGAGCGCACGGAACCGTGCGACTCCGGCTTCCAGAACGCTCAGCGCGCCCCCGGCGACAGCCTCTGAAGTGGCCGCGACCGGTCGCTCCAACTCGCTGCGGAGGGCAACGATCTCCAACTCGGCGAAGAACCGGATCAGTGGCCTCAAGTCGCCTTCGTTAGCACGATCGAGGCTGCGCAGGTAGCGGTCTCGTTCGCGGCGGTCCACTACCAGTGGAGCAAGGTCGCATCGCAATAGGTTGAGCAGGGTCAGGCATCGCGCCACCCGCCCGTTCCCGTCCTCAAAGGGGTGGATGCGAACGAACCGATGGTGAAGCCAGGCTGCGCGCACTATAGGATGCGCGCCGCCGGTCTCTCGGTACAGCTTGAAGTTCCCCCCGCGAACTGGACAGCGGGTGTTTACGCTGCCGGGGCGAGGTTCTGTCTGAGCAGGGATCTCGTTTCGAGCGGGGTGACGTACCCGTAGTCGGGGTGCCGACGGAGCCGGCTGCGGTTGTACTCGACCTCGATGTAGCGGAAAACGTCGGCCCGGGCCGCCTCGCGGGTCTCCCACACGGTCGTCCCGATCTCCGCTTTCAGAATGGCGAACCAGCTTTCCGCGGCGGCGTTATCGTAACAAGAGCCGACGCGTCCCATCGACTGCCTCATGCGCAACTTGCCTATTTCGGTGCGGAATTCGTCACTCGTGTATTCACTGCCGCGATCCGTGTGCATGATGCAGAGGTACTCCAGGCCGCCACGTCCGGCAGCCATCCGCAGGGCAGCGACCGGC
>NZ_FOFF01000082.1 GCF_900110755.1 Streptomyces sp. yr375
GCGGCGCGAGCCGGGGGTGGGAAGGGGTGGGGGCCGCTCAGGCGGACGCTTCGGCGCGCAGGCGGCGCAGGCGGTGCATGACGTCGTTGGCGCCGCGGCCGAAGTGGTCGTGCAGGAGCCGGTATTCGGCGTAGAGGCGTTCGTAGGCGGCGGCGCGTTCGGGGTCGGGCTGGTAGACGCCGCGCTGGGACGTGCCCATGGCCTGGGCCGCGGCCCGGATGTCGGCGTACGCCCCGGCGGCGACCGCGGCGTGCATCGCGGCGCCCAGTGCCGGGCCCTGGGTGGAGCCGATGACGCCCAGCGGACGGCCGGTGACGTCGGCGTAGATCTGCATGAGCAGGGCGTTCTTGGTCAGGCCGCCCGCGATGATCAGCTCTTGGACCGGCACTCCGGCGGCCTCGAAGGCGTCGATGATGGTGCGGGTGCCGAAGGCGGTGGCCTCCAGGAGCGCGCGGTAGACGTCCTCCGGCCGGGTGGACAGCGTCAGGCCGACCAGCACGCCGCTGAGGTCGTGGTCCACGAGGACGGACCGGTTGCCGCTGTGCCAGTCCAGCGCGACCAGCCCGTGCTCGCCGACCTTCTGTCCGGCCGCGAGGGCGGTGAGGTGTTCGTGCGGGTCACGGCCCAGCGCGGCCGCCTCCTCGGCGTACGAGGCGGGGAACCCGGTGCGGACGAACCAGCCGAAGATGTCGCCGACGCCGCTCTGTCCGGCCTCGTAGCCCCACAGACCGGGCAGGATGCCGCCGTCCACGACGCCGCACATGCCGGGTACCTCGGCCTGCCGGTCGGAGCTCATCACATGGCAGGTCGAGGTGCCCATGATGGCGACCATCTGGCCGGGCTCGACGGCCGCCGCCGCCGGCGCCGTCACATGCGCGTCGACGTTGCCGACGCACACCGTGATGCCCTCCGGCAGCCCCGTCCAGGCCGCCGCCTCGGCCGTCAGCGTCCCCGCCGCGGCGCCCAGCGCACCGATCGGCTGGTCCAGCTTGCCGGTCACGAAGCCGGCGAAGTCCGGGTGCAGGGCCGCGAGATGCTCGGGCGAGGGATACGCGCCGTCCTGGTACTGGCCCTTGTACCCCGCGGTACAGGCGTTGCGGACATACTCCCCGCACAACCGCCACACGATCCAGTCGGCCGCCTCCACCCACCGCTCGATACGAGCGTAGATCTCCGGGTCCTCCTCCAGCACCTGCAGCGCCTTGGCGAACTCCCACTCCGAGGAGATCTTCCCGCCGTAGCGCGCGAGCCACGCCTCGCCCCGCTCCTCGGCGAGGGCGTTGATCCGGTCCGCCTGGTCCTGCGCGGCGTGGTGGCGCCACAGCTTGACGTAGGCGTGCGGACGGCCGGCGAGATCGGGCAGCTCGCACAAAGGCGTGCCGTCCGCGAGCGTCGGCACCATCGTGCACGCGGTGAAGTCCGTCCCGATGCCGATCACCTGCTCGGGCCGCACCCCGGCCCGCGCCAGGGCCTTGGGGACCGCGTGGCGCAGGACGTCGACGTAGTCCGACGGCACCTGCAGCGCCCAGTCCGGCGGCAGGGCCGTACCGTCGGGCAGCGCCCGGTCCAGGACCGCGTGCGGATAGGCGTACTCCGCGACACCCAACTCGGCACCGTCCCGGACGCGGACCACCACGGCCCGCCCGGACAGCGTCCCGAAGTCGACCCCGATGACGCAGGGGGAGAGGCTCATCGGTTCCATGATCAACCAATCGGTGTTCGAGATATCGATCAATGTTCGCAACGTCGCAGGCGAGCTGGCGGCGGGCCGGGTTCTCGGGTTGGCGGCCGCACCGGGCGCGCCTGCGACACCGGTGAGAAAATGATTGCTCACTTTTACTGCGGCTCATCTTGGCCCGTCGGAGTCCCCAGGTAAACCCCGGCGGCGCGTCGGGTGCGAGACATTTGTCCGATGGGGCGGGCGCGTCGCTCCGTCACGCCCTTGAACTGCGTGAATGTGCTGCGCGAAGGGCGACGGCGGTGACACCCGTCACTCGGGGCGTCCGGGCTCGGCGGTGCGGGCGACGGGGTCGGCCGGTTGGGCGCACTGCTCGGATTTGAGGAAGAAATCGTTTTCTCAACCGCCGAGCGTGGGGTGGCCCGGCCTTCCCTCGCGGCACTCCGTCATCGGCGCCGCCGGTGGGAGGGGGCTCGCGCCGACGGGTGACAGGGCGTCCAGCATGAGCGCGACGTAGCGCCGCCAGCCGTCGCTGTCCGGGTCCATGTTCCACAGGACGCTCATCAGCATCCCGATGATCCGCTGCATGTCGTCGGGGACGAGATCGGCGCGGATGGTGCCGGCCCGCTGTCCCCGCTGGACGAGCAGCATCAGGGAGTCGAGGAACGGCGCGGCGGCCCCCGTCGTGAGGGCGCCGGGGTTGTCGGCGGCGGCCAGGGTGTTGCGCTCGCGGGCCACCATGACCAGGGCGGCTTCCAGCAGCGTGACCAGGCCCTGGCGGGCGTCGGCGCCGTCCAGCGCCTGTTCGATCGCGGGGGAGAGCTGCTCGGTGATGCTCTGCTCCAGGGCCGCCCGGACGAGCGCCTCCTTGTTGGGGAAGCGGCGGTAGAGCGTCGCGATGCCGACGCCGGCGCGGCGGGCGATCTCCTCGAGCATCGCGTCGGGGCCGCTCTCGGCGTACACCTCCCGCGCGGCCCGCAGGATCCTCTCGGAGTTTCGCGCGGCATCGGCGCGCAGCCGCCGCGTGGCATCGGGGGACATGACGGGGACCCTACCATCCGATAGTTGACTATCGCTAGACGGTACGGTTCACTCGAACGTAAGCGATAGCCGAATATCGCTTGGGCTTCGTGGGAGTGACGAGAGTGAGGAATCCGATGAGTGGTGGAGTGCGGGATCTACGGGGCAGGACGGTGGTCGTCACCGGTGCCAGTGCCGGGATCGGTGCGGCGGCGGCCCGGCTGTTCGCCGAGCGGGGCGCGTCCGTGGCGGTGGTCGGGCGGTCCCAGGAGAAGACGGCGGCGATCGCGGACCAGGTCGGCGGCAGGATGCACCTCGCGGACTTCGGGGCGCTGGACTCGGTCCGCGCGCTCGCCGATGACCTGCTGGCCACCCACGGACGGATCGACATCCTGGCCAACAACGCGGGCGCCATCTTCGAGGAGCACCGGACCAGCGTCGACGGCCATGAGATGAACCTCCAGGTCAACCACCTGGCGCCGTTCCTCCTCACGAACCTCCTCCTGGACCGCCTCGCCGAGTCGCCGGACGCCCGGGTGATCAACACGGGCAGCCTCCAGTACCGCAAGGCGCGCCTCGACCTGAACGATCTGAACGGCACCGGGGTCGGCTACCACAAGCTGCGCGCCTACGGGGCGTCCAAGATCGCGACGATCCTCTTCACCCGGGAGCTCGCGGACCGTATGCAGGGCACCGGTGTCACCACCTCGGCCTTCCACCCCGGTTCGGTCGCCACCGAGGTCGCCCGGGAGAACGCGATGCAGCGGAAGCTGATGAGCTCCTGGGCGGGCAAGGTGCTGCTCCTGTCCCCCGAGCAGGGCGCCGAACCCCTGCTGCACCTGGCGAGCGTCGACCCGCAGTCGGTGAACGGCGCCTACTTCCACCGGCTCACCCGCGAGGAGCCCAGGAACGAGCAGGCCCGCGACCCGCACCTGGCCAGGCAACTGTGGCAGCGGTCGGCGGAGTTGACCGGCCTGCCGGTCCTGCCCGGGACCCGGTGAAGCCGCCGGGCGTCACGGCCGCTCGGCGGCCTCCGCGGGTGTCGCCGCCGGCCAGGCTCGGGGATACGGCACCCGCAGGGACTCCGGCGTGACCGGCGTGTGGTCGGCGGTCGCGTGCAGCCGCCCCTCGCGCAGGGCGATCGCACCGCTGCCGAGCATGCCGTCCACCAGCTCGGCGGCGAGCGCCTCGGGTGCCTCGCCCAGCAGCCGGGCCGCGTCGGTGAGCCAGGCCCGCGCGTGCAGATAGGGCTCGACCTCGGCGGCGGGAATCCCGCCCCGGATCATCAGGGCGAAGGCGAAGATCCGCCGCGCGCCGTACCAGACCGCACCGGCCGGGTCGTCGACGAGGCGCTGTGCGCGCCGCACCGCGGCGGCGAACGCGGCACCCGGGTCGGCGGGCATCGGCCCGTGCGCGGGCAGCACCGAACGGGGCCGCAGGTCGGCCAGCCGGTGCAGGGAGGCGAGCGCGGTGGCGGCCGCGCCGGGCCCGTCGAGCGCGAGATTCACCCAGCCGACGTCGTAGTCCGACAGGGCGTCGCCGACCACCAGCAGCCGTTCCTCGGGCTGCCACAGCGACAGATGGCCGGTGGTGTGTCCGGGCGTGCTGACGACCGTCCAGTCGGCGTCGCCCAGCCGCAGGACCTGCCCGTCGTGGAGCGGTACGTCGACGGTGTACGGGCCGACCGGCTGGTCGAGGTACTCCGCCACGCAGCACCCCGGATCCCGCCGGGCGACGGCCCCGGCGTCCGGCGCGCTCGCCGCGATGCCCGCGCCCCCGGCCTGGAGCAGCGCATTGCCGCCCACGTGGTCGGAGTGCCAGTGCGTGTTCACGACCAGCGACAGGTCCCCGGCGTGTGCGCGGACCCAGTCGGCCGTCTCCGCCGCGTGACCCACGAACCCGCTGTCGACGAGGGCCGGCCGACGCCCGTGCAGCAGAAGCAGGTTGGCGTCGGGAAAGGGCCTGCGCCGCCAGGTCACCCAGGCCGGCAGCTTCTCGGCTTCACCCGCCATGAACAACCTCCTTGTCGGCGTGGGCGGTTGTGCGACTCACCACTGACTCACCACTGTGCCGGACGCCCCTTGAGCTGCTGCCAGTAGCGCCGATGGGCGTGCCGGGCCTGGTCGCTGGTCATGCCGGCGGGCAGCTCGGCGTCGAGCGGGTCGGCGAGTTCGGCGATGTCGCGCAGGGCGGCGGCCTGGCAGGCGCGCTTGGTGAACGCGTACTGCTCCAGGCAGTCCTCGGGCGTCTGCTCGGCGATGGCGACGGCCCGCTTCAGCAGCTCCCCGGCCGGGGCCAACTCGTGCACCATGCCCAGCGCGTGGGCCTGGTCCGGGGTGAAGATCTCCCCGAGCAGACAGGCGCGGGACGCGACCGGATCGCCCCAGGCGTACGCGAGCATCCGGACGTACACGGCGGGCATCGGGATGCCGATCGGCACCTCGTTGAGCCCGAAGCGGGCCCCGTCGGCCACGGCCACCCGGTGGTCGCAGACGGCGGCGGTGATCAGCCCGCCCGCGAAGGCGTGCCCGTTGACCGCGGCGACCGTGGGGCGCGGGTAGGTGAACAGCCGCATGTTGGTGGCCCGGTAGTCGGCGAACCAGGACGCGACGGCCGCCGGATCGCCGGCGAACAGCGGGAAGTGCTCGCCCAGGTCGAGACCGGCGGAGAAGCGGGCGCCGGTGCCGGTCAGCACGACGGGGGAGTCCGGGTGGTCCCGCTCGAGCCGGTCGAACGCCTCGTGCAGGTCGGCGAAGAAGGCGCGGTTCTGCGCGTTGACCGGGTTGGTCGTCATCGTCACGACGGCGACCCGACCGTGCCGCTCGATGGTCCAGCTCATGCTCGCTCCTTCGGTGGGGTGGATACAAGGAAGGGGTACGGGGGAGGGGTTACGCGGGCGGGGTGGGCACGGACACGGCATTGGGCACGGAAGCGCCGTCGGTGCGGGCCTCCAGTGCGCGCAGTACGGCCACCATGTCCTCGCCGCCGTGGCCCTGCTCGACCGCCTCGCCGTAGAGGGTGTGACAGATGTCCAGGAGCGGTGAGGCCAGGTCGGCCTTGCGGGCGGCTTCGGCGATCAGCCGGTTGTTCTTCAGGACGTCCGCTGCCGCCGCCTGGACGGTGAAGTCGCGGGCCAGCAGCTTCGGGGCCTTCACCCGGGACACGGCGCTGGCCATCGGGCCCGCGTCCAGGACGTCCCGCAGCAGGCGCTGGTCGAGCCCGTGCCGGTCGGCGAAGTGGAACGCCTCGGTCAGACCGGTCACCATCGTGATCAGGAACAGGTTCACCGAGAACTTCATCAGCAGCGCGCCCGGCACCGCACCGCAGCCGAACGTCTCCCGGCACATGGGCGCGAGCAGCGGCCGTACGGCAGCCACCGCGTCCTCGTCGCCCGCCAGCATCCCCACCAACTGCCCCTGCTCGGCGGGGACCCGGGAGCCGGAGACCGGTGCCTCGACATACCTCCCGCCCGCCGCCCGGATGTCGTCTTGCAGGCCGGCCGAGTACTCGGCGGACGTCGTGCCCATGTGGACGACGGTGTGTGCGGCGACGCGCGCGGCGAACTTCGGGGTGCCGCGCCCCAGGACGGTGTCGACGGCGCTCTCGTCGGCCAGCATGAGGATCACGGTGCCGGCCCGCTCGAAGACCTCGGCCGGGTCCGCCGCGACCTGCGCCCCGGCGGTGCGCAGGGGTTCGCAGCGGGCCGGGGTGCGGTTGAAGACGACGAGGGGCGTTCCGGCGCGGGCGAGCCCGAGGGCCATGGGCTGCCCCATCACCCCGAGGCCGATGAAACCGACGTACACGATGCGCTGCCTTTCCGCTGGCTATGACAGCCGTCATCTTAGTGGGCTCTATGACCGCTGTCATAGAGTGGGGGTCCGGAGTACGCGCGGCAGGGTGGTGGAGGTCGAACATGGCGGTGTCCGAGCGGGGGCCGCGTGAGCGGATGGTCTTCAGCGCGGCCCAGCTCATCCGGCGCGACGGGGTCGCCGCGACCGGTATGCGCGAGGTCGCCGCCCACGCCGGAGCGCCGCGCGGTTCGCTCCAGCACTACTTCCCCGGCGGCAAGGAACAGCTCGTCAACGAGGCGGTGGAGTGGGCCGGCCGGTACGCGGGCCACCGCGTCGACCGCTTCCTCGCCGCGCTGCCCGAGCCGACGCCAGGCGGGCTGTTCGCCGCGATGGTGCGGCAGTGGACCGACGAGTACCGGGCCGACGGCTTCGCGGGCGGCTGCCCGGTGGCCGCCGCCACGGTGGACTGCGCGCGGTCCACCGTGGCCACGCGGGAGGCGACGGCGACCGCTTTCGCCACCTGGACCGGACCCGTGGCCCGCGCCCTGACGGACATGGGCGTGCCCGACGAGCGGTCCGCCGCCCTCGCGACGCTCATGATCGCCACCCTGGAGGGCGCGATCCTCATGGCCCGCGCCGAGCAGGACGTCCGCCCCCTGACCACCGTCGCCCGGGAACTCGGCCCCCTGCTCGACGCGGCGGTGAGCAGGGACGCCTGACCGGCCGCCCTACCGGAGCGTGGCCACGAACTTCCCGAGCCGGGCGATCCCCTCACGCAGTTCGTCGCCCGACGCGGCGTACGAGAGCCGGACGTGGGTGTCCGCCGTGTGGACGCCGAAGTCCCGGCCCGGGGTGACGGCCACGTGCGCCTCCTGGAGCGCCCGTGCGCAGAACTCCCACGAGGTGAGCCCGGTGTCGCTGACGTCGAAGTAGATGTAGAACGCCCCGTCGGGCGGCACCGGGACCGGCAGGCCGATCCGGGCCAGACCGTCGAGGACGAGCGCGCGGCGCTCGGCGAGTTCGGTGCGGCGGGCTTCGCCGACCGCGAGGGACTCGGGGGTGAAGCAGGCCAGGGCGGCGTGCTGGGCGGGGGCGGAGGCACAGAGGAAGTAGTTCTGGGCCAGGCGCTCCATCGCCGGTACGAGCGCCTCGGGGACGACGCACCAGCCGAGCCGCCAGCCGGTCATGCCGAAGTACTTGGAGAAACTGTTGATGACGACGGCGTCGGGGTCGAAGGCGAGCGCGCTGCGCGGCGGTCTGCCCTGGTCGTCGTGGTCGCTGAGGTCGAGGTAGATCTCGTCGACGATGCGCCAGGCGCCGCGTTCGCGGGCGAGGTCGCAGATCGCGGCGAGTTCGTCGGTGGGGACCGAGGTGCCGGTCGGGTTCGAGGGGCTCGCGACCATGACGCCGCGCGTCGCCTCGGTCCAGTGCGAGCGCACCAGGGCGGCGTCGAGCTGGAAACGGGTCTCGGGGGTCGTCGGCACGAGTGCGACCTTGGCGCCGAAGCTCTCGACGATCTGCCGGTTGCACGGGTAGGACGGGTCCGCGATGAGCACCTCGTCACCGGGGTCGATGAGGGCGGCGGTGGCCAGCACGAGGGCGGCCGAGGCACCCGCCGTCACGACGATCCGGGCCGGGTCGACCACGACATCGTGCCGGTCCCGGTAGAAGTCCGCGATGGCCTGCCGCAGCGCCGGGAGTCCGAGGGCCGCCGTGTAGGTCATCGGCCGGCCGTCCATGACCTCGCGCATCGCGCTCAGGACGGCCGGGGGCGCGCCGAAGTCCGGCTCGCCGATGCTGAGCTTGACGACATGGTGGCCCTGCGCCTCCAGCGCGGCGGCCTGCTTGCCGAACTCCATGGCGTAGAACGGGGCCACGGCCTGGGCCCGGCGCGAGACCCGTATGCCACTGCTGTCGTTGATGTCGCTGTCGCTCGTGCTGCTGTTGCTCATGCCGCGGCCTCCGGCTCGACGTGTCGCGTTGCTTACTGCTCGGAACTCACTGCGCTCACTGCTCGGATCGCTGCACGCAGATCAGCGTCTGCTGACCGGCCGCCACCAGCGTCCTGCGGTCGCCCTGGACGCCGAAGACCTCCAGCCGGCACACGGTCAGGGTGCGTCCGGACTTCAGGACCGTCCCCACGGCCTCGATGTGGTCGCCGACGGCAGGCGCCAGCAGGTTGATCTTGTACTCCACCGTCAGCACCGAGGCGTCCTCGGGAAACAGCGTGGACGCCGCGTAACCGCCCGCGCTGTCCGCGATGGCGCTGGTCGCCCCCGCGTGGAAGTAGCCGTGCTGCTGCGTCACCTCGGGCCGGCTCGGAAGCACGATGTGCACCCGTCCCGGCGCGATGTGCGCTATCCGCGCACCGAGATGCCCCATCAGACCCTGGCGCTCGAAACTGGCACGCACGCGCGCCTGCACCTCGGGGCTCGCCCGTTCCAGTTCCTTTTCCTGCTCCGCCTGCTGCGGCTGCTGTTCCACGGGCTGGTGTGCCACGGCTCTCCTCATCCGGCTTAGGTCATCAGACGAGGCCCTCCACGAGCAGGAACCCGCCGATGATGATCATCATGGCACCGCTGGTGCGGGTGACGGCGCGGGCCGCCGCGGGACGGGCCGCCAGCACGGTGCGGGCCAGTATCCCCACAGTCAGGTAGACGACGGCACAGCTCACCATGTGCAAGGTGCTGAGCAGACCGGTCTGCGCGGCGACCGGCCAGCTCCCTGAAGGGTCGATGAACTGGGGAAACAAGGAGAAGTACAGCAGGAGCGCCTTGGGGTTGAGACCGCTTATCCCCGCGCCCTTCAGCATGATCTGCCGAGCGGAGGCGGACACGGCCTCCGTCGCCACGCCCGGCGAGATGGGCCGTGCCAGGACGCCCCAGCCGAGCCACACCAGGTACGCCGCCCCGAGCACGGTCAGCGCCGTGAGCACGGTCGTGGAACTGGCCACGATCACCACCAGGCCGGCCACGGCGAGCAGGGTGTAACCGGCGTATCCGGCCACCAGCCCGGCGACCGCGGGCAGCAGCGCCCGCTTCTGGAGTCCCGCCGAGATCGCGTAGGCCCAGTCCGCGCCCGGAGTGAAGACCAACAGGAGGTCCACTGCCAGGAAAGCCGCGATGGTGCCTGTGTCCATGGTGAATCGATCCCTCTTCCGTTCCTCTGTACGAGAGGGAAGGTTAGGTGCTTTTCGGGCGAAGGTGTTTCCAAAGATTCCCCGGTCTCGCGCACTTAAGGGAATAATCTTGCTCATGGGTGACCTGGACCGGAAGATTCTTGCCGAGCTACAGATGGACGGCCGTCTGACGGTGACCGAGCTGGCCGCGCGCGTGAAGCTCAGCGTCTCGCCGTGCCACCGCCGCCTGCGCGACCTCGAACGCACGGGTGCGATCAGCGGCTACCGCGCGGTCGTGGACCCGGCCGCCGTCGGCCTGGACTTCGAGGCCCTGGTGTTCGTCACCCTGCGCTGGGAGGACCAGGAGACGGTCACCGCCTTCGAGCGGGCCGTGGTCGAGGTCCCGTCCGTGGTGCAGGCCCAACGCCTCTTCGGCGAGACCGACTACCTGCTGCGCGTGGTCACCACCGACCTGGCGGCCTTCCAGCAGTTGTACGACGGGAAGTTGGCCGTACTGCCCGGAGTGCAGCGCCTGACGTCCACGCTGGTCATGAAGCACGTCGTCAACAACCGCCCACTGCCCGCGTAGCCCCGCCCCCGACCGCATCCCCGCCGCTGTCATCAAGGCCACATCTCGCCGGAATCGGGTGACGTCCGATCGGCGTGGAACGTATGTTGATCGTCCTTGAATGACGTTTTCATCCGCTGCGCGGAAGTTGTATGGAAGTGGGGTAAGCCTCGTGGGGCGTCCGGAGAGACCGGTGGACCCGGCGGCAGGGCCGGTGCAGCGGCTCGCCCACGAGCTGCGGGAGCTGCGACGGGCCGCCGGGGGGCCGTCGTACCGGACGATGGCGGAGGCCGCCGAGTTCACCGCGGCAACGTTGTCGAAGGCGGCGGGCGGGGAGCGGCTGCCGTCGCTCGCCGTCGTCCAGGCGTATGTGCGGGCGTGCGGCGGCGACCTTGGGGAGTGGGAGTCGCGGTGGAAGCAGGCCGAGTCGGAGGTCGCGGGGGAACCGCGCGACGACGCGGACGCGACGCCGCCGTATCGCGGGCTGGCGCGGTTCGAGCCGAGCGACCGTGACCTGTTCTTCGGGCGGGACCGGCTGGTGCGGGAACTCGGCGAGCTGGTGTGCGGGCGTCGGTTCGCGGTGGTGTTCGGGGCGTCGGGCAGCGGGAAGTCGTCGCTGCTGCGGGCCGGGCTGATCCCCCGGCTGCGGGAGGAGATCGCGAGCCGGGGCCGGCCGGCGGCGCTGCGGGTGTTCACCCCGGGGGCCCGGCCCGCCGAGACGTACGGGCATCTGCTGGACCCCGCGCAGGGCGAGCCGGAGAGCTGGGTGGTGGTCGACCAGTTCGAGGAGGCCTTCACGCTCTGCCGGGACAAGGCGGAGCGCGGCCGGTTCATCGACCTGCTGCTCGCCGCCCGGCACCCGGCCAGCCGGCTGCGGGTGCTCATCGCCGTGCGCGCCGACTTCTACCCGCGGTGCGCCGAGCACCGCGAGCTGGCGCAGGCGCTGTGCGGGGCCGGGCTGCTGGTCGGGCCGATGACCGCGGACGAACTGCGGGACGTGGTGGTCAAGCCCGCGCAGGCGGCCGGGCTCATCGTGGAGCGGGAGCTGACCGCGCGGATCGTCGACGAGGTGCTGGACGAGCCCGGCGGACTGCCGATGCTGTCGCACGCCCTGCTGGAGACCTGGCGGCGGCGTCGCAGCCGCATGCTCACCCTGGCCGCCTACCAGGCGGCCGGCGGGGTGCGGGGCGCGATCGCGGCGACCGCCGAGGAGGCGTACGGGCGGTTGTCCGAGCCGCAGGCGCGCGCCGCCAGGCAACTGCTGCTGCGGATGGTCGAGCCGGGGCAGGGCACCCCCGACACCCGGCGTCCGCTGACCCGGGCCGAACTCGACGAGTGGACGGACCCCTCGGTTCCGGTCGTGGTCGAGGGGCTCACCCGGGCCCGGCTGCTGATCGCCGACGAGCAGGGCGTGCAGCTCGCCCACGAGGCGCTGATCACCTGCTGGCCCCGGCTGCGCGGCTGGATCGAGGAGGACCGCGAACGGCTGCGCCACCACCGGGCCCTGACGGAGGCCGCCCGCGCCTGGCTGGAGCACGACCGTGACCCCGGCGCGCTGTACCGGGGCACCCGGCTGGCCCGCGCCGAGGAACTGTTCCCCGGGCACGCGAGCGACCTCGCGCTGACCGCGGGGGAACGGGCCTTCCTCGTCGCCGCGTTCGAGACCCGGGACGCGGAGTGCCGGGCCGCCACCCGCGCCGTGCGCCGCTCCCGCACCCTGGTCTCCACGCTCTCGGCGGTCCTCGCGGTGGCGCTGGTCGCCGGTCTGGTCGCCTGGCGGCAGCACGCCGACAACGAGCGCCGCCGCACCGACGACGCGGCCCGCACCATCGCCGAGGTGTCCGACGCGCTGCGCACCACCGACCCGCACACCGCCCAACTCCTCGGCGTCGCCGCCTGGCGGGTCTCCGCCCTGCCCGAGACCCGGCGGGCCCTGCTCGGCGCTCTCGCCCAGCCCGAGACGGACACCTTCACCGACCCCGCGCCGGGGGACAGCCCCACCCGTTTCCTCACCGCCTTCGGCCACACCCTGCTCAGCGTCGACGGGCGCACCTGGCGGACCTGGGACGTGGCCGGCCACCGCCGTATCGCCTCGGGCCGGCTCCCGGCCGGTCAGGTGCTCTCCGCCGCCCCGGACGGCGCGGTGCTCGCGGTCGCCGGGAACGACGGCACCGTACGGCTGTGGGACACCTCCGCCGGACGGTGGACCGGCGCGCCCGCGCGGTCGGCCGGGACCGTGAACTTCGGTGCGGGCGACCGCAGTTACGTCGTGGACAGCGTCGACGACGACCAGGTGTGGCTGCGCTCCGTCACGGACGGCCGCTCGCTGCTGGCGACCCGCGCGCCCGCCCCGGCGGACGTCGCCCCGAGCGCGGACGGGCGGCTGGTGGCCGTCTGCCCCGCCGGGAAACCCCCGCAGGTCCGGGACCTCGCCCACCACCGCACGCTGCCCGGCGCCTGGGAGCACGCGGGCGCGCTCTGCCACGACGACGACCGCTCGGCGCTGGTGTTCAGCGCCGGCGGCCGGTTCGCCGCCGTCACCGACACCGGCGTCCACGTCTGGGACGCCACGTCGGGGCGTCAGGTCGCCGACCTCGCCGCCCCCGGCGTGGCGGCCGCCGCCTTCAGCAAGGACGGCGCGTTCCTGGCGACCGCCGACGGCGGCGAGATCAAGGTGTGGCGGCTGTCCGACACCACCGCACCGGTCTTCCGGCACGCCCTGAACAACCAGCGCCTCTACCGGGGCCTCGCCTGGGACCCCGACCGCCCACTGCTGCGCTACCTCGAAGGCGGCACCGTCCACACCCTCGACCTCGGCACGGCCGTCACCGCCGACTGGGCCGACCAGCCCCTCGACACGGTCGTGCTCAGCCCCGACGGCCGCACCCTCGCCACCGCCCAACGCACCGGCGCCACCTACCGGATCCAGCTCCGCGACACCCGCGACGGCAAGGTGACCGGGACCCTGCCGGCTCCGCCGCTGCCCGCCTCGCCCAAGCCCGCCGAGCCGATCACGCCGTCCGACATGCTGGCCCTGCTGGCGTTCAGCCCCGACGGCACCGCCCTCGCCTACGGCGTCTCCGCCCCCGGCTGGGACGACGCCGACCAGCACGTCACCGTCTGGGACCTGGCCCACCACCGCCGGCGGGCCACGCTGGACCTGACGACGCCCTCGGCCGCCGGGGCCGTGGTCACCCTCGCCCTGGGCAGCGGCGGCCGCAGCCTGTACGCCGTCCGCTCGCCCCTCGGCACCCTGCGCGACGAGGTGTGGGACACCGGACGCCACCGCCGCACCGCCGTGTTCCCGGCCGCGACCGGCGGCCACCTGGCCGTCCGCCCCGACGGCCGGCTCCTCGTCGGCGACAACCGCGCCGTCCGCCTGCCCGCCGGCCCGGTCGCCACGCCCGACCTGGTCCAGGGCGAGGGGATCGGCGCCCTCGCCTTCGCCCCCGACGGCTCCCGGCTCGCGGCGGGCGACGCGACCGGCCGGGTCACCCTGTGGGACACCGACGTCCACCGCCGCGCCGGAGTCCTGCGCAACGTCTTCCCCGCCCCGCTGGGCGACGACCCCGAAGCGGTCAGCGCCCTCGCCCTCAGCCCCGACGGCCGCACTCTCGCCGTCGGCGGCGACGCCGGCACCCTCCAGCTCTGGGACACCGCCACCCGCCAGCCCCTCGGCGGCCCGCTCACCACCCCCGGCGAGCCCGTCACCGCCCTCGCCTTCAGCGCCGACAGCACCACCCTGTACACGGCCGGCACCCACGTCCCCCTCCAGCGCTACACCATCGACCCCACCCAGGCCGTCACCCACATCTGCACCCGCACCGGCGACACGAACCTGACCCGCGCACAGTGGCAGGCGTACGTCCCCGACGTCCCGTACCGCAGGGTGTGCGGCGGCTGAGGCCCTCACCTCGACGTCACCCACGGCCACCTCTTCTACGACGGCACCCGCACCGAGGCGTCCTACTGCGCGGGTGGCTGGAGCCGGTGTGGAGCGACGCGCACTGGACGGTGTACCGGGTGCGGGGTGCGGGGTGCGGGGTGCGGGGTGCCGGGTGCGGGGCGTGGTGCCGCTGGTGTCGCCCCCGACTGCGTGGTCCGCGCCTCGGTCGCCGAGCTGGACGGGCGGATGCCCGGGCCCGGCTCGGGGTGCGTTCACCGGGTGGGCAGGGTCACCTCGATCAGGGTTCCGCCGTCGGGGGGGCTTTGTACGTGGACGGTGCCGCCGTGGAGGTCGGCGATGGCCGCGACGATGGAGAGGCCCAGGCCGCTGCCGCCGCGGGCTCGGCTTCTGCTCTTGTCGGCGCGGTAGAAGCGGTCGAAGACGTGGGGGAGGGCGTCGGCCGGGATGCCGGGGCCCTCGTCGCGGACCTGGAGGACGGCCTGGTCCGCCACCACCGTCAGGCCGACCGCGCAGGCCGCCTCCGGCGGTGTGTGCATCCGGACGTTGGCCAGCAAGTTGGCGACGACGCCCCGTAGTTGGGCCTCGTCCCCCCATACCGTCACGTCCGGGGCCACGGTGACCGTCCAGGGGCGGGTCGGTTCCACGGCGGCGGCGTCGCGGCAGGAGTCGGTGACCACCCGGCTGAGGTCGACGGGTTCGAGGTCGTCCGGGTCGTCCTCGTCGAAGCGGGCCAGCATGAGCAGCGATTCCACCAGGCGCGTCATCCGGTGCACCTCGGCCAGCATGCGTTCCACGGCTTCGTCGACCGCCCGGGTGTCGGGCAGCGCCCCGCGCTGGTACAGCTCGCCGTAGCCGCGGATCGACTGCAAGGGGGTGCGCAGTTCGTGCGAGGCGTCCGCGACGAACTGACGCAGCCGCTCCTCCGAGGTGTCGCGGGCCGCGAGAGCGGCGTGGATCTGGTCCAGCATCCGGTTGAGGGCGTCGGCGAGCCGCCCCACCTCGGTCTTCGGCGCGACGCGGGCGTCCACCAGACGCGGCGCGAAGTCCCCGGCGGCGACCCGGTCCGCCGTGCGCGCGGCATCCTCCAACGGCCGCAGCGAACGCCGTACGGCCAGGACGCCCAGCACACCGAGGACGACGTCGGCGAGCAACTGGACGGCCACGACGACCTGGACCGCCCGGCGGACGGCGGCCTCGGTCGAGGCGGTGTCGACGGCGGCCACGGCCGTCCGCCCGTCGGCGAGCCGCGCCGTGACCAGCCGGTACTGGGCGTGCGCCGCCGCCGCGTCGCCCGGCACGGTCACGGGCGTGCCGGCGGGCGGCGGCGGGTCCGGATAGCGCGGGCCCGGGCCACGCGGGCGCTGATCACCGCTGAGCAGCGCGATGTACAGATCGCCGCCGAACTTGGCCCACCCGTACCCGGCGGCCCGGCTGCCCGCGATCTCCAGGCCGACGGAGTCCCCGGCGGCCATGCCGGCGGTCGTCGCGGTCAGCCGGTGGTCGAGTTCCTCGTACAGCGCAGAGCGCAGGAAGGTGAACACCACGATGCTGGTCACCGTCAGCACGGCGTTGAACAAGGCGATGAGCAGGATGCTGATCCGGGTGCGCAGCGGGCGGTTGCGCCACCAGGTTCGCCACCAGGACCTCAGCACTCCGTGGTCCTGAGGCTGTAGCCGACGCCGCGATGGGTGTGGATCAGCCGCTCCCCGTGGCCGTCGACCTTGCGCCGCAGATAGCTGATGTAGGTGGCCACCACGGTGTCGTCGCCGTTGAAGTCGTACGACCACACGTGCTCCAGGAGCCGGGCCCGGGTGATCACCTTGCCCTGGTGCAGCATCAGGTAGCGCAGCAGCCGGAACTCGGTGGGGGAGAGGTCGATGAGGGCGCCGGCCCGGCGCACCTCGTGGGTCAGGGTGTTGAGGATGAGGTCGGCGACGCCGAGCGTCGGGTCGCTGGGGCGGTGCGCGCGGGTGCGGCGCAGGACGGCGCCGATGCGGGCGGCGACCTCGTCGAGGCCGAAGGGCTTGGTGATGTAGTCGTCACCGCCCGCGGTGAGCCCCCGTACGAGGTCCTTGCGGGTGTCGCGGGCGGTGAGGAAGACAACGGCGACCGGCAGGCCGTCGGCGCGGAGCCGGTTGAGGACCTCGAAGCCGTCGCTGTCCGGCAGCATGATGTCGAGCAGGACCAGTTCGGGCAGGAACTCCCGGGCCTCGGTCAGCGCCTCGCGGCCGGTGGCGGCGGTGCGCACCTCGTACCCGACGAACCGCAGGAACCGGGTGACGGTGTCCACGATCGCCGGTTCGTCGTCGACCACCAGCAGCCGCCCCCGC
>NZ_FOFF01000007.1 GCF_900110755.1 Streptomyces sp. yr375
CCGCCCCGCCCTTCGAGCCAGGCCGGGACCGGCATCGCGTCGCGCACCACCTGCCACTCGGCGTCCGTCATGTCGGAGGGGTACTGCCGCACCCGGTCGGGTCGGTCGGCCGCGTTCCCGAACCGGTGAGCGAGGCAATCGCACGCCGACACGCGCGAGTTGGACGGGAACAACGTCGTCACGCAAGACTGGGACAACAGGGCCTCCTGGTGAACGAGTTGGCTTCGCAACCCTCGTGCTGCACCGGAGGCCCTGCTTTCATGCGCCCGCGCGGCCAAGATCACCCGACCAGGGAACCCGTTCGATCAGAACCGTCCTCGTGATCGATAGGAATACGGCTTCTGAGTGACTCCGCGGCTTCGGGCGTCGTGCTCGAAATCGTCGAGCTGGGACAGCACGATGCCGGGGTCGAGCTTCACCGCTGGCTGGTCCTTGAGCCATGCGGCCTTGTTGCGCTCGTAGTCGATTTCCGAGTAACCGCAGACTTCGCGGCTGCGCGCCTCGACCTCGTCCAGGCTGGTGGTCGACAGGATGACGCGGGCCAGCTCGTTGCGGCTCAAGGCCTCGTCCAGGTTCACCTCGTGCACCGTCGGGCCCCCGTCCGTAAGGGGAATGGAGAGTCCGGCGTCCCGTACCTCGCAGACGCCTCGTACCCCGCGGGCTGTTGCGGCGAGCATCCCGGTTGCCTCGGAGGGATGCCACTCCAGGACAGAGCTGACCGGCTCCGTGTCCTTCGCGGTGAAGGTATGGACGAGGGGCCCCAGCAAACCGCGAACCTCGTCGAGCGGGAGTTCACCATCAAGGCCGGGGCCGGCGACCAGGAGCCGGATGGGCGCGTTCACCTGGAAGCACGCGGCCAGGGCCAAGGCGTCGGCAAGCGGGCTCTTGAGCGTCGGTTCGTCGCCTCGCGCGAGGATGTCTCCGCCCACGTCAACGAGGTCGATCGAGGTCGGCTCCAAGTGGCTTACGAGCTGCTTGAGTTGGCGAGTGACGCCTTCGACGCCACGATGCGGGTCGATCAGAGCGAAGGTGTGCGGGAGTTCTGCCGCAAGCCGGGGAAGGGTGGATCCTGCGGGAGCGATCGGGCGGGCGTCCGCCGGCACGGACCAGACCGCCGGGGTGAGCGGTTCGAGGCCCGTGAAGTCGGAGGGGCCTCGGGGGCCTGGGAGCGGGTCGACCAACAGACGGTCCCACGCATAGGTGAGGATCACCGCCCGGTTGTCCTCGTTGCCGTACAGGGAGGCGTCAAGCATTGCGGCGGCGACCGCGTCGCCCCATCCTCCTGCTGCGACGATCAGCCTCGTCATGCACCCAAGATTACGGGTTCGGCCTCTGCCCACTCACCCTATGTGGCCAGAGGCCATAGCCACTTGGATGGCGAGGAGATGGGATGAGCCTCAGTTTGAAGAGGCGCAGCCGAAGTATCTCCAGATCGCTCACTACATCCGCCATCAGATCGTTCGGGGCGACTTGAGGCCGGGTGACGAGGTCCCCTCGGAGCGGCAGTTGGCGGCGAACTGGAAGGTGTCCAGGCCGACGGCCGCGCGGTCGTTGGAGGCACTGAGTCGTCAGGGGCTCGTCGAGAAGCGGCAGGGGTCCGGCACGTACGTGCGGAGTCCGTGCCTCGGTCCCGGCGTCGGTTCCGGAAGTTCATCGCCCCGTACAACCCGGTCTGCTCCGTCGACGACTGCGCGCTGATGATCTCTGAGCTGGTGACCAACGCCATCGTCTACGGCCGGTCCGACGAGGTGTGGGCCGTCCGGGTGGAGTGGTTTCGGGAGGAGGCATCGTTCAAGGTCGAGGTGCACAACCCCGGGTTTCCGGCGCGGATGAAGCTGCGCCGGCCCGACGCTTCGGACGCGCACGGGCGCGGACTGCTCCTCGTCGACTCCATCGCCGAGTCCTGGTACTCCGGGCCCAGCCGTTTCGGCGGGACGGTCGTTTCCTTCGTGATGGCCGATGCCTGGCCGACCTGAAGGGGCACCTGGGTGCGACGTTCCGGTGCGAATCCGGCACGCGGCGAGTGATCGCCAAGCACAGCACAAAGGCCCAGGTCGATGACCTGGGCCTTCGTTTTTGTCATGGAACGGGCGACGAGAACCGAACTCGCACTCTCAGCTCGGGAAGCGACGCCGCTTAGGTGGCCTCTATAGCTCTGACCTGCGTAGATGCCTTCTCTCTGGGATGAACGTGGTGTCGGATCCCACCGCTCTCGACCGTGGTTATCCGCTCTCTTGGGCACGCTATGGGCATGCCATGGGCACGACACCGTGCACAGGGACTCGGCCTTGGGCCTGAACAGGCCGGTGTGACCGGCGGTATGCCGGACCCCCCGAACGGCCCGCCAAGGCGCGACAGGTGCCCGGGGCGGGACTTCCATGGGAGACATGTCCCGACTCGACCATGCATGCCCCCGCCCCCTTCGCTCCGCCGCTGCCCTGGGCCTGGTGGCGGCACTGGCCGTCGGCTGTACCGGGGCAGAAGCCGACACCACCGTCGCCGGGCGTGCGGCCGTCGCGACGTCGCCGCTGCCCACCGTCCCACCCGCCCAGCCACCGCCACAGCTCACCCGGGCCGACGTCGAGACCGCGGTGAGCAAGCTGGACGACGTCGTACGGGATGCCATGCGCCGCACCGGTGTGCCCGGAGTCGCCGTGGGCGTGGTGCACAACGACAAGGTGCTGTATCTGAAGGGGTTCGGCCTGCGGAAGGCAGGCACGAAGGACCGGGTCGGAGCGGACACCGTCTTCCAGCTCGCCTCGGTCTCCAAGCCCCTTGCGTCCACCGTGGTCGCCGCGGCCGTGGGCGAGAAGATCGTCAGATGGGACGACCCGGTCGTCGACCACAGCTCCGGCTTCGCCCTGAAGGACCCGTGGGTCACCCGCCATGTCACGCTGGCCGACCTGTTCTCGCATCGCAGCGGACTGCCCGACCACGCCGGAGACCTCCTGGAGGACCTCGGTTACGACCGCTCGTACATCCTGGACCACCTCCGCTACGAACCGTTGGCCCCCTTCCGCGCCCACTACGCGTACACCAACTTCGGGCTGACCGAAGCCGGCGTCGCTGCCGCGCGAGCAGCGGGGACCAGTTGGGAGAAGCTGTCCGACGAGAAGCTGTACCGGCCGCTCGGCATGGACTCCAGCAGCTCTTCCTTCGCCGACTACGAGAAGGCGGGCAACAAGGCCGCCTTGCATGTGAAGACCGGGGACACCTGGAGTGCCGAGTACGTGCGCGACGCGGACGCCCAGAGCCCGGCGGGCGGGGCCAGCTCCACGGTCCGGGACATGACGAAGTGGCTGCGCCTGCAACTGGGCAACGGAAAATTCGAGGGCCGGCAAGTCGTCGACGCCGACGCGCTGGAGCAGACCCACTTGCCGTACATGGTCTCCGAGCCGCCGCACTCGCCCGTGGGCAGGGCCGGGTTCTACGGGCTCGGCTGGAATGTGAGCTATGACGACCAGGGCAGGCTGAAGCTCGGCCACTCCGGCGGCTTCGCCCTGGGAGCGGCCACCAACGTCGCGTTGTTGCCCTCGGAGAAACTCGGCATCGTCGTCCTGACCAACGGCGAGCCCATCGGCGTACCCGAGGCGATCTCCGCCACGTTCCTCGACACCGCGCAGACGGGCGGGCCGACCGTCGACTGGCTGACGTTCCTCGGGCCGATCTTCAAGCAATCCCTGCATGGGGAGCACTCGCCGGTCGACTACAGCAAGCCTCCGGCCTCGCCCGCACCCGCCCAGGTGAACAGCGCCTACACCGGAACGTACGCCAATGACTACTACGGCCCGATGACCGTCAGCGCCCAGGGGAACGAACTCACCATGCAACTTGGGCCCAAGAAGCAACGGTTCTCCTTGCGCCACTACGACGGTGACACCTTCAGCTACCGCACCACCGGCGAAATGGCCCTCGGCCTGTCCGGCGTGACCTTCACCGTCGGGACCGGCGGACGCGCCGACAAGGTCCGAGTCGAGCACCTCGACACGACCGGTCTCGGCACGTTCACGAGGAACGACTAGGGCCTGAGGGCAGGGCCGGCCGGACACGGCGCAGGAGGTCGCGTTGCCGAGCATCCGGGATGACGGGCGGATGCGCCGAGGGGAAGGACTCCAGGTGAACGCCGGGGCGCCCGTACGAGACCTTGTCGTGCGCCGCGTACTGGTTCGCCGTCGATCGCCGCCGAGGGAACTCGACGCGTAGAACTCGACGTGTAGAAGGGGCCGAGTTCGGTCGACATTCCGGCGCCGCTGCTGCCCACGCCGAGCCTCGCCGCACGTGGCCCGATCGAGGTGCGCACTCCACGAGTGGAGACACGCACACTCATCCCGGGCACACCGACACGGAAACCGAACCCCATGACGTACCCGTCCCCAGGAACAGTCCGGCACCGGGACGGAGCCTGTGAGGTCGGCTCGGGTGGTCCCCGTCAAAGGGACACGACGAAGTGGCGCCACATACATCAACCCGGTACATGGACTACTCTTAGTACATGTCCATGAAGCGCACCAACGTCTACGCCGACCCCGAGGACCTGGCGATCATCAAGGAGGCCGCCAAGCGCCGGGGTATAAGCGAAGCCGAGATCATCCGCCAGGGCATCCACCTCGCGGCCATGGCGAACAGGGTCTGGGACGAGCCGCTGTTCTCGCGCACCTTCGAGGGGCCGGGGCGCACGCTGTCCAAGGCAGAGGTCCGCGACACGGTCGCCGAGGCCGTCCGGCGTGAGACCGACTCGGGTTCCGGAACCGCCGCGTGATCGTTGTCATCGCCGACACATCCGGCCTCCTGGCGGCCCTGGACGAGGCTCATCAGGACCACGTGGCGGCCAACGAGGCGATCATGGCGGCCGGCCTGTTGGTCATGTCCCCGCTCCTGCTGGCCGAACTGGATCATGTCGCCACGCGTGAGCTCGGCAGGGAGGCCGCCCTCGGTGCCGTCGACGACCTGCGGCGCTGGATCGGCCGGGGGCGGGTGGTCCTGCCGGAGATCACGGAGAACCACTTGGGCGCAGCTCAGTCCCTCCGAGCCCGCTACCGTGCGCTGAACCTCGACCTTGCCGACGCGGTGAACGTGGCACTCGCCGCCGACTACGACACGGACGCGATTCTCACACTCGACCGACGAGACTTCCGGGCCGTACACCCGTTGGGCCGCCACAAGGCGTTCCGGGTACTCCCTGACGACCTCCCGCTCTGATCCAGGACCCCTCCGTGGTCAAGTGCCGACTGCTGCAAGGGACTTGTGTCCCGCCCACGAGGAGATGCATGCAGGACGGGTGTGCCCGCCGCGTGCCCAATCCCGAAAGTGCAGGGCACCTGCACAACGCAGCAACAGCTCACCAATACGCAAGCCCCAGGCCACTGACCTGGGGCTTCAATCTGGAGCGGGTGACGAGAATCGAACTCGCACTCTCAGCTTGGGAAGCTGATGTTCTACCACTAAACTACACCCGCGTAAGACGCCGGTGGGTACCCGGTGTCGGAACGCTCTGTCACTCTACCTCATGCCGGACCCCAGGTGCTGAAACCCAGTGGAAGCCCAGTGGAAGCCCTGCGGGGACCCGGCGGAAATCCTGCGGAAGTGCGACGGAAGCCCTGCCGAAGTCCTGCCGGAGCCCTGACCCCCGAGCGTGTTTCTCGGGAGGGATCCGGCTGTGTAGGGCGGGAGTTGGGGCGTACGGTGGGGTGGTGGAAGAGGGGTTGGGCGGGGTCGGAGTGCCGCCTGGGAGGTCGTCCCGTTCGTCCCGTAATGTGGCTTTCGTTGTCCGGTGGACAGTAGCCGGACGGGGCTCTTGGGGAAGGGACTCTAGGACTTGATGGAGCGCACCGTCGTCCGTTGTGCCGATGGGCACGTGTTCAGTACCGCTTCGTTCCCGATGCAGCAGGCCGAGCGGCTCGGTCCCGGGCGGCTTGTCCGGTGTCCTCGGTGTACCCGGTTGCGGAACGTCGTGCCGGTGACCTTCGAGAAGCGGTAGCCGTAGGAGGAGAAGAAGAAGGGGCTTGTTGCCAGGCGCGTGGAGTTGCCCGATTGTGGTGGCTCCGCGCGCCTTGCGTATCCTCGGGGCGTGCTTCTCTCAGACAAGGACATCCGGGCCGAGATCGACGCCGGGCGGGTCCGGATCGATCCCTACGACGAATCCATGGTGCAGCCGTCGAGTGTCGACGTACGGCTCGACCGCTATTTCCGGGTGTTCGAGAACCACCGGTACCCGCACATCGACCCGTCCGTCGAGCAGGCCGACCTGACCCGGCTCGTGGAGCCCGAGGGCGACGAGCCGTTCATCCTCCACCCCGGGGAGTTCGTGCTCGCCTCGACGTACGAGGTCGTCTCCCTGCCCGATGATCTTGCCTCGCGGCTGGAGGGGAAGAGTTCCCTCGGGCGGCTCGGGCTCGTCACGCACTCCACCGCCGGGTTCATCGACCCCGGTTTCTCCGGGCATGTGACCCTGGAGCTCTCCAACCTCGCGACGCTCCCCATCAAGCTCTGGCCGGGCATGAAGATCGGGCAGTTGTGCATGTTCCGGCTCAGCTCGCCGGCCGAGTTCCCGTACGGCAGCGACCGGTACGGGTCCCGTTACCAGGGGCAGCGCGGGCCGACGGCCTCCCGGTCCTTCCTCAACTTCCATCGGACCCAGGTGTGAGCGACCCAGGTGCGAGCCGCCCGGACGTGGCTCGGGAGAACCTGAGTTACGAGCGGTTCGGGACCGCCGTCCGCGAACTCGCGCAGATCATCGCGGACGACGGGTACGTGCCCGACATCGTCCTCAGCATCGCCCGCGGCGGCGTCTTCGTGGCCGGTGGCCTCGCCTACGCGCTCGACTGCAAGAACCTCCACCTGGTGAACGTCGAGTTCTACACCGGGGTGGGGACGACGCTCGAGATGCCCGTCATGCTCGCGCCCGTCCCGAACGTCATCGACTTCTCGGACAAGAAAGTCCTCATCACCGACGACGTCGCTGACACCGGCAAGACGCTCAAGCTGGTCCGCGACTTCTGCCTGGACACCGTCGCCGAGGTGCGCAGTGCCGTCGTCTACGAGAAGTCGCACTCGCTCGTGAAGTGCGAGTACGTGTGGAAGCGGACCGACGCCTGGATCAACTTCCCGTGGAGTGTTTTGCCTGTTGTGCGTAGGTCGGGGGAGCCGGTCGCCCCGTCGAGAGACGCGCTCTGACCCGGAACGGGGTGACCGGTCCGTTACTCACTTTCGGGTGACGGGCCGGCTGCGGGTGGGGTGGCGCAAGGGTGGCGTCAGAGGGGATCGCCCAACTCCCGCGCGGGCGCTGGATGCGGCGGGGCGTCAACATCGTGCCGCGGCCGCATACATGGAGATTACAGATGAGGGTCACGGAAATATGGGCAACAGGTAACACAGTCCATGTTTCCGACTCATCCTCCGCACGTGGTGGACAGAGTGTGAGTGCGCGGCCGGCCGGTCGCCACCCGCACACCGCACCGTCTCCTACGGGCAGCCGTGAAGGCCGCTCACCGGAAGGTGCCCGTACCACCAGGGGAACTCTTGTCCGCTTCCGCTTCTGCCACCGCCCGTCGTCTTGCCGCTGCCGCACTCGCGGCCGGCGCCCTGGTCTCGGTGGTGACGCTGCCGGCGTCCGCGGCCGACCATGTCCGTCCGCAGCGCCCGAAGGTGGAGATCTCGAAGGTCCAGTACGACTCTCCGGGACGTGAGGACCGTTCCCAGCGCTCGCTGAACAAGGAGTGGGTGGAGCTGACCAACACCACCCGCGACCGGGTCAACCTCGACGGCTGGACCCTCGAGAACAGCGACGGCTACACCTACACCTTCCACCACTACAAGCTGGACGGCCGGGCCACGGTCCGCATCCACACCGGTGAGGGCCGCGACACCCGCAACGACCTCTACCTGGACCGGCGCAACTACGCGTGGGACAACCACTCCGACTCCGCCACCCTGCGCACCGACCGCGGCCGCCTCGTCGACGAGGAGACCTGGGGCCGCAACCGCAACCACCACGGCGGCGGCCACCACCACTGACGTAACCGACGTCACTGACGTCACTGACGTCGCGGCGCGCTCGGCCCTCGACAGGGCCGGGCGCGCCGCTTCTTCGCGTTCTTCGCGTTCTTCGCGCGCGTTATGTCGTTCGCGTTCGCGTCATCTCGATCGAAGCTGCTTTACGCCGTCCGGCTCGAAGTCGTAGACGTAGTCGTTGAGTCGGAGGCCGTCGACCGCGCCGATCCACATGGAGTCTCGGCCCTTGCCCACCGCGACCGTGTAGACGGTCGGCTTGGCGTTGAGGGTGGTGAACGAGGCCTTCAACTGGGCGAAGGTGCACTGCGCGGCCTGCGTGCAGCTCGTCTCGCCGCCCGTGAGGTACCAGCGGCCGGTCGTCGTGGCGTCGATGAACGGGCTCCAGCCGCTCGAGATCGGGGACGCGGCCGGTACCCACACCACCGTGGAGTAGGTGTCGGCGGGCAGTGTCGGGACGTTCGGGTTGATCTCGATCCTGATGTTCGGCATGTTCGTCGGGCCGCCGTAGCCGATGTTCTCGTTCGTCTGGAAGACGTGGAAACCGACCCGGCGCAGGCTCAGCAGCGACTTACCGAAGAAGTCCACTTCGTTGCCGAAGTCGACCTTCTCGCTGGGAATGCCCAGATTGGTGGAGCGGTCTGCCACCTCGATGCCCAGGCTGCCCCGTCCGTACGGCGGTCTCGCGGTCGTGCCCGTCACGCCGAACGGGCCGTACGGGCCGTTGCGGAGTTCGGCGACCGGGGAGCCGATCGTGTTGCGGGCGATCACGCCCCAGTGGTCCGGGCGGGCTCGGTTGTCGTTCGTGTCGGCGGCGGCCGATCCCGGGAGGATCGCGGCGATGACGGCGACCAGCAGGGCGGCCACAAGCACCGTTCCCCGCCTCACGCCAAAGCGAGCTTTCACGCGCACTCCTTGTTGGAGGGTGTAGGGAACGGCCAGATTATATTACGCTCCGTAGTTGTAGTGATACGACATGCGGTGAATGTGTGATTTCCGATCGTGGGATCTTACGGTTGGTGACCACGCGCCAAAGGCCCCCGACCGTCGGTCGAGGGCCCTCACCGTGGGGTATCGGTCGGCGTACTAGAACGTCCCCAGCTTCACGATCGACAGCAGTGCGATCAGTTGGATCGACGACGCGCCCAGTGCCTTCGGCCAGGGCAGGTCGTGGGAGCGGGCGACCATCAGGGTCAGGAGGGCGCCGGCCGCCACCCAGGTCGCCCAGCCGAGGATTTGGACGAACGACGCGTCGCCGCCGAAGAACATCGCGACGACCAGGCGTGGCGCGTCCGTCAGGGACATGATCAGCATGGAGAGGCCGACCGTCGGCTGCCACGCGCCGTCGCCGCCGAGCTGGCGGGCCAGGGTGTGGGTGACCACGCCCAGCA
Source organism: Streptomyces sp. yr375 (assembly GCF_900110755.1). Taxonomy (GTDB): domain Bacteria; phylum Actinomycetota; class Actinomycetes; order Streptomycetales; family Streptomycetaceae; genus Streptomyces. Next base: position 9,399 of record NZ_FOFF01000007.1, read on the forward strand.
CGAAGGAGCTGAGCACCATCGCGACGGACGTCGTCAGGACGATCGGGATGGCGTTGGAGAGCTTCGCGTTGATCGCGTCCGTGCGGGCGCCGTCGAAGCCGAAGACCGCGAGCAGGCCGTAGAGGAACGTCACGACGAGGGCGGGGCCCCACATCGTGTAGTCCCGCATCTGGAGGAACGTCTGCTGGGGGGCGAGGACGATGCCCTTCAGCAGCTCCTTCCACGGCAGGCGCGGACCGATCGGGCCGGCCGGGGCCGCACCGGCGGGGTACGTACCCCCCTGGTCGTACGGGTCGTACTGGTTCTGCTGGTTGGGCCGGCCGTGCTGGTTCTGGTCGTCGATCGAGAAGGCCTGGGTGTGACCCGGGTTGTTCGCCGCGTACGGGTCGTACGAGGCGCCACCGCCCGTAGGACCGCCGGGACCGCCGGGAGCGCCGTACGGGGCCGCGTCGCCGCCGAAGTACTCCGGCTCCTCGCCGCCCTGGCCGCCGCCGTTCGCCTGCGGCCACTGGCCGCCGCCCGTGCCCGGGCCGCCGTACTGCGGCCGCTGCTGCGGCGGGTACGGCTGCTGGGCCGACGGGTAGCCGTACGAAGGCCCCGAGGGGCCCGAGGGCGCCGACGGTCCTGAGGACCGCGACGGTCCCTGGGGCGCCTGCTGCCCGTACGGAGCTTGTTGCGGTCGTGCTTGCGGGGCGCGGTCGTTACGACCGCCGCGTCCGATCCTGAATCCAGCCACGCCTTCGAACGTACCTGGTCCCGCACGGTGAAGTACCGGGGCCGCCGTTCGCGTACGGCTTTGCTGCCGAGCTGTGACATCCCCTAAGGGGAGCAACTGGCTTGGTGTCAGGGGTCCGTCGGGGGCCGGTGAGGGGTTTGTGCGGGCAACGGCGACGCCCCCGCGTCCGGGTGGGACACAGGGGCGTCGATACGGCCGTTCGGGCTACCGCTGACCTCGTCGGCCGCTCACTTCACCGGCTGCGGCTCCGGCTCGCTCTCCGCGTCCGTCTCGCCCGTCGGGGGCTCGTCGTCGACCGGGGTCTTGACCGACTCCAGGAGGAGCTGGGAGACGTCCACGACCTGGATGGACTCCTTGGCCTTGCCCTCGTTCTTCTTGCCGTTGACCGAGTCGGTCAGCATGACGAGGCAGAACGGGCAGGCCGTCGAGACGATGTCGGGGTTGAGCGAGAGGGCCTCGTCGACGCGCTCGTTGTTGATGCGCTTGCCGATCCGCTCCTCCATCCACATCCGCGCGCCGCCCGCGCCGCAGCAGAAGCCGCGCTCCTTGTGGCGGTGCATCTCCTCGTTCCGCAGGCCCGGGACGCTCGCGATGATCTCGCGCGGGGGCGTGTAGATCTTGTTGTGGCGGCCCAGGTAGCACGGGTCGTGGTAGGTGATGATGCCCTCGACCGGGGTCACCGGGATCAGCTTGCCGTCGTCCACCAGGCGCTGGAGCAGTTGGGTGTGGTGGATGACCTCGTAGTCGCCGCCGATCTGCGGGTACTCGTTGCCGATCGTGTTGAGGCAGTGCGGGCAGGTCGCGACGATCTTCTTCGCCGACCTCGGCTTCTTCGACTCGGGCGTGACGTTGCCCTCGTCGTCCGTCTCCTCGCCGAACGCCATGTTCAGCGCGGCCACGTTCTCCATGCCGAGCTCCTGGAACAGGGGCTCGTTGCCGAGGCGGCGGGCGGAGTCGCCGGTGCACTTCTCGTCGCCGCCCATGATCGCGAACTTGACGCCCGCGATGTGCAGCAGCTCGGCGAACGCCTTCGTCGTCTTCTTCGCGCGGTCTTCCAGCGCGCCCGCGCAGCCGACCCAGTACAGGTACTCGACCTCGGTCAGGTCCTCGATGTCCTTGCCGACGACCGGGACCTCGAACTCGACCTCCTTGAGCCACTCCAGGCGCTGCTTCTTCGCCAGGCCCCAGGGGTTGCCCTTCTTCTCCAGGTTCTTGAGCATCGTGCCCGCCTCGGACGGGAACGCGGACTCGATCATCACCTGGTAGCGGCGCATGTCGACGATGTGGTCGACGTGCTCGATGTCCACCGGGCACTGCTCGACGCAGGCGCCGCAGGTGGTGCAGGACCACAGGACGTCCGGGTCGATGACGCCGTTCTCCTCGGCGGTGCCGATCAGCGGGCGCTCGGCCTCGGCCAGCGCGGCGGCCGGGACGTCCTTCAGGGCCTCCGCCGACGCCTTCTCGTCGCCCTCGGCGGTCTTGCCGCCGCCGGCCAGCAGGTAGGGGGCCTTGGCGTGGGCGTGGTCCCGCAGGGACATGATCAGGAGCTTGGGGGAGAGGGGCTTGCCGGTGTTCCAGGCCGGGCACTGCGACTGGCAGCGGCCGCACTCGGTGCAGGTGGAGAAGTCCAGCAGGCCCTTCCAGGAGAACTGCTCGACCTGGGAGACGCCGAAGACGTCGTCGTCGCCCGGGTCGGTGAAGTCGATCGGCTTGCCGCCGGACGTCATCGGCAGGAGGCCGCCCAGGGCCGTTCCGCCGGTCGCTTCGCGCTTGAACCAGATGTTCGGGAACGCCAGGAAGCGGTGCCAGGCCACACCCATGTTGGTGTTGAGCGAGACCACGATCATCCACACGAACGACGTGCCGATCTTGATCGTCGCGACCAGGTAGACCAGGTTCTGCAGCGCGCTCACGCTCAGGCCCTTGAAGGCCAGCACCAGCGGGTACGAGGCGAAGTAGCCGGCCTCGTAGTGGTCCACGTGGTGCAGCGCGCCCTCCAGGCCCCGCAGCACGTAGATCGCGAGGCCGATGGTGAGGATGACGTACTCGACGAAGTAGGCCTGGCCGGCCTTCGAGCCCGTGAAGCGGGACTTGCGGCCCGCGCGCGAGGGCAGGCTCAGCAGGCGGATCACGATGAGGACGGCGATGCCCAGGATCGTCATCACGCCGATGAACTCGATGTAGAGCTCGAACGGCAGGAACTCGCCGATGACCGGCAGCACCCAGTCGGCCTTGAAGAGCTGGCCGAAGGCCTGGGCGAGGGTCGGCGGCAGCGTCAGGAAGCCGACGGCCACGAACCAGTGGGCGAAGCCCACGATGCCCCAGCGGTTCATCCGCGTGTGGCCGAGGAACTCCCGCACCAGCGTCACACTGCGCGCGTAGGGATTGTCTGTCCGGGCTCCGGCCGGGACCGGCTGGCCCAGTTTGAAGTACCGGACGAACTGACCGATGGCGCGTGCGAGGAGCGCGACGCCGACCACGGTCAGGACCAGCGACACGATGATCGCGGCGAGTTGCATTTCGGGGCTCCTCGGGCCTGGCGAGGGGACTTCGGTGGAGATTACTAAGCGGTAACTTATGCAGTCCGTCTGAGAGTACCCCGTATTCTCCGTCGCACTGTAGCGGGGTGCGGAGTGATCTCAGTCGCTGAGGGTTGCCTCAGGAAGCGGTCGGGTTCTGGTCTGGATCCGGTCGGTGTCGGGTCGGGATCCGATCGGAATCTGGTCGTCAACCCGGCCGTGTTATTCGTACCAAATTGGTACATTTATGACTAATTTATATCCGTGCTCTACGGGATCGCCGCCGCCGCCATCGCCCTGCTCCTCTCCGCCGTCCTCGCCGCGCTGCTGCGCGTGCCCGCCCTGCGCCTCGGGCTGCTCGACCGGCGGCAGCAGCGGCAGCGGCGGGTGCCGCTGTTCGGGGGTGTCGCCGTCGTGCTCGCCACCTGTCTCGTCGCGGTCGCCGGGGACCGGACCGGCATCGCCCCGCTCGGGGACGGCATCGAGGTGCTGCTCGTCGCCGCGGGCGCTGTCGCCGCGCTCGGGCTGGTCGCGGACGTGTGGCGGCTCAAGGTGCGCTTCCTCGTCCTCGGTACGGCGATCGCGGCGGCCTTCGTGGTGCCGTACGGCGACACCGGGGTCGTCTCCGGGGCGGTGGGCGTCGGCTGGATCACCTTCGTCGCCCTCGCCTTCAGGGCGCTCGACCACGCCGACGGGGTCGCCGGGACCGTCGGGGTCGTCACCGCCTTCGGGGTGGCCGCGTGTGTCGCCGTGGAGGTGATGGACGGGCTGGTGGTGCTGCTGAGCGTGCTCGCCGCCGCGCTGACCGGCTTCCTCATGCACAACTGGCCTCCCGCGCGCGTGGCGCTCGGCGCGTGCGGTTCGCTCTTCGCGGGCTTCCTGCTCGCCGCGGCCGCCGTGATCGCCCGCGCGGGGCACGATCCGGCCGTCGGCGCGGGCGTGCTGTTCGCGCTCACCGCCGTCGCCGGGGCCGACGCCGTCCTGGTCGCCGTGTCACGGCGGCTGGCCGGACGGCCCCTGCTGCGCGGCGCGCCCGACCACCTCGCCCACCGGCTGCGCCGCCTCGGACTCACCCCCCAGGGCGTGACCGTGCTGCTCGGCCTCGCGGCCTTCGCGGCGGTGCTCGTCGGGGTGCTGGTGCACGCGGGATGGGCGGACGCGCAGGCCGTGTGGTGGGTGGCGGGCGTGGCCGCCGTGGTCGTGCTCGGACTGCTGCGGGTCTCGGTATACGGTCCGCCACGCGCGCGTGGCGGCAGCGGCGGCGGTGGAGGCCGCCGGGGTCCCCGGCGGGGCGGCCGTGCGGACCTCCGTTCCGATGGTCGTTCCGATGCCCGTCCCGGGGCGCGTCCCGATCCTCGTCGGGCTCCGGTGTACGGGCCTCGGCGTCAATCCGAGTCCGATGTCCGTCCTCCTCGGGGTGAGGTTCGGCGGGCGGGGGGATCTGCGTCTTCGCAGGTCAACGGGGGGTTGCGTGTAAGGAACGGATAAGAGTTGAGTGGATGGGACTCAGGTCTGTTGACCGGGCGGCGAGGCTCGTGCACACTTGAGCCTGTTCCACTCAAGTCACTGGAGGAAGATCACCATGGCACGTGCGGTCGGCATCGACCTGGGCACAACCAACTCCGTCGTCAGCGTTCTGGAGGGCGGCGAGCCCACCGTCATCACCAACGCCGAGGGTGCCAGGACCACGCCGTCCGTCGTCGCCTTCGCCAAGAACGGCGAGGTGCTCGTCGGCGAGGTGGCCAAGCGCCAGGCGGTCACGAACGTGGACCGGACCATCCGTTCGGTGAAGCGTCACATGGGCACCGACTGGAAGATCGAGCTCGACGGGAAGCACTTCAACCCGCAGCAGATGAGCGCGTTCATCCTGCAGAAGCTGAAGCGCGACGCCGAGGCGTACCTGGGCGAGAAGGTGGCCGACGCGGTCATCACCGTCCCGGCGTACTTCAACGACTCGGAGCGTCAGGCGACGAAGGAAGCCGGCGAGATCGCCGGCCTCAACGTCCTTCGTATCGTCAACGAGCCGACCGCCGCCGCGCTCGCGTACGGCCTCGACAAGGACGACCAGACGATCCTCGTCTTCGACCTCGGCGGCGGCACGTTCGACGTGTCCCTCCTGGAGATCGGTGACGGCGTCGTCGAGGTGAAGGCCACCAACGGCGACAACCACCTCGGCGGCGACGACTGGGACCAGCGGGTCGTCGACTACCTGGTGCAGCAGTTCAAGGCCGGCCACGGCGTGGACCTCGCCAAGGACAAGATGGCGCTCCAGCGCCTGCGCGAGGCCGCCGAGAAGGCGAAGATCGAGCTGTCCTCGTCCACCGAGACCTCGATCAACCTGCCCTACATCACGGCGTCCGCCGAGGGCCCGCTGCACCTGGACGAGAAGCTCACCCGCGCCCAGTTCCAGCAGTTGACGGCCGACCTTCTGGAGCGCTGCAAGACGCCGTTCCACAACGTCATCAAGGACGCCGGCATCAACCTCTCCGAGATCGACCACGTCGTTCTCGTCGGTGGTTCGACCCGGATGCCCGCCGTCGCCGAGCTCGTCAAGGAGCTGACCGGCGGTCAGGACGCCAACAAGGGCGTCAACCCGGACGAGGTCGTGGCCATCGGCGCCGCGCTCCAGGCCGGTGTCCTCAAGGGTGAGGTCAAGGACGTCCTGCTCCTCGACGTGACCCCGCTGTCCCTCGGCATCGAGACCAAGGGCGGCATCATGACCAAGCTGATCGAGCGCAACACGACGATCCCGACGAAGCGTTCGGAGATCTTCACGACGGCCGAGGACAACCAGCCGTCGGTGCAGATCCAGGTCTACCAGGGCGAGCGCGAGATCGCGGCCTACAACAAGAAGCTCGGGATGTTCGAGCTGACCGGTCTGCCGCCCGCCCCGCGCGGTGTGCCGCAGATCGAGGTCGCCTTCGACATCGACGCCAACGGCATCATGCACGTGACCGCGAAGGACCTCGGCACCGGCAAGGAGCAGAAGATGACCGTCACCGGCGGCTCCTCGCTGCCGAAGGACGAGGTCGACCGCATGCGCCAGGAGGCCGAGCAGTACGCGGACGAGGACCACCGCCGCCGCGAGGCCGCCGAGGCCCGCAACCAGGGCGAGCAGCTCGTCTACCAGACGGAGAAGTTCCTCAAGGACAACGAGGACAAGGTCCCCGGCGAGGTCAAGACCGAGGTCGAGGCCGCCGTCGAGGAGCTGAAGGCAGCGCTCAAGGGCGAGGACACCGCCGAGATCCGCACGGCCACCGAGAAGGTCGCCGCGGTCTCCCAGAAGGTCGGCCAGGCCATGTACGCCGACGCCCAGGCCACCCCGGGCGCGGACGCCCCGCACGCCGACGCCCCGAAGGCCGACGACGACGTCGTGGACGCCGAGATCGTGGACGACGAGCGCAAGGACGGTGCCGCGTGACGGAGGAGACCCCGGGCTTCGAGGAGAAGCCCGACGTCCCCTCCGGCGCCACCCCTGAAGACGCCGAGCCGAAGACCGCCCCTTCCTCCGCTGCGGCGGAGGGGGCGGCCCCGGCCGGGGACACGAACCAGACAGCCGGTCTGGTGGCCCAGTTGGACCAGGTGCGCACCGCGCTCGGCGAGCGCACCGCCGACCTCCAGCGCCTCCAGGCCGAGTACCAGAACTACCGCCGTCGGGTCGAGCGCGACCGGATCGCGGTCAAGGAGATCGCCATCGCGAACCTCCTGACCGAGCTCCTGCCCGTGCTCGACGACATCGGCCGCGCGCGTGACCACGGTGAACTCGTCGGCGGCTTCAAGTCGGTGGCCGAGTCGCTGGAGGGCGTGGCCGCCAAGATGGGCCTCCAGCAGTTCGGCAAGGAGGGCGAGCCCTTCGACCCGACGATCCACGAGGCCCTCATGCACTCGTACGCGCCCGACGTCACCGAGACGACGTGCGTGGCGATTCTGCAGCCCGGGTATCGATTCGGTGAGCGCACCATCCGCCCCGCGCGGGTGGCCGTGGCCGAACCGCAGCCCGGCGCGCAGCCCGCGAAGGGCGACGAGGCCGACACGGCGGCGGCAGCGGACGACAAGGAGAGCGGTGGCCCGGACGAGGGCTGAGCTTGACCCGACGAAGGGTTCGGCGCGGAAGGAGGGACGTCGAGGATGAGCACCAAGGACTTCATCGAGAAGGACTTCTACAAGGTCCTCGGCGTCCCCAAGGACGCCACCGAGGCGGAGATCAAGAAGGCGTACCGGAAACTCGCCCGCGAGTACCACCCGGACGCCAACAAGGGCAACGCCAAGGCGGAGGAGCGCTTCAAGGAGATCTCCGAGGCGAACGACATCCTCGGTGACCCCAAGAAGCGCAAGGAGTACGACGAGGCACGCGCCCTCTTCGGCAACGGCGGCTTCCGTCCGGGGCCCGGCGCGGGCGGCGGCAACTTCAACTTCGACCTGGGCGACCTCTTCGGCGGCGGCCCCCAGGGCGGCGGCGGGGCGCCCGGCGGCTTCGGCGGCGGCATCGGGGACGTGTTCGGCGGCCTGTTCAACCGCGGCGGTCCGGGCACGACCCGTACCCAGCCCCGGCGCGGCCAGGACATCGACACCGAGGTCACCCTGACGTTCACGGAGGCCATCGAGGGCGCGACGGTCCCGCTGCGGATGTCCTCGCAGGCCCCCTGCAAGGCGTGTTCGGGCACCGGCGACAAGAACGGCACGCCGCGCGTGTGCCCGACCTGCGTCGGCACCGGCCAGGTCGCGCGGGGCTCGGGCGGCGGCTTCTCGCTGACCGACCCCTGCCCGGACTGCAAGGGCCGCGGCCTGATCGCCGAGCACCCCTGCCTGGACTGCAAGGGCAGCGGGCGCGCCAAGTCGTCCCGCACCATGCAGGTCCGCATCCCGGCCGGGGTCACGGACAGCCAGCGCATCCGGCTGCGGGGCAAGGGCGCGCCGGGCGAGCGGGGCGGCCCGTCCGGCGATCTGTACGTCGTCGTACACGTCGATCCGCACCCCGTGTTCGGCCGCCGGGACGACAACCTGACGGTGACCGTGCCGGTGACGTTCACGGAGGCGGCCCTCGGCGGCGAGGTCAAGGTGCCCACGCTCGGTGGACCGTCCCTGACCCTGAAGCTGCCGCCCGGCACCCCCAATGGCCGCACCATGCGGGCGCGGGGCAAGGGCGCGTTCCGTAAGGACGGCACCCGCGGCGACCTGCTGGTCACCGTCGAGGTGAGTGTGCCGAAGGACCTGTCGGGGGAGGCTCGTGACGCACTGGAGGCGTATCGCGAGGCGACCGCGGGTGAGGACCCGCGGGCCGAGCTGTTCGAGGCCGCGAAGGGAGCTTGAGCGTGATGGACGGCCGTCGTCGCAACCCGTACGAACTGACCGAGGAGACCCCGGTCTACGTCATCTCGGTGGCGGCCCAGCTCTCCGGCCTGCACCCGCAGACCCTGCGCCAGTACGACCGCCTGGGCCTCGTCTCCCCCGACCGCACCGCCGGCCGGGGGCGCCGCTACTCGGCCCGCGACATCGACCTGCTCCGCACGGTGCAGGCGCTGTCCCAGGACGAGGGCATCAACCTGGCCGGCATCAAGCGGATCATCGAGCTCGAGAACCAGGTGGCCGCACTGCAGTCCCGGGTCGCCGAGATGGAGGCCGCGCTGGACGGCGCGGCGACGGCGATGCAGCAGCGGGAAGCGGCGGTGCACGCGTCGTACCGGCGGGATCTGGTGCCGTACCAGGAGGTGCAGCAGACCAGCGCGCTGGTGGTCTGGCGGCCCAAGCGGCAGCAGTCGTCGGACTGAGCGGATTGATCGGGCTGAGCTGACTGATCCGGCTGAGGTGTAGGGGCCGGCGGTCAGTCGCCCATGCCGACGCCTGGGGCGGGGCGCTCGTGGCCCGGGGGCTGTTGCTGCGGTTGCTGGATGGGCGCGGGGGCGGGCGGGCGGTTGACGCGGTCTTGGGGCATGCCGGTCTCCCACAGGTGTGAACCGGCGATACCGGCGATACCGGCGACACGTGGGGTGGAGGGTGTGGCGGGGGTCGGGGTTCTGGTGACGGCCTTCGGGTCCAGGTCCGGGCGCTGCCAGCGTTCCGGGATGGTCGAGGTGCGTCGTACGGCTTCGGGGTCGCCTGCCGCTGCCGCCGCGACGGCGCGTGCGCGCAGGGCGCTCTGGCGGGCGATCGGGGAGAAGCCGGGGGCCGCGTTGCCGGTCTCGGACGGCAGTCCGCGCAGGCCCATCTGGTTCAGGTCGGCCTGGATTCCCGTCTCCGGGGCGAAGATCTCGCGCGGTAGCTGCCAGGAGGCGGCGCCGTCCACGTCGACGCGGTGTTCCCGGCCGTCCACGGCGAAGGTGAGGCCGTAGCCGATGTACTGGTCGTCCTTGTCGAAGAGCAGGTCCCCGGAGATCTCGCCGCCATGGTCGCGCACCTCGTTCGCGAGGTCCTGGAGGGCGGGCGGGAGCGGGTTGGTGCGGCCGAGGCTGGTGACGTAGCCGTCGGCTCTGGCCGTTGCCTGTTCCCCGTTCTGGTCCACGTAGTCGGCCTGGAACCAGGTCTGTCCGCTCTCGTGCCGGTAGGTCTCGATCGCGCCCACCTGCGCCTTGACGATCGTCAGCCGCGGGTTGTCGCCCGTGGCGTACTCGGCGAGCATCGCCGGGTACTGGACCTGGTGCTGGAGCGCGGCCGGCGGGCTCGAGCCGACGATCGTGACGGCTGCGTCGGGATTCTCCCGCAGGATGATCTCGGCGTTGGCGACTCCGGTGCCGCCGGACCCGGCGATGATCCAGTGCTGGGCGGCACGCGGGTCGAAACGGTTCTCGGCGACCTCGTCGCCCAGCAGCGCCCGTCCCGGCGCGGCCTCACGCGCCGCCTCCCACTTCCGCGTCGAGTCGAGGGCGGTGAAGCAGTTGCCCATGCGGGCGGCGGCATCGGTGTCCAGGCCGGCGGTCAGCGCGTCCTTCAGCGCTGACGACTCCAGCGCGCCGAGCACGGCCTGGGTGTCCGCGCCGGCCCGCTCGGCCTGGGTCAGCCAGGCCCGCATCTCTCTCGCCCCGGGGACGCCGTTCCCCGCCAGCTCCCGCAGCCGGTCACCGATCAGCCGCACGGCCTCGCTGCGGCTCTCGACGCCGGTCGCGCCGCGCGGCATTCCCGGTACGACGTCCGGCGTGAGGCCGGTCGCGACGCTCGGCGTCCCGTCGCACGCCACCCACAGCGGGGCCGCGCTCTCCTTGCCGTCCTGGTCGAACTTCCTTACCTCGGCGAGGAGTTCACCGTCGTTGCCGAGGTGCAGACGGGCGCGGCCGTTCACCACGTCGCCCTGGGTGGCGAGTTGGTCCTCCCAGATCCGTACGGCGTGGATGGACACCCGGTCCCGGGGGTCTTCGACCGCCGTGTAGGGATCGACGCCCATCCACTGCGCGAGGTCGCGGTCCTGGTCCGCGGACTGCACGATCCCGTTCCCGGGGTCCAGATGCCAGCGGCCGGCCCCGTCCACCAGCAGGGCCTGCGGATCACGCCCGGCGAGGCTCGCCCCGCCGCCGATCACGACCTTCCGCAACGGGAGCTGCCCACCGGCGAGCTGCCCCTCCAACGCCGCCGCGGTGCGCTCACTGACCTGCGCACGGTACTCCGCCCACCGCTCGGCGGCGGGTTCCAACTGATCGCGGGGGAGCGGCAGCCCGTTCTGGTCGTAACCGGGAAGCGGCATGCTGACGTCCCGCTCGGCGACGAACGCCTCCACCTGGCGCTCTGCGCGGAGCGCGGCGTCGCGGGAGGCCTGGAGGGCGGTGGCGTCGGGTGGGGGGAGGTGTTCTATGGGGTGGGCGAGGGTGGCGAGCAGGCTCACGGAATCAGTGGAGAGGGATTCGAACGCCACCCGGTGGCGGACGCGTGCCGCTCTCTCCTGAGCGTGGAAGGCCGCCTCGTCGCTCATGGCGACGGTGGGCCGGATCCCGTAGGGGTCGAGCAGCGCGGAGAACTCCGCACGCGCCTCCGCCTGCTGTCGCGGGGACAGAGCGGTGTCATTGCTTTGGTGCGCGAGCCAGTTGAGCTCCCCTACGCGCCCCAGGTCCGCGCTGGACAGTCGGCGGTCCGCCGGGAGCTCGGCTCCTCCCCGCAGAAGGTCTTCCCGGACGGGAATCAAGCCGTCGGCCGCGCGCTCGCGTACGGCGGTGAGTTCCCCGAGTTCGTGTGCGAGGACCCGTCCCAGCATCTCGGTCGGAAGACGGTCGGATACGCGGATGACGTAGTTCTGCGAGGCCGTGTTCGTCGCCGTGTCGGCAATCGCCCCCGTCTCCAGCGGAATGGCGTCGACCCAGATCTGCGCGGACTTCCCCTGGCTGTCCCGCAGCACGAAATACTGGCGCCCGTCGTCGGCCTCAGCCGGATCAAGGGAGACCAGTCTGTCTCCCAGGACGGCGGCGGCCACCGCACCCATGTCCCGCCTCGCGGTCGACACGAGCTCTGCCTGCCGCGCGGGTGCGTCCGGCTGCAAGGTGCTCATGACCATCCGAGGATCGGCCGATGTGTCCACGTGACGCCCTCCCCCAGGCTCCGTACATATGCACACCGCACAACAGACTTTAGGATCATGCCATGTTGAGAGCCCGTTCCTCACTTGAAGCGCACCTGTACATGGACCTGCACCCATGCGAGTGCGGGAGCTCCGACTTCGACCGCCGGCACCGCCTGGAGCAGCACGGTGACGACCTCGTCGCCGTGTATGAGGGCCCGTGCGCGCAGTGCGGCCGCAACCGGCACTTCACTTTCCTGATGGCGGCGGAGATCCCCCCGCCGCCGCCCGCCTTCGGCGGCCCCGAGCCTTCCGAGATCATTGATCCCGGTGAGTTCGCGGCGGTCGCGTCCGACGTCTCCCGCCGTGCCGGACTGGAGATGCTGAACTCACCCGAGTCCGAGCACCACAGGCACCGTGGCGCGATGGCCTACGCGGTGGCCGCCATCGAGGAGGTCCAGAAGTTCATTCCTCCGGGCCAGGACGCGGTTCCCGCATCGGCTTTCACTTCCGAGGTGGGCAAGGCCCGCTACGAAAGGGATCCGGGAAAGTTCCGTCGCGACATTCTTGAGATCGAGCTCCGCCTCACGCGTCAGATCCTCGCAGACATCGACGAGGTCAGCCCTTCGCCCGGCGGTGGGCTGCCGCCGGTCACCTGAAGCCGCCCGGCTGCTGGCCGGGCCAGTTCGGGGGTGGGCCCTGGGTCCAGCCGCCGCCCGGCTGTTGCGGGTGGTCCTGGGACGGCCAGTGCGGTTGCTGGGGTGCGGTGGGCTGGACGCCGGGGGCGTAGGGCTGGTGGGAAGCCGGCGGGTACCCCTGTTGGGCAGCAGCGGGTGCGTACGGCTGCTGGGGTGGCGTGGGGGCGTACGGCTGTTGGGGAGCCTCGGGGTACGGGTGTTGCGGTGCGGGGAGTTGTGGTGTCGGTGCCGGGTCGAAGTGGGGGAGGGGGGTCATGCTCACCCGGTCGAGGAAGACGATGTTGGGGTTGCAGTCCACCGGGTGTACCAGGACCGAGCCGCCGGTCCGGCGTTCCACGACCAGGAGGCTGAACTCGGCGAGTGCCTGGAGTTGCGTGGGTTCGAGAACGTACTCGTAGACGCGCTGTCGGCCGGTCGCCAGGCTGGTGCTGTCGCTGTCGCCGGTGGTGTGCGTCGTGGACTCGTTGGTGCTGTACGTGACGCTGGTGGAGGTGCCGGTCGTCTCGCTGTAGCTGCCGCCGGAGCTGGTGGAGGAGGACGACGAGAACGGGTTCGCGCCGCCCTGGTAGCTGGACGAGCTGCTGCTGCCCCAGTTGGTGCCGCGGGTGACGGACGCGCTGTGGGTCGTCCCCCTGCTGACCGACGAGCCGATCGTCTTGGCGACGGAGGTGTTGACGGTCCTGCCCTCGGTGTCCGTCAGGGAGTGCAGGACGAAGGAGTGCTCGCGGCCGATGAAGTCCGCCGCGACACGGGCCTCCTGGTGGTTGCCGAGCTTCATGAAGGCGACCGTGCCGCCGCCGATCATCTGCTCCGCCGCGTCCCTCAAGTGCGGGTGCATCAGCACCAGTTGGGAGCCTCGGCGTTCGCAGACCTGCGCCAACTGTTCGAGGTGGCGTCGTTGCAGGCCCTGTTCGCCGAGGGCGACCAGGACGGACGGCGCGGTCTCCTGGAAGGACGACAGTCGCCGCATCACGCTCTGCACGGCCAGGTCGGCCAGCAGCTCCGTGCTCGCCGAGCCCGCGCCGAAGTCCAGGGCGAGGCAGGTGAGATAGCCGGGGCCGCGTCCCTCGCGGGCGGTGCCCAGCCGCTCCAGCGGGTGCACGAAGGACACCAGACGGAAGAGGCTGTCGCGTACCTGGTCCTTGTTCTTGTCATTGAGCAGGTCGTCCGCGATCCGGTTGCGTTCGTCGCGGCTCAGGCACCCGGTGTCGTCCGCCTCGCCCATCAGGACCCGCAGCCCCGCGCCCAGCCGGGCCAGGGAGACGTCTTCGCCGAGCGCGCCGCACAGTTGGGTGAGGATGCGGGTGTCGACGGCCCGCTCGGCGCGGCCCGCCTCGGGGTTGTCCCCGTGCACCGCCTCGACCAGCGCGTGCACCAGCTCGTGCGGCGCCAGTCCGCCGACGATGCTGCTCTCCGCCATACGACTGGGCAGCACCTGCACGTCGACGGGTACTCCGGCGGCCTCGGCGAGGACGGACAGCTCCCGGCACACCAGGGCCTGGGTCAGGTCGACCACGATGACCGGCCGCTCCTGGAGTGTGGAGGTGCCGAGCACGGTGAGGAAGCCCTCGCGCCCGCGCTGGCTGCCGCCGAAGACGTCAAGGCGTCGTGTGTCGGGGCCGATCGGCAGCGTGCCCCAGGCGTCGAGGCCGCGGACCCACTGCTCCTGCTGGCTCTCGTGGTACTGCCGATGCTGGTGCCACATCTGCCAGGAGGACTGGAACCGCTGCTCCAGGGACCCCTGTTCGGCCGCGAGCGCCCCGCCGGCGGAGCTGACCTGCCGCGCGGCCAGCGCCATGCGGGCCAGTCCGACGACGACGGCGACCACGCCGAGGACGACCATCACGGCGCCGACGAAGTAGCTGAGCAGGAAGCAGACCGCCGCGACACCGCCGCCGATCCTGAGGGCGGAGCGGCGCCGGTCCTCGTGGTCGAGCCGGGCGGCCGCCGCACGGTTCTCGTACCCGACCGCCACCTGCTCCCGCTGCGGTTCGGGCTCGGTGAACGGCCGGCGCAGCGACTCGGGGTCGCGGTAGATCCAGCCGAGACGCTGGCCGGGATCGAAGAGGCGCAGGTAGCGGCCGAGCTGTCCGGCCTCGGTGCTTTCGACAGTCATGGGTGAGGCTCCCGGCCGGTCAGGCGACGAAGGTCTCGAGCGCGCGGATGCGCTGGTGGAACGGCGGATGCGAGGACATGAGCCGTGCGATCGGGCCCTCCTTGCGGGCCTCGTCGTCATAGCCCTCCGCCTGCAAGGCCGTGAAGAGGGAGATCAGCAGCGGCCCGTACCCGAGCTGTCCGGCGAACCGGTCGGCGCGCAGCTCGCCCTGCCGTCCGGCCCAGGCGAGCAGGAACGGGATCGCGTAGAGGGCGAGGGCGGGCGGGAAGGTGAGGAGGGTCGCGACGGCGAGGGAGCCGAAGACCACGACGAAGATGCCGGCCGCCAGGCAGGAGAGCTCGGCGGTGAAGTAGAAGAGGAAACGCGTCACGAACTTCACGACGGTCATGAACATCCGGACCGGTACGGCGTACCAGATGCCGAGCAGGAGGGCCCAGGCGTGGCCGCCGACGTGATGCCCCAGCTCGTGGGCGAGCACGGCCGCCAGCTGCTGGGGCTCCTGCCGCATCGCTCCGCGCGTCACGCCGACGATGTGCCCGGCGGCGGCGGAGGCGTTGAGCCCGTCGGTGTCCTGCATCCACAGCGCGTATTTCGTGCCGTCGATCCCGGCGCGGCCGGTGACGTCGTCCCAGATCGGCTGGAGCACGGCCAGTTCGGCACCGGTGGGCGGACGCATCTTGAACAGCAGCCGGGCGAGGCCGCGTTCGGTCGGCCGGTGGAAGATCAGGGCGCCCGAGGCCAGCCAGGCGACGATGAACGCGATGTCCAGACCGCTCGGCAGCGCCCGTGAGATCAGCCAGATCACCAGCAGACTGCCCAGGAACAGCGGCACGTTGAGCAGCAGCCTGGTCACCGACGTGGAGTCGGCGCCGCGGTGCACCTGCGGAGTGCCGGGCGCGGCGGCGTACGGGGCGGCCGGCGCGTACTGCTGCGGCTGCTGCTCGGGGTACGACAACTGCGGTGCCTGCGGCGGCGGTTGCTGCGGGTACTGCTGCTGCGGCGCGAACGACTGCTGCGGCGACTGCTGGGCGTACGGGGGCTGTTGACCGTAGGGCGGCTGCTGGCCGTAGGGCGACTGCTGTCCGTAAGGCGGCTGTTGTCCGTAGGGCGGCGGCTGCTGCCCGTACGGAGGCTGTCCCGGCGCTTGCCCCGGCGCGTACTGCGGCTGCTGTCCGGGCGCGAACTGGGGCGGCTGGGTGGGGGGTTGGTACGGCTGCTGCTGGTACGGCGGCTGGGGTGGCGGCGCGGCCTGGTAGGGCGGCTGCTGGTACGGCTGCTGCTGAGGGGGCGCGGCCTGGTACGGGGCTTGCTGAGGCTGGCCGGGCTGGCCGGGCTGGCCGGGCTGGCCCGGCGGTACGGGTGGGCCCGGCGGGTAGGCCGGGTTCTGCGGTGGGCCGGGCTGGCCGGCGGGGTGGCCTGGGCCGCCGTACCCGTACGGGTCCTGCGGCTGGCGAGGGTCAACGGGATGGGTCATATGAGTTCGCCCTGAGGGAGATGGGCGCGGTGAAGGCACCCAAATGTGGACAGGTGAGAAATGACCGTCCCGAGGGCGGCAGAAGAGACGCCTCTGATGATTGAACTCGCCCCCGTGTCCGCCGAAGCGGATGTCAGTCATTGATCAGCAGCCGACACATGGTGCCTGAACCGACATCCCAAGTCCACCTGGTAACGCGGAAAGCGACGTCACGAGCGACGTCACGAGCGACGTCACAGTTGCAAGGCTTGGCCGTGTTCGCCCCTGCCTCTAGGGTGGTGCCGCAAGATCGACAACGGGGGAGACGTTGCCCACCACACCGCTCGCGCACGAGCCTGCCCACATTCCCCAGAGCGAACTCGCCGAGCAGCGGCGGGAACGCGGCGTACCGGCCGCCGCACGGGTCGAATGGGCCGAACGCATATGACGGACAGTCCACTTGGCGGCGGCAGCAGCAACGGCAGCAGTAGCGGTAGCGGCACGTGGCAGCGGTTCGCGAGCCTGGAGGCCGCGCTGCTGCGCGAGGTGCCGCGGCAGCGGCCGTCCGATGACCGGCCCGTCGGCAGCGAGGACGGGCTGCGGGCGCAACGCCTCGCCGCCCTGGTCTCCGCCCACCACGCACCGCACCCGCACGACCCGACGGGCGGCGCGGTGCTGGTCGGCTGGGCGCGCCGGGCGGCCGACGGCCCCCTCGACGTCCTGGTCGGTGGCGGTGCCCTGCTGGGCGGCCGTACGGACGACGCCGGCGGGACGACGTCCCTGCTGCGGCTGCCCGCGGGCGCGCGGGGACAGCGGCAGCCGACGGGTACGGCCGCCGCCCTGATGGCCTCTTTCCCCTGCTGGAGCGCGGTCGCCGGAGTGACAGACGGCCTGCTGGTCGAAGACGAGTCCAGGCCCGGGAGCGCGGCGAGCACGGCGGGAACGGCTCTCCAGCGGCCCACCCTGGAGGACTGCCTCCTCGGGGTGTGGCAAGAGCCGTTCGCCTGGCTGGTGTTCGCCGAACCGGTACCGGCCGCGGAACTCGACGAACTCACCGGTGACGTGGCCGACGAGCGGCGCAGGGCGCAGGCCAAGGCGGAGGGATCGCCCGAGTACGCCATCGCCGCGGCCCGGCTGGAGCGCCGGCACAAGGAGTTGGCCAAGGCGTCGGCCACCGGGCTGTGGCGGATACGGCTGCTGGCCGGCGGCCGTACGCCCGAGGAGGCGACCCGGGTGGCGGCGCTGCTGTGCGCGTCGGCGGACCTGGAGGGACTGCCGTACGCGCTGCGCCCGACCGGGCGGGTCGGTGACCTGCCCACGGCCCTGGGCGGTGTCCTGCCCGCGCCCGAGGCGTACCCCTTCCACGGAGGTTCCGACCTCCTGGCGGCCCTCGCCCGGCCCCCGGCCCAGGAGATCCCCGGCGTACGGTTCGCCCTGCGCCCGGAGTTCGACGTCACCCCGGAGACCGCGGGGCGTCCGGCGCCGCCCGGGGCCGCTCCGGTCCGGCTCGGCTCGGTGCTCGACCGCAACCGCAGCCCCGTCGGCGACCTCGACCTGACCCGTTCCACCCTCAACCGGCACACGTTCGTGTGCGGGGCGACCGGCGGCGGCAAGTCGCAGACCGTGCGCGGGCTGCTGGAGTCGGCGACGCACGCGGGCATCCCGTGGCTGGTCGTGGAGCCGGCCAAGGCCGAGTACCGCTTCATGTCGGCGCGGCTCGGGGACACGGCCGAGGTTGTGGTGATCAAGCCGGGGGACCCGGAGTCGCTCCCGGCCGGCCTCAACCCCCTGGAACCGTCCGCCTACGTGAGCGGCGAGCGCTTCCCGCTCCAGACGCACCTCGACATGGTGCGCGCCCTGTTCCTGGCCTCGTTCGACCCGCAGGAACCGTTCCCGCAGGTCCTGAGCGCCGCACTGACACGCTGCTACGAGGACCTGGGCTGGGACCTGACCCTGGGCGAGCCGACGTTCGCGGGCACCGAGCCCCGCTACCCGACCCTCGAGGACCTGGAACACACGGCCCTCCAGGTCGTCCTGGACATCGGCTACGGCAAGGAGGTCGCCGACAACGTCCAGGGCTTCATCAAGATCCGCCTGGCCAGCCTCCGGCTCGGCACCACGGGCCGCTTCCTGGAGGGCGGCCGCCCGCTGGACTTCGGCGAGCTGCTGAAACGCAACGTGGTCTTCGAGATCGAGGACGTCGGCGACGACAAGGACAAGGCGTTCCTGATGGGCACGATCCTCATCAGGCTCGTCGAGTACCTACGCATGGAGCAGCGGGTCACCCGCCAACTGTCCTTTCCTCTCCGCCACTTGACGGTGTTCGAGGAGGCGCACCGCCTGCTGCGCCGCGCCGAGGAGGGCGGCGCGAGCGCCCACGCGGTGGAGATGTTCGCGGGCCTGCTGGCCGAGATCCGGGCGTACGGCGAAGGGCTGGTCATCGCGGACCAGATCCCGAGCAAGCTGCTGCCCGACGTCATCAAGAACACGGCGGCGAAGGTCGTCCACCGCCTGCCCGCGCAGGACGACCGCGAGGCGGTCGGCGCGACGATGAACATCACCCGGGCCCAGTCCGAGTACCTGGTCACCCTGCGACCGGGCGAGGCGGCCGTCTTCACGGACGGCATGGACTACCCGCTGCTGGTGCGCATGCGGGACGGCACGGACCGCGAGGACGCGGGGGCGATCCGGCCGGCGTCGGCGGCCGGGATGACCGGCCCGCGCAGTCGCGCGTGCGCCGCCGACTGCTCGACGGCCACCCCATGCACCCTGCGCGACCTGCGCCGGGCACAACGCCTGACGGAACAGTCCGAACTCCGGATCACACTGTGGGCGGAGATGTCCGTGGCGGCCCACCTGCTGGGCTGGACGACAC
Source organism: Streptomyces sp. yr375 (assembly GCF_900110755.1). Lineage (GTDB taxonomy): Bacteria > Actinomycetota > Actinomycetes > Streptomycetales > Streptomycetaceae > Streptomyces. The sequence continues at coordinate 28,272 of NZ_FOFF01000007.1, forward strand.
CACTCCCGGGCGAAGCGATGCGACGCGAACTGGACCCCCATCGGGGCGGCCGCCTCCTGGACTGCGCGATCGGCCAGGCGGTGGAGGCGGCGGTCCACAGCCGCGTGGGCGCGACCGCGGACCCGGGCGCGCTTTCCGAGCACGTGGCTGAGGCGATGCGGGCCCAGCTCGACGGACGGGATCCGTGCCCGGTGGGCGAGCCGCGCTTCAAGGCACGCAAGGGGACGCGGACGCGGGTGTATTACCACGGGCGGTATGAGCCGTCGGTGCTGGAGAAGATCGTGGGGTGTGGGGATCAGTCGGAGGCGTGGACCAAACGGTTCGGGCAGACGCTGAGCTGCTTCGAGCGCCGGATCCGCAAGCCCATGGCACCCGCCCGACCTGAGGGGATTCCAGGATGAGCGAGCTGCATACGGCTGAGAGCGGCCCGGATGCGGTCACCGACGATGTGCCCTCACTCGCGGAGCAGGGGGACTCCGGAGATGTTTTCGGGGAGCCCGAGGAGCCGGGGGAGGCCGAGGAGCCGGAGGAGCCCGAGGGAGTTGAAGAGCCGGAAGAGCTGAACGACCAGGGAGAGCTGGACGGCTCGGATGGCTTGGAAGTACTGGATGGCTGGGAAGAGCCGGAAGGACAGGACGACCCGGACGATCCTGAGCACTCGGAAGGGCCGGAAGGACAGGACGAGCCGGACGACCCGGAGGACTCGGAAGGGCCGGAAGGACTGGAAAGCCCAGACCAGCCGGAAGGCAAGGAAGGGCCGGACTACCCCGAGGAACCGGAACACTCTGATCAGCCGGAAGGACCGGAGGCCTCAGACGAGCCGGAGGCCTCAGACGAGCCGGAGGCCCCAGAGGAGCCGGAGGACTCGGACGAGCCGGATGACTCGGGCGAACCTGACGCGTTCGAAGGGGTCGAAGAGTCCGAAGACGTGGGCGAATCCGAGGTGGCGTCCGAGGGGGCTGAGCTGCCCGAAGAGCCGGCGGAGACGGAGCCGGACCAAAGGAGCGAACCCGTCGCCCCTGAAGCCCGTGACGGGGATGACCTGTCGACGGACGGGGGTGAAGCTCCGGATCTGGCGGAACTCCGAGAAACCGACACGGTGGCTGGCTCCGTGTCGCCGAGTGATGACCTTGTCGCCCAAGCTGATGAAACGCCGGTGACCGGGCAATTCCTGGATCGGGTGAAGAGCGTATTCGGTGGCGGCGACCAGGTGCGGGAAATATCGGACACGGTCGACAGGCCGGACTTCCACCTTCCCGGCAGGGAATTTGGACCGGACGCTTACGGCACCCCACTGGAAAGGCCTGACGGAACACGTACCCCACTCTTCGACGGTGTTCCCAGGCGGGAACAGACACAGCAAGGTGCCCTTGGAGACTGCGGGGTCATCGCGACATTGGGGGCAGTCGCCGAGCATCGTCCACAGGACATCATGGATCGTGTCAAGGAGAACGAGGACGGCACTTACGAAGTGTCGCTCAACGAGGCGAAGAGTGTGGGGATCGGTCGGTTCGAGCCGACGGGCACCATCGTCAAATTGACGGTCACCCCTGATCTGCCAGTCTACAGTGAAATACCCAACACTCCAGCTTTCGCTGATTCCACGAATACGGGAACCGCGTGGGCGCCGATCCTGGAGAAAGCCGTCGCGGGGGTCGACCAGACGTGGAGCGAGGATCGGGGGGCAAAATGGCAGTTCACCCACTCGCAAGTGGGTGAACTGTCCACCGGATACACACGGTTGAACGTCGGGACCAAGTCCGGTGACCGAGCGGAGCTGCTTGTGCAGTTGACGGGCATCCCTGCCCAGATCTGGGATCTTCCGACCGATTATGATCACAATGGTCGTAACGCGAAGACGCAGTTCAGGGAGGATATTGGGGAAAAGCTTGCAGATGGATGTCCGGTCATCGTCGGGACGCGACATCTCAAGAAAGGTGAGTCACCGTTGCCGGGCAAACTCGTCGATGGTCACGCTTACGAACTGACCGGCATCGACGACAGGGGACGGTTTCAGTTGAGGAATCCATACAATGCCAGGGATCCGATACCGCTGACGTTTGATCAACTGAAAGACAGCATCCTCCCGAATTATGTCACCTTGGAGAAAAAATGACGGTGCAGGAAATCGCGCTCTGGCGCAATATGCAGGCGAACAAAGGATTTGCCCGATTCTTCGTCACGCATCTTTCCGAGCGTGACGGTATGCCGCCGCTGGTCGACCTTGTCGTCGTCGTCGATGGCACCGAGGCAGACCACTCCCTGGAGCCCGGCGACGTCTTCCCGATCCAGGACCAGGAATGGAAGCTGGACCGGATCGAGGACCTCGATTCCCTGACCGGAGACTGGACGGTCGTGCTCACTCGGGTCAAGTAATCGAGAGAGCATCGGTAGCGGCGAGAGTCCGCCGAGGAGGCTGGGGCTCCAGGTGGTGGAGTGGCGAAGCCGGGAATTCCCTGGGGACGAGGGCTTCCGCGGGTTGGCCCGCGCCCCCAAAGCTCGGATCACCCCAGCTTGGCCAGCCTCGTCGTGAGTGGCTCGGCCGAGTGCAGGCTCATCGCCTCCTCGAAGAGTTCTCGTTCGACGAGGTGGTCGCGCCAGGGGTAGCGGATGTGCCAGTGGTCGATGACGTACTGCAGCAGGTCGAATCGGCCCGTTTCGGCGATCGTCGTAGCCGCGGTCAGGCTCTGGCGCAGGGACCCGGGCGATCTGCCCGCCCGCCTCTTCGCCCGCTTCGGCGCACGGTCGTTGTCCCGGGCCCGCGATCCGGGCCAGCCAGCTCACGTGGGCGCCCGGGTCGACGTCGCCGCACGGGTCGGTGACGGCGGAGTCGTACCGCACGGCGGAGTCGAGCAGCGTCGGGAGGTCGCCCGGGAAGCCGCCGGCCAGCAGATCGAACGCGGTCTCCCAGGCCCGCTCGTCGGAGCCGAGCCTCGCGCGCACTCTCTGCTCCACCTCCGGCAGCGGTGTGTCGGCCCCGAAGGCGCGGGGAGGCCGAAAGCGTCCGGCGGGGGTCGCTCGCCACTGCTGCTCCACCGCGGCCGACGCCACCGCCGTCCGGCCGTCGCCCAGTGCCTCGACCCAGGCGTTGTCGAGGTCGGCCGGGATGTCGTCACGTCCGACGACGAGTTCTGCCTGACGTGCGCTCAGTCCCCAGGCCGTGTAGAGGGCTTGTACCTCGACGGCCCCGCCGTGCGCGGCGACCCAGTCGCCCAGTCCCTCCGGCGGCGCATACCACTTCTGACGCAGGACACACAGCCGGGCCTCCGCCCCGAGTTTCTCGGCGGTCCTGGCTGCGGCCTCTGGCGTCGCGTGCTGGAACAGGGCTACAAACGTTTCGTCGAACTCGTCGATCTGCGGTTCACTCACGCATCAGAGTGGATCACGAGGGGTGAGTCAGTCGGTCGCCGGTGCGTTGTGTGCCGACGGTCGCTTGGCGTGCCGCAGGAGGGCGGTCAGGGCCTCCCGGGTGGTGGCCAGGATGACGTCTGGGGTGTCGCTCTCGCGGAGGCGGATCGTTCCTTGGGGGGTGGGGGCGAGGTAGAGGCACTCGCCCTGCGGGCCGCCGCTGAACGACGACTTCTGCCAACGGGCTTGCTCAGGCATCCGGGCCTCCTCAAAGGGTGTAGAGCAGGTGCTGGATGAGGGCCAGCGAGTCCTTCACGGAGTGTGCTTCCGGGGCCAACGATACGTCGACAGGGGGCAGGGCGTACGCGGTGAGGCTTTCGAACGCGGTCCCGTACTGGATCAGGCTTTCACGGTCGCCCAAGTACTGGAAGCTGCCGAATTGTTCGAGCACCACGGTGCCCAGTTCGGCGACGGCGGGGATGACGTGTACGAAGTTGTTGGAGAGGGCGGGATGGGCCCGCGAGGTGAACGGGTAGATCTGCACGGTGACATGGGGCAGCCGGGCCAGCTCGATGAGGCGAAGCAGCTGACCGCGTAGTACGTCGGTGCCACCGAACCGCATGTGCAGGGCGGACTCGTGGATCACGGCATGAACGGCGGGCGGGTCGTCGCGGGTGAGCACCTGCTGTCGTTCCATACGGAACTCCAGGGCTTCCTCGGTCCGTTCGAAGCCCAGGCCGGGGGTGTCGAAGATGGCTCGTGCGTAGTCTGCGGTCTGGAACAGGCCCGGGATGAGCAGCGGCTGGTGCACTCGTAGGACCACGGCGCCTGCTTCCAGTTCCGCCATGTTCAGTGGGCCCTGCTCCATGGGCTTCTTGTGGGCGGTCCACCAGCCCTTGCCGGTGGCCTCGGACATGGCGACAAGGGATTCGATGTACGTCTCATCTTTGCATGCGTAGAGACGGCACAGCTCGTGGAGTCGCTCCGTAAGGATCGTCGTCTTCGCCGTCTCGATCTGGCTCAGCTGGGCCCGGCCCATGCCGATCCGCTCGGCGGCCTCACCAGCACTCAATCCAGCATGTTCGCGCAATTGTTTGAGTTCGTAGCCAAGTCGTCGCTGGCGTTCGGTGATGGTGGTGCGCAGTCCCACGGGTTACTCCTCGTCCGGTCGCCCAAAGTCTCTCCAGTTCGGATGGGTTCGTCCATCGATCCGAGTGATCAGCTTGAAAATTGTAAACCTATATAGCTACCTTGGGTGTGGAATCAGTCACGCACCGAAACCATTCAACCTCCCCTGCCCGTAAGCCGACAGAGCACCCGCACCCCGTGGGCGACGCCATCGCCGGGCACGCAAAGGAGCCACCCCCCTATGAACCCTGCCCGTCGTGCCGCCCACCGCCCAGCTCAACTCGCTTGGGAATACAGCCTGTTTGCCCCGGCCGACGTCACCTCGCCACGCGTCTGCCGGGACTTCGTCCGCGCCGTTCTCTTCACTCACGACTGCGAACCCCTCGTCATGCCCGCGGCCCTCTGCACGTCGGAACTCGTCACGAACGTGCACCTGCACACCAAGGGCACCGCCATGCTCCGTATCCGGCTGACTCCGGCCGGTCTGCGGGTCAGCGTCTTCGACGAGAGTCTCGACCCGCCTGTCGTTGCGTACCCCGCGGCTGGGGCGGTGGCCTGTTGGGGAAGGGGGCTCGCGCTCGTCGAGGAGATGGCGGATGTGTGGGGGGTCGCCGATGAGAGGGCGGGGCGGTATGCGAAGGGGGTGTGGTTCGAGTTGGGCGGGAGCGGTAGATCGTTTCTTCGTCGCTCGAACGGGTGAACCGGGTTTATTTCCCCTGGTCAGCCCCATTGCCGTACCTGCCGTGATCGCGTCGCTTGTGTCCCAAGGGACGCCAAGCCCACACTTGGGGAGGTGGTGCCGCCATGACCGCTCTTGCGTACGAGAGGCCCGAGACCATGCCTGAGACCATGATCGAGCCAGGGAGAGTACGCGGCGTATCAGGACACCAATGTCATCTTCCGGCGCAAGGGATGGATTCCCGATGTTCTCGTCGCTCCGGAGGATCTCGAGCCGTACGCGGACGAGGATGGGCTCGGCGTTGACGCGGCAGCGGTCCGGTTTGTCGTGGAGGTCGCCTCACCAGGCAAGCGCAACCAGGATCGCGACCACGTCCGTAAGCGCCGCGAGTACGCCCGCGCGGGGATTCCCGTCTACGTCCTCATCGACGACTACGACGACCAGGGTGCCGTCACCCTGTTCACTGGGCCGCAGCCCGACAAGGCCGACTGGGAGGACGTCCACGTGTCCCCTACGGCACCGACGTGATCGTCCCCAAAGGCCCCGCCAAGGGATTCGTGATCGGTGAGGCGATCACCGGGCCCAAGCGGGGCGGAAGCTGAAGCTGCTCAGCCGAGCTGTTCCGTCGTCCCGTCCGGGTGGATGAGGAGGCGGATTGCGCCGCCGTAGCGGTTGTCGGTGATGGTGGCGGGGGTGGGGGCGCCCAGTTGTTGGGCGCGTTGTTGGAGGATCGACAGGACTACGTCCTGGATGTCGCCGTAGGGCGGGGCGGTGACCGGGACGCCGTCGATCAGGCCGGCGTTGGGGGAGAAGACGTGCACCTGGGCGTCCGCCGTGGCGGGGGACGGGGACGGGGGTGGCTGCGTCGGTTCGGTCATCGGGATCAGGGGTCCTTCCGGCTCGGTTCCGGTTCGGGTCCGGGTCAGGCGCTCTGTGCCTCGTCCTGCTGGGGGACGTTCACCGTGCGAGCGTACGTGCCTCGGGCCAGGCGTTGCAGGCGGCCCGACTTGACCAGGGCGGACAGGACGTTGCTGATCGTCTTCGAGGGGTCGCCGTAGACGCCGGGCGGGAGTGCGCGCAGGACGTCGCGGGCGGAGAAGGGGCCGGGGAAGGTCGCCGCGACCGTTTCCACGGCGGATCGGATGCTGGGGGTGGCGGGGGGTGGGGGGAGGGGGGTGCCCGTTCCGATGCCCATGCCCGTTCCGGTGCTCGTCCCCGTGCCTGCGGGTCCGTGGGGGGTGGTCGGGTGGGGGAGGCGGGCGCGGATGCCCTGTAGTGCGGTGCGGATCGGCTCCAGGTGGACCTCGTCGGCGTCCGAGGTCGCGGCCAGCATCGTCGTCACCTTCTCGATGTTGGCGAGGGAGGAGGCGAGTTCGTGGAGGAGGGGTTCGAGGAAGTCGCGGCGTAGGGCTGTCACCGGGTCGGTGGTGGCGAGTTCGATGGAGACCGAACCCGTCAGGGTGCGTAGGGGGTTGGTGGGGGTGGGGGTGGCGGCTGTGACGGCCGTGGATGCCGTGGTTGCTTCGGTGGGGGCGTGGGGGGCCTGGTCGGCGTTCGGGGTCAGTGCCTCTACCGCCTTGCGGGCGGTGCGGAGGTTGTCCGGTAGTTCCGGGGCGATGTCGCCGCCGGGCACGCTTGCCAGCATCGTGGCCAACTGCTCCAGGCTGTCGAGCGTGGGCAGGGCGGAGCGGATCAACGGGGCCAGCAGAGCCTGTCGTACGGCCTGGGCGGGATCGTCGTACGAGAAGGCGATCCGCTGCCCGGACTCGGCCGCTGCCATGTCCTCGCTCCTGCTTTCCGGGTGTGCGTGGGGGTGGGGGTGAGAGTTTCTGTGCGTGGGCTGTGGGGTGGTGTGCTCGTGCAACTCGCGACGTAGCGTGGCCAGTTGTTCCTGGCGGGCGTCGAACGCGTCCAGTGTCCGCTCCAGTTCGGGCAGGCCTCGCTCGGCGGCGTGGCGGGCGGCCGCGTCGGTCGTACGGGAGCGTAGGCGGAGCAGGCGGCGGGAGGTGTCGCCGGTGCCGGGGACTTCTGTCGCGTGGGTGGGCAGGTTGCCGTTCGGGTCGCCGACGGCGAGTGCGCGGCGGATCCAGCGGCGGTCTTCCGGGGTGGTCGCGGCCGCGTAGCCGTAGGGCTCGGCGTGGGCGACGGCGTCCTGGAGGCATTCCGCCCAGAGCGGGCAGGACGCGCACAGGTCGCGGGCGGTGCGTAGCAGGACCAGGTGCTGGTGGCGCTGTTCCGGCGAGGCGTCCGGGATGTCCGAGGTGTCCGTCGACGTCTCCAGGAGTGGGTGCTGGAAGACGTCCGGTCGGCGCTGGCAGGGCAGGGCGGCCTCCGGTATGTGGGCTCCCGGCCCCCGTACCGGTCCGCGCGTCGGCCGCGCGTGCAGCACCGTATGGCTGGCCATACGCATGTGTGTAGTCCCCCGTGGTGAAGCCTGATCGCAGGGGACTCTAGAACGACCCGTCAAGCCCGTGCAACGCATCTGCAAAGCATGTACCGATCTGGCACAGTGACGAGACGAAACGTTCACATGGGCCTCAACTGTCCGTCGGGTCAGTGGCTTTGCGGGGCCGTCGGCGGTCAAGTGCCGGGCGGAGACGGGCTGTCAGGCGGCTCATCACCGCTTTTACGCGGTCTCCGCGCAGCGCCAGGACGGTGATCACGCCGAGGAATCCGACCGGTACGCCCGCTTCCGGCAGGAACATCCCTACGACGGACGCGATGACGAGGATCACATCCGCGAGGACGACGGTGATGCCGCGGCGGCCGGGGTGGTTCTTCACCATCCATGCGCCGAGGAGGGCCATGCCGGTGAGAGCCCAGTAGCCGAACACCGCCTGTCCGCTGACGGCCGTGCCCGTGTTCCAGCGTGCCGCGTCGCCCGCGGCCGAGAGATAGCCGGTGAGGGCGGCGGTGACGGTCGTCGAGGCCAGGGCCAGCAGCAACTGGACGCGGTGGCGGAGCAGCCAGACGACGAGGCCGAGGACGATCAGGGTCCCGACCGCGACGAAGGACGAGCCGCTCTGAGAGGCCAGGGTGAACAGGGTGTAGGCGGCAGCGATGCCGAAGACGATGCGGGGGAGGAGCTTGACCGCCCAGGGGTCGTTCTTGTCCTGGTGGAGGAGGCGGCGGAGGCGGGGCGGTGTCGCGGCGGGAGTCTTTCCCGGCTTGCCGGGGCGGGACTTCGGGGCGTCGGTACCCGTGCTGGTGCTGGTGCTGGTGCTGGTGCTGGTGCGCGGGGTGCGGCTCATGGGTGGGTCACACTCCCATTCCGGGGTCGCGTGACTGCTCGGGAGCGGGCGGGGCCTGAGTGGGAGCCGCTGAAGTGTTGTTCCTGTCCAGCGTGGTGACCGGCTTCGGCTGCGGGGTGACGCCGGTCAGGAAGCCGTGGGTTCGCACGGTGGCTGCCTCCGATGCCGGGACGGTGGACGACTCGACCCGAGCCGGTGCCGTCCTGGCGTTCACCTCGACGCCCGGGAGGTACTGGCCGTGGGTGCTGACGGCGACGGGGAACGGCCTCGCCGGTGAGCCCTTTTCGGGGTTGCGGAGTTCGGCCGCCCACTGCTGGTCCTCGACGCTGGGCAGCGTCACCTCGTGGTCCGGGCGCAGGACCTTGATCTCCTCGACGAGCTTCTCCACGTCGGCTGCGCGAGCGGGGCCGTCCATGGTCGCCACGCGGGCGCAGACCTCCAGGACCGCGGCGCGTTGGGCCTCGGGGGTGGGGAGTGCCGCCAGTTGCTTCAGGTCGAGGTGGCCTGCCTTGGTCAGCGGCGTGTACTTGGGGTCCTTCTCGTCGTACGCGAACGTGTGGACCTGTGCGCGGACGGCCTGGGAGGTCAGCAACTCCTGTGTCTCCGGGGCGAGGTCCGCGTACTTCTGCGTCGGCGCCGGATACATGAAGTTGATGATGTCGAGCTTGCCGTCCTGGCGGAGCTGGCGGGACTCCGTCTGGTAGGCGACGGTGTTCGGGTTGAGCTCGGCCATGAAGAAGAGGGCTTCGTTCTCCGTTTTGGCGGCGTACTTCTCGGAGAGGGCGCCCCAGGCGTCGTAGGCCAGGGTCGTACCCGCTTCCTTGTTCAGCCCCAGCGCGTTCTGGACCTGGGCATCCCACAGGTGGAGTTCGCCCAGCGTCTTTCCGCCGGGCGTGCCCTCCAGGTACCGCAGGGTGTCCGGCGTGATCGAGTTCTGAGCCTCTGTGTACGCGGCCGCCATGTGCATGCTGTAGAGCGCCTCCCCGGCTTTGGCGTCGATACCGGGGTGGTCTTCCAACTGGTAGGACCAGAAGGTCGACCTGGTGTCCGGGGTGGGAAGGTCGACGTCCTGGGCGAGCGCGAACTTCTTGACCCGTTCGCGGAGTTGCTCCCGGTACTCCTCGGGAGGCAGACCGTTGATGCCCTCACCCAGCCGCTTGGCGATCCGCTTGACCTGGGCCGGGGTCAGGGAGGCCTCGCCCTCCCGCTGGCGGCCGCGGGCGTCGTCGAGGACCTGGTCCGACACGTGTACCTGGATCACAGGTGCTCCGGGGGATAGCAGTCGACATTGATGCGCGCGCTGCGGTACCCGCCGGGTCCGATGGCGGGTCCCAGGCTCACGGTCAGCACGGTGATGCGGCCCTCGGGGTCGCTCTCCCGCCACATCGCCATGCGGTAGGGGTCCATGTCCTCCAGACGGAGGTCGAGGGGCATGAGCCAGTGCCGCTCGTGCGGCGGTTCCGGGAAGGCGGGGTCGTCCCAGGAGCCGGCGAAGGCGGGTTCACCCAGCACGGGACGTGCGGCCGCCACGTACGAGGCCCATGTCCCGGCCGACTGTGCCAGGACCTCGTCGTTTTCGGACGGGTCCTGCGCCCACACCTCCCAGCTCGTCCAACTGAGCTGCTTGACCGGAGCCCAGCCCGCCTCGCGCACGGGGTAGAGCCCGAAATGCTGGCCCGTGACACTGCGCACCGTCAGCACCCGCTCGGCCGACGTCGGCTTCCAGCCGAACAGCGCGCACCAGTCGTCCAGGGCCTGGCCGGGGTTCGGCGGGCCCGCCCAGACGGCCGGCCAGTCCACGTGCTCAAGGCCCTTGAGTTCCTCGGCGAACTGCTCGGGGCTGCGCTCGATCTTGAGGGTCGTCATCGCTCTTCACCTTCCTCGCGTTCCGCACGGCACCGGTTCATCCGCGCGGCGCCTGCCGTGGGGACTCCGCGGGGGAGGGGGCGTGACAGGCGAGTCCGATCCTCGCATCGGCCGGCACCGGGCCACGTCGGGTACTCGCGCCGAGCGTCATCCTGAGCTCGAAGACCGGTGCCTGCGGCACCCGGAACCGCCACACCGCGACGCCGTGCGGGTCCCGGTGCTGTGCGCGCCACTCCGCTCCCGGCCGTGTTCCCGGGCCCGGCAGTTCCGGGAAGCCGGGTGTCTCCCAGGAGCCGTTCCAGGTCGGGTTTCCCAGCAGGCCGCGCAGGGCGGTCAGACAGGCGGACCAGTGGGCTTCCGCCAGGGCCGTGACGTGTGCGTTCTCCCCCGTGTCCAGGGCCCGGGCCGACCACACCGTGTGGTCGACGCGGGCCACCGGGGCGCCGAGGGCGGCGGAGGCGAGGTGCAGACGGCCGCCCAGAGCCGTACGGACGCGCAGACCGCCCTGGAACCACAGCGGCCGCCAGCCGAACCCCGCCAACCAGAGTTCGCGTCGTTCCTCGTCCTCCGGTACGCCCGCCCACACCGTGGGCCAGTCCACGCCGATGAGCCGCTCCAGTTCCGCGACCAGTTGGTCGGGGGTGCGGTCGGCGGTCAGGGCGGGCATGGGGTGGCTCCTTGGCGGGGGAGGGGCGGGTGGTTGGTGTTAGACGCGGCCGCTGGGGCCGCGTGGGTCCCGGGGCGGCTGCGGGGCCGCGGGCGGCTGCGGCTGCGGCGGTGCGGGACGGGGGGCCGGTGGCTGGGCCTGCGGCTGCGGCTGCCTGGGGACGGAGGCCGGAGTCGGGGCTGGTGCCGGGGTCGGGGCCGGGCGGGGCTCGGACGGGGGTGCCGGCTGCGGGGGCGTCTGGCCGGTGCCGCCGCTGACCCGGCCGCCGCGCTTCGGGACGGCGGGCGCCTGCGGCTCCGGTGCCGGCCGTGCCTCGAGCTCCTCGCGGCTCTGCTCGTACTTCTTGCGCGTCGCGTCCGCCGCCCGGTGCTGGGACTTGCGCTGCTCGCGCTTGGACTGACCGACCCAGCCCCACTGCTGCATCTTCTCGCGCCCCTTGCCGCCGGCGATGACCCTGTCCGCCGTCCAGGCGACGCCCTTGGCGCCGCTGCTCGCGACGCGGCCCGAGGTCTTGGCCGTGGAGGCGGCGAGACCCGGTGCCGCCGCGGTCACCTTGCCGGCGGCGTCCCGGATGCCGAGCACGTCCTCGCCGCCCGCGACCTGCGGCGTGAAGTTCCCGCCGAGGAGCTTCTTCAGCATCATCACGATGGCGATGGTGACCAGGAGCAGCATGAGCAACTGGGTGCCGAGGGCGACCTTGGCCGGCAGGATCATCTGGTAGAGCACCAGCAGCACGGTCAGGATCACACCGAAGCCGGCGCGCAGTACGAAGCTGTGGATGAACGTCTCCAGCCAGCTCTTCAGCATCTTCTGCTGGGAGGGGTGGATGCCGATCGTGGCCACCAGCGGCAGCAGGATGACCAGGATCAGGGTGACCGCGTGCCACAGCAGGGTCAGGGCGCTGAGGACGATGACCATCAGACCGACGATGAGCGCGGCGATGATGGAGTAGAAGGCGAGCCCCACCCGGTTGCCGGCGTTCTTGCCCGCCCAGTCGTCGAAGGCGACCGGATAGATGTTCATGTCCTTGACGTCGTCGTCGTCACCCTTGTCCTTGCCGCCCGCGATGTCCTGGCGGATGGGGACCCACTTGTCCTCGAACTTGTTGAGGTCGGGTCCGTCCTTGTTGGTCCTGGACTGGGCCACGAGCTGGATCACCCGCAGGTCCTCGCAGCGGGCCCCCTTGCCCCAGTCGCACGTCTTGTTCTTGTCGGCGGGGATGCAGACGCCGTTCCTGACCTCGCCGCCGCCCTTGTCCGGCTTCTTGAAGATGCAGTTCTTGCCCGGGTCCCCGAACTGTCCCAGCGCCCAGGGCCGGAAGACGAGCGTGTCGTACATGGCGCAACTGGAGATGCGCAGACCGCGGTTGTACTCGCCCTTGTCCAGGTCGCACGGTGACTGCGTCTCCCCGGACACACCGGCGAGGACGGTCTCCGTCAGGGCCGAGTTGGCCCGGGCTATGTAGGAGTCGGCGGTGCTCACGAACTTGTCGTAGTTGCCGCCCGTCAGGAACGCCGTGACGGCGACGATCGTCAGGGCCGACCACGAGATGCCCGCCCACACCTCGCGCATGTCGCCCTTGCGCCACTTGGTGAACACCCACAGGCCGACCAGCACGATCATGACCGGTACGGCCGGACGCAGCACGTTCTCCTTCAGCGTCGTCACGACGCTGTCGCGGCCCTCGTAGAGGCCGGCGAGGGGGCTGGGGTTGGAGGCGGACTCCTTGATGGAGATCGCGGCCCGGGTCAGGATCTTGGTGCCGTTGAAGATGGAGTCGGCGATGCCGTTGTTGACGTAGGACATCACCGAGCAGTCGTCGGCGCCGCTGCCCAGGTTGCCGTTGTCCTCGGAGGCGTCGCCGCGGCCTTTGAAGGTCTGGGACCAGTTCATGCCGCGCATGCCGTCGAGTTCGTACATCGTGTACTTGTCGGCGCTCTTCGGCATGTTCACCGCGCCGGTCGTCGTCCCGGAGTCGTCCAGGAGCGTCGTCGCCTGCTTGGTGTCCTTGTCCCACTGGATCACCGCGGCGAACATGGACTCGCCGTTGTTGCCCGGCGTGTCCATCTGGTAGCTGTCGTCGCCGGTGAAGTCGCAGGAGAAGCCCGCGTACGCCGGGGTCGGCATGGCCAGCGTGAGGGCCGTCAGGGTCAGCGCCACGAAGAGGAGGGCGCGGACGGCTGTGCCTGCCCTGGTGAGGGCTTGGCGCAGCGCTGTGCGCGAGGGCATCTGTAGTCCTTCGGGGGACGCGGGGCGGGATGGGGGAAGGTCGGGGCTCGGGTCAGCCAGGGAAGTAGTCGCTCAGCACGCAGCCGTCCACTGCCGCCGGCTCCTTCGTGAAGCCGCTCGGCACGGAGAAGTCCGCGTCGCAGGTGAGGAATTTGAGGCCGGACTTCTGCAGGGCCTGGCGGGCTGTGTCGCCCACCGGGACGACCGCGAAGTCCTGGCCGACCAGGAACTCGGAACCGTCCTTCTTGACGGCGGTCTGGAACTTCTCCATGTCCTGGACGGAGAGCAACGCGATGGGGTGGCGGGACTCGTCCCTGCAGACGCCGCGTTCCTTGATGCCCCAGGATGGGTCCGCCGCCTCGTCCGCACCCCAGGCGCTGTTGTCGGCATCGTGGTTGGCGTCGTAGTCGCTGCCCGTCGCCAGGTCCAGGCACGGGGTGTACTTGTTCAGGTAGTACGCGATGGAGGCCATGTCCGACGCCTTGGGCAGGCCGCTGCCCGTGGTCTGCCCGGTGCTGTCGGCCGAGGCGGAGCTCTTGTCGCCGCCTCCGGCGCTCTTGCCGTCGCCGTCGTCGCCTCCGCACCCCGCCGCCCCCGTCAACGCGACGAGGGTGGCGCCGATCGCGAGCGCTCGCTTGATTCGCATGTGTCCGTCCTCAGTGCTGGTGGGGGGTGGCGTCACACGGTCTGGGCCGCACGGGCGCGTTCGGCTTCCTGGGCCGCCGGGTCCTCCGTCGCCTCCTGCAAGAACGTCCAGTCCCACACGCTCAGTGGGGGGTTGACGCCCTGGCGGGCCGGGCGGGTGGTGCCGTTGGTGTCGGTGGCGGCGAGGATCTCCTTGAAGACCAGGTCGACGGCGACCGTGCCGACGCGCTTGTCGGCGTCGCGCTGGAGGCAGACGCCCGTGCGGAGTTCCTGGAGGGCGGCGATGACCTTCGGGTCGTTCTCCGGGCGGCCCAGGAGGGGGGCCACCAGGGACGCCTCCTGCGCCGACTTCTGCTTGAAGGCGAAGACCGTGTGGATCTGGTTGGCGCCGCCGCTGCGGGCCTCGGAGTCCTCGATCTGGACCAGGTCGATGGCCTGCTGGGTGATCAGGACGGTGACCGCGAGGTAGGAGCGGCCCTGCTTCAGCGCGCGGCGCATCAGGTCGCGGCCGGACTCGGTCGCCGTGACGACGTACGCCTCGTCGACGAAGAGCGCCTTCGGCCGCAGGCCGATCTCGCCGGTCACCGGGTTCTTCTCGTAGCCGACGTCGAGCATCTGGCTGCCCAGTTCCACGACCGCCATCAGGGCGGTCGCGGCGAGGCGTTCGGCCGGGTTCCAGTTGCGCGGGTCGGAGGCCGCCGGCGACTGGAAGCCGCGCAGGGTGATGACCGTACGGCGCTTGCGCATGCTGGAGAGGGTCTGCGGGTGCTCGGCGAAGGAGAGCCTGGCGTAGGGCAGCGTGCGCAGCTCGGTGAGGAGCATCTGCGCCAGCTTCAGGTCCTTGATCGCCTCGCGGTCGCCGCTGGCCATCGCCTGGTCGTACGCCGCCACGACCTCGTCGACGACCTGCCACAACGTCGGGCGGGGGACGGCGAGTTCGGCGTCGCGGGCGGTGTGGCCCTGCTCCACCGCCTGGCGGATCGCGGAGTTGTAGCGGCCGATGACCGTGGCCATGCCCTCGATGACGGGAAGGCGTACGCGCTGGTAGTCGTCGTCGCCGAGGAAGCCTCGGAGCATCGACTCGGCGAGCAGGCGGCCCGCCGGGACGTCGCGGGCGATGACCCACGGGTCCAGGACGCCTGCCTGGCCCTTGAGGAGGTCGACGACCTCCGTCTCCGCCCAGAAGTCCGGGTTCACCGGCTGGAACCGGCTCTGCGGGGTGCCGAGGAGGCCCGTCTCCGCGTCGCTCGCGAAGGCCGGGTCGTTCACCTGGGCGCCGAAGGCCAGGTAGTAGCAGAGCTGGGCGAAGTCGGTCTTCGGGTCGATGACCAGGCAGCGGACGCCGGACTCCGACTCCTCGTAGAACTTCTGGAGGGCCAGCGAGGACTTGCCGCCGCCCGACGCGCCGACGATGGCCAGGCCACCGCCGTCGTTGCGGGCGGGGCCGACGTGCAGCGAGTAGTGGACCGGCATCTTGCCCGCCCAGCCGACCAGGTTGCCGACCCAGCCCAGCCGCTTGCCGGACCGCTGCTCGGGGTTGTCGCCCAACTCGGTTCCGGCGGTGGGCAGTCCGGCACCGAGCTGCTCGACCTCCTGGAGGCGGAGATACGGCGCGATCGGCAACTTGGGGGCATCACCCGGCAGTTGGGACTGGAGCAGCCGCCACTGCTGGCGGGTCGGGCGCAGCAGCGTGACCTTCAGGTCCTGCTTGAACTGCATCTCCAACACCCGGCGCCGGCGCTCCAGTTCCTTCACGTCGTGCGCCGAGATCGTGAAGCGGATCTGCGCCTCCATGCCCGGCATCTTGTGCTCGTCGATGTCGTCGACGAGTTCCTGCGCGCGGGTGACCTGGGTGGCGAGCTTGGTGTCGGGGCTGCGGCCGGAGTTGGCCATGTCGTTCATCTCGTCGACCAGGTTGCCGCGGATCTTGTCGGCGCGGTCCTTGAACTTCAGGTACGGGATGAGCGTGAACCGCATGTCGATCTCGACGGGGAACTCGACGTGCTGCGCGGCGTACCGCGCCCAGGCCGTCGACTGGCGGAAGCGGGTCTCCGCGGGCCAGTTGGCGGCCACCAGGGTCGTGGTGTAGCTGGTCTGCTGCTCGCCCGTCACCTCGTCGTACTGGTTCAGCACGATGTGCGTCTTGCGGTTCTCGCCGGAGAAGTCGACGACCAGGTCGAACTGGTTCGGCCCCCAGGCGCGCGAGCCGAGCACCGGCTCGGGCGGCACCGGCAGGTCGCCGTGCAGCGGCTTGCGGATCAGCCAGACGAGTTCCTCGCGGCTGAGCGGGGTGCCCTTGAGGCCCTCCAGGCTCTCGTGGACCTCGACGGCGACCTGCGTCCACTCGGCGAGGACGTGCGGCGAGAGGTACTCGTCCGTGACGCCGGTCGCGGTGGCGGCGGCCGAGTCGGCGGCGCCGCGCACGCCCTGGAGCAGCCCGGGCTCGTCGTACGGCTCGTCGTCCTGGGCGACGACACCGCTGCCGCCGTTCGTCCGCTTCAGCGAACCCAGCTTCACCAGCAGGATGTTGCGCTCCCGCTTGGCGCCGATGCGCTCCTGGTACTCGGCCTTGCGCAGGTTGTACGCCTTGTAGTTCTCGGTGGGCTCCCAGGCGACCGCGTTCAGCTCCTCCGCCCAGGTCATCGCCGTGATCGGCTGGTACACCTTGCGGTAGTGGCACTCGACGTTGCGGTCGCCGCGGGCCAGGTTGAGCAGCCCGCGCGCCGGGCCCTCGGCCATCGCCTGGAGCTCGCCGGCGTTCAGGTACTCGTCGATGGCGTTGGGCAGGACCATGCCCGTCCACACCGAGTCGCCGTGCACGAAGATCATGTCGTCGGCGTAGCGGTAGGGCAGACGGAGGTCCTCGCGGCGGGCGGCGGCCGACGAGCCGGACGACCGGGAGCGGGAGGAGGACGACCGCCTCGAGCCGCCCTGGCCGCCCTGACCGTTCTTCTTGCTCGACGTGGCGGCCAGGATCATGGCGACCACGAAGAAGGCGGCCGCCCCGCCCAGAAGGATCAGCATGAACATGGAGGAGTCACCCTGCAGCAATCGAAGTCGGTTGTCGGTGGGTCAGCGGTAGGTCGAGAAGGCGCTGCCGCGTTCGGCGGCGGCCCGGCGCGCGGCTTCGTAGCGGGCCTGCCAGCGCGGCGAACCCGGGGTGAAGAGGATGACCTGCCAGTGCAGTTCCTCGGGTTCCTGGTCGGCGGCCAGGCCTTGCAGCCGCTTGGGCTGGAACCACCAGTCGGTCCACACCACGAGCTGCTGGCTCAGCGTGAGCGCCGAGGGCAGCGGCCGTCCCCAGACGAAGTAGACGGCGAACGGCGGCCCGAAGTACAGCACCGACGTCCACATCGACATGCCGAGGAAGGGCAGGAACGCCGACATCGTGAACAGCGCGATGAGCCAGACCAGTCCGAAGCCGAAGGCCGCGCCCAGCGCGGGCAGCAGCAGGCCCGGCAGCGGGATGTTGCCCCAGTTCCAGATCCGCTTGGGGCGGTTGACCAGATCGGTGTGGTCGTACGCGACCAGCGGCTGCGGTGGCGCCTCCTGGCTCATGACTGCGAACTCCCCTGGTAGGGACGGCTACTGACGGTCCATCCGATGGTGGACGTCAGCCCTTGCCGCCGCCGATCTGGCCGCCGAGGTCGATGAGCAGACCGGCGAGGCCGGTGGC
Organism: Streptomyces sp. yr375; assembly: GCF_900110755.1. GTDB lineage: Bacteria > Actinomycetota > Actinomycetes > Streptomycetales > Streptomycetaceae > Streptomyces. Next base: position 45,761 of record NZ_FOFF01000007.1, read on the forward strand.
GCCGCCGATGATCAGGGCGGCGAGCGCGATCATGCCGAAGCCCTGGAATGCCTCGCGCATGCCGTCGCCGCGCTTCATCGACAGGAGCATGCGGATGCCGAGGATGAGCAGGGCGATGACGGCGACCATCGTGCCGGCGTTGCGGAGGATCGTCTCGATCTCTCCGAACATGTCCTCCATGGTGGTGGCGGCCAGGTACACGGTGTTTCCTCTCGGGTGGTGAAGCAGGTGACAAGCGGTGGGGTGAGGGCGGCGCGGGATCCGGTCAGGACTTGCCGGCCGGCTTGCCCTTCGGCGACTCGGGGGTCTTGGGGGTCTTGGGGACGGACGCGGAAGCGGAGGTGGAGGGACTCGCCGAGGGGGAGGCGGTGCCCGTACCGGCGCCCGTGCCCCCGTCGTTGTCGGCCCGGCCGCCCTGCGAGTCGAGCACACCGCCGCGGATGTCCTTGATGAACCAGCCCTGGGCCGTGTTCACCACCGTCATCCGGTAGGCGCGGCGCACCGTCTCGCCCTTCGGGTCGCCCCAGTCGACGACCACACGCACCTCGACGGCCTGCCCGGCCGGGTACGCGTACGGGTCGGTCTTCTGCACGCTCTTCGGGACGAGCGCGGCGACGTCGTTGATCGTCGGTGTGGTCAGCCTGCCGGACAGGCCGGAAGTGGCCGCCTGCGAGGCGTCGGGCGTGGTGAAGCGGGTCATCGCGGTGGCGTCGGAAGCGCCCCATGCCTCGAAGTAGCCCGGCAGCACCTGCTGTTGGAGCTGCTGGCCGAGGGCGTCGTCGTGGACCTCGCTGTCCTGGTCGATCTCCGGTACGTCCGCACGCGCGGGCAGCGGCATCTGGCCGACATCGCCCGCGACGCGCATGCCCTCGCCCGTCGAGAGGTTCTTCACGTACACCGGGACGGTGAGCGTGGTGAGCGTGCCGTCGTCGGTACGGACCTGGACGCCGATGTAGCGGCCGTGGTCGCCGTACTCGGCGAGCGTCTCGGCGGTCCCGTCCCAGGTGGCGGAGACGGCGGTGGAGGTTCCCTCACCGCTCCAGCCGCACTCCGCGTCGACGCCGGCGGAGGCGTAGCGGGCGAGGTTCACCCGGCGCGTGGACGCGGTCTCCGGGGAGAACGTCATGCACAACAGGGCGTACTGCTCGGCGAAGGTCGCCGCCTGCTGCGTCGGGAAGTCGGTGAGGCGGTACTTGTCCACGTCGGCGGAGTCCAGCCCGGCGGTCTTGGGACCGGACGACTTGCCGATCACCAGCCCCATCACGCCGCAGGAGCCCAGCGCGAACACGCAGGTGGTGATCAGCAGGGTGGCGCGGAGCGCGACATGCGTGCGGCGTCCACCGGTGGGGATACGGCCACCGGGCTTGGGGACGACGAAGTCGCGGGCGGGGGCGGCCGAGGTGACGGGCTTGGAGGCGGCCTGGGCGCTCGCGGCGGGGGCCGGGTGGCCGTGCTGGGACACGGGCGGGGCCGCCACGGCCGGAGAGACGGGTGAGACAGGTGAGGCAGGTGAGACAGATGCAGCGGATACGGCCGTTGGCGCGGCGGCCGTCGCCGTACCGCCCCGCTTGCGCTGCTCCTTCTCCGCCTTCTTCTGCTCGTACGCCGTCTTGCGCGCCGCCCGCTCCCGCTCGCGCTTCTCCTTCTTCGACTCGCCCTGGGGGCGCGTCTCACGCGGCGGCAGCGACGGTACGGCGGCCTGGCCGGCCCGGGGCGTGTTGCGCACCCAGGCGGCGGCGACCTGCGCGCGGGCCGCGTCGGTGGGGAGTTGCTGGGGCTGCGGCTGCTGGCCCTGCCACGCCTGCTGTTGGGGCTGCTGCGGCTGCTGGGGAGGACCGAAGGGCCCGGGCTGCCCGGAAGGCTCGCCTCCGCCGACCGCGCCAGCAGGGCTGTTGTGGTCTGTCATCGAGTCGGTTACTCCAGCGAGTCGATTCCCCTGTCCGCCTGGGCGTGTCACGACCGCACCGCACGACGGGCCCTGGCCCCAGCCAGGTGCCCCGGCAGTGTGACAAAGACCTGTGACGGGACCGGTGTCGCTTTCCTCGCCGGGAGACGGTGAATTCCTGACCGGCGTCCCTCGGGAAAGGCGTCGGGAAAACTGGCAGGGACATGTCGGGAAGGTGGGGTCGTCGCACCGGCCGCCCTCGGCCCACAATGCGCGGGGCAGGTGGCCTGCCCGACGTACCGACGTAGTACCGACGCATTCGGCACCACCCTTGGATCCGACGGACCCGGCGAAGGACGAGAGTTGAGCGACCACAGCGGGCACCCGCAGCAGCCCGACCCCCGCGTCCTGGGCGTGCCCCAGCAGGCGACGGCGGGCGGCCAGGCGATACCGGCCGTCCAGGTTCCGCAACCGGCCGTCCAGGTTCCGCAGGCCCCGCAGGTCTTCCAGAGCGACCGCGCCTGGGTCGACGGCTACGAGCCCGGCAACCCGTGGCAGGCCCGCCTGTGCGTGGAGACGCCGTACGGCACCTTCGCCTATCCCCTCACGCCGAACACGATGCCCGAACTCCTCGAGCAGATGGTCCTGGTGGCCCAGGAGCAGCAGGGGCTGCCGGTCGGGATCGACGACGACCAGTCGTCGCCGGACGACGGCGAGGACGACGGCGAGGAACCGCAGAGTGTGGGCGCGCGTCTCCAGGGCGGCCGGGCCGCGCGGATGACCGGCTGGGCCGTCGTCCACGACCTGTGGGAACGCGAGGATCCGACGGCGCGGATCGTGATGGGCGCGGTGGTCGTCGCACTGCTGCTGCTCGGTATCTTCCTGACCTGATCGTGTGATCACCGCAGGCCGGCCGAATCGCGGCGGCAGGCCTGCGGAATCGCCGCGGACCGACTGATGGGGGCACTGATGTCTGGCACCGAAGAGGCCGCCGAGCAGCCGGAGTTCTACTTCGCGGACGTCTTCGTCTTCGTCTCCGACTATCTCGCCCAGGTGATCCGGCGCCGCGTCAACGGCTCCTCGGCCACCTGGTGTCCGAGGTGGTGGGAGCATCCCGAAGCGGGGGCCCGGCTGTCCGCGCTCTGGCTGGCCTGGGAGCATCTGCGGCAGGACCCGGCGCTCGGCATGTCGACGTGGTGGCTGCATCACGCGGACCCGCATCTGCGGGTGCTGATGGACGCCGACTCGGGCCCGTTCGCGGCCTGTTCGCCCAAGGACGGGCACACGGCGTACCCGTTCGACCCGCTGCCGGTGGATCCGCGCCCGGAGTGATCCGGGCGGCCGAGGGCGGGGACGGCTTTCCTGTGTTTTCCCGGGCCCGGCGCCCGCTTTCCTCGCCGGGAATCCTCGCAGCCCCCCTCGCTCGCCGCCACCTACCGTGTCCCGGTCACCCGCCGTACCGGCTCAGCACAAGGGAGGCGCGGGAAACGTGGATCTGCCTGCGGAAGGCAAGCGCTCGGGGCTGTTGGCCCTGGCGGTGCTCGGTGTTCTTCTGGTCGCCGTGCTCGCGGTGTTCACCCTCGTCGACGGGGACGACGGGAGCGGCGACGGCGGTTCGGCGACCCCCGCCGCGACGTCCGGAGGGCAGGACGCCGCGAACCAGGACACGGGGTCCGACGGCACGCGGGAGCCGAGCGGCGGCGCCACCCCCATCGTCGCGCTCACCGAGGTGGCCGCGGCGCACGAGGTCATGGCGAAGTACATGGCCGGCCTCAGCACGTACGACCACGCCAGCAAGCCGGCGACCTGGAGCGCCCCGCTGCTGGCGATGACCACCGGGGAAACGCAGATGGAGCAGGCCACCGCCCTGCCCACCGGCAAGGACTGGGCCCAGTGCGAGGCCGACCGGTGCTCGGCGAAGGGCACGGCGACCGTCGAGCGGGACGCGATGATCTCGGACGACCTGGTGCGTGACAGCGGCCGTTCGATCTCCAGCGTCGTGAGTGTGACCGCCGCCCGGACCGCGGGCGACAAGACCGTCACGGAGACCAACAAGTGGCTGGTGACCGTCAAGGAGCAGAGCGGTACCTGGGTCGTCTCCGGTTTCGACATCTTCGGTCTCGGCGACGTGGGCGCCTCTGACGAATCGGGGGAGTGAGCCGACATGGTGGCACCCGCCGTGCTCGCGGCCGCGCAGAAGGCAGCGAAGGTCGCCAAGACCGCCAAGAAGGCCCGTCAGGCCGCGTCCGGAGGAGGCGGTCAGGGCGACGGCGGCAAGGGCAAGGACAAGAGCAACCTCAAGCTCTGGCTCATCCTCGGCGGCAGCGGCGGGCTGCTGACCTTCGGCGGCATGTCCCTGGCGATCGTGGTCCTCATGGGCATGATCGGCGGGACCGGCAACGGCGCCGTCGCGGCTGCCTGCGGCGACTACGCGGACAACGCCAAGGCCGGCAACACCGGTGACGCCGCGGCCACCAACCCGATCGTGCCGGCCGGCAAGATGTACATGCCGAGCGAGACCGCGCGCAACGAGATACCGCCGAAGATGATCCTCGCCGCGATGCGCGCCGCCGCCCGCTACGACGGCCTCGACTGGGCGCTCATCGCCGGGCAGATGTACCAGGAGACCAAGTACGGCCAGGACAAGTCGGCCGCGCCCGGCGGCAAGAACTCCCTCGGCTACATGGGCATCCTCCAGTTCGGCACCCCCGCCTGGAAGGACTACGGCGCCGACGGCAACGGCGACGGCAAGAAGGACCTCTACAACATCGACGACGCGGCCTGGGCGGCCGCCAACTTCCTGCACGCCCAGAAGGCCGAGACCGCTCCCTTCAAGGCGCTGCAGACCTACTCCGGCTCCACGGCCTCCAACACGATCTACCCGCGTGTCGTCATCACCCAGGCCACCCGCTACCACGGGGTGCTCACGGGCGATCAGGAGCTCATCAAGCGCTGGTACGCGCATCTGAAGGAGACCGTCGACAAGAACCCCGACTTCCCCACGCTCGGGCAGCAGTCGGACATCCCGGAGCCGGTCGGCAACAACGCCGAGCCGGGCACCGCGCTCAGCATCGCCGCGACCTCGCCCCGCTCGTGGTCCACCCCGCCGCTGGACGGCAGCGACGGCGGGAAGACCACCACGGCCATGGCGCCGGCCGCGTACACCACGAGCACCCTCGACCGGACCGGCCCGACGGGCCCGACCGGCGTCACCACCGTCGCCTTCCCCGCCGCCAAGCAGCCCACGGGCGGTACCGGCTGGCAGTGGCCGCTGAAGGAGGGCACCTACACCCTCGGCACCAAGTACCACGAGAACGGCAGCATGTGGAGCCTCGGCTACCACACCGGCCTCGACCTCGTGGCGCCCTCCGGCACCCCGATCTACGCCCCGGCCGACGGCAAGGTCGTCCACGCGGGCCCCGGTGGCTCGTACGGCAACGAGACGGAGATCCAGCACGAGGGCGGCGTCATCACGCTCTACGCCCACCAGACGACGATCAAGGTGTCCGTCGGCCAGACCGTCAAGCGCGGCGACCAGATCGGCACGGTCGGTGCGACCGGCAACGTCACCGGACCCCACCTGCACTGGGAGGTGCGGATCCCGGGCGTCGACAACCCGTTCGTCGCCGGTCAGGACGCGGGCCCGGGCATGGTCGACCCCCAGGCGTGGATGAAGGGCCGGATCACCGCCAACCCCGACTACGGCACCGTTCCGGGCTCCACCGACGAGGGCGAGGGCAAGGGCAAGGACGCCCAGTACGCCGACTGCGCGCAGGAGAACGGCAGCGCGGCCGTCGCCCCCGACGGAGCAGGCGCCTCCGGTGTCATCCCCGACTCCGACGACCCGGTGATCCGCGCGGTCCTCGGCTGGGCGCAGCGCGGCATCGGCGTCCCGTACGTGTTCGGCGCGCCGCGGCTGCAGGGCCAGAACCCCACCAGCTTCGACTGCTCCAGCTTCACGCAGTGGGCGTACTACATGGCCAGCGGCGGGAAGATCGACATCGGTACGACGACGTACACGCAGGAGCCCTACCTCAAGAAGTACGAGGTGCCGTTGTCCGAGGCCCAGCCCGGCGACGTCATCTTCTTCCGGCCGGAGGGCAACGGCCACTCCGGTCACGTGGGTCTGGTCTGGGACCCCAAGGGCCACAAGATCATCCACGCTCCGCGTCCGGGCAAGTCGGTCGAGTTCAGCAAGTGGGACTACCAGGACCAGATCACCGGCGTCTACCGCGTCCCGATCCCGCAGGGCACGAACTCGGTCGAGGGCGACGGCACGGGCAAGGCGAAGGGTGCCTGAGACGGTGACGACCTCGCGATACCTCCTGAGGCCTGTCGTCGCCGGGACCGTCCTGTCCCTGGGGCTCGTCACCGGCTGCGGAGGCGGTGACGGGCCGTCGGGCCCGAAGGCGACCGGGCAGGCCGCACCCGAGGCGTCGGCCTCCGCGGCCCGACAGGCGCTCTACACCGGTGATCCGATCCCCGGCCTCGCCGCGCAGCCCGCGTGGAGCGTCCTCCGGCGCGGCGACGCGAACCGGCGCTGCGCCGGCTCCGCCGCCCTGCCCGCCGAGCAGCAGCCCCGGACCGGCGACTGCGCCGTCGGCGACGCCTTCCTCCTGGTGGAGGACCTCTCCGCTCCGGCGGCCAGTGGCGAGACGCGGCCGCGGACCGCCCGCTTCCTGGCCCACCTGTACGACGCGGCCACCGGTGAGGAGCGCAGGTCGTTCACGGTCACGTGCGTCTACGACCCCTCCGGCGGCGACACTCCGCAGGCCGCCACACAGGTCCAGGTCGGCACCTGGAAGGACGGCTCCCCGGCCGTCCTGATCCGCGACTGCGAGAACACGGAGGCGAGCGGCCTGAAGAAGGCCACCGTCTACACCATGTACGCGCCGAGCGGCGCCAAGCTCGGCAGTTCCACCTACACCGGCGAGGACCACGCCGCACTGCCCGTCGTCCGGGGCCATGTGCTGCTGCCCGGCGCGGACTACGACGACCGCAGCCTCGCCCCGATCGGCGGCGGCCGAAACCTCGTCCTGCCCGCTGATGCCGAACCCCTCGACACCGGGCAGGGCTACGCGACCCGGGGCGACGGAGTGAACGAGCCGCTGTCGGTGCTCGACCAGGGCACGGGCAAGACCCTCTGGACCACGACCGACCTCACCCCGCCCGCCGACATCGCCAAGCAGAGCGAGGACGGCGAGGAAGCGGACGCCAGCCTCTATCCCCTCCACGGCGATCAGGGGATCCTGGTCTGGTCGGCGAGCGGTTCCGACGACGCGGTGCTCACCACGGTCGATCTGCGCACGGGAGCCACGCTGGCCGTCGGCCCGCACACCACGCTCAAGCAGTTCACGCAGAACACCGGCCCGGTCGTCGCCCCGGACGGGCGGACGGCCGTCGTCAACTTCGCCGAGGGCGCGGTGGCGTGGGACACCCGGACCGGCGCCGAGCTGTGGCGGCAGCGGACCGGCGACAAGGAGATCCGGCCGCATACCGTGACGCCCGAAGGTGTCCTGTACGCGGAGTTCGACCAGGAGGACGCGGCCCTCGCGGCGGGGACCGGGAAACTGCTCGGCATGCTTCCCGAGGACGCGGACATCCCCCTGGCGTTCACCACCGACGGCTACACGCTCGTCACCGCCGACAACGCCCTCTTCGCCTTCGCGGCGACGAAGCCCTGACCGCCCCCCCCACACACCACAGTCTCAGCAGTCCAGAAAGGACGGACCCGCGGGTGACCGCAGAACAGCAGAAGAAGCCGCGTGCCGAGGATGACTGGACGTTTGAGATCGTCATCGCCGTCGGGGTCGTGCTCCTGGTCGGTGTCGGGGCCTGGCTGGCGGCGAAGGTCGGGGCCGGGTATGCCGACGCGCCCGCGCCGGCGGCCAATCCGCTGACCTTCCTCGTCGAGGTGGTCAAGGGCGACTACGCCTGGCCGGGTTCGCCCGCCAGTGCCGTCGCCGCCGGGGAGGCCGTGGTCGTCGGGATGCTCGGGCTGGCCGCCTACCGGGTGCGGGAGCGGTGGCGCAGGAAGCCTGACGTCGACGGCGCTGCCCGGCATCTCGCGAAGGGCGAGGAGCTCGGGAAGCTGACCATGAAGGGCGCCGCCGCCACCGCCGAGCGCCTCGGCGTGCAGTCGAGCACGCCCGGTGTGTTCATCGGACGGTCCGTCAAGGGGCGGCAGCCGCTGTACGGGTCGTACGAGGACATGCATGTGGATATCTGGGGGCCGCGGACCGGTAAGACCACGCGGCGGGCGATTCCGGCGATCCTCGACGGGCCCGGCGCCGTGCTCGTCACCTCCAACAAGCGGGACATCGTGGACGCCACCCGGGGGCCGCGGACCGCGCGCGGGCCGGTGTGGGTGTTCGACCCGCAGCAGGTCGCGCAGGAGGAGCCGAGCTGGTGGTGGAACCCGCTGTCGTACGTCACCGACGTCGCCAAGGCCCGCAAGATGGCCGACCACTTCGCCAGCGGCTCGCGTGACGCGAACGCCTCGACCGACGCCTTCTTCGACCCGGCCGGCCAGGACCTGCTGGCCAACCTGCTGCTCGCCGCCGCCTGCGCCAAGGCGCCGATCACGCAGATCTACACCTGGCTGTCCAACCCCAAGGACGACGCCCCGGAGCGGATCCTGCGCGGCGCCGGGCACGCCATGTCCGCCGACGGGCTGTCCGGCGTCATCAACGCCCCCGACAAGCAGCGCAGCGGTATCTACGGCGTCGCCCAGCAGATGGCGTCCTGCCTGGTGAATCCCGAGGTCAACCGGTGGGTCACGCCCCCGGCGGACGAGTACGCGGGCGAGTTCGACCCGCACGCGTTCGTGCGCGGCGGCGGCACCCTGTACTCGCTGAGCCGCGAAGGGCGCGACTCCGCGGGGCCGCTCGTCACCGCGCTCACCGTCGCCGTCGTCGAGGCGGCCGAGGAGTACGCCACCACCCAGCGCGGCGGGCGTCTGCCCCTGCCTCTTGTCGGCGTTCTCGACGAGGCGGCCAACGTCTGCCGCTGGCGCAACCTGCCCGACCTGTACTCCCACTACGGCTCGCGCGGCATCATCCTGATGACGATCCTGCAGTCCTGGGCGCAGGGCATCGAGGTGTGGGGCGAGCGCGGCATGGAGAAGCTGTGGTCGGCGGCGAACGTCCGCGTGTACGGCGGCGGCGTCTCCGACACCCGCTTCCTGGGCGACCTGAGCGAACTGGCCGGCGAGTTCGAGCTGCGCGAGTACCAGACGAGCCGGGAGTCGGAGTTCGGCGGCTGGTCCGGCAACCGCGCGATCAGCGAGTCCACGCGGCGCGAACGCGTCCTCCAGGTCTCCGACCTGGGCGCGATGCCCCCCGGCCGGGCCCTGGTGCTGGCCTCCGGCACCAAGCCGGTGCTGGTCGAGACGGTCCCGTGGTGGGAGGGCGGCTATGCCGCCGAGGTGCAGGCGTCGCTGAAGAAGTACGACCCCGGGGCGCGTTGACGCCAGATGTGAAGGTGTGATGTTGCTCCTTCGTTAAGTAGATCCGCTTGACGCCGGTGGCCGGTGCCGCGTTGTCTTTTGGGACACCTGGGTCACCATGCCGCACCCATGTCCGGAACGCACCGAACGCACCTGAAGTGAGCCCCCGAAATGCGTCGTATCGCCATAGCTGTGGTCGCCTCCACGATGTCCCTCTCGCTCGCCGGGTGCGGGCTGCTGGGGGCGTCGGAGAACGCCGGCAGCGCGACACCGACGCGGAGCAACGACATCACGGTGGGCGTGCTGATGCCGGAGACGACGAACACCCGGTACGTGAACTTCGACTACCCGATCATCAAGAAGAAGGTCGCCGAGCTCACGCAGAACAAGGGCAAGACGGAGTACCGGAACGCGGCCGGGTCCACCAAGACGCAGAACTCCCAGGTGCAGCGGATGATCGACGAGAAGATCGACATCATCCTGCTGGACGCCGTCGACGCGAAGGCGATCGCGCCGATGGTGAAGAAGGCCAAGGAGGCGGGCATCCCCGTCATCGCCTACGACCGTCTCGCCCAGGGCCCGATCGACGCGTACGTCTCCTTCGACAACGAGCTGGTCGGCGAGGTGCAGGGCCGTACGCTCGCGGAGGCCATCGGCAACGTCAGCCTCGCCGACAAGATCGTCATGGTGAACGGCTCGCCCACCGACCCGAACGCCGGCCAGTTCAAGGAGGGCGCGCTCAGCGAGCTCAACGGCCGGGTGACGATCGCGAAGTCGTACGACACCATCAACTGGAACCCGGACATCGCCCAGGCCAGCATGACGAAGGCGATCGACGCGATCGGCAAGAGCAACATCGCCGGTGTCTACTCCGCGAACGACGCGATGGCCGCCGGCATCATCAAGGCGCTGGAGGCGGCGGGCGTCAGCGACAGCGACCTGCCGCCGATCACCGGCCAGGACGCGGAGCTGCCGGCCGTGCAGCGGATCCTCAGCGGCGAGCAGTACATGAGCGTCTACAAGCCGTACCCCGACATGGCCGAGGCCGCCGCCGAGGCCGCCGTCGCCAAGGTGCAGGGCCGTGACCTGCAGTTCGAGGCGCTCACCCGCGACAAGGTCGACAGCCCCACCAACAAGGACATCCCGGCCAAGCTGGTGACCGTGGTCGCGCTGACGAAGCTCAACATCAAGCAGACCGTCGTCGCCGACGGCATCTACAAGATCGCCGACATCTGCACCACCAAGTACAAGGCCGACTGCCAGGCCGCCGGCCTGCTCTGAGGCTCCAAGGCCCCGGAGGGGGGTGGGGGCGGGGGGTTCCCCCTCGCCCCCACCCCCCTGTCCGCCCTCGCCTTCACGCCACCCGCGTGAACTCCACCGTCACCTCCGGCGGGCCGCCCGCGACGCCCCGGTAGACGCCCTTGTGCGGGGTGACGTCGTCGTAGTCGCGGCCCCGGCCGACGACGACGTGGGACTCGTCGGCGCGGGTGCGGTTGGTGGGGTCGTAGCCGTGCCAGTCGCCCGCCCAGTACTCCACCCACGCGTGGCTCTGGCCGGCCACCGGGCGGTGGAGTTCCGCCTCCCGCTCCGGGTGGAGATACCCCGAGACGTAGCGGGTCGGCAGCCCGAGGCCCCGCAGCAGGGCGATCGTGACGTGGGCGATGTCCTGGCAGACGCCCGCGCCCTGCTCCCAGGCCTCGGCGGCCGACGTGTTCACGCCGGTGACGCCGGGCAGGTAGGACACCCGGTCGGCGACCAGCGAGGACACGGCCACGACCGTCTCGTGCGGGTCCAGGCCGGCGGCGGCCTTGCGCGCCTTCTTCACCAGCTTCGGCGGGACCGTCGTACGGACCGTGGGGCCCGCGAACTCCAGCAGCCGGGAGGCGGCGGTGCGTTCGGTGATCTCCGCCCAGGCGGGGGAGGCGGGTAGACCCGCGGGTGGAGACGTCTCCACCAGGCTGGACGCCGTGATGGTGAGGTCGGCGTGCGGGTCCATCAGCTCGAACGCGGTGACCTGGGTGCCCCAGTAGTCCCAGTACGACCAGGTCGTGGCCGCCGGGCGGATGGTCACCCGGGCGTCCAGGGTGGTCTGCCCGGGCAGGGTGAGGGGGGTCATCCGGACCTCGTTGTGCGAGGAGACCGCCGCCTGCGCGTACGAGACATGGGTGGTGTGGCGGATACGGAGCCTGCGCGTGCCGTTGGCGCTCATGCTCACGCTCCTTCCTGGGCCCACACGACGGGCCCCTGGTACGGGAAGAACCGCTCGGCGACCGCCTCCGCCGAGGCCATGCAGGCGGTCTGCAAGTCCCGTAGCAGCAGCGGTAGTTGTTCTTCCAGGGCGTGGGTGTCGAGGTATTCGAGACGGGTGCGCAGCCGGCCGATCGGGCGGCGCGCCGGGTCGTGGCGGGGGCGGCCGAGCGCCGACAGGCACTCCTCGGCCGTCGTCAGCGCGTGCAGCGCCGAGCGCGGGAAGTCCCGGTTCAGGAGCAGGAATTCGGCCACCCGCGGGGTGTCGCCGAAACCGCCGTACACGCGCGCGTACGCCTCGTCGGCGCCGGACGCGCTGAGCAGCGTCGGCCAGTCGGGCGCGTGCGCGGCGTCCAGCACCCGTACCGACAGCAACCGTACGGTCATGTCCACGCGCTCCAGGCTGCGGCCCAGGACGACGAACCGCCAACTGTCGTCGCGGCTCATCGTGGAGTCCGCCAGCCCGAAGAAGAGGGCGGCGCGGCTGCGGACCAGCTCCAGATAGCCGTAGGGGCCCGTACGGCGGGCCGCGCGGCGCTGGTCGGCGAGGGCGTGCCAGGTGGCGTTCAGGCACTCCCACATCGCCGAGGAGACGGCTTCCCGGGCGCTCCTGGCATTGAGCCGGGCCGCGCCCAGCGCGCCCTCGATGGAGCAGGTGGAGCGGGAGTCGAAGGCGAGCTGGTCGAGGACCTGCTGCATGTCGACGGGGGCGGCGCCCGCGTCGACGCCGAGGATCGCGTACAGCGACCGGCAGGCCGCGTCCTCGTCGCGCCAGGGGTCCTCCAGCATGCGGTGCAGATAGGCGTCGAGGATGCGCGCAGTGGCGTCGGCCCGTTCGACGTACCGGCCGGTCCAGGTCAGCGACTCCGCTATGCGGGAGAGGATCACGTCGTTCACTGCTGCTGCGCTCCTTCCTGCGCTACGCCGGCGGATGCCGCGTCGGGGCCGAGCTGGCGGGGTGCGACGGGCGGCGGCGCGCCGTCGGACGGCAGGGCGGCCGGAGTCTCCGTCGGGCCCTCGGCGAGCACCCAGGTGTCCTTGGAGCCGCCGCCCTGGCTGGAGTTGACGATCAGGTTGCCCTCCTGGAGCGCGACGCGGGTCAGCCCGCCGGGCAGCACCCAGACCTCGTTGCCGTCGTTGACGGCGAACGGCCGCAGGTCGATGTGGCGCGGCGCCATCCGTTCGCCCGCGAGGGTGGGGGAGGTGGACAGGGCGACCGGCCGCTGCGCGATGAAGCCGCGCGGGTCGGCGGCGACGGCCCTGCGCGTCTTCTCCAGCGTCTTGGCGTCGGCCTTGGGGCCGATGACGATGCCCTGTCCGCCCGCGCCGTCGACCGGCTTGACGACCAGCCGGTCGATCTGGTCGAGGACCGCCTCCAACTGCCCGGGCTCGTCCGGGCGGTACGACTCCACGTTGGGGAGAATCGGTTCCTCGCCCAGGTAGTACCGGATCAGGTCCGGGACGTACGTGTAGAGGAGCTTGTCGTCGGCGATGCCGTTGCCGACGGCGTTGGCGAGGGTGACCCGGCCGGCGACGGCCGCCGTCATGATGCCGGGGCAGCCGATCACCGAGTCGGGGCGGAAGTGCAGCGGATCGAGGAAGTCGTCGTCCAGCCGCCGGTAGACGACGTGGACCGGGACCTCGCCCTTCGTGGTGCGCATCCACACCCGGTTGTTACGGCACACCAGGTCGTGCCCCTCGACCAACTGCACGCCCATCAGCCGTGCCAGCAGCGCGTGTTCGAAGTAGGCGGCGTTGCTGGGCCCGGGGGTCAGGACGACGACCCGCGGGTCCGAGGTCCCGGCGGGCGCGGCGGCGCGCAGCGCGGCCAGCAGCCGCGCCGGATAGCCGTCCACCGGCACCACGTGCTGCCCGTCGAACAGCGACGGGAACACCCGGGTCATGGCCCGCCGGTTCTCGATGACGTACGACACCCCGCTGGGCACCCGGACGTTGTCCTCGAGGACCCGGAAGTCCCCGGCCTCGTCCCGGACGAGGTCGATGCCGGCGACGTGGATGCGCACCCCGCCGGGCGGCTCGACCCCGTGGGCCGCGCGGTGGAAGTGCGCGGAGCCCAGCAGCAGCCGCCAGGGCACGACACCGTCCTCGAAGGCGCGGCAGGGCCCGTAGGCGTCCGCGAGATAGGCCTCCAGGGCCCTGACCCGCTGACTCACCCCCCGTTGTATGAAATCCCATTCGAGGGCGTCGAGGATCCTGGGCACGAGGTCCAGCGGCCAGGGCCGCTCCTCGCCCGCGAAGGCGTAGGTCACGCCACGGTCGGTGAAGGCGCGGGCCATCTGGTCGGCCCTGAAACGCAGTTCACCTGGTTCGATCGGCTGCAGCGCCGCCAGCACCGGCTCATAGGCGGTCCTGACCTCACCCGGCCGCTCGAACATCTCGTCCCACGCGTCGGCCAACGCGTACGCGTCAAATATGTCCGCCATGGGGCGACGTTAAGTGCGGCACGTAACGCGACGATCACTCGGGGATTTCCGGAAGCGCACGCGTGTACGGGGGTGTGACCATGGGGTTCCGGGGCCCGGCCGGACTCCCCCGTGGCCCGGCCGGGTCGGTTCCGCCGCCCTCGGGTGGGGAGCACCCGGGGGTTCGCGGAAGTCAACGATGCACTGTGGCAAAGGCGTTGCACCACCGTCAGCTTGTTGCAGTGCGGGGGGAGGAGGCCGGGAGAAACCTGCGCAGAGGGGTGGTTTTCCCCGGCCCCGGACGGGAGAGCCGTGTTGCGGACCCGGTCCGGGCCGCGCATAGTTGCGCTCCGGAACAGGTGTGGGCGGGGGTGGGGCGGGGCGATGGCCGGGCACGCGACGGAGGAGCATCCCCACGGTGCCGACCGACTGTGCGAGGCCGGTGACCGCGTGTACTCCCGGGCCGTACGGCGCGGCCGGGTGCCGCGCACCGACGCCGGGCCGGTCCCCTGCCTCCTTGACCTGGCGCTCCTGCACCCCGACCCCGACGACATGGACTGGCTGGTGCCGACCTCTCCGCAGGAGGTCATGACCCGGCTGCTGCGCGGACTGTACGACGAGGTGAGCGCGAGCCGGCACCGGATGGGCTCGGCGGTCGCCGCCTTCGAGTGGTACGCGGGCCTGGGCGGTCCGGCGGGCGGCGCGGTGACCGGGGAGGGCGCGGCGATCCGCGTCCTGGACGGCGCCGCCCGGATCCAGGCGGCGCTGGACGCGGCGACCGAGGCGTGCACGGCCGAGGTGCTCACCGTGCAGCCCGGCGGCATCCGGCGCGAGCACGAGCTGTCGGAGGGCCTGCACCGGGCGCTGGAGCTGCGCGGGCGGGGCGTGCGGATGCGCGACCTCTACACCCACGTCGCCCGGCACGGCCAGGGCCTGCTGACCTATCTGGAGCTGATGGGCGACGCGGTGGAGGCCCGCACCCTGGACGAGGTCATCGACCGGCTGATCCTCTTCGACCGCACGGTCGCCTTCATCCCGGCCAACACCGACCGCACGATGGCCCTGGAGCTGCGCCACCCGGCCCTGATCTCCTACCTGGTCACGGCCTTCGAGCGGCTGTGGCGGCTGGCGATCCCGCTCACCGCCCCGCTGCCCGACACCCGTATCGAGGGCATCTCGCACCGCGAGCAGTCCATCGCCGCGCTGCTGGCTGAGGGCCACCAGGACGCGGTGATCGCCGAGCGGCTGGGCATCAGCGTGCGCACCTGCCGCGCCCACATCGCCCGTCTCTCGGAGACCCTGGGCGCGGCCAGCCGCACCCAACTGGGGGTGCGGATCGCGCAGGTCGGCCTGGACCGGCCGTCGGGGACGGTCAGCCCGCCGGCCCCGACCCCTGCCCCTGACTCTGTTCCCGGTCAAGGATCCCCGACTTCCCGATGAGGTAGCCGAGTTGGGCGCGGCTGTCGCTGCCGAGGGTGGCGGCGAGCTTGGCGATGTGGACGCGGGCGGTGCGGACGTTCATGCCGAGGCGGTCGGCGATGACGGCGTCGGTGTGGCCCTCGACGAGGAGCGCGGCGATGGCGCGCTGGCGCGGGGTGACGCCGTCCAGGGACGGGCGTCGCACGGCCCTCGGGTACATCGGGGTGGCCAGTCGCCAGAGGCGGTCGAAGGTGGTCGTGAAGTACGTGAGGAGCGCGGGGTGGCGGACCTCCAGGGCCAGCCGGCCGTCCTCACCGGCGGGGATGAAGGCGACCGCGCCGTCGATGGCGATCAGCCGGTCGGTGACCTCGTCCAGGGTGCGGGCCTCCGCGTCGCCCCGGAGCTGCTCGTAGCGGGCCAGGACGAGCGGCATATGGCGCTGGGTGTGCTGGTAGAGGGTGCGGATCCGGCAGCCCCGGTCCAGCAGCGCCTGGTCGCGGGCCATGGCGACGGGCTGGGCCGCCTCGCCGCGCGGCCCGCTGTAGTGGCTGTTGGGCTGGACGCAGAGCACCTCGCTGGTCGCCTCGGCCATCGCCTCGGTGATGGCCCCGTTGATCCGCTCGGTGCCGCTCAGGATCAGCAGCGAGCCGGGCTCGGTCGCCGCGGCGGGACCGCCGGTGACGCGCATGAGGGGCTCGAACAGCGCCGCGAGCCGCTCCTCGCGGTGCCGCTCCTCGGCGATACGGGCGCCCGAGGCGCGCAGCAGCCGGTGCAGCACGAGCGCCGGGGGTACGGGTTCGAGCTGGGCGAGGTCGTCCACCACCGGGTGCAGCAGCCCGAGGGACAGCAGGCAGGGGGCGGCCGTGTCGGCCTGCCCGGCCCCGACGCGCCCGTCGCGCAGCGCCTGCTCGTAGAGGGCGGTGCCGGCGGCGCACAGGTCGGCCACGCCGTGGGGGGAGTGGGGCGGCGCGCTCACTGCGGCTCCTGCCGGAGGATTCCCGACTGGGCGATGAGGAAGCCGAGCTGGGCGCGGCTGCCGCTGCCCAGGGCGGTGGCGAGTTTGGCGATGTGCGCCCGGCAGGTGCGTACGTTCATGCCGAGGCGGCGCGCGATCGCCTCGTCGACATGCCCCTCGATCAGCAGCTTCGCGATGGAGTGCTGGATGTCGGTGATGCCGTCGGGCGCGGTCTCGTACGGGGCGCCGGTGGCCAGGGGTACGGCGCGGCCCCACATGAACTCGAAGACCTTGATCAGGTAGCGGACGAGCCCGGGGTGCCGGAGTTCGAGGGCGACCTGCCCGTCGTCGCGGGTCGGGATGAAGGCCACCGTCTCGTCGCACACGATCAGCCGCTCGACGAGTTCGTCGATGGTGCGGTACTCCACCTTGCCGTCGGTGAACTGGGAGACGTAGCCCAGGGTCTCGGGGCTGTAGCGGGCCGTGTGCTGGTAGAGGGTGCGGATCCGGCAGCCGCGTTCGATCAGCGGCCGGTCCCGCTCCAGCCCCTGGACGAGGGTGTGCTCCAGGCGGCGGCGGCTCGGCTGGACGGTGAGCATCTCGGTCTGGCACTGGGAGGTGGCCAGATCGAGCGCCGCGTTGATCCGGTCGATGCCCTCCAGCACCGTGATCGAGTGCGTGGCCGGCGTCGGCTGGGCGCTGAGGGTCATGAACGGCTCGAAAGCGTCGGCGAGCTCCACCGACAGCCGCCGGCGCTGGGTTATCTCGCGTTCGATCGGGTTGAGCAACTGGGACAGGGCGATCGACGGGGGCACCGGGCGCAGCCAGTTCGCGTCGTCGGGGTCGGCGTGAAGCAGGGCGAACTCCATCAAACACGGAGCGGGCTCCACGTCCGCACGGGCTATGCGGCCCGTCCGAAGAGCGTTCCCATAGAGACGGCGACCTTCCTCGCACAGCTCAGTCGACGCATGAGGATGTGTCTGGCTTGTCTCATTTTTCGTCAAATCTCCACCCCCCAGGGTCCTGAACGTGCAGGAACATGATGCATCGATTGTGTGGCCATGACGTGCCCGAATGGGCCATCGTCGTAGTCGACGGGGGAGAGGTGACCTTCAAATGAGGACGAAGCCGACTATGCATAAGAGAATGCTTCGCTCGGCGCTTGCCGCCGCCTTCTCCGCCGCCCTGGCCTTCGGAGTGCTGAGCGGCCTTGCGGCGGCGACGGGTGACACGGCGCGCGACAGCACGTGGAGCCCGGGTGTCGACACCGTCGCCGGAGCCGGCGACAGCACGTGGGTCGCTCCGCGCGACAGCACGTGGGTCGTCACCGCGGCGGTCAAGCCGGGCGACAGCACCTGGGCCACTCCCGGCGACAGCACGTGGGCCGCCGAGTCATGACCACACCACCCGACGACCGCTCCTTCCGCCGCGAAATGGCCACCGCCTACCGCTCCGGCTGGCACTTCATCGACCTGGTCACCGCCATCCCCCACAGTGGTGACTCGTTGATGGTGACGGTCTTCGGTGAGCCGGTCGTCGTGACGCGCGACGAGGACGAGGACGTACGGGCCTACCGGTGCCTGCGCAAGCCCCGCGGGGCGCCGCAGCCCGTGCGGTGTGCCATTCGTTACGGAATGATCTTTGTGAACCTGGACCAGCGGGACCACCGGCTCGTCGAGCCCGAGGTGCCGCCCCTGAAGACCATCTCAGCCACCCCCCGCAGTGCCTGACGCGATTCCCCCGTCGTAAAAAGATCGCTCAGGCGCTTCCCCCCGCAGCGGCGTCACCGTGACCTGAACACGGTGACGCCGCTGCAGTTTGCGGGGACATTTCCGGTTATGCGCCCGCTTGAGCGTTGGCCGGAAATCGACGGGGGTGGATTCGGTCAGCCGCGCCCCATCGCCCGGGTCAGCTCGATCTCGATCACCACGCGCGCGGGGTTCGGGGCAGGCGTGCGCCCGTACCGCAGCGCGTACCGGCGCACCGCGTCCGCCACCCGCTCCGGCTCGCCGCTGACACGCGCGCGCCCCTCCAGGGTGGCCCACCGCCCCCCGTCCACCTGGCACACCGCGACCCGGGCGCCGGCTTGGCCCGCCGCCAGGACGTTGCCCACCTTCGTGCTGTCCTTGGAGGCGATGACCCGGGCGAGACGCGCCTCGGGGTCGTACGTCACGCCGACCGGAACCACGTGCGGGCTGCCGTCCGGGCGTGATGTGGTCAGGGTGCACAGGTGCCGTTCGTGCCAGAAGGCGAGATACGACGCGTCGGGGGAACCCGGGTCCTGGGGATATGCGGCCATGACCCCGGAACCTACTGCGTCCCGAACCGCTCTTCCAGACCGTCCCCCACACCTTGAGCGGAATGGACTCAACTTTGTGTACGCTGACTGAGTCAGGAACTGAGTCGGAACGGGTAGCGGGTAGCGCTGACACGAGGAGGAGACAGCAGACGTGGACGCCGAGCTGACCAACCGGAGCCGGGACGCGATCAACGCGGCCAGCAGCAGGGCCGTGTCCCAGGGACACGCGGACCTCACCCCCGCCCACCTGCTGCTCGCGCTGCTCCAGGGCCAGGACAACGAGAACATCACCGACCTGCTGGCCGCCGTCGACGCCGACCAGGCGGCCGTCCGGGCCGGGGCCGACAAGGTGCTCGGCTCGCTGCCCAGCGTGACCGGGTCCACGGTCGCGCCCCCGCAGCCCAGCCGCGAACTGCTCGCCGTCCTCGCCGACGCGCAGAGCCGGGCCGGTGATCTCGGTGACGAGTACCTGTCCACCGAGCACCTGCTCCTCGGCATCGCCGCCAAGGGCGGCCAGGCCGGTGACGTGCTGACGCAGCAGGGCGCGACCGCGAAGAAGCTCCAGGAGGCCTTCCAGAAGGCGCGCGGCGGGCGCCGGGTGACCAGCGCCGACCCCGAGGGCCAGTACAAGGCCCTGGAGAAGTTCGGCACGGACTTCACGGCCGCCGCCCGCGAGGGCAAGCTCGACCCGGTCATCGGGCGGGACCAGGAGATCCGGCGGGTCGTGCAGGTGCTGTCGCGCCGTACGAAGAACAACCCGGTGCTGATCGGTGAGCCCGGCGTCGGCAAGACCGCCGTCGTCGAGGGGCTCGCGCAGCGCATCGTCAAGGGGGACGTGCCGGAGTCGCTGAAGAACAAGCGGCTGGTGGCGCTCGACCTCGGCGCGATGGTGGCCGGCGCGAAGTACCGGGGCGAGTTCGAGGAGCGGCTGAAGACCGTCCTGGCCGAGATCAAGGGCTCCGACGGCCAGATCATCACCTTCATCGACGAACTGCACACGGTCGTCGGCGCGGGCGCCGGCGGCGACTCCGCGATGGACGCCGGCAACATGCTCAAGCCGATGCTCGCGCGCGGTGAGCTGCGCATGGTCGGCGCGACGACGCTCGACGAGTACCGGGAGCGGATCGAGAAGGACCCCGCGCTGGAGCGCCGCTTCCAGCAGGTGCTGGTCGCCGAGCCGTCCGTCGAGGACACGATCGCGATCCTGCGCGGACTCAAGGGCCGCTACGAGGCCCACCACAAGGTGCAGATCGCGGACGCCGCCCTGGTCGCCGCCGCGACCCTCTCCGACCGGTACATCACCTCCCGCTTCCTCCCCGACAAGGCCATCGACCTGGTCGACGAGGCCGCCTCCCGCCTCCGTATGGAGATCGACTCCTCGCCGGTCGAGATCGACGAGCTCCAGCGGTCCGTGGACCGGCTCAAGATGGAGGAGCTGGCGCTCAGCAAGGAGACCGACGCCGCCTCCCGCGAGCGCCTGGAGAAGCTGCGCCGCGACCTCGCCGACAAGGAGGAGGAGCTGCGTGGCCTCAACGCCCGGTGGGAGAAGGAGAAGCAGTCCCTCAACCGGGTCGGCGAGCTGAAGGAGAAGCTCGACGACCTGCGCGGCCAGGCCGAGCGCGCCCAGCGCGACGGTGACTTCGACACCGCCAGCAAGCTGCTGTACGGCGAGATCCCGACCCTGGAACGCGACCTGGAGGAAGCCTCCGAGGCCGAGGAGGAGGCCGCCAAGGACACCATGGTCAAGGAGGAGGTCGGCTCGGACGACATCGCCGACGTCGTCGCCTCCTGGACCGGCATCCCGGCCGGCCGCCTCCTGGAGGGGGAGACCCGCAAGCTGCTGCGCATGGAGGAGGAGCTCGGCCGCCGTCTGATCGGCCAGTCGGAGGCCGTCCAGGCCGTCTCGGACGCGGTACGCCGCTCCCGCGCGGGCATCGCCGACCCCGACCGCCCCACCGGCTCCTTCCTCTTCCTGGGCCCGACGGGCGTGGGCAAGACCGAGCTGGCGAAGGCCCTCGCCGACTTCCTCTTCGACGACGAGCGGGCCATGATCCGCATCGACATGTCGGAGTACGGCGAGAAGCACAGCGTCGCCCGCCTCGTCGGCGCGCCGCCCGGCTACGTGGGGTACGAGGAGGGCGGCCAGCTCACCGAGGCGGTGCGCAGGCGCCCGTACAGCGTGGTCCTGCTGGACGAGGTGGAGAAGGCGCACCCGGAGGTCTTCGACGTCCTGCTCCAGGTGCTGGACGACGGCCGGCTCACCGACGGCCAGGGCCGCACCGTCGACTTCCGCAACACGATCCTGGTGCTGACGTCCAACCTGGGCAGCCAGTACCTGGTGGACCCGGTGCCGACGGCGGCGGAGAAGAAGCAGCGGGTCCTGGAGGTGGTCCGGGCGTCCTTCAAGCCGGAGTTCCTCAACCGCCTCGACGACCTGGTCGTCTTCTCGGCCCTGAACCAGGAGGAGCTGGGCCGGATCGCCCGCCTCCAGATCGACCGGCTCGCCAGACGCCTCGCCGAGCGCCGCCTCACCCTGGAGGTCACCGACGCGGCCCTGACCTGGCTCGCCGAGGAGGGCAACGACCCGGCGTACGGCGCCCGCCCGCTGCGCCGCCTGGTCCAGACGTCCATCGGCGACCGCCTCGCCAAGGAGATCCTCGCCGGCGAGGTCAAGGACGGCGACACGGTCCGGGTGGACGCCTTCGGGGACGGTCTGATCGTCGGCCCGGCGGCCGAAGAGGCCCGCTGAGCATGCCCTGAGCGGAATTCCGCCAACCGGAGGTGAACCCTGGGCGGCCGGGCTTGCCACCCCCCTCCCCGCATGGGGGAGGATGGCGGAATCCGTACGAAGGGAAAATCACGGTGAGCATCGACCCGTCCTCGATTCCGAACTTCGGGGGCCAGCCCGAGCCGCAGCCCCAGGGTGGACCGGCGGGCCCCGTCGTCCCGGATCAGGACCTCGTGAAGCAGCTCCTCGACCAGATGGAGCTGAAGTACGTCGTCGACGACGAGGGCGACCTCGCGGCGCCGTGGGAGGAGTTCCGTACGTACTTCATGTTCCGCGGCGAGGGTGACCAGATGGTCTACTCGGTGCGGACGTTCTACGACCGGCCCCACGGCATCGACGACAAGGCGCAGCTCCTCGAGTCGATCGACGACTGGAACCGGCGCACCCTGTGGCCGAAGGTCTACACCCACACCCACGACGACGGCACGGTCCGCCTCATCGGCGAGGCGCAACTGCTGATCGGCGCCGGCGTGAACATCGAGCTGTTCGTCTCCTCGACGGTGAGCTGGGTACGCGCGGCGATCGAGTTCGACAAGTGGCTCGTGGAACAGCTCGGCCTCGAACCGACACCCGAAAAGCCCGACGAGCAGCCCGAGGCCACGGCCGAGGCTGCGGCCGAGGAGCAGCCGGAAGCCAAGGCGGAAGACAAGGCCGACGAGAAGCCCGAGGGCGACAAGTAGGCCCGCACTCCCACAACGCCCACGCGGCCCCGTCCACAGCCTGTGGACGGGGCCGCGGCGTTTCGCCCGCCGGGGGACGGGGACCGAAGATCTCCGTCCGCGTCCGTCCGGTTGATCGGCCCATGACACCATCTTGGGTCCGGCCGCGAGGACACGCACAGGGAGGGGCGGGCGACGACGAGTAGCCGTTCGGGGGCCATGCCGGCCGCAACGGCCGCAACGCTGGGGGAACTGCTGCGCGGGCTCCGGTTCCAGGCGGGCCTCAGTCAGCGGGCGCTCACCGAGCGGGCGGGGATCAGCGTCCGGACCCTGCGCTCCCTGGAGCGGGGGCAGATCCGCCGGCCGCACGCCGACTCGATCCGCCGCCCGGCGGCCGCACTGGACCTGCCCGAGGCCGCGCGCACCCTTCACCGGCCGGGCCGGGCAGTTACGGCAACTGGACTCCCTGCTGCTCGACCTGGCCCAAGAGGCCGGCACCCCGGAGACCCCGACGGGGGCGCAGGCACCGGCACCGGCGATGGTGCTCGCGGCGATCACGGGTGCCGGGGGTGTGGGCAAGACGGCCCTGGCGGTGCATTGGGCGCACCGGGCCGGTCGAGGCGCTGGCCATGGGGGCTGAAGGCGAAGATCGGGCGGTCGCGTAACGGCTGCTGTACCAGCGGAGGAGTACAGCTCCTGGCCCGCGGAATCCTGCCTTGAGACAGGCCAAGAGCCCCGTCACCCCTTCCCGGGTGGCGGGGCTCTCTGCGTTCAGGCGACCAGCGAAGGCGGGGCTACCGTCCGGGCCCGCTCGTACAAGTCGCGGGCCGTCGGGTTCTTGATGTGGGGGCGAATGAGCCCGAACATGGCCTTGATCCGATCGTCGGCCCGGCCTGACTGGACCATGAGGAAGTCGTCAAGGGCCGTGTGCCATGTGGCGCACGCTGCCTCAAGGTGGCCAAGCTCAAGCTGCCGTTCCGCGAGAGTTGCCCGGTGGCGAACGCGCGCACGCCGGTAGACGCCACAGCGCAGTTGATCAGACTGCCGCATCGCTTCGATGGACCCGGCCACGTCGCCCAGCTCGTACCGCACCTGACTGACGTGGTAGTTCAGTGATGACGGGTCGTACGAGCCGAAAGCCCGGCTTCGGGACTCCGCCCGTTCCATCGAGGATTCCGCCTCCCGGATCTTCCGGAGGGCGGTTGCCCGGTCGCCCGTCTGGGCGGCAGCGTGGGCTTGCTGGCCCGCAAGGAAGGCGAACATCCTGGGCCCGGCCTTCGGGGAAGCGGCAGCGGCAGCGGCAGCGTCTGCCAGTTCCATGGCCTTCGGGCCGTGTCGAAGATCTACCGCCTGAACGCTCATGCCCCGCAGCGTGGTGCAGTACGTCAGGTGATCATCCGCAGCGTCGGCAAGCTCAAGGGCCATCACGTAGTACCGCTGAGCGAGACCGTGAACACCTTCGTCCACGGCCATGTAGCCGGTCAGATAGGCGAGGTCCGAAGCGGCTGAAAGCATCGCCTTCCGAACTTCGTCCGCCGCATCGGCGCGGAGATACGGAGCCACGGTGTTGACCATGAAACTTGCGGCCATGGGACGGGCGTGGCGCCCCCCGAACTGATCATCAAGGTCCGAAATTCGTTCGGTCATAGCAATGACCATTTCGACTTCGTTCATCCCTATACGGGACATCCGTCCGGCGTGCATCGCTTCGGCCCGGCCGATCACGTCTTGCCAACCAGGAATGGTCAGCGCCACGGAGAAGAGCCCCGCGCCAAGGACCGCCCTGCGCGATGGGTCCATGTCTTGTCTCCCCAGCTCGATCATCCCTTCCGCGGTATCCGTGGTGGCTGGGGAGCGATCCGCGGGCGGAGGGAAGCCGGCTTCGGCGTGCGTCACAGGTCTTTGCAGCCGACGACAGATCGCTTCGATGATGAACCGGCGGACGGCTTCCTTCTGGGGGAGCGTCCCGCCTAACCAGTGGTGAACGGTGGACGGGTTGCTCTTGAGCGGTGTGCCGTTCTCGCCGGCCACAAGGTTGATGGCGCGTGTGAACTGGCTCAGCGTCCAGTTCGTCTCGGCGTACAGGCGCTGAAGGGCATCGTTCGGGATCTTTGTCACGGGCGGTCAACTCCCTTCGCCCAGGGGCGCTTTAAACGCTTTATAACCGTGGTCCCGCTGCAACGGTACCGCCACAGCCTGTGACGCGGTTGCGTAGTGGCAAGCGAGATCACGACGTGAACGGAGCTGGGCCACCGTGTCTACGCGAGAGGTACCGCACGCCGAAGGATCACCGGGCGAATCCGATGATCTGAAGAAGTTGATCAGTGCACGGGGCTACTGGCGGTTGTTGCCGGAGAGGGACGAGCCCGTGCCCGGTCTCCGGTCGGGAGTCGACGCGGACCTCACCGGGTGGCTGGTCACATGAGTGCCACGGCAACCACTTGGGCCCAGCGGTTCAGCGCAACGAAGAGAGGCGCCCGCTTGGCTCGGCATCTGGCTCTGATCGAGTTGGCCGAACGGGGCTTCCCTCTCGGCGGATACGAGTCCGAACGCGTCGCCTTGATCGTTGCCGAACTTGCGTCCAACGCGGTGAACCACGGACGGGTGCCGGGGCGTGACTTCGAACTCCGAGTCATGGAGCTGGAAACGGTCCTGCGGGTAGAAGTGTCCGACGCGCGAGCGGACAAGCGTCCGAGCGTCCAGCCGGCCCACGTCGCGGAAGGCGGTTACGGCATGTGCCTTATCGAAGCCACAGCAACCGCCTGGGGTGTCGCTGACCGGGTGATGGGCAAGACGGTCTGGGCCGAAGTCGCGAAGCGGGAAGGGGCGAGAGCGTGACCGCTCGATTCGAGTTGCCCAACTGGGGATCGCACGAGCACGCCATGCGGATATGACTTCGTCGCACAGTTCATTCTTCACGACGCGCGGAAGCGGACTGTGCGCGCAGTCCCGTAGATTCCGCCCGGTCGATGTAGTCGAATCAGAGGCTCCCCCCTTCTGTTCGACATTCCGGCAGGGGCGGGCCCCATCGCCTTCACCAAGGGGGAAACCATGCACCAGGTAATTGCGACTCCGCAGGATGGAAAGTTTGCGATCTATCGCCCGGGTAGTGGGCGTGCGGTCCACCTTTCCAGTTCCTACTACGGTGAACTCGCGGAAGCCGTCGCGGACAACCGCCCTGTCCCTGCCTGGTTCGTGGACGCCTGCCGACAGGCGTGGATCCTTGACGTGTCCGGTCAGCTCAGCCGTGAGGCGGTGATCGTCCGCCCGAAGACCCAACTGAACTACAGCCGGGCCACATGGGAGATCAACAAGTTCTGCAACTTGAACTGCAAGATGTGCTACCTGCCGCAGCGCCCCTTATCCGGGCTGGACGCCGACCAGAAGGGCCACCTGCTGGAAATGCTCCGAGAGGCCGGCGTGGTTTGGCTCCAGATTACGGGTGGGGAGCCGACCGTTGACCCGCATTTCCCGGCCACATACCGCATGGCCTACGAGATGGGGATGATGTTGGACATCCTCACGAACGGGACTCGCCTTCACACCCTCGTGGACCTCTTCAGGGAACTTCCGCCCAACAAAGTCACCGTCTCCGTGTACGGCGCTACGGCTGAAAGCTTTGACGCATTGACGCGAACCAGGGGAGCATTCAAGGCGTTCATGAAGGGGCTTGACGGAATCAAGGGGGCTGATGTTCCCCTTGAAATGACCATCCTCATTACGAAGGACAATGCCTGCGAAGTGGGTGCCATGCGAAATCTGGCCCACGAATATTCGTCAGTCGTCACCGAATACGGCAGCATTTCGCCGACCTACGACGGAGGCGGTGGCCCGCTCGCCGAACAGGCGGAGGGACGGGTTGACCGGTCCGCCGCGTTCGCTGGATGCCCGGCCGGTCACACGTTCTTCCACGTGGACCCGCACGGTCTCGCAACCATGTGCAAGGTCGGACGGGATAACCCCATCAACCTCATGGTCGAAGGTCTCGACGGCCTGTTGCGTCTGCCTGGAATCGCAGACGCCCAAATGCTTCGCACTGGTGGCTGTTCCGGATGCCGATTGTCGAAGACCTGTCGGGTCTGCCGACCGATGGCGAAGGTCTTTCAGCAGGCGGAGGCACCACTCTCGAGTTACTGCCAACACGGAATGAAGGAGGTAACGGCATGACTGCCGTAGCCATCGAGATCACCCCCCGCGTCCGCGTCATGGACTGGCAGCCCCTCACGGTCACCGCGTCGGCCCCGACGACGGAGCCGGCCGGGTTCGTCATCGCGGACGTGGACGAGCTGACCACCGGGTCCGTTCAGGGCTGCGGGGAGGACAACCCCTACAACTAGCCCCACCAGGCACCGCTACCCGCGCGGGCTTCACGGCGTTCGTCAGTCGTGGGGCCCGCGCGGCTCACGCTGTGGAAGTGTGGAGCTGTGGCTACAACCCGTATCGCCTTCGAAGACCTTCCGTCTGCCGTGCTCGCGGAAGTCGAAGCGCGCACCGGTCCTCTCCTGAAGGTCGAGCCGGCCAAGGAGGGGTTCAACAGCGAGATTGCTGCCAGGCTCTTCACGGAGACGGGCAGTGTCTACGTGAAGGGACTTCGCGCTGATCACCCGCGGGTCTGGACCCAGCGCCGGGAAGCGGAGGTCAACCCCTACCTCCGCGGAATCGCTCCGGTCCTGCGGTGGCGAATCGAATGGGAGGAGTGGGACCTCCTGGGCTTCGAAGCTCTTGACGGGCACCACGCGGACTACGCGCCGGGCTCACCGGACGTGCCGAAGGTGGCCAGACTTCTCGTCCGCCTGGGCGAAGTGCCCTGTCCGGGCGTCGAGCTTCGGCACGCTGAGCAACGCCTTGAGCGGTACGCGGCACAGCCGGACGATCTCGCCTTCTTCGCCGGGGACGCTCTCCTTCACACGGACCTGAACAACGCCAACGTCCTTGTGGGCGAGACAGCCCAGCTCGTGGACTGGGCGTGGGCCACACGGGGCGCCGCATGGCTGGACGCCGGCTACTGGGTGATCTGGCTTATGGCAGCCGGAGGCCACTCTCCTGAGTCTGCGGAGAGCTGGGCGAGCAAGGTTCCGGCGTGGCTGGACGCTCCGAAGGAAGGCATCACCGCCTTCGCCGTGGCCAACGCCAACGTGTGGGAGGAGATCGGCGGGGCCGAACCTGACCCGTGGACCGCCCGACTGGTCACCGCGTCGAAGACCTGGGCGGCGTACCGCCGAACGGCCTGAGCGGAGCCGTCCGCGCGACGATCGGCCACGTAGGTCCCCTGGGGCACGGTGAACACCCAGCCTTCGTCGCGGAGGAACTTCACCGCGTTCCGAGCGGTCTCACGGGCCACGCCGACGTGCGATCTTCCGCCCAGAAGACGACGAAGCCACGCTTCAGCTCTCCCCGGTCCAGCGCGAACGGCGGTACGCGGCTGCCTTCGCCTTGATCGGCGTGGACTACGACAACCCGGGGGCCCCGTTTCCCGGGTACTCGGTGACGGGCCTGCGAGTCTCGGCATGACGCGCGACGGGCTGACCCTCCGCCCCACCTTCGGGCACGTCGCCATGTGCGTGGTCTGCCACGAAAACACGAAGGCCCCCGTGCCCGTGCGGGACATCCCCAGCACGAGCGGGCCCGAAACGACCCTGTACGCCTGTCCTGACCACGCGGCGGAGGTGTCCCCCGGGCCGATCTTGGGGGAGCTGGACACCCGCCCGTAGCGCCCCGGCCGCGTCCGACGATCCGGCTTTCCGGTACCGGGCGGGGCTCATCTCTGCAGCTTGGACAACCTTTCGATTGCTTCTTCAATCACCACCATCCGCTTGCAGAAAGCGAACCGTACGAACGGCGCGCCCGCCTCACGGTGGTCGTAGAAGACCGCGTTGGGGATGGCGACGACGCCTGTGCGTTCGGGTAGGGCGCGGCAGAAGGCGAAGCCGTCGCCGTTTTTGGAGGCCTCGGTGCTCAGGGGGCGGATGTCGGTGGTGATGAAGTAGGTGCCGGCCGGGCGGAAGACCGCGAAACCGGCGTCCGCGAGCCCCGTCGCCAGCAGGCCGCGCTTGGCCAGCATGTCCGCGCGGAAGGTGTCGAAGTAGCTGTCCGGCAGCGCCAGCGCCTCGGCGACCGCGTACTGGAACGGGCCGGACGCCACGTACGTCAGGAACTGCTTCGCCGCGCGCACCGCCGTGACCAGGCCGGGCGTCGCCGTGACCCAGGCCACTCCGCGTTCACGCACTCATTCTTCCTGGCTGGTTGCCGCCTGGCAGTAGAAATCAGAGTGTAGTCAGAGTACGGTCTGAGTATGAGCATCGTGCACTCGGTAGCCGAATCGGAGTCCGTATCGTTCACTGATCTGTCTCGCAACCCGAAGGCAGTCGCCGCGAGGGCCGCCGCCCTGGGATGCCTGCGGGTCACGCACCGAGACGCGCCCGACATGGTGCTGACTACGGCCATACAGGCAGAGCGCGCCGAGGAAAGCCTGACCACAGCGTCCCGGCTGTTCCTTGCTCTGATGAAGCAGGACGACGGCATCAGGTCGCTTCTGCTCGCGTTGCCCGAGGTGTTCCCGTGGGTGCGCCACCTGAATGACGAGGAAGTCCGGGAATTCACCGTCGAACTCCTCGATGCGCTGTCCGACGCCGCTGAGCTGGGTGCCAAGGAGGCTGTGCACCGAGCGATCGTCTCGTGGCGGGCAACCGCCCGCATCAACGCCGACCCTGACCAGCTCAGGGAAGCACTCCGTCCGCTTGGTGACGTCGACCTCGGCCCGGTCGAGGTGCACGAGTGAGCCCGAAGAAAGGCGATCAGGTCAGCGTGCCTCCGCTGAGCGGATGGAACGTCATCCACGGGACGACGGAGGCCGCGACCGGTTGGGAGGAGCTGTGCCGGGTGGCGCTGCCGAACGCGCATCGCTGCCTGGAGGCCCTTCGTACGGACCCGCTGTCGCGGGCCAACTGGAACCGCCAGCATCAGCTCCGCGGCAGGCACGCCACCAGGGAATGGAAGGGCTCCGAGCTGGAGCAGTGGGAGTACGAGATCACCACGGCGGAAGGGTCCGCTACCTGGTCAGCCCGGACACCTCGACTGTGATCGTGGTGTACGCCTCCCCGCGACACCCGAAGGACACCGAATAGCCTGCGGCGCTTCGCGCGTGCAGAAGGGCAGAGCGAACCGGGGCGCGGGCTGGGATCGGGTCTTGCGGTGCTGGTGGCGGGCCGACTGGAGTCCGAGGATGGCCGTGCCGAGGACGACCGGCCTCCTGGGCAGCGGTCAGTGCGTGAACGCCTTGCGGAGCCGTTCCGCCGCGTCCGCCAGTACCTCGACGCGTTTGCAGAACGCGAACCGGACGTATGGTGCGCCAGCCTCTCTGTGGTCGTAGAAGACGGTGTTGGGGATAGCGACGACACCCGCCCGCTCAGGCAGGGCGCGGCAGAACGCGAGGCCGTCGCTTTCGCCGAGGGGCCGGATGTCGGCGGTGACGAAGTAGGTGCCGGTCGGCCGGAAGACCGTGAAGCCGGCGTCGGTGAGGCCCGCGCTGAGTAGGTCCCGTTTGGCGCGCAGGTCGTCGCGGAAGGCCGTGAAGTAGGCGTCGGGCAGGCGCAGGGCCTCCGCGACGGCGTACTGGAAGGGCCCGGAGGCGACGTACGTCAGGAATTGCTTGGCGGAACGGACAGCGGTCACCAGTTCCGCAGTTCCGGTAACCCAGCCGACCTTCCAGCCGGTGAACGAGAACGTCTTGCCGGCCGACCCGATGGTGACCGTGCGCTCGCGCATCCCCGGCAGGGTGGCCAGCGGCACGTGCTCGGCGCCGTCGAAGACCAGGTGCTCGTACACCTCGTCCGTCACCACCAGCAGGTCCCGCTCCACCGCCAGCTCGGCGATCGCCGTCAGCTCCTCGCGGGTGAGGACGGTGCCGGTCGGGTTGTGCGGGGTGTTGATCAGCAGGAGGCGGGTGCGGTCCGTGACCGCGTCGCGCAGTTCGTCGAGGTCGAGGCGGAAGCGGGCGTTCTCCAGGTCCGGGCGCAGGGTGACCGGTACCCGCGCGGCGCCCGCCATGGCGATGCAGGCGGCGTAGGAGTCGTAGTACGGCTCCAGGGCCACGACCTCGTCGCCGGGCTCCAGGAGGGCCAGCAGGGTGGCGGCGATGGCCTCCGTGGCGCCGGCGGTGACCAGGACCTCGGTGTCGGGGTCGTAGGAGAGGCCGTAGCGGCGGAGCTGGTGGGCGGCGATCGCGGTGCGCAGCTCGGGGACGCCCGGGCCCGGCGGGTACTGGTTGCCGCGCCCGTCGCGCAGCGCCCGCACGGCTGCCTCCCGGACCTCCTCGGGGCCGTCGGTGTCGGGGAAGCCCTGGCCCAGGTTGATCGCGCCGGTCGAGGCCGCCAGGGCGGACATCTCGGCGAAGATCGTCGTCCCGAACTCGGCGAGGCGGCGGTTGAGGAAGGGGCGCTCGGTGGAGGTCATGCCCGCCATCCTGCGCCGAAGCTCTGGACTTCCTCAACTCTGCTTTGGCCGGTGAGACGGGCGGGCATCCCCCGTTCACGTGGGCGCTCAGGCACCACGCGAAGCGCCCACGGGGGGCCGCTTCGGGGGACAGGGAAGGAGGGTGACGCCATGTTCTTCGGCTTCATCCTGACGGTGGTCGCCATCGTGCTCGTGGCGGCCCTGGTGGTCAACGTCCGCAAGAGCGGCAGCCGGGCCACGTCGTATCGCGGCGGCCGCTCGCGCTCGCGGGGCGGCAGCAGCACCGACAGCGGTGGCAGTGCGGCGGCCGGCGGTAGCTGGTGGGCCGGCGGGGGAGACAGCGGCTCCGGCGGCCACCACGGAGGCGGCGGTCACGGCGGTCACTCCTGCGGCGGCGGATCCTCCTGCGGGGGCGGCGGATCGTCCTGCGGCGGCGGGGGCGGCGGATGCGGTGGAGGCAACTGACACGGGGCAGTTGAGCTCCCGGGGGGAGCCGCATCCGGACCGCGGGGCCCGACGACCACGGGCTCCGCGGTCGCACCACGTCCCGGAGTACGTCCCGGCGTAGATCCCGGGAGCAGGACTCGGGGGCGGGCGCGCGGGGAGTGTGGCCGGCTGCCCGGCGTACGCCCTGGTTGAACAGTTGAGCTGTGGAGCCCCCCGAGGGATGGAAAGCCCACGAAGTTGGGTAAAAACGCTGTGGCGCCACCACAGTTCATGATTCCCTCTAAACCACCAACGCAGCCCCTCGGACCCTTCGGACGTCCCGAGCGGACGACGACGACCTTCCCAGACCGGGCCGACCGCACTGACCAGGCCGACCGGGCTGACCGGGGCCGTACTCCCGGTGCCGACTCTCCTGATGTCGACCGGGGTGCGCCGTACCAACCTCTCTTCATCTTCTCCTTGCGTCTCCGCGGAGCCGACCCATGCTCACCACCCTGAACACCTCCTACACCGACACGCGCGCGGCCGATCTCGCCTGGGCCCTGGGGCGCGAGCCGCTGCCCGCCCTCGCCACCCTCGACCTCGAACTGTCCGGTGCCAAGCTCCAGTTGAGACTGCTCGGCGCCTCGCACCAGGTGCTGCTCGACGAGGCCCAGGGCTGTTGTTCGGAGACGGTGGCCTGCATCCCCGGCAGCAGCACCCCCCTCCCGCTCGGCGTCGCCAAGCGGGTCGGCGACTGGGAGTACGAATTCGCGGCGCGCGTCGAGGTGCTCTCGCCCGGCCAGTTCGCGGGCCGCGCCCAGGAGCTGCTGGCCCTCGTCTCCGAACACCCGCACGGCCTCGCCGGCGTCTTCCCCGGCAGCCCGCACGCCTTCACGGCCCTGCTCGCCCACCGCCACGAGGGCCAGGTGCACTGGCGCACCTGGCACGCCTACCCGCAGGACGGGCAGTTGGTGGCGACGCGGACGCGGGTCGGCATCCGGGTCCCGGCCGCCCACGACAGCCCGTCCGCCGGGTGAGGACACGCCCGAAGCGGCGTGCACCGGGAGGCGCCGGGTTAAACGCCCGGTGCCTCCAGCGCCCCGGGTTCCACACGTGTGGGTGACGAAGGGTGGCCACGCAGTCACGTAACGTCGCAGTCGTGATCGAACCGCACGTGTCGGCCCCACCCGGTCCCCCGCCGTCCTGGCGCGGGCCCGCGAGGCTGCCCGTCCGGCCGGACACCGGGCGGCTGCTGGTCCTCGCGTGCGTCTTCGTCTGCGCCGCCTGCGGACTCGTCTACGAACTCGAACTCGTCGCCATCGCCTCCTACTTGACGGGCGACTCCGTCACCCAGGCCTCCGTCGTGCTGTCCGTCATGGTCTTCGCGATGGGCCTCGGCTCGCTCGCCGCCAAACGGCTGCGCCGGTTCGCCGCGGCCGGCTTCGGCGCCCTGGAGGCGACCCTCGCCCTGGTCGGCGGCTCCAGTGCCATGACGCTGTACGCGGTCTTCGCGTGGACGGGCGACTGGGGCGGCCTGTGGGCCGAGGGCTCCCGGATCATGCTGGTCGCCTTCTCCGTCGCCATCGGCCTGCTCATCGGCGCCGAGGTCCCGCTCCTCATGGAGCTGATCCAGCGCATCCGCCGCCAGGACGCGGGCGGCGCGGTGGCCGACCTGTTCGCCGCGGACTACGTCGGCGCGCTCGTCGGCGGCCTCGCCTTCCCCTTCCTCCTGCTCCCCTTCCTGGGCCAGTTGACGAGCTCGCTGCTGACCGGCGGCGTCAATGTGATGGCGGGCGCGGCCCTGGTCCTGGGCCTGTTCCGGCGCGACCTGACCTGCCGGGCCCGCTGCCTGCTGCTCGTCGCCAACATCACCGTCCTCGGCGTCCTCGCCTCCGCCGCCGTCCTCGTCGACGACTTCGAACGGGCGGCCCGGCAGGCGGTCTACGGCGACCACGTGCGGGTCGCGGTGCAGACCGGCGTCCAGGAGATCGTCCTCACCGGCGGCACCGCCCACCACCCCCTCGACCTCTACCTCGACGGCCGCCTCCGCGCCGACGGCGGCGACGAGCGCCGCTACCACGAGGCGCTGGTCCACCCCGCGATGACCGGCCCGCACGCGCGCGTGCTGATCCTCGGCGGCGGCGACGGCCTGGCCGCCCGCGAGGCCCTCACCCACCCCGGCGTGCGCCGCGTCGACATCGTCGACCTGGACCCCGGCCTGGTCCGCCTCGCCCGCACCGACCCGGCCCTCTCCCACCTCAACGCGCACGCGTACGGCGACCCGCGCGTCCACGTCTCGACCGCGGACGCCTTCCAGTGGCTGCGCGGAGCGCCGCCGACGACGTACGACGTGGTCGTCTCCGACCTGCCCGACCCCGCCATCACGGCGAGCACCAAGCTCTACTCCCAGGAGTTCTACGCCCTCGCCCGCCGCGTCCTGGCCCCCGGCGGCCGGCTCGTCGTGCACGCGGGCCCGGTCACGACCCGCCCGCGCGTGTTCTGGACGGTCGATACGACGATCCGCGCGGCGGGCCTGCACACCACCCCCTACGTCGTGACCGGCCACGACACCTCCCGAGCCCCCCGAAACTGGGGCTTCGTCCTGGCCACGGTCACCCCCACCCCCACCCCACCCCTCCGCCTCACCCTGACCCAGACCCGGACCACTTTGACGGAGGCCGCCCAGGCGGCGGAGAAGACGCGGGTGCCCGACCTACGACCGTCCACACTGGTGCACCCGCGCTATTAGGCCGCACAATCCAGCCCGTCCGGCGTTTGAGGACGAGGCCCCTCAAGGGCCGAAGCGGGGGCTCGGGGGCGGCAGCCCCCAGCAGGTCAGGCACCAACACCGAGCACCGATCCACCAGACGGCAAGGCAATCCCGGCCCCCACAGGTAGGCTCCCGCTACATGGAGCAAGAGGTGTTCGTTCCAGTCCCGGCCAAGCGGCTGCAAGCAGCCCTCGCCGATCCCGCGCAGGTCGCCCGGGCGGTCCCCGGGCTCCAGCAGGATGTCGGCACCGAGCCCGTCGCCGGCCGGCTCAAGGTGCGGATCGGCGGCCACACCATCACCTACCGGGGCACCGTACGTGTCGTACCGCGCGCGGACGGTGCGTACGCCGTCGAGGGCGACGCGACCGAGGCCCGGGGCAGCGGCGCGGTGAAACTGGCCCTCACCCTGCGCCTGCGGGACGCCGACGCCGGCACGACGCTCCGCTTCGAGGGGACGGCGTCGGCGGACGGCCGCGTCACCGAACTCCCGCCGGAGGCGGTCGACTCGGCGGTCACCCGCCTGCTGAACCGCTTCGCGGGCAACCTGGGAGCGGGCGCGGCCGTACCCGAAGACGAACCCGCCGACGACGTAGAAGACGCAGACGTGGAAGACGTACACGTAGAAGACGCAGACGTGGACGACGTACAAGACGCACAAGCCGTACACGACATCGACGAACCCCCGCCCCCCACCCCCGTCTTCGAGGACCTCACCGCCCCCCGGGAGCCGCCCGCCGAGGCCGCGCATGCGCGTCGGACGATGATCGGGCGCAGCGCCGAGGAGGTGGACCACGCGCCGCCGCGTGGGCGCTACGCGCCGGTCCCGGCCCCGCAGACCGTCGTACCGAACAGCACCCTGCGCTGGGCGGCGCCCGCGGCGGCGCTGGTCGTGGCGTCGGTGATCGTGGTGGGCAGGGCGCTGCGCCGACGCGGCTAGGGCGTCTGCGCCACGGACCCGTAGGGGCGGCCCCAGTAGGGTCGTCCCGTGAGTAGCGAAGACATCACGCTGACCGCGGGCGACGCGGAAGCGACCGTACAGCCGGGCAACGGCGGCCGGGTGGGTGGGCTGCGGGTCGGTGGGCTCGAACTGCTGCGGCAGGGGGAGCGGTTCGGGTGCTTCCCGATGGTCCCCTGGTGCGGGCGGATCCGGGACGGCCGGTTCCGCGACGGCGGGTCCGTGCATCAGATGCCGCTCAACGCGGCGCCGAACGCCATCCACGGCACCGTCCGCGACGGCGTCTGGAAGGTCGCGCGGCAGACGGCGGACGAGGTCGTGCTGACGTACGACCTGGTGGCGCCGTGGCCCTTCACGGGCCGGGTCACCCAGGTGGTCACGCTGGCCGAGGACGCCCTGACGCTGGCGATGGCCGTGGAGACGTACGACTCGTCGTTCCCGGCGCAGATCGGCTGGCACCCCTGGTTCAACCGCAACCTCGGCGGCGAGGACGGTCAGGACGTACAGGTCTCCTTCGCGCCGGCCTGGCAGGAGGAGCGCGGCGACGACCATCTGCCGACCGGCGAGCGCGTCGAGCCGAAGCCCGGCCCCTGGGACGACTGCTTCGGCATGCCCGGCGGCGTCGACGTCACCCTCACCTGGCCGGGACAGGTGGAGGTGAAGGTGACGAGCCCCGAGGAGTGGGTCGTCGTCTACGACGAGCAGGAGGCGGCGGTGTGCGTGGAGCCGCAGACCGGCCCGCCCGACGGCCTGAACACGCACCCGCGCCTGGTCACCCCGCTCGAACCCCTGGAGGCGACCACCAGGTGGAGCTGGACCCGCCTCTAAGCTGAGGGGCATGACGGACGTGGATGTACGCGGCGCGCTGCTGCGGCAGATCAAGGACAAGGCCGTGGTGCACGGCAAGGTGACCCTGTCGTCGGGGCTGGAGGCGGACTACTACGTCGACCTCCGCCGCGTCACCCTCGACGGCGAGGCCGCCCCGCTGGTCGGGCAGGTGCTGCTCGACCTGACCGACGGGCTGGAGTTCGACGCGGTGGGCGGTCTGACGATGGGCGCCGACCCGGTGGCCGGCGCCATGCTGCACGCGGCCGCCGCGCGCGGCCGGAAGCTGGACGCCTTCGTCGTGCGCAAGGCGGCGAAGGCGCACGGGTTGCAGCGGCGGGTGGAGGGTCCGGACATCGCGGGCCGGCGGGTGCTGGTCGTCGAGGACACCTCGACCACCGGCGGTTCGCCGCTCGCCGCCGTGGAGGCGGTGCGCGAGGCGGGCGCCGAGGTGGTGGCCGTGGCGACCATCGTGGACCGGGCGACCGGCGCCGACGAGAAGATCCGCGAGGGCGCCGGGGTGCCGTACCTGTTCGCGTTCTCCAAGGACGACCTGGGCCTCGACTGACCCGCCCGACCATGTCTGGAAAGATGGGGACGACGATGACGTCGCACCCCAGGTTCAGGTCACAGCCGTAACCGCAGACCTGGTTCACGCCACGCAGCACTCCAACCCGCACACCCAAGGAGCGGACGAATGCCCATCGCAACCCCCGAGGTCTACAACGAGATGCTCGACCGGGCGAAGGCAGGCAAGTTCGCCTACCCGGCCATCAACGTGACCTCGTCCCAGACCCTGCACGCGGCGCTGCGCGGCTTCGCGGAGGCGGAGAGCGACGGCATCATCCAGATCACGACGGGTGGCGCCGAGTTCGCGGGCGGCCAGTACAGCAAGGACATGGTGACGGGCTCGCTGGCCCTCGCCGAGTTCGCGCACATCGTCGCCGAGAAGTACCCGGTCACCGTCGCGCTGCACACCGACCACTGCCCGAAGGACAAGCTCGACGGGTTCGTCCGGCCGCTGCTGGCGATCTCCGAGGAGCGCGTGAAGGCGGGCCGCAACCCGCTGTTCCAGTCGCACATGTGGGACGGCTCGGCGGAGACCCTCGCCGACAACCTCGCCGTCGCGCAGGAGCTGCTGGCCCGCACCGCCGC
Organism: Streptomyces sp. yr375; assembly: GCF_900110755.1. Lineage (GTDB taxonomy): Bacteria > Actinomycetota > Actinomycetes > Streptomycetales > Streptomycetaceae > Streptomyces. Next base: position 82,468 of record NZ_FOFF01000007.1, read on the forward strand.
CGCGAAGATCATCCTCGAGGTGGAGATCACCCCGACCGGTGGCGAGGAGGACGGCGTCTCGCACGAGATCAACGACTCCCTGTACACGACGGTCGACGACGCGGCGCGCACCGTCGAGGCGCTGGGTCTGGGCGAGAAGGGCCGCTACCTGCTGGCCGCGTCCTTCGGCAACGTCCACGGCGTCTACAAGCCGGGCAACGTCGTGCTCCGCCCCGACCTGCTCAAGGAGCTGAACGAGGGCATCGCCGCGAAGTACGGCAAGCCGGCCGGCTCGCAGCCGTTCGACTTCGTCTTCCACGGCGGCTCGGGCTCCTCCCCGGAGGAGATCGCGGTCGCGCTGGAGAACGGCGTGGTCAAGATGAACATCGACACGGACACGCAGTACGCCTTCACGCGTCCCGTCGCCGACCACATGTTCCGCAACTACGACGGCGTCCTGAAGGTCGACGGCGAGGTCGGCTCCAAGAAGACCTACGACCCGCGGACCTGGGGCAAGCTGGCCGAGGCGGGCATGGCGGCGCGCGTCCTGGAGGCCACGCAGAACCTGCGCTCGGCGGGCCAGAAGATCAAGTAACTCGGTCCCTGTACCTGTTCATGTCGCGAGCCCGGTGCCCGAGCACCGGGCTCGCGGTGTGCGGGGGGCCAGCCGGGGCCATCGACCGCATGCCGGGGCTATCCGCGGGGGCTGGGGGTATACCTGGGAGCATGCCCGACGTCCGGATGGCCTCGCCCCAGGGCAAGTGGATCCTGTTCGCCACCGTGCTCGGCTCCAGCATGGCCCTGCTGGACTCGACCGTCGTCAACGTCGCCCTCCCGCGTATCGGCCGCGACCTGGACGCCGACCTGGCCGCCCTCCAGTGGACCGTCAACGCGTATCTGCTGACGCTGGCCGGTCTGATCCTGCTCGGCGGCTCCCTGGGCGACCGCTACGGGCGGCGCAAGGTGTTCGTGATCGGGGTGGTGTGGTTCGCCGCCGCCTCGCTGCTGTGCGGCATCGCCCCGAACGCCGGGGTGCTGATCGCCGCGCGAGCCTTGCAGGGCATCGGCGGCGCGCTGCTCACGCCGGGCTCGCTCGCGCTCATCCAGGCCTCCTTCCACCGCGACGACCGGTCGCGGGCGGTCGGCCTGTGGTCCGGGTTCGGGGGCATCGGGGCGGCGGTGGGCCCGTTCCTGGGCGGCTATCTGGTGGACGGCCCCGGCTGGCGCTGGGTGTTCCTGCTGAACGTGCCGCTGGCGCTGGTCTGCGTACCGGTGGCGCTGCGGCACGTGCCCGAGTCCGGGGACGGCCGCAGGCACGGCCGCTTCGACGTCCTGGGCGCTGCCCTGGGCGCGCTGGCACTGGCCCTCGTCACGTACGCCCTGATCGAGGCGGGCAGCGGTCCCCTGGGGGTCGTGGTGACGGTGGCGCTGGCGGGCGTGGCGACCGGGGTGGCCTTCGTGGTCGTGGAGCACCGCCGCCCGGACCCGATGCTGCCGCTCGACATTTTCGCGTCCCGCCAGTTCACGGCCGTCAACCTGGTCACCCTGTGCGTGTACGCGGCGTTCGGCGGCTTCTTCTTCCTCTCCGCGGTCCAGCTCCAGGTGGTGGCCGGCTGGTCGGCGCTCGGCGCGGGGACGGCGCTGCTGCCGACGACGGTGCTGATGCTGCTGCTTTCGGCCCGCTCCGGCGCGCTGTCCGAGCGCATCGGGCCGCGCATCCCGCTCACCGTGGGCCCGCTGCTGTGCGCGGCGGGGATGCTGCTGATGCTGCGCGTGGGCCCCGACGCCTCGTACGTCGCCGACGTCCTGCCCGCCGTCCTGGTCCTGGGCCTCGGCATGGTCTCCCTGGTCGCCCCCCTCACCGCGACGGTCCTGGCCTCGGTGGACGTCGCCCGGGCGGGCCTGGCCAGCGGCATCAACAACGCGGCGGCCCGCGCGGCGGGCCTGGTGGCGGTGGCCGCCCTCCCCCTCCTCACCGGCATGGGCCAGAACTCCTACCGCTCCCCGGACGCCTTCAACGACGCCTTCGGCCGAGCGATGGTGCTCTGCGCGGCGGCCCTCACCCTGGGCGCGGCCCTCGCCTTCACGACGGTACGCCGCCCACCCCCGGACTGCCGCACCCCGGAATGCAGAACCCACGGCAACGTGCTGGCTCCACCGCTGGAGGGGGAACGGGCGAAGGGGCGGCTTTCGTAGGGCACTGAAGCGGGGAGCGCGGATCCAGCCTGCCCGGCTGCGGGGCGGGGACGGATGCCGTCCCGAGCCCCCGCCCACCCGCTGGGGGCGGCGCCTCTCAACGCCGGCCCGCATAAATCAGCCCGTCCGGCGCTTGCGGACGAGGCCCCTTAAGGGCCGACAGCGGGGTCTGGGGGCGCAGCCCCCAGCGACCACCGCGCCCACCCCGAGTCCCACTCGGGGCACACTGGACGCATGTCCATTCACGAAAACCTCCTCGGGGGCCCGCCCCCGACCCACCTCCCCGACGACCCCGAGCCCCGCGAGCTCCTCGCGAACGGCACGGCCCCCGCCGACGTCGCCGCGAAGTACCCGACCTCCTCCCTGGCCTGGGCCCAACTCGCCGACGACGCGTTCGAGCGGGGCAGCGTGGTGGAGTCGTACGCGTACGCCCGTACGGGGTACCACCGCGGCCTGGACAGCCTGCGCCGGAGCGGTTGGAAGGGCCACGGCCCGGTGCCGTGGGAGCACGAGCCGAACCGCGGCTTCCTGCGCGCCCTGCACGGCCTCGCCCGCGCCGCCCAGGCGATCGGCGAGCAGGAGGAGTACGAGCGCTGCACGCAGTTCCTGAAGGACTCCTCGGCGAAGGCCGCCCAGACACTCGGCTAGCCCGCAGCACCCGCAGCACCCGCAATACCCGTAGCACCCGCAGTACCCGCAGTACCCCTAGGTGGGGTACATGTGGACCCGTCCGGTACGGATGTGACCGGACGGGTCTTGCGTTTTCGGGCCCGGATTGCGCAGGATTCGCGTGGGGACCGGGGCCACCGTGTCGAGAACGGCAGGGGCGGACCGCTACCCGGAGTACGTATCAGGAGACAGCGATGTCCCAGCAGGCTCAGCCTTCCCAGGAGATTCCAGAGGCTTCGGAGCCCGAGACCCCGCATCTCGACTTCGCCGGCACGACCCCCTACGAGGACTACGTCAAGGCCGACGTCCTCACCCACCTCCAGCACACCCTCTCCGACGACCCCGGAGAGATGGTCTTCCTGGTCACGACCCAGGTGATGGAGCTGTGGTTCACGGTCATCGTCCACGAGTGGGAGACGGCCGCCGGCGCCCTGCGCGCGGACGACGTACCGACGGCGATCGCCGCGCTGAAGCGCTCCGTGCGCGAGCTGGAGGCGCTGAACGCCTCCTGGCGGCCGCTCGGGCAGTTGACCCCGGCCCAGTTCAACGCGTACCGCGCCGCCCTCGGCGAGGGCTCAGGGTTCCAGTCGGCGATGTACCGCCGGATGGAGTTCCTGCTCGGTGAGAAGTCCGCGTCCATGCTGGTCCCGCACCGCGGCGCGCCCCGCGTCCACGCCGAGCTGGAGAAGGCGCTGCACGAGCCGGGCCTGTACGACGAGGTGCTGCGGCTGCTGGCCCGCCGCGGCCACGCGATCCCGGCCGCCGTCCTGGACCGCGACATCGCGCAGCGCTACGAGCCCACGCCGCAGGTCGAGGCCGTGTGGACGGCCGTGTACTCGGGCGACGAGAGCGACGAAGTCGCGCGCCTCGGCGAGGCGTTGACGGACGTCGCCGAACTGGTGTGGCGCTGGCGCAACGACCACCTCGTCGCCACCCGCCGCGCTATGGGCGCGAAGGCGGGCACGGGCGGCTCGGCGGGCGTGGCCTGGCTGGAGAAGCGCGCGCAGAAGAACGTGTTCCCCGAGCTGTGGACGGCGAGGTCCCATGTCTGACGAACTCGCCGCCACGGCAAAGGAATTGGACGCGGGCGACGAACTGGCCGCCGTCCGCGCCCGGTTCGTCCTCGACGACGTCGTCTACCTGGACGGCAACTCGCTGGGCGCGCTGCCCGCCGCCGTCCCCGCGCGCATCGAGGACGTCATCCGCCGCGAGTGGGGCGAGCTGCGCATCCGTTCCTGGGGCGAGAGCGGCTGGTGGACGGCGCCCGAGCGGATCGGCGACCGGATCGCCCCGCTGGTGGGCGCGGCGGCCGGCCAGATCGTGGTCGGCGACTCGACAAGTGTCAACGTTCTCAAGGCACTTGTCGGCGCGGTACGCCTCGTGGACGACGCCGAGGACACCGGCGACATCCGGGAGCCCGGCTACACGGGAGTCGTACGGGACGAGATCGTCGTCGACGCGACGACCTTCCCCACGGACGGCTACATCGCCGAGTCCGCCGCCCGCCTCACCGGCCGCACGCTGCGCCCGGTGCCGCCGGGCGAGGTGCCGGCCGCGCTGTCGGAGCGTACGGCGGCCGTCCTGCTCAACCACGCCGACTACCGCACCGGACGCCTGCACGACCTGCCGTCGCTCACCGCCGCCGTGCACGCGGTGGGCGCGATCGCCGTCTGGGACCTGTGCCACAGCGCGGGCGCCCTGCCGGTGGGCCTCGACGAGCACGGCGTGGACCTCGCGGTCGGCTGCACCTACAAGTACCTGAACGGCGGCCCGGGTTCACCCGCGTACCTGTACGTCAGGCGCGAGCACCAGGACCGTTTCGACTCGCCGCTGCCCGGCTGGAACTCGCACGCCGAGCCCTTCGGCATGCGGGAGGACTACGAGCCGGCCCGGGGCGCGCTGCGCGGGCGCGTCGGCACCCCGGACATCCTGTCGATGCTCGCCCTGGAGACGGCCCTCGACGTCTGGGAGGGCGTCTCGATCGAGGCGGTGCGGGCGAAGTCGCTGGCCCTCACGGACTTCTTCCTGGAGTGCGTCGCCGCGTACGTCCCCGAGGGGCGGGTCGAGTCGCTGACTCCGGTCCGTCACGAGGAGCGGGGCAGCCAGGTGGCGCTGCGCTGCGCGGACGCCCGTGAGGTGATGCGGCGGCTGATCGAGCGCGGGATCGTCGGCGACTTCCGCCGCCCGGACGTCCTCCGCTTCGGCTTCACCCCGCTGTACGTCGGGTTCGCGGACGTCGAGCGGGCGGCGCGGATCCTGGCGGAGGAACTCCGCTGAACTCCGCTGAACTCCGCGGCGGAATCGCGCTGACCGGCTGATTGAGCCGACAGGCCCTCCTGGGCGTACTTGGGGGTACGCCCAGGAGATCGGCATCCCCTGACGGCCGGCCGCGAGGGGTGACACCACCGCAGAACCGTTTACCTCTCACCGTGCGTGATATCCGCGTGTCCGCGCACGTCACGGGCCTGATACCGTCCCGGCCAACGGCCGAATCTCCGATGGTCCGCCAAATCCGTTTCGCCGCTGAGAGGTTGGAGCATGCCGGACGACGTTGTCGCAGCCCGGGCCGCCGCCGAGGAGAAGTCGCTCTTCGGATATCCGCCCGTCGCCCCCGACGTCACCATGACGTACGGCGACCACCCCGACCAGGTGATCGACTTCTACGTCCCGCGCGTGCAGACGGGCCCGGGCGGCCCCGTCCCGCTCGTCGTCGTCCTGCACGGCGGGGCCTGGCAGCCGCGCTACGACCGGCGGCACATCACCCCCTTCGCGGACTTCCTGGCCCGCCGCGGTTTCGCCGTGGCCAACGTGGAGTACCGCCGAGGCGCGGAGACCGCCGAGACCGGCTCCTCGACGGCGGGCTGCTGGCCCGACACCTTCGACGACGTCGCCGCCGCCCTCGACGCGCTCCCCGCCCTCGTCAAGGAGGCCGTGCCGCAGGCCGACGCGCGCCGTACCGTGCTCACCGGCCACTCGGCGGGCGGCCACCTCGCCCTGTGGGCGGCGGCCCGGCATGTGCTGCCCGCCGACGCCCCCTGGCGCACCAGCGGCTCCGCCGCACTGCGGGGCGTCGTCGCCCTCGCCCCGATCGCCGACTTCGAGGTCGCCGGGAAACTGAACGTCTGCGGCGGAGCCGCCCGCCAACTCCTGGGCGGCGAGGCGCAGTTCGAGGAGCGACGCCCGTACGCCGACCCCACCCTCCTGCTGCCGACCGGCGTCGCGACGACCCTGGTCCAGGGCCGCACCGACGTCGTCGTCCCCCAGGCCGTCGCCGAGGCATACGCGGACGCGGCGGCCAAGGCGGGCGAGGTGGTGGGCCTGACCCTCCTGGAGGACGTCGGCCACTTCCCCCTGATCGACCCGGCGGCGGACGCGTGCGCGGTGGTGGCGGAGGAGATCGCCCAGTTGGCGTGGTGAGACCCCGCCGAACCCGACGTACTCGGACCCGTAGTACTTGAGAAGGAGCTGCGGGAACCCCTCTCACTGGTGACGACGGGGACCCCCGGCCGCGCCTACCGTTTTGAACGTGACCGACACGACGCGAACGCACCCCCCGTATCCGGACGGCCCGGCCGACTCGGCTTATCCAGGCGACTCGGCCGACTCGTACGAGGCCTATCGGCCGCGCAGCCCGGAGTTCCGGGCGGCCGTGGACGCTCTGCGCGGTATGTGGCAGGACCTGTTCCATGACGCGTTCGCGTACCGCCCGCTGCCGCGCAAGGAGCCCACGGGCCGGCTCGGGCGCAGTCTGCGGGGCCGTAAGCGGGAGTACGCGTCCTGGTCGCGGCATGCGCTGGTCGGCGCGGGCGGCGCGCTGGCGATGCTGATCGCCTGGGCGGACGACGGCGCCGGCCTGCTGGGCGTCATGACCGGCCTGTTCGTCCTGGCGCCGGTGCTGATGACGCTGGTGCGGCCGGTGGGCGCGTTCTGGCTGTCGCTCGCGTCGACCCTGGCGGTGTCCGTGGTCGGCACGGCCTACAGCAACTGGCCGTGGCTGCCCGCGAGTTTCCTCTCCCACCTGCTGGTCCTGACGGTCGTTGCGATACGCACCCGGCCGCGCACGGCGGCCTGGATGTGGCTGCTGACGGCGGCCTACGGGTTCGTCGCCGAGACCGTCTTCGGATGGGAGCACTACAGCACGAACATCGCGCCGATGCTGGTGTTCTCCGCGATCGTCCTGCTCGCCGTCACCGTCTGGCACATCCGTCGGCAGGCCGAGCAGGAGGTCACCGCCCAGCAGACGGTCACGGCGCACGAACGCTCCCGCCGCACCCTGCTGGAGGAGCGCACCACGATCGCCCGCGAGCTGCACGACGTGGTCGCGCACCACATGTCGGTGGTGGCCATCCAGGCGGAGGCCGCGCCCTACCGGGTGGAGAACCCGCCGCCGGAGCTGGAGAAGGCCTTCGCGACGATCCGGGAGAACGCGGTGGCGGCGCTCACGGAGCTGCGCCGGGTGCTGGGCGTGGTCCGCGCCGAGGACTACGAGGTTCCCGACGCCCCGCAGCCCACCCTCGCCGAGCTGGACGGGCTCCTCGCCAACGTGCGGGAAGCCGGCCTGGAGGTGGAGAAGGGGGTCACCGGAGCGGTGCGCGAGCTGCCGCAGGGGGTGGAGCTGTCGGCGTACCGGATCGTCCAGGAGGCGCTGAGCAACACGCTGCGGCACGCGCCCGGGGCGAGTGCCCGGGTGGAGGTCGGGTACGTCCTGGGCGGGCTGGGCCTGCGGATCGTCAACAGCGCCCCGCCCAACCCGTCCCTGATCAAGCCCTCGCCCGGGGCCGGTCACGGCATCACGGGCATGCGGGAGCGGGTGACCATGCTGAACGGCGGGATGACGGCGGAGCCGACGCCGTCGGGCGGCTACGAGGTGACCGTGTTCCTGCCGGTGGCGGCCGCGAGCGAGGGTGGAGCATGACGATCCGGGTACTGATCGCCGACGACCAGATGATGGTGCGCGAGGGCTTCTCGGTCCTGCTGAACGCGATGCCGGACATCGAGGTCGTGGGCGAGGCGGTCAACGGCCGGGAGGCGGTGGACCGGGTCCGCGAACTGACTCCCGACGTCGTCCTGATGGACATCCGCATGCCGGTGCTCAACGGCATCGAGGCGACACGGGAGATCGTGGCGGCGGACGGCACGGCGAAGGTCCTGGTCCTGACCACCTTCGACCTGGACGAGTACGTCTACCAGGCGCTTCGCGCAGGGGCCTCGGGCTTCCTCCTGAAAGACGCGTCGGCCCGCCAACTGGCCGACGGGGTAAGGGTGGTGGCGGCCGGCGAGGCACTGCTCGCCCCGTCCGTCACCAAGCGCCTGATCACGGAGTTCGCGAAACTGTCCGACACCCCGCGGCTGTCCCCGACGGCCCAGGCGGCGTACGGCGACCTGACCGAACGGGAGACGGAGGTGCTCGTCCTGATCGCCCAGGGCCTGTCGAACCTGGAGATCGCCGGACGGCTGGTGGTGGCCGAGTCGACCATCAAGACCCACGTGAGCCGCATCCTCGTGAAACTCGGCCTACGGGACCGTACGCAGGCGGCGGTGTTCGCGTACGAGGCGAGGCTGGTGACGCCCGGCTAGCGGAGGGGGAGGAGCCGCGGCGGCCATGATCGTTTCTGCGGTGAATCCACTGCTCCGGACGGGTGAGCGGCCGTCTCCCGGCCTGTCGACGATCGTGGGGGACCGGCTAAACCCACGTACATGATCAAGAACCTGACGCGCGGACTCACCGCGCTCACCATGACCGCCCTGACCACCCTGCCCGTCCTCGGGGCCGCCCCCTCCGCCGCGGTCCCGCCGTCCTTCCAGATCATGACGGCACTGAACAGCAAGTGCCTGGCCTCCAACGGCGACAACGTCGAGGTGCAGACCTGCAACCGGGGCACCGGCAACCAACTCTGGTTCTGGGAGGCGGGCAAGCTGGTGAACGTCGCCGAGTTCCACTGCCTGGACGTCCGCAACGGCGAGCTGAACGCCCCGGCTCAGGTCGTCGGCGACTGCCACGGCCTGGCCAACCAGCGCTGGAAGAAGGAGGGCGAATGGCTGCGCACCGAGGTCAACAACCAGTGCCTGAGCATCCAGAACAACGGTGACCCGAGCGAGCACGCCGGCATCAACCTCCGCAACTGCGGCCCGAACGCCTGGCAGTTCTGGCGCCTCCCCAACCCCTCCTGACCCCAGCCCGCCCGGCCCCCACCTACCCGAGCCGCCCGAGAAACGCCCGCCAACTCTCGGGCGAGACGGTGAGGTGGGGGCCGTGGGGGTGCTTGCTGTCGCGGACGGCTCGGCCGCCCCATGCGTCGGAGGTTGTAGACGCAGGGGCGGCTGATCCTGGAGTCAGCGCAGTGCTTGCGCCACGCGGTGACTCAACCTCTCGTCGTGGAGGGCGTCGACCGTTCGCCAGGCGGCGTCGGAGACTTCCTCGGTCTGTAGTTCGCCGATGTCGGCGGTGGTGCGGAAGAGGAAGCGGAAGTCGAAGTGCTGGTGGGCGGGCTCGCCCTTGGCCGGGTTGGCTTCGATGGGGTGGATGTCGATGTGGAGGGGGGTCTCGCCGTGCGGGGTGATGACGCGGGGCGGGATGCCGGTCTCCTCGGCGAGCTCGCGGCCGGCGGCCTGTAGGAGCGTCGCGTCCGAGGGCTCCAGATGACCACCAGGCAGCAGCCACTTCTGGGTCGCGTTGTGGAGAATGTGCAGGATGCGGCCGTCGGGGCCGACGAGGATCGCTCCGGCGGTGACGTGGCCGGGCAGGGTCTTGCGGCTGGTGAGGTCGTCCCCGTCGGCCAGGAGGCCGAGGACGACGCCGAGTTCGCGTTTGTCCTCGGGGTGCTCGTCGAGGTAGGCGGCGATGGTGGTGCGGATGTGGTCTGCCGTGATGGTCATGGTGATCACCTGTTGAAGTAGGAGAGCCAGGTCGCCGCGATGGCTTCGCGGTCGGGTGCGGGAACCTCATGGATGCCGGGGGCGAGGTCGCCGCGGGTGAGCATCCTGATCGCTGCGAGGATCTCGGCCTGGACCAGGAAGATGAACGGCCCGACGCCGGCGCCGTGGATGAAGTTGACCGCGTTGCCGCCGTTCGCCAGATAGAAGTAGTGGCCGGTGGTCTGGTAGCGGGTGACGTGGTCGCCGACCTGCGTGCGGGTGTAGACGCCGGGGAGTCCGGCGAGATCGAGTTCGTCCTCGCTGCTGGTGACGGTGGCGACGTAGGCGCCGTTCCGCAGGTGGGAGAAGTCCTCGCCGCGGAGGGAGACGGCGCCGGTCGCGCAGAGCACCAGGCCGGCCCCCGTCAGGGCGGCTTCGCGGTCGCGTGCGACGGTGAAGCCCTGGGACAGGGCCTGGGTGCGGCGGACGGGGTCGATGTCGAAGACGGTGACCTGGACGCCCTTGGCGTGCAGAAGCCGGGCGATCGAAGAGCCGAGCTTGCCGAAGCCGATCACCAGGGCCGGGCGGCCGTGGAGGATGTCGCCGCGGTCGCGCATGACGGCCTCGGTGGAGAAGACCACGGACTGGCCGACGAGGAAGTCCTCGGGGTCCTTCAGCGGTGAGCGGGCGACGGAGATGACGGGGCACGGCAGTTTGTCGAGGTCCTCGTAGCGGCGGTGACCGTTCTCGGTGTCCTCGATCACCCCGGCGAGGTGTCCGGTGAAGCGGCTGTGGACCTCGGCGAGGCTGGGGGCGAAGTAGCCTCCGACGTCGAGCAGACAGACCGTCTCGCCTGTGGCCCGGGACTCCAGGTAGTCCAGGGCGGCACCGTGGTCGGTGAACATGTCGCGGGTGAGGGCGTCGACCGGGACGGTCTGCTCGACCTCACGCTTCGCGGCCGGGTGGACGGACTTGGGTTTGGGCAGCACCGCGGTCAGCCGGGTCATCGTGGCGACCGCGCGGACGAACGCGGGACGCTCGGCCAGCATGTGCGTGATCAGGAACGACGCGGTCTGCTCTTCGGGGGCGAATTGGGTGGCGATCCGGGCGAAGTAGGCGTCCAGCCGGGCGCGTTCGAAGGTTTCCATGACAGTTCCCTCTCATCCGTTCTGTCCGGGGGCCGTGCGAGGAGATCCGGGTTCAGCGGGTGCGGGCGCGGCCCGGCAGGCCCCGGTCGGCCAGGGTTTCGGTGGTGAATGCCCGTGCCTGGCCAACCGACTCGGGCCGGGCCTCGAAGAACCGCTGTGTCGTCTTGGTCATCACGGTCCTCATGACTCGGCGTCCAGGACGCGGGTGGTGCCGGGATGGCGGCGGACGGGGCTGCTGCCGGGGACGGACGGGTGCGTGGGCCGAGGCTGCCGGACCAGCAGCAGCCTGGAGCCGGCCGCTTCGATCCGCCGCCCGCGTTCGGTGGCTATGGCCCTCGGCCCCAGGTGCGACATGGCCGGGGCGACGACGCCGTAGACGTCCGGCAGCGCGAGCACGTCCAGCAGCCCGGTGAACGCCGCCGAGGCGGGCCCGGCGGCGGCGTCGCGGTCGGTGAAGACGCCGGACAACTGGAGTTCGTGGCTGCGGCAGTACTCGGCGAGCGAGGCGACCAGCGCGTCCTGCCGCGCTCGGGAGACCCGGACCAGCCGCAGAAAGCCGTAAACGACCGGGCCGTTGACCGGGCGATGCTCCGTGAGGGGTTCCATGCTCAGGACCGTCCAGAAGACTCGACAAGTGGTGGCCCTCTGAGCGTGGCGTCCGGCCAACTCGCGGCCAATCACCGGCCGTTCTACTTCCGTTCCACTTTCGTCCCGCCGACTGCACGCATCTGCTTCGATGACCGGTGGAAGGGAGCGACGCGTGGCGACCGTGCACCACTGGACCGGCCTGGAGGCCAAGGCCCTGCGGCTCGCCCTGCGACTGAGCGTGCGGGCCTTCGCCCAGCGGCTCGGCCTGGCCGTCGCGACCGTCTCCAAGTGGGAGTCCAAGCTCGCCGAGACCGAGCCCAGACCTGACACCCAGGCCATTCTCGACACCGCCCTCGGCCGCGCGGACGCCTCCGTCCACCTGCGCTTCGAGACGCTCCTGTCCGAGATGACCAGCCCCCTGACAAGCGCCTGGCGCCGTGTCACCGCCTCCGGCCCCCGGGCCTGGGAGTACGAGTCCTGGGCCGACGATCTGGACCGCGTCGTGGTCGCCCTGTCCCGGCAGGACTTCCCCTTCGCCGACAGCCTCCTGACCCGCTGGCTGGGCCGGTTCAAGGCCCTCGAGCTGGACGAGAAGGGCCTGTATCTCTTCGCCCGCTCCACCGCCCTGCTCGGCGACCTCAAGCGCGACCAGGGCGTCGTGCTCGGCCCGCTGTCGGCCCAGCACTCCTATGCCGGCGCCCGCGCGGTCTTCACCCGGCTCGACATCCCCCGCCGCGTCGCCCAGCTCGACCTCTCCCTCGCCGTGGTCACCGAGATGTCCGGGAAGCTGGAGATCGCCGCCCGCACCTACGAGACCCTCGCCGTCGACGACCGGCTCTCCTGCCGCGACCGGGCCAGGGCCCGGCTGTGGGTGGGGACCGCGCTGAGCAAGGACGGCCGGCATGACTATGCGACCCGCGTCATGCAGGCCGCGACCCGCGACTTCGAAGACCTCACCGAACCGGACGACTGGTCGGTGGCCCATCAGAAACTCGCCCTCGCCCGCCGCGGCGCAGGCGACCTCACCCAAGCCCTGCGCTTCATCGACATCGCCCGCAGCAGCGGGACGACCGACTCACCGATGCAACGCGTGCGACTGGACACCGCTCATGGCCACATCCTGCTCTCCGACAAGGCGACCCGCGATGATGGACACCTCGTCCTCGACCAGGCCGCCCAGGTGGCCGCGCAGTACGGACTCGTGCACCAACTGCGCAGCATCGAGGACGTCAAGGCCATGAGTGGGGGGCCGACCGGCCCGCGGCGACAGTGACCAGGGAGAAACGCGTGCGCAACGAACAGCAGGCCACCACCGAGGATCAGTGGCGCCAGGCCAAGCTCATCTGGGACTACCACCAGATGCGGCACGAGCTGCGGCCCGTCGACGTGGCGGTCGGGCTGGGCAGCCACGACCTCGGCGTCGCGGCCCACTCCGCCGAGCTGTATCGCTCCGGGCTCTTCCCGACCCTGGTGTTCACCGGCGGCAACAGCCCCACCACCGCCAAGGTCTTCCCCCGCGGTGAGGCCGTCCACTTCCGTGAGCACGCCATCGACCTCGGCGTCCCGGTCGAGGCGATCCTGCTGGAGCCCCACGCGAGCAACACCGGTCAGAACATCACCCTCTCCCGTGCGGTCCTCGCCGCCGCCGGGATCCGGCCGGAGACGGTGCTGCTGGTCTCCAAGCCCTATATGGAAAGGCGATCGTTCGCGACCGCCCGCAAGCTGTGGCCCGACGTCGAGATCCTGTGTGCGTCGGAGCCGCTGGAGTTCGACGACTATCTGAAGTCCATCGGCGACGAGAAGCTCGTCCTGGACATGCTCGTCGGCGACCTCCAGCGGGTCATCGAGTATCCGAAGCTCGGGTTCGCCATCGAGCAGGAGGTCCCGGAGGACGTGCATGCCGCCTACGAATCCCTCATCCGCGACGGCTTCACCAGCCGCCTCATCAACCCCTGACCTGCCCGGGCCGGGCGGGCTGTGTGCCATCCACCAGCCGAACTTTCTGCCCCGGCTGACCACGCTGGCCAAGCTGTTCGCGGCGGACTGCTGGATCGTCCTGGACGACGTGCAGTTCACCCGCCGCGACTACCAGCACCGAGCCCGCCTCGCCGGCCTCGACGAACCCACCCGTCAGCAGTGGCTCACCATCCCCACCCACCTGCCTGGCGGACGGCCCACCCTCATCCGGGACGCCGTGATCGACAGCCCCGCCCTGGCCCGCCGCAGGACCGCAGGGATGCTGCGGCAGCACTATCGGGCCAGCCCTCACTGGCCCGCCCTCGCCCAGGCCCTGGACCTCGTGCTGGACGCCTTCGACACGGGTGAGACCGCGACGGTCGCCGAGACCTCCACCCGCGTCCTGCTGGACCTGCTCGGCTGGCAGGGCCAGGTCCTCACCAGCAGTCGTCTGCCGGCCCGGCCGGGCCGATCCGTCCGGCTCGCCGACCTTGCCGCGGCGACCGGCGCCCGCGTCTATCTGTGCGGGACCGGCGGCATGACCTATCTCGACCAGAACCCGTTCGCGGCTCAGAACATCGCTGTGGTCCCGTTCCGGCCGCCGACCACCGGCATCTGGTCCTCGGGTCGGCGGCTGAGCGCCCTGTGGGCATTGGCGGCACTCGGCCCACAGTCCATGGCCGCCCGCCTCCGGGCTCTCACCGCCCGCGACGTCGGCTGCGGACCGCTGCCTGACCCGACCGGGTAGGGGCCGGGGCGTTCTCCCGGCAACCGGTCCATCGCCGCCCGGATCGCCGCTTCGTTCCGGGCGGCGGGCGGAATCTTCGCCGAGCTGTACAAACTCTCCCAGGACCGGTGATCGCCCCTACCCGAGCTGCCCGAGAAACGCACGCCAACTCTCGGGCGAGACGGTGAGGTGGGGGCCGTGGGGGTGCTTGCTGTCGCGGACGGCTCGGCCGCCGGTGCTGGTGTCGGCGACCTCGACGCAGTTGCTCTGCGTCCCGGAATAGGACGACTTCCAGAAGGGGCTTACGACCTCGGTCACGATGTGTCTTCCTTGGTGGTCCGCAGTATGCGCCGGATGAGCCTGGCGCTCGCGTCCGGCGCCAATGCCGCCGATCGTAGTAGGTCGAATGCATTGGCGTAAGCGGTTAGATCCTCGGGCCCTTCCAGGATCGACGTGCCGCGCAGGTTCTCCAGGGCCACGGCTTCGACCGTTGGTTCCGCGTCGAAGCTGAAGGTGGAGAAGGCGGAGGTCAGGGCTGCCAGCGCGCCCGCGCTGAACGGGAGAACCTGCACGGTGACGTTCTTCCGCTTGCCGACCTCGAGGATCGCGGACAACTGGTCCCGGTGAACCTCGGTGCTCACCAGCGGATGCGTGATGACGCCTTCCCAGAGGATGGCACTGTACGTTGCCCCGCCCTCCTCGATTTTGGCCTGCCGGGCCTTTCGCACCTTCAGCAGGTCAGCGACCAGTTCCGGGGAAACGTAGTTGGGGTCGGCCGCAATGTTCGTCTCTGTGTAAGCCGGAATTTGCAGGAGTCCCGGTACCAGAACCGGCTGCCATTCCCGGATGTACGAGGCGTCGTCCTCCAGCGCGATGTGGTCGAGGTAGTCCGGCCGTAGGTGTGCGGCGTGTTCGAGCCACCAGCCGCGCCTGTTCGACTGCTTGGCCAGCGACTCAAGCTTCTCCCGGACTTCGGGCTCGTCGACGCCGTAGGCCTTCAGCATGGCCCGGATCTCGATCGGGCGGGCGATGACGTGTCCGGTCTCGATGCGGCTGACGCGGGTCTGATGTGCCGCGATCACCTCGGCGGCCTGTGGCTGGTCGAGCTTGGCCGCTTGCCGGTACCTCCTGAGCGCGGACCCAAGTCGCCTGCTGCGTACGGTCGGACGTCCACCTGCGGGCATCGAAAACCCCTCTCTTTCGCAACTCCACTGTAGAGCAAGACCGTTATCGCACATCAGTCCTATCGCATGCATGCGACTCTGGGGATTGCGACTGTTCCTCTTGTGCCTCTAGCCTCAAAGCAGCGCACCTCGCGCATCTTTGACGTCACGTCAGGAGGTACGGCACCCCCATGCCCGAAACCGCCAACACCTTCCGCATCCCCAAGCACAGACGGCACGTGCCGGTCGCCCGGAGTCAGGTTCGTAAGGCCCTCGCGGACTGGGGGATCGCCGATGAACTCGCCGACGACGTCACGCTCGCGGCGAACGAGCTCGTGACCAACGCGGTGACCCACTGCCAGGTGTCCTACGCGCAGGTCAAGGTCAAACTGACGCTTCAGGGGCCGTACCTGTTCCTGGAGGTCTACGACCCGGACCGGGACCGGCTCCCCGCGCCCCGCGACTGCGCGCCGGACGGCGAGGGCGAGGGCGAGGGCGGGCGCGGGCTCGTGCTCGTCGGGCGGTTGGCCGGCGCCTGGGGGCACGCGCAGCAGAAGCACACGAAGTGTGTGTGGGCCAGGTTCACGCTTCCGGAGAGGACCCATGTTCCGGCGGCTTTATGAGGTGATCGCCGGGCTGCGGCGCAAAGACGTCCCCGCGCCGGACGACTGGGACGTAGCCCGCGAGGTGCGACAGCCGGACCCGTACGTATGGCCGCAGCGGCGACTGCCGGACCCGTACGTATGGCCGCAGCGGCGACTGCCGAGCCCCCGTGAGGCCCGCTGGCGCCGCTGGGCCAGACGCAACCGCGCGGCCGGTCACTCCCTGCCGTTCCCTAGGGAAGAGGCGTGCTGGCGGGTCCCCGGCCGCCCCGGGGAACCTTCCTGGGGAGCCGAGGACGACGTGGTACGGCCGTACGTGCTCAGGCCCTGATCGAACCAGGGTCCGGCCGGCCGGCTCCACGTCAGAACACCGGCGTTCCCGACTGGGTCAGCTTCCAGTTGGTGGCGGCGAAGTCGGCCGGGTCCAGGGCGCCCTTGGCCGTGACGTAGTCGATCATCAACTGGCGGATCTCGTTGGTGGAGCTGTAGGCGATGGGCGCGGCGGCGATGTGCGGGTAGCCGCTGCCGCCGTTGGCGCGGTAGTTGTTGACGGCGACGACGAAGACCTGGTCGTCGGCGACGGCCGCGCCCTTGTAGGTGAGGTTCTTGATGCGGGAGCCCTCGGCCGCCGCGATGTCGATCTCGTAGTCGACGCCCGCCGCCGTGTCGTACATGTAGTCCCAGAAGCTGTTGGCGTTGGTGAGGGTCGTCGTGTCGACCTTCGTGCCCGCCGGGACCTGGTGGTAGTACTTCGCCGCGTACTCGAGGTAGTCCTTGAGCTGCGCGCCGGTGAGCTTCTTGCCGTACAGGGTGTTGTCGTAGATGTAGAGGCCCGCGATGTCGCGGATGGTGACCGAGCCGGCCGGGATGTCGGCGGTGCGGCTGAAGGGCGCGGCGACGGAGATGAGGGGGAGGGCGGCGTCGGCGGTGGAGAGACCGGCGGCGACCGTCTTCGACTGGACCTCGTGGATGAAGTCCATGATGGGGACGTCCTTCCAGCAGGACTCCGCCGCCGAGAGGTCCGCCGTGCAGGTGCCGACGGCCGTGTTGACGTACTTCACGACGAGCGCGTGATCGGCCGCCAGCAGCTTCTTGATCTCCGGGTCCTCGTCCACCGTGTTGGGGTTGAGGGTCTGGGCCGTCTTGCTGACGACCTTCCAACGGCCGTGCTCCAACTCGACCTCGAAGTCGAAGACGCTGAGCCGGTAGCCCCAGCAGTACGGCTCCGACAGCAGCACGTCCTCGCCGGTCTCCGTGTTCTTCACCGTGTACGACGGCACCTCGACGTGCGTGTGGCCGACGAGGATCGCGTCGATGCCGGGGACCTGCTCGGCGACGAGGTTGGAGGCGTTCTCGACGTAGGGGAGCTCGTCGCCGTAGGACGAGGAGCCGTCGAGACCCGAGTGGTCGGTGAGGAACACGACGTCACAGCCCAGCGCCCGCAGCCTCGGCACGTACTTCTTCGCCTGCTCGACGAGGCCCGGGAACACCATCTTGCCGCTGACGTTGTCCTTGTCCCACAGCGCGATGCCCGGGTTGGTGAGGCCGAGGATGCCGACCTTGATGTCGGGCGCGCCCGGGACGCAGATCCGCTTCACGGTGTACGGCGCGAAGGCGGGCCGCAGCGTCTTCGCGTCGAGGGCGTTGGCCCCGAGCAGCGGGAAGTGACACTGGCTCTCGAACTTCCGCAGCACCTCGATGCCGTAGTTGAACTCGTGGTTGCCGAGGGCGGCGGCGTCGTAGCGCATGTGGTTCATGGCGGTCGCCATGGGGTGCTTGACGCCGCTCGTGATCGGCTCGACGCGCGCGAAGTAGTAGGCGAGGGAGGTGCCCTGGATGATGTCCCCGGCGTCGACGAGCAGCACCCGCTCCTCGCCCTTGGCCTTCCGCTGCTCCTTGATCAGCGTGGCGACCCGCGCGACGCCGACCGAGTTCCCCTTGCTGTCCTTGTAGGCGGCGTCGGTGTAGTAGTCCCAGTCGAAGACGTGACTGTGCAGGTCGGTGGTGCCGAGGATGGAGAACGACCAGGTGCGCGGCTTCTTCACCGGCTTGGGACTCGTGCGCCCGGCGGCCTGGGCGCTCCCGGCCCCCGCACTCCCCGCAACGGCGACAGCCGCCCCGGTGACGGCCGACTTCTGCACGAACTCACGGCGATTCAGCGGATTGACGGGCATGGCGGGGCTCCTGGGGGAGGGCTGTGGAGGAGGGCTGGGGTGCGGGTGGCTACACGCGTAGATAGTGGTCGCGGGCGGCCCCTTCGAAAACCAGCGGCATGCCATGGGCAGGTCAACAAACGGAAATGACCGAAGAACTGTCGGAAAGTATGTGGATGGCTACTCTGGGTCGCAACTGGCCTGCCTCAAGGGAGGGGCGCATCATGACGTTGATGACACGGCGACCGATCGCGATAAGCGGCACTCAACCCGACGGCTTCGAGGCGTTGTTGGACCTCGCCGACGGGCTGAACGTGCCGGACGGCCACAAGGCCGAAATCGTCAACGGGAACGTCGTCGTGTCGCCGTGGCCGAAGGGCTACTGCCACCGCGTCATGCGGCTGGTGTGCCGGCAGTTGGAGCCGTACCTTCCGGAAGGGCACGTGATCGACCGGTCTCCGACGCTCTACGTCTTTCCCGGGAGCGGCTGCGCATACGGTCCGGATATTCACGCGGCACACGAGCGGGCGTTCGACACGGAGGGCAACCGCCTGGACGGCGAAGCCCTCTCCTTCGTCGCCGAGCTGACCTCCCCCTCCACCCGGCTGGACGACCTCACCGACAAGGTCGAGACCTACGGGCAGGCGGGTGTCCCCGTCTACCTGATCCTCGACATGCAGGAAGAGCAGGCCATCGTCTACGGATCGCCGTCGGTGAAGGGGTACGAGATTCGCTTCAGCAAGCCCTTCGGCGAGAAGATCGACATCCCGCTGCCCTTCGGCTGCACCCTCGACACCGCCGGCTTCCAGGCCCCCGCGTCGCCCGAGAAGTGACCCACACGCGGTGTGCCCCCGTCCGATACCGGACGGGGGCACACGCATGAGCGGGCTGCCGAACTGTCGCCCTGCGGCGACAAGTTGGGCTACAGGAACGAGTTGATCTCGATCGTCTCGTCTCGGCCCGGGCCCACGCCGATCGCGGAGATCGGCGCGCCGGACATGTCCTCCAGGGCCTTGACGTAGGCCTGGGCGTTCTTCGGGAGGTCGGAGAACGTCTTCGCCTTGGTGATGTCCTCGGACCAGCCGGGCAGGGTCTCGTAGATCGGCTTCGCGTGGTGGAAGTCGGACTGCGAGTACGGGAGTTCGTCGACGCGCTTGCCGTCGATCTCGTAGGCCACGCAGACCGGGATCTGCTCCCAGCCCGTCAGGACGTCGAGCTTCGTCAGGAAGAAGTCCGTCAGGCCGTTGACGCGGGTCGCGTACCGGGCGATGACCGCGTCGAACCAGCCGCAGCGGCGGTCCCGGCCGGTCGTGACGCCCCGCTCGCCGCCGATGCGGCGCAGCGCGTCGCCGTCCGCGTCGAACAGCTCCGTCGGGAACGGGCCCGAGCCGACGCGGGTCGTGTACGCCTTCAGGATGCCGATGACCCGGCTGATCTTCGTCGGGCCCACGCCCGCGCCCGTGCACGCGCCGCCGGCCGTCGGGTTCGACGACGTGACGAACGGGTACGTGCCGTGGTCGATGTCGAGGAGTGTGCCCTGACCGCCCTCGAAGAGGACCACCTTGTCCTGCTCCAGCGCCTGGTTCAGCAGCAGCACCGTGTCGGTGACGTAGGGGGCGAGCTTGTCGGCGTAGCCGAGCAGCTCCTCCACCACCTGGTCGACGGCGATCGCGCGGCGGTTGTACAACTTGGTCAGCAGTTGGTTCTTGGCGTCGAGCGCCGCCTCCACCTTCTGCGTGAGGATCGACTCGTCGTACAGGTCCTGGACGCGGATGCCGACCCGGTTGATCTTGTCGGCGTAGGTCGGGCCGATGCCGCGCCCGGTGGTGCCGATCTTGCGCTTTCCGAGGAAGCGTTCCGTCACCTTGTCGACAGTCACGTTGTAGGGCGTGATGATGTGCGCGTTGCCGCTGATCAGCAGCTTTGACGTGTCGACGCCGCGCTCGTTCAGACCGCTCAGCTCGGAGAGCAGGACCGACGGGTCGACGACGACACCGTTACCGATGACCGGCGTACAGCCGGGTGACAGGATTCCGGAAGGGAGCAGGTGGAGTGCGTACTTCTGATCGCCGACGACGACCGTGTGGCCGGCGTTGTTGCCGCCCTGGTAGCGCACTACATAATCCACCGAGCCACCGAGAAGGTCGGTGGCCTTTCCCTTGCCTTCGTCACCCCACTGAGCACCGAGCAGCACAAGTGCGGGCACGCGCGTACACCCCTTCCGGGTGGGGCATGTCCAAGGTCAGGGGCGTACGCGGCAGTTCATGCCACCGCGTGCACCGCGACCGTCGCCGGTCGCCAGTTGTCGGACCCGGATGCCCCGGAATAGACGAAGCCCCTGGCGCAATAGCGCAAGGGGCTCTTGCACCAAGATGCTACCCGAGGAAGCGAGGCAGGACCGAGGTGGCGACTTCTCCGACGTCCGATCAGTTGCTGGTGATCATCGATCCGGCCGCTCGGCACACGGACGGGGAGTCCGTCCGTATCGCGAAAGACGTGCTCAGCGCGGGTGCGGCGAGCACGAGGGTGGCTCTGCCGGAGGATCCGGAAGAATTCGCCCGAGTGCTGTCCCGGCGGGGCGCGCGGCGGCCGGTGATCGTCGGCGACGACCGCGCGCTGCTCCGCGCGGTGACCCTGCTGCACCGGCAGCGGGCCCTGGCCGAATGTGTGCTGTCGGTGGTGCCTGTAGGGGCCTCCCTGGGCGTCGCGCACGCCCTGGGGGTGCCCCGGGGGGTCGTGGCGGCCACCCGGGCCGCCCTGGACGGCACCGAACGCCGTCTTGACGTGCTCATCGACGACAGCGACGGGGTGGTGCTGGGTACGCTCCGCATCCCGCCGGTCCCGCTCGCCCCGCATGATCCGGATGATCCCGACCCTGTGGGCATGGTGGATATCACGGAGGGTGGTGTCGGGCTCGCGCAGGGTGGGCGGCACTGGCTGCGGACGTACCAGTCGTTCGTCCGCACCCTGGTCCCGTCCCGGCCGTCGCGGCCGTCGCGGTTCGCCCACGTGCCCGCCGCGCCCGGACCGGCCCGGCTGCGCATCGAGGTCGACGGGGTGACCCTGATCGACCTCGACCAGCCGGTGGCGGCGGTCTCGGTGTTCCCGGGCCCCTCCGGCACGGCGGTCGTGGAGGTACGGCCGCTGTCCCTCGGCGCGGAGGCGGCCCCCCTCCAGGCCCGGGGCCGCACGGTGACCGTCTCGGGCGCGGACTTCCGCTACCGGGCGGACGCGACCGTCGCGGGCCCGGTACGGCATCGGACGTGGACGGTGCGGGAGGGGGCGCTGGGGCTGATGCTGCCGGCGCGGTGAGGCCGCCCGTACCTCCGGCGATGCCCCGGCGATGCCCCGCCGAGCCCCGCCGAGCCCCGCTGAGCGGCTACTCCGGTAGCCCCTCCGTGCCGCCGCCCCCGGTGAGGCTCTCGTCCTTCAGGTCGACTCCGCTGCGGCCCAGTTCCCGGGCGGCCCGGAGCAGGGCGGCCAGTTTCGCCGCCGCTGTCTCGTAGGGCAGGCCGAGCGGGGGGCGGATGTTGGAGAGGCAGTTGCGGTCGGCGTCCGTGGTGAGGCCCGGGCGGGGGCGGTACGTCAGGTACGCGCCCAGCGAGTCCGCCGCCGACATGCCGGGGCGTTCGCCGACGAGGACGATGACGGCGGCGGCGCCCATGGCGTGCGCGACGTCGTCGCCGAGGGCCACCCGGGCCTGTTCGGCGAGGACGACGGGCGCGGGCGGCGTGTCCTGCGGCAGCAGCGCGGTCGTCGCCCGGACCAGCGCCGCCGCGTGCTCGTGCACGGCCCGGCTGGACAGGCCGTCGGCGACGACGAACACGACGTCCCAGTCGCCGGTGGGCAGATGGGCCCGGTCGGTGGGGTGCAGGCGGCGGCCCAGGTCGGGGCGCTGGAGGTAGGTGAGGCGGTCGGGGGCGGCGCTGCGGACCCGGATCACCGGCGTACCGGTCAACTGCGCCGCGACCGCGTCCGGTTCGAACGGCGAGTGCACGGCGTCCCGGGCGGCGGCGTGCGCGGCCTGGAGTTCGAGACGGTGCCGGGTCGGCAGCGCGGAACCCGCCCGGCCGAGACCGATGCGGGCCTGGGTGCGGCCACGCAAGGCGGCCCACAACTCGCTCTCGGCTGTGGGTACTTGAGATATCCGACTGTTCGTCATGCCACAAGCTTCCGACCGGTGATCCCAGTTGTTCCGATGGTCCCGCCGATGGCCCCGATCGCCGTCAGTGGATGGGCCGTTCCCGTCACCTCGCGGATGCCGCCGCGTTCGTCCAGCAGCCCGATCGAGTCGAGCCAGGCCTCGAACTCCGGTGCCGGGCGCAGCCCCAGGACCTCCCGGAGGTACAACGCGTCGTGGTACGAGGCCGATTGGTAGTTGAGCATGATGTCGTCGCCGCCCGGGGTGCAGATCACGAAGGACGCCCCGGCCACGCCGAGCATCGTCAGCATGGTGGCGATGTCGTCGTCATCGGCGTCGGCGTGGTTGGTGTAGCAGATGTCGAGGCCCATGGGCAGGCCGAGGAGCTTGCCGCAGAAGTGGTCCTCGAGGGCGGCGCGCAGGATCTGCCGGCCGTCGTAGAGGTACTCGGGGCCGATGAAGCCGACGACGGTGTTCACCAGCAGCGGGTCGTAGCGGCGGGCGACCGCGTAGGCGCGCGCCTCCACCGTCTGCTGGTCGACCCCGTGGTGCGCGCCGGCGGACAGCGCGCTGCCCTGCCCCGTCTCGAAGTACATGACGTTCTGCCCGACCGTCCCGCGCCCCAGCGCCCGCGCCGCCTCGTGCGCCTCGTCGAGCAGGCCGAGGGTGACGCCGAAGGAGGCGTTCGCGGCCTGGGTGCCCGCGATGGACTGGAAGACGAGGTCGACGGGCGCGCCCTCCTCCATCAGCCGGACGCTCGTGCTGACGTGGCAGAGCACGCAGGACTGGGTGGGGATCGCATACCGGTCGATCACCCCGTCGAGCAGTTCCAGCAGGTCGCGTACGGCCCGGGGGCTGTCGGTGGCCGGGTTGATGCCGATGACCGCGTCGCCGGAGCCGAGGAGGAGGCCGTCGAGGAGGGCGGCGGCGACGCCCGCCGGGTCGTCGGTGGGGTGGTTGGGCTGGAGGCGGGTGGCGAGCCGGCCCGGCAGGCCGATGGTCGAGCGGAAGGCGGTCACCACCCGCACCTTGCGCGCCACGGCGACCAGGTCGGCGTTGCCCATCAGCTTGGAGACCGCCGCGACCATCTCCGGGGTCAGTCCGGGGGCGAGGGCGGCGAGCGTCGCCGCGTCCGCCGCGTCCGACAGCAGCCATTCCCGCAGCTCCCCGACGGTGAGGGAGGCGACCGGCGCGAAGGCGGCCGGGTCGTGGGTGTCGAGGATGAGCCGGGTGACGTCGTCGTCCTCGTAGGGGATGAGGGGGCGGGTGAGGAAGTCGGTGAGGGGCACCTCCGCCAGTGCCCAGCGCGCCGCGACCCGCTGCCGGGCGTCGGCGGCGGCGAGGCCGGCCAGCCGGTCGCCGGAGCGTTCGGGGCTCGCGGCGGCGAGGAGGCGGGCGAGGGAGTCGAAACGGTGCCGCTCGCCGCCGAGGGTGGAGGTGTAGGGGCTCATGTCCGGGACCGTACGAGCCCCATGTTGCCACCGGATTTCACACGGCCCGAGAAAGACTTCTAAAGGTCTGGTTGACAAGCATTTAACGTCCCGACACCCTTGACCGACTTATTCGGGCGACAGAGTTCCGGTCCAGCACGCAGCGGACGACCAGGAGAGGGGCCACCCCGATGGCAGTGGACGAGGGAGTCGCCTCGGCGGCGAACACCACCGGAGAAGCAGCCGTTCACCGGCTCAAGCCCAACGCCATCGGTCTGCTCGGCGTGGTCTTCATGGCCGTCGCCACGGCGGCGCCGATCACCGCGATGACGGGCAACGTGCCCTTCATGGTGTCGTCGGGCAACGGCGTCGGGGCCCCGGCGAGCTACCTCGTCGCAATGGTCGTCCTGGCAATCTTTTCCGTCGGTTTCACGTCGATGGCCAAGCACATCACCTCGACGGGCGCCTTCTACGGCTTCATCTCCTACGGCCTCGGCCGCTCGGTCGGCCTCGCCTCGGGCCTGCTCGCGACGTTCGCGTACGCCGTGTTCGAACCGGCGCTGATCGGCATCTTCTCGTCCTTCGCCACCACGACCCTGAAGGACCAGACGGGCCTTTCGATCCCGTGGTGGGCGTTCGCGCTGCTGATGCTCGCGGTCAACGCGACGGGCACCTGGTTCGGCGTCTCCGTCGCCGAGAAACTGCTCGTCGTCCTCCTCGCCACCGAGGTGACGATCCTCGCCGCGATGGCGATCTCGGTCGCCCTCCACGGCGGCGGTCCGGACGGCTTCACCTTCGACCCCGTCAACCCGGTCAACGCGTTCAAGGGCACCAGCGCGGGCCTCGGCCTCTTCTTCGCCTTCTGGTCGTGGGTCGGCTTCGAGTCGACGGCGATGTACGGCGAGGAGTCCCGCAACCCGAAGAAGATCATCCCCAAGGCGACGATGATCTCGGTCCTGGGCGTCGGCGTCTTCTACGTCTTCGTCTCCTGGATGGCCATCATCGGCACCGGCGAGTCCTCGGCGGTGAAGGTCGCCACCGCCGACCCGTTCGGCCTGTTCTTCGGCCCGACCGAGCGCTACGTCGGCCACTGGGCGGTCGACGTCATGCAGTGGCTGATGATCACCGGCTCGCTGGCCTGCGGCATGGCCTTCCACAACTGCGCCGCCCGCTACATGTACGCGCTGGGCCGCGAGGGAGTCCTGCCGTCCCTGAAGAACACCGTCGGCCGCACCCACGCCCGGCACGGCTCCCCGCACTACGCGGGCCTGGTCCAGACCGTCGTCTCGGCCGTCCTGATCGGCGCGTTCTGGGCGGCGGGCAAGGACCCGTACACCGGTACGTACGTCCTGCTCGCGATCCTCGGCACCATGGCGATCCTCGTCGTGCAGGCGGTGTGCTCGTTCGCGGTGCTGGTCTACTTCCGCTCGCACCACCCCGAGAACCGGCACTGGTTCCGGACCTTCACCGCCCCGCTCCTCGGCGGCGTCGCGATGCTCGCCGTCGTCGCGCTGCTGGTGTCCAACATGGGCGTGGCGGCGGGGCCGGAGTCGGACTCGCTGGTGCTGAAGGCGACGCCGTGGATCGTCGTACTGATCGCGGTGGCCGGCCTCGGCTACGCCCAGTACCTCAAGCGCCGGGACCCGTCCCGCTACCTGCTGCTGGGGCGGACGGTGCTTGAGGAGACCAAGGAGCGGTAACAGCCTTACGGCTCAGGGGATTTCAGTCGCCGAAGAGCTGCTCGCGGTGCACCCGCCAGCGCTCCATCATGGCCGCGATCTCGCCGTCGACGAACTCGAAGAAGGCGAGCGTCTCGGCCATGCGGCGGCCCGCCGGGGTGCCACCGCCGAGGCTGGTGACACCCTCGCGCAGGGAGGCCTCCCACCGCTTGAGGACGGTCTCGCGGTTGGTGAGGGCCTCGTACCACTGGTTGCTGTGCACTCGGTAGCGCTCGCGCCGGGAACCGGGTTCGCGCTCCCGGGACACCATGTGCTGCTGCGCGAGATAGCGCACCCCGCCGGAGACGGCCGCCGGGCTGATCCGCAACTGCTCGCCCAGGTCGGCGGAGGTCATCGCGCCCTCGTCGGAGGAGAGCAGCGCGGCGAAGATCCGGGCCGGCATGCGCTGCATCCCGGCCTCGACGAGCTGTGCCGCGAAGGACTCGACGAACTTCGACACGGCTTCCGCGTCCCGCCCGGTCTCCGTGGATTCGGTCATACCCTCACCCTAACCCGGGTTTCATAGGCTTCCTTAACTTCACAAAATTCTGAAAGAAGCGTACGTTCGGAACCATGACGAAGGCCATCACGGTGTCCGGACTGCACAAGTCCTTCGGCCGCACCCACGCGCTCGACGGCCTCGACCTGGAGGTCGAGACCGGCGAGGTGCACGGCTTCCTCGGGCCCAACGGCGCGGGCAAGTCCACCGCCATCCGCGTCCTGCTCGGCCTGCTGCGCGCCGACGCGGGCGCCGCCCGGATCCTCGGCCGCGACCCGTGGACCGACGCGGTCGAGGCGCACCGCCGCATCGCGTACGTCCCCGGCGACGTGACCCTGTGGCGCAACCTCTCCGGCGGCGAGGTCATCGACCTGTACGGCAGGCTGCGCGGCGGCCTGGACCCGGCCCGCCGCGCCGACCTGATCGGCCGCTTCGAGCTGGACCCCACCAAGAAGGGCCGCACGTACTCGAAGGGCAACCGCCAGAAGGTCGCCCTGGTCGCCGCGTTCGCCTCGGACGTCGACCTCCTCATCCTCGACGAGCCGACGTCCGGCCTGGACCCGCTGATGGAGGAGGTCTTCAAGCGCTGCGTGGCGGAGGAACGCGATCGCGGCCGGACGATCCTCCTCTCGTCCCACATCCTCAGCGAGGTCGAGGAACTCTGCGACCGCGTCAGCATCATTCGCAACGGCCGCACGGTCGAGACGGGCTCCCTGGCCGACCTCCGCCACCTCACCCGCACCAGCGTCACGGCCGAACTCGCGGGCCCGCCCAACGGGTTGGCCCACCTGCCCGGGGTACACGACCTCGAAGTGCGGGGAAACCGGGTGCGGTTGCAGGTCGACACCGCCGAACTCGACGCCGTACTGCGGTCGTTGACGGACTCGGGCATCCGCTCCCTGACGTCGACACCCCCCACCCTGGAGGAACTGTTCCTGCGCCACTACCAGGAGACCCGCCAGGAAGACCGGCCGGAAGACCGCCAGGCAGACCCGCAGGAGGCGCGGGCATGACGACCGGGCTCGCGGGCACCGCCCCGCTCCTGCGTTTCGCGCTGCGCCGCGACCGGGTGCTGATCCCGGTGTGGGTGGCCGTGAACACCCTGCTGGTCCTGTCCATGCCGAACACCCTGAAGGGCCTGTACGCCACCCCCGCCGACCGCGCCGACCTGCTCGGCCAACTGGCGACCAACGCCTCCCTGCGCGCCCTCATCGGCCCCGTCTTCGACGACTCGCTCGGCGCGCTCACCGCCTGGCGGGTCGGCGTGTACGCCGGTGCGCTCGCCGCCGTCACCAGCCTCCTGATCGTCGTACGGCACACCCGTGACGAGGAGGAGAGCGGCCGTCAGGAGCTGATCGCGTCCGGCATGGTCGGCCGCCGCGCGTCCCTGACGGCGGCGCTGCTCGCGGCCGGCGTCGCCAACGCCGTACTCGCCCTGCTGGTCACGGCGGGTCTGGCCCGCCTGGGCGCGGCGGGCGCGCTCGCCTTCGGCCTCGGACTGGCCGGGGTGGGCATGCTGTTCGCGACGACGGCGGCGATCGTCGCGCAGCTCACGGAGAGCGCGCGGCTGGCGCGGGGCCTGACGGCGGCCGTCCTCGGGGCCGCGTTCGTGCTGCGCGCGGCGGGCGACTCGGCGACGGACGACGGTTCGTCTGTCCTGACCTGGCTGTCGCCGCTCGGCTGGCTGGAGAACCTGCGGGCCTTCGCGGACGAACGGTGGTGGGTGCTGCCGCTGTTCGCCGCGGCGGTGGCCGCGCAGGGCGCGGTGGCGTACGGCCTGGCCGGCCGCCGGGACGTCGGCATGAGCTTCCTGCCGACCCGCCCCGGCCCGGCGGCGGGAGCCCTGCGCACGGCCTCCGCGCTGGCCTGGCGGCTGCAACGGGGCGGTGTGCTGGGCTGGAGCGTCGGCTTCTTCCTCGCGGGGGTGGTGTACGGCGGTCTCACGGACGGCGCGGCCGACCTGGTCGGCGACAACGCGAAGGCGCGCGAGATCGTCGAGCGGATGGGCGGGCAGTCGTCGGGGCTGACGGACGCGTTCCTCGCCGCGATGATCGGCATGCTGGGCCTGATCGCGACGCTGTACGTCGTCGCGTCCGTGCTGCGCCTGCACGGCGAGGAGACGTCGGGGCGCGCGGAACCGGTGCTGGCGAACGCGGTGGGCCGACTGCGCTGGGCCGCCGGGCATCTGGCGATCGCGTTCGGCGGCGCGGCCCTGATCATGCTCCTGGCGGGCCTCGGCTTCGCGGCGGGCTACGGCAAGCAGGTCCTCCCGATCCTGGGCGCCTGCCTGGTCCAACTCCCGGCGATCTGGCTGGTCGGCGGCCTGACGGTCCTCCTCTACGGCACGGCCCCACGCCTCGCCCCGGCCGCGTGGGGCGTCGCCGGCGCGATCCTCCTCGTCGGCTGGATCGGCCCGGCCCTGAACGCACCCCAGGCGATCCTGGACGCGTCCCCCTTCGCCCACCTGCCGAAACTCCCGGGCGGCGAGATGGCATGGCCCCCGGTGCTGGTGCTCCTGGGCGCGGCGGCGGTGCTGGTGGCGGGCGGCCTGGCGGCCCTGCGACGACGGGACATGACGACGTGACGGTGTGGTGTCTTTACGGTGTGACGGCGTGAACCGGGCGGGGGCGAAACACGTCTCTCCACGCATGAACCGAAGCGCGGTGACGTGCGGGGGCTGTGTGCTGTCGGTGGCGGGCGCGCTGGCGGCGACAGCCCTGTGGCTCACCTCGCCCCGCACCCGGATCCACCTGGGCCACGGCTTCGAGGACGAGGGCCTGGACCTCAGTGTCCTGGTCACCGAACTCCCGCTGGTGTTCCTGGCGGGAGCCCTCCTGCCGGTGCTCGTCTACGCCCCGCTCGCCCGCCTCCTGACCGGCGGCAGCGGCAGCGGCAACGACGGCTCAGAGGGTGACGGCTAGACCCTCCAGCCCCCGGATGACGAAGTTCGGCTTGCGCTGCGGCTCCGCCGCGAGGCTCAGCGTCGGGGCCTTCTCCAGCAGGGCGGTCATGGAGGCGGCCAGCTCGATACGGGCCAGGGGCGCGCCGATGCAGTAGTGGATGCCCGCGCTGAAGGAGATGTGCGGGTTGTCGGCGCGGGCGAGGTCGAGGCGCTGCGGGTCGGCGAAGACGTCCGGGTCGTGGTTGGCGGCCCCGAACAGCATGGCGATCTCGGCACCCCGGGGCACGACGACCCCGTCGATCTCGATGTCGTCCAGCACCCACCGTTCGAAGAGCTGGAGCGGAGTGTCGTACCGCATCAACTCCTCGACGGCGGTGGGCACGAGCGAGTGATCGGCGCGCAGCGCGGCCAACTGCTCGGGGTTGCGGAAGAGCGCCCACCAGCCGTTGACGGTGGCGTTGACGGTCGCCTCGTGACCGGCGTTGAGCAGCAGGACGGCGGTCGAGATCATCTCCTGCTCGGTGAGCCGGTCGCCGTCGTCGTGGGCGGCGATGAGCCCGGAGATGAGATCGTCACCGGGCTCCTTGCGCCGGGCGGCGATGAGTTCGCGCAGATACTCGGAGAACTCGACGGAGGCCCGCACGGCACGCGCGGCCGTTTCCTCGGACGGGCTGAGCTCGTACATCCCGCAGATGTCGGCCGACCAGGGCCGCAGGGGCGCCCGGTCCGACTCCGGGATGCCGAGCATCTCCGCGATCACGGCGACGGGCAGCGGCTCGGCGACCTCGCTCAGCAGATCGCCGCCGCCCGCCGCCACCAGCCGGTCCACCAACTCCCCGGCCAGCGCCCGCACATACGGCTTCAGCCGCTCCACCGTGCGCGGAGTGAACGCCTTCGACACCAGCCGCCGTATCCGCGTGTGGTCCGGCGGTTCGAGATCGAGCATCCCGTGGTCGTTGAGCGTGTGGAACGGCTCCTGTTCGGGCGGCGGCGCGGCCCGCCCGAAGTCGGCGTCCGAGAACCGGTGCTGGTACGTCCGCCCGAGCCGCCGGTCCCGCAGCAACGCCGACACGTCCGCGTGCCGCGACACCAGCCACTGGTCGGTCGGCGCGTAATGGATCACCCGCCCCCGCTCCCGAAGTTCGGCGTACGCCGGGTACGGGTCCGCGACGAACGCGGGGTTCCAGGGATCGAAAGAGAGGTCACCGACTGCTGCCATGGACGGACGCTAACCGGTGGACGCGCCGCTGACCAGGGGATCTTGGTGAGTGGACGCTCCGCTCGGGCGTGGCGATACGGATAGCGGGCCGTCGCGGTTCAAGCGAGTGGCCATCGAATTCACCGGAATATCGCCCCGGCGAACAGGTTGCGGAGCATGATCGAACCTGGTCTCATGTTCCTTGTTGCGAATTCAAATATGCGGAGCAGTAGCGCTCCCGGTTACCGCGAAATCGCAGACCAACGGGGCATCCCTTGATCGTTTGTGAACTCGGATTGCTGGAGACTCGAGGTGAAAAACGCGCCATGAGGCCGAAAGATGTCGTCTACATGAGCCTTTTCGCGCAGTTATTGGCCGTCAGCGGCTGATGCGGCGATACATCCGATACCTCGGATCCGTTGCCGCCAGGGCATCATGCGCGACCGAGACGCGAGCCGGACCTCGACGGGCACCGCCTGGGCAGGCACCTTGGCCGACCCTTTCGGTTCACCCCCACCAAGGTTTCCGAGACTTCTGAGGCTTCTGAGGCTTCTGTAGAGGGCACTTCGTCTCCGGCGGCACTGCCGCAGCACCCCCGGGCCCGGGTGACTCCGCGCCTGGGTGATTCGGCCCACAGCAGCCTTTCCTCCTTCCCCACAAGGACGCCCATGTCGCTGTCAAAGGATGCTCTGCGCCGCTTTCGGTCCATCCGTACGTCGTTGCTGTTGCTGGCTCTGGTCCCCAGCCTCGCGTTGTCGGTCGTCTGGCTGCTCGCGGCCGGCGGGCAGCTCTCCCAGGCACTCGATCTGCGCGAGCAGACCTCGCTGGGCAAGACCCTCGCCCCGTCCGGCACCGTGCTGCGCCACGAGTTCGAGGTGGAACGCCGGCTGACCGCCGCATGGCTCGCCGCACCGGAAACCTCCCGCACCGCCCTGCTCGCCCAGCGTGCCAAGACCGATGCCGCGATCAGGCTGGTCATGACGGACGCCGACGTGCTCGACTCCGCCCCGGACGGAGTCAGGGTCGCGCTCACCCCCCTCTTCGAGACGCTGCGGCAACTCCCGCTCCGTACCCTGCGCGAGCGGATCGACCAGCGCGAGATCTCCATCACCGAGGCCATCGAGAGCCTTTCGCGCGTCCCCGTCGTCCAGATGACCGCGGTGGGCGACGTCTCCACCCAGGTGCCGGACGGCCCGCTGGTGGCCGCGTCGATTCCGCTGGGCTCGCTGCTGAACGCGATCACGCAGATCCAGCTCGAGGACACCATGATGTCCGCCGCTCTGCCCGGCGGGCGGCTGTCCGCCCCCGCCCGCGCCCAGTTCATCTCGACGGTGGGCACCCAGCGTTGGCTGCTGGACGCCCTCAAAGCCCAGACGTCGCCCGCCGATTGGGCGACGGTGCAGCAGGTCACCGAGACGGTCGCCTGGCAGCGGATGACCGCGGTGGAGAACGCCGTCCTCACCGGAAAGCCCGGCGACAACCTGTCGGGCTCCGCCCAGCAGTGGCGCACCTCGCTCGACCGGGTCGGCGCGGACCTGGACAAGCTGGCCCAGGACAAGACCTCGAACATGGTCGCGCTCCAGGCCGCCACCGCCGACGACCAGGTGCGACGGGGCCTGCTGCTCAGCGCCACCGGGCTGTTCGCGGTGCTCGCCTCCGTCATGCTGTCCTGGCGGGTCACCCGCTCCCTGCTGCGCCGCCTGGCGCGACTGCGCGAGGCGACCACCATGCTCGCGGAGAAGCAACTGCCCGACGTCGTCGCCCGGCTCAACCGCGGCGAGCGGGTCGACGTCGGTGCCGAGGCCATGGAACTCGATTCGAGTGACGACGAACTCGGCGAGGTCACACGCGCGTTCAACTCCGCTCAGCGCACCGCCGTCAGCACCGCGGTCGAACTGGCCGACGCCCGCAGGGGATTCGAGAAAGCCATTCTCGGCACCGCCCGCCACACCCAGAACCTGGTCAATCGCCAGGTCGAACTGCTGGACAAACTGGAACGCCAACACCAGGAACCCGATGTTCTGGAGGGCCTGTACCAACTGGACTCCCAGGCCAACCAGATGCGCCGCTACGAGGAGAACCTGATCGTCATCAGCGGCGGCCGCCCGGGCCGCCAGTGGCGAGAGCCCGTCCTGCTGACGGACATCATGCGCGGCGCGGCCGGCGAGGTCGCCGAGTACCAGCGCATCAACGTGCAGTGCGACCACCACACGCGGATCGTCGCCCACGCCGTCGCCGACGTGATCCATCTGCTGGCCGAACTGATGGAGAACGCCACCCAGTTCTCGCCGGAGAACTGCCCGGTCCTGACCCGGGTCGACCCCGTCGGCCAAGGCATCGCCGTACAGATCGAGGACCGCGGTGTCGGCATGTCCGAACGCGACTGCGCTCAGGTCAACGAACTGCTGTCCAAGCCACCGCGGTTCGAGGCACTCGCGCTGGGCGACGACACCCGCCTGGGCCTGTTCGTGGTCTCCCGCCTCGCGGCCCGACACGCCATCAAGGTCGCCCTGCGCCCCTCGGTGTTCGGCGGCATGACCGCCATCGCCCTGATCCCCGAGGGCCTGATCGTCCGCGAGCCCCAACAGCAGGCGTTCATGAACGAACGCGTCTTCGGCGCAACCCGCATCGAAGACCAACCGTACGAGCAGCGAACCCCCACGCAGCAGGAAACTGCCACTTGGCAGGGAACCCCGACCCAGCAGGAAACTGCCACTTGGCAGGGAACCCCGACCCAGCAGGGAACCCCGACCCAGCAGGGAACCCCGACCCATCAGGGAACCCCCACCCCGACCCGCACCCGGACCACCACCACCTCCACCCCCACCCGCACGCGCTCCGCGCACGCCCGCCCCAACTCGGACTTTCCCCCTCCGCCCGCGGCCGAGCAATTCCCACCGGAACCCGCGTTCATCCCGGCACCCCCCACACAGCCTGGGCCCTCCTTCGCGTCCCCCATGTCCCCCATGTCCCCGCCGCCCGAGGCGGCTTGGCCTTCCGTCCTGTCGCAGCCGGACATGGACCCGCCGGCGCCGCTTCCGCAGCGGATCCCCGAGGCGAGCATGGCGGCGGAACTGCGCACGGACCAGATGCCGCAACTGGCCCCCATGGGCTATCCGGCCCCCCACCAGCCCACGTCCGCCATGTCCGCCTTCGTCCGCGGAACCCGACGTGCCCGCACGATGCGCGGCGCGGGCAACTCCTACTCAGAACCGTAATCCGCCCCCGTAATCCGCACACGCATGGCCAGTTCAGAGCGGAGCGGACACCGACCAAGGACAGATGATGACGACCGATCGTGCCCCGGCCACCGACAGCCGACTCGACGACCTGCTCACCCGGCTCGTGGAACAGGTCGCCCACGTACGTTTCGCCGTGGTGGTCTCCGAAGACGGCCTGGTGGTCAGCAAGTCCACCACCTTTCCGCGCCCCGAGGCCGAACGCCTGGCCGCCACGGCGTCGGGTCTGATGAGCCTCAACCGCAGTGTCTGCGCCGACATCAGCGGTGGCGCGGTGTTGCAGTCGATGCTCGAGATGAGTTCCGGCTATCTCATCCTCACGTCCGCCGGCACCGGGGCGTATCTGGCGCTGATCACCACCGAACGCGCCGATGTGGAGGTCGTCGTCTTCGAGATGAACATGCTGGTGAAGAAGGTCGGCGACCACCTCAGCGCGCACCCGCGCGCCGGACTCGCCTTCGGCTACGGACCTCAGTCCCCGGCTCCCTGGCAGAGCTTCGGCGACACACCATGACCGAGGACGGGAGATTCGAGCACGTCGGCCGCCTCGTACGCCCCTTCACGATCACGGGCGGCCGCACAGAGCCCAGCCGCAACATCTTCACCTTGATCACCATAGTCACGGCGACGGCGGCGGCGACGGCCTCCGGCGGGGCGGGCGGAACTGCCTCCGGCCTGCAACTGGAACACCAACGGGCGCTGGAACTGTGTACGGTCCCGGCGGCCGTGGCCGAGATATCGGCCCACCTGGACCTGCCCGTCACCGTCACCAAGATCCTCCTCTCGGACCTGCTGGACCAGGGGATCATCACCGCGACGCCTCCCGCACAGGGGCTCAGCGGTCCGGACATCGCTTTGCTGCAGAGAGTGAGGGAAGGCCTTGCCAAGCTGTGACACGGAGGCTCCCAGCGCCGTCAAGATCCTTGTCTCAGGAGGATTCGGGGTCGGCAAGACGACCCTGGTCCGCTCCATCAGCGAGATCGCCCCGCTGCGCACCGAGGAGATCCTCACCGACGCCGGCGCGGACGTGGACGACCTCTACGGCATCGGGGAGAAGACCACGACCACCGTGGCCCTGGACTTCGGCCGCATCACACTCTTCCCCGACCTGGTGCTCTACCTGTTCGGCACGCCCGGTCAGCAACGCTTCTGGTTCATGTGGAACGACCTCGCGCTCGGCGCGCTCGGCGGGGTGGTCCTGGTCGACACCCGCCGCATCGACGTCAGTTTCGCCGCCATCGACTTCTTCGAAAAACGCGGCATTCCCTTCATCGTCGCCGTCAACTGCTTCGACGGCCGCCAGGCCTACACCGCCGCACAAGTCCGCCAAGCCCTGGCCCTGGCCCCGGACATCCGCCTCCACGCCTTCGACGCCCGAGACCCAGAATCCTGCCGCAACACCCTCCGCACCCTCATCGACCACGTCATCGAACGGGTCTCGCGGGCGTCATGACGAGGACTGATGCTCCCCCGAGTCGACCGGAAAGCGGTAAACGGTGGACGTCCGGGCTTGGAAGCCGAGACGCTCATACAGCCGGTTCGCCGCTGCGCGATCCGGTCGGGAGGTGAGATCAACCGTCCGGGCACCCGCCTCGCGGGCCACCCGTAGGGCCTCCTGGATGAGAAGGCCGGCGACTCCCTGACCTCGCGCCGCGCTGTCGACGACCACGTCCTCGACGCGAGCCCGCACACCTGACGGCAAGGGCAGCAACACCAGCGTCAGGGTGCCGACGATCGCGTCGGACGTCCGGGCGACGAGCACTCTGCTCGCATCACAGGTAACCATCCGATCGACCGCCTCGCGGTCAAGGGGCTTGGCGCTCGACGACAACTGCGGAAGCAACCTGCCAAAAGCCCCGACGAGTTCCTGACTCGCCTCACGGATGATCTCTACCCGGATGTCCATCCCAGGAGCCTATCCACACCAACCCGAAGCCCTGGCCGACTACGTCGTCGGCGGCCCGAGAGGACATCCGAGTCCCGGTTTCGCGCGATTCGGGGAACATGCCACCGCGGCCAGGGAAAGGAACGCGGGGCGTTCGAGGTAGAAGCCGAGTGATACGTCGTCGCCTGATCCCAGTCGCTCGGCGGAGGCCTGCACGAGGCCGGTCAGGTGGCCGACGTCGCGTTGCGCCTCAGCGGCGATCCGGGCCGCGTACCGCGTCAACGTGTCCCCGAGCCAAGCCGCCGCCTCCCACGGGTTCGACCAGGTGCCGTGCACCTGGGAGAGCGGTTTGACGAGCCAGTACGCCGTTTCCAGGGGCGGCAGATCCGAGGTGGGGAACGCCGTGGCCACCTCGCGGTAGCGCTGGATCACTTCCGGCCTGCTTCCCGCCGGAGGCGGCTCAGGGTGCGGAGGCCGCCGCAGCGCCTCCTGATCGAAGCGGTCTTTCGGGCCGGTCCACAGATAGCCGTGCCAGTGCACCTGTCGTTCCCGTTCGACGTCGATCCGGCCGAAGCCGGTGCCTCCCGGCCGGTCCAGGACCGACCGGGAGGGGATGGAGAGGAGGAAGGGGAAGCGTCAGAGGGACAGGCCGAACCGCACCGGGTCGATACGGCCGCGTCCAACTCCTCCGTGGTGAACCGCAACGGCTCCTTGTCGGGCCGCTTGCTGTCACCGAGCGCCCAGGCGTCGCTGCCGATCCGGGCGAGGGTCACGCAACCTTCGGAGCAGGGGCCGCCGCAGGCCTGCACGAATGAGGCCGCGGTGATGTCGAGCGCGTAGAGGTCGGTTCCGTTCAGCATGGGGTGCCTTCCTGTTTCGCCTGGTGGTGGCTGGTCGGTTGCTCTGGGTGATGACCGTAGGCGGCTAGAGGGCAGCAAAGGGGAGAATATTCTCCACTATTCTCACGTGGTGACTCTGGATGCATGGCAATTCACCCAGTGACACCGACATGCTGTGCGTACCAACATCGCCGAGGCCCAAGGGGCGGTCATGGCACGGAAGTTACGGTTCAACGGAACGGGGAGTGGTGGCGGCGGATGCCCGTCGGTGCACGAGGATCTGGACAGTGGAGAAGTGATCGTGCACGGTCCTCCGCTGACCGATTCCGAGGACGTCGCACAGCTCCAACACCTCTCTGAGGGTGAGGTCGCGGTCGTGGTGCCGCGGGAACTGTTGGTGGACTGGACGCCGAAGGGGCGGACACGGCAGGTGAAGACGATCGATCTGGACGAGTTCGGCAGTCTGTTCGGCAAGTTCGAGCACACCGCTTGGCGGCTGGAGACCCGCCGACGGTACGCGAGTGACGAGACCAACGACCGCTGGACGCAGTTCATCGAGACCGGGAGCGTCGGAGAGGACTGGGCGGACGCCACGGAAGTCAGGTCGTTCCGCGACACGATCCGTGCGCAGGTCGCGCAGGGAAAGCGCATGGAGCGGGTGCGGATCGTGGACCAGCCCGCCACCATCGGCCAGCGCTACCTCCTCGCCAGCGCCAAGGGGAACATCGGCTTCGGTGAGGACATCCGCAACCTCTGGCGCGCCGACGCCGACCGATTGCGGCTTCCCGCCGAGGACTTCTGGCTGTTCGACAGTCGACTTCTCGCGCTGCTGCGGTTCGACGACGACGATCAGCTCACCCACGTGGACCTCGTCACGGAACCGGCGGAGGTGGTGCGCTGCGCCATGATCCGGGATGCTGCTTGGCACCACGCCGTACCGTGGAAGCAGTTCACGGCGGAGATGCACGGCGACGTGTAGGGGTGAGAGTGGATACCGGTGAGCACGGACTATCAGAGGGCGCGCGAGGAACTGGGGCGGCAGCTTCGGGAGTTGCGCGTCGAGAGTCCTGACGGCCGGCTCACCGGTACCGAACTGGCTGAGCGACTGGGGTGGCCCCAGTCGAAGATCAGCAAGCTGGAGAACGGTCGTCAGACGCCCACGGACGACGATCTGCGGGCCTGGGCCGAAGCCACCGGGCACCCCGCCGCATTCGGCGAACTATGCGCTCGACTGAAGGGCTACGAAAGCCACATCCGCTCGTGGCGTCGTCAACTCGCCACCGGCCACCGTCCCGTCCAGGAGACGTGGAACACGCTCGTAGCTGACTCCCGCACCCTGCACGTGTGGGAGAACAGCATCGTCAACGGCCTGCTCCAGACGGCCGATTACGCACGCCACATCTTCGAACGTCACGCCGAACTCCAGAAGTCCCCGCCGGACACGGAGGACGCGGTCCGCGCCCGCATGAAAAGGCAGGACTGGCTCTACCGTCCGGGCAAGCAGTTGAACCTGCTCATGTGGGAAGGGGCGTTGCGAGCCCAGGTGTGCCCGAGTGAGGTGCTGGCGGCCCAGTTGGATCGCCTGCTGGGCGTGGTGGGCATGGACACCGTCCGGCTCGGCATCGTCCCCCTGGACGCCACGCTGCGACTGCCCCCGTCGAACGCGTTCTGGATCCTGGACGAACGACTCGTCATCACCGAGGACTGGCACGCCGAACTCTGGCTGGACGATGCCGAGACGGTCGCTCTCTACCGTCGCGTCTGGGAGACCTTCGCCGAAGCCGCCGTGTACGGGACCGACGCTCAGCAGGTGATCGCGCGGGTTCGTCGCGGCATCCGGGTCTGATTCGACCCGCTTCACCCCGAGGAGTGAAAAGTGGGAACTTCCGCCCGGGAAAACCCAGTTCCGGCTTGCTTTCGTCGCTCTGAGCACCCGTAGAGTCACGGCAACGAAACGCCCCCGCGGTGCGCCAACACCCGGGGGCCCGGCATAGGGATCACTACTCCGCAATGCGGATTCATCGTACGACGCCCACGCGCGCGTTTTCAGTCTTCTCCAACGCCCTTCTCCGTGACCGGACTCTCTCCTGGTGCGCGGTAGGCGTACTGACGTACCTCATCAGCCTCCCGGACGGCGCTCGCGCCACCATCCGAACCCTCGCCGAGCAGCGCAAGGAGGGGCGGGCGCGGATCGCCTCCGCCCTGCATGAGCTGGAGGAATCCCGGTATCTGCGGCGGGTGGTGCGGCAGGACCCGGAGACTCGTCACTTCTCCACCGTGTACGAGGTATTCGATACTCCGTACGACGACGAACTCCCGGCGGGTGAACCCGAAAAAGTTCAGGACCGGGCTTCCGGTGAGTCGGGAGGCGCGGCCGAGGGCGCTACCCCTTCGGGGAAAAACACCGGGACACAAGACCCTCCCTCCCCGCCGCCCGCCGCCCGCCGAGCCGGCCGAGCCGGCCGAGCCGGAGGCGCAGGAGCCGGAGCAGGAAACGGAGTTGGAGCCGGAGCCGAGTGAACGCACCGTGTTCGCCGCGCAGTTCCTCGGCTCCCTCGGCCGTACGCACCCGGGGCTGACTCTCGGTGCCGTCGAAGCCCTGCGGCTCGCGCCGCTCGTGGAGGCGTGGTGGGACGCGGGGGCCAACAACTCGCAGGTGCGGGCCGCGCTGACGGACGGGCTGCCTGCCCGGGTGCACTCGGCGCAGGCGCTGGTCGAGAACCGGCTGCGCCGTAAGCGACCGGCTCCGCCGACGCCGACGCCCGCCACGACCGTCGAGCTCGAACTGCGCAAGCCCGGCGCGACCGCCTTCCGCGACGCCGCCCGACGCGGCGGCGCGACGGTCCGCGCCCTGCTGCGCAGCGGCCGGCAGCCCGCACCCGCGTAGGCGGCGCACACGCAGACTCCCGGCCTGCGCTCGCCTGCCGGGTCCTTCGAAAGAAACGGAGTGTCGATGACCGTCACACTCGTACGCCCTGAGGTGGTATACCGCCGGTATACTGTGCTCATGGCTGACACCACGATCAAGGTCGACCCCGCTGTCCGTGACCGGCTTCAGGAGCTCGCCCGGGAGCGCGGGATGAGCATGCGCGACCTCGTCGCCCAGTTGGCCGGGGCCACCCCGACCAAGGAAGAGCTGCGCAAGCAGTACGAGGAGACCAAGGCGTACGTGGAGGAGCACTTCCTCGGCAGGCCGTACACCGAGGAGGACGAGAAGGCCGGCGAGAAGCTGTGGGCCGACCTCGAGGCCGGGCGCATCGGGGAGGTCCAGTAATGGACGAGACGCGCTATCCGCTGCCGCGTGCCGTCATCTTCGACGACACCGCCGCGCTCGCGTTGGGTGCGGGCAACAGCATGGCCTCCCGGCTCGTCGTCGAGGCGGAGAAGGACCCGGCCCTGCGGGTCTACATTCCCGCGCTGAGCCTGGCCGCCGCCGAGCGTGAGCGGGCCGGAGTCGCCGAGCACGTGGGCGCGTTGCCGTCCGTCAACATCGAGGGGCTCGACTTCGCGGCGGCCTCCTCCGTCGGCAAGCGGCTGCGGACGGCCGGTGCGGCGGACGAGGAGCCGGGCGGCAAGGCCGAGGACGACTGGAGCGGTGCGCACGTGCTGCACCTCGCGCTGCCGACCGTCGAGTGGCCGCACGGCCGTCCCGTCCTGACCAGGACGCCGACGCGCTACCGGGGCACGGGTATCCGGACCATCCGCATCGTCGAACAGCGGTGAGCGGTGCCGGGTAGGGCGGCCACCGGGCGCGCCCTACCCGGCATTCCGGGCATATCATGACGTTGTCTGTCCACGTGCATCGACCAGAAGAAGGTGACTGCGATGCGCATGATGCTGAAGGCGTCCATGGACACGGAGAAGGCCAACGAGGCTATTCGGAGTGGGACTCTTGGGAAGCTGATCGAGGAGTCCATGGCGCAGATCAAGCCCGAGTCGGCGTACTTCACCACCGATCACGGCAAGCGCACGGCCTACCTGTTCTTCGACATGGAGGACAGCTCGCAGATGCCGGTGCTCAGCGAGCCGTTCTTCCTCAACCTCGACGCCGAGATCTCCTACACCCCCGTGATGAACATGGAGGACGTGCAGCGGGGTCTGGCGCAACTCGGGCGCTGACGGGCGTCAACTGAAGACGATCATCGAGCCCTGGGCCAGGCTGCGGGTCGCCGCCGCGTGCAGGCCGAGCCAGACGTGCCGTTCCCGGGCGAACGGGCTGGGATCGTAGGGTGCCGCGACGGCCGGTTCCTCCAACTCCGTGGGACCGGCGGGGGGTTGGGGAGCCGCCGGAGGATTGGCCGGATCGATGCCGATCGACGGGGCCACGAACTCCAGTTCCCGCAGCAGGGATTGGGCGGAGCCCAAGGGGCCGCCGCCCGCGAGGAGTTCGTCGTTGGAGAGCGGGGCGGGGAAGTCGACGGGGACGTACGCGCCCGCGTGGTCGTAGTGCCAGACCAGGTGGGACTGCTGGGCCGTCGCCTCGAACATCTCCAGGAGCTGCTCGTAGTCACCGCCCAGTTCGTCCACCGGCGTCACCGGCAACTGGCACACCTGGAGCAGGTAGGCGCGGCGCAGGAAGTGCAGGGCGTCGTAGTCGAAGCCGGCCACCGGGGCGACCTCGCCGGACAGGCCGGGCATGTACTGGTACACCGGCACCGGCGGGAGCCCCGCCTCGGCGAGCACCTTGTTGTACTGGGCGAGTTCGTCGGCGAAGGGGTTGTCGGGGGTGTGGCACAACACGTCGACGAGCGGCACGAGCCACAGGTCACAGGCCAAAGAGAGCTCCTCACTCAGCGCGTTGCACGATGTGTCGCGGGGCCGGCACGGCAGTGCCGGTCAGGGAAGGGTAGTCGCTGCCGCGCACGTCAGCTCCTGTCCTGCGGCCCCTGGTGCAGGTCCCATACCCACACTCCGGCCACCCGCCTACCCGGCCGGCCCACCAGTTTCTCCACCGTCTCACGCAGCCGCTCGACGCGCGGCTGCGGGGCGAGCACGAGCGCGCCCGCCCGCCAGTACGCGAGGTCCTCGCGGGTCGCGGCGCGGGCGCGGGCGTCGACCACCGGGACCACGCCCGTGTACCGCACGTCGCGCAGCAGACTCGCCGTGAAGCGCAGCGGGACGCCGTAGACGCCGGTGCGGTCGCCGTCGCCGTACGGCCCGTTGAAGTAGCCGCCGGGCATCCGGAAGCCGAGGCCGGTCGCCGTCTGCCAGTGCAGAGCCTGTGCGTCCTCGGGTTCGGCGAGCGGCACCGGGACGAGGGTCTCGCCGGGGCGGACGTACGCCTTCCAGGTGCCGTCGGTGAAGAAGGCGGGCACCTCGGTGCGCGGCTCGGACTTCAGCGGGGCCGGGAGGAGGGGGAGCAGGGCGACGGAGACGGCGAGCAGTCCGGCGTACTGCGTGCGGAGGCGGCGGGCGTGGGCCAGCCGGTCGACGGCCAGCGCGAGCAGCATGCCCAGCGCCGGGGCGCAGACCAGCGCGACCCGGCTCTCGATGACCGACTCGAAGAGCGGCAGATCGGCGAAGAGGGTCCAGGGGCCGGGGATCGTGGTGCCGGTGAGGGGGAGGGTGATGCGGGGGCCCAGCGAAAGCACCGCCGCAGCGGCTGCCGTGCAGGCCAGTGCCTTCACCGCGGGCCGCCGCCACAGGCCCACCGTGATGGCGAACGCCAGCAGGGCGAGCGGCCAGCCGTAGAAGGCGTTCTGTTCGGTGGGGTTGAGGGAGAGGGCGTCGGCGCGGCCCGCGTCGCCCGCGATCAGGGAGCGTTCGGCGAACGAGAGCAGCGCGCGCACGGAGTTGGCGACGCCGGGCGCGCTGCCGTGGTCGATGCCCGAGTAGCTCTGCGGGCCGGAGAACTGCCAGGCCAGCGGGTAGAGGACGAGCGGCAGGCAGACGGCGGCGGCGATCGCCAGACCGTTCAGCAGCGGGCGGAACGCGCGGCGCGCCACGTCGGGGCGTACGACGCCGTACACGACCGCGAACAGGAGCATGCCCAGCGCGGCCAGCAGCAGCGGCTCCTCGCCGAGGAAGAACTGGTACGCCGCCAGCAGGCCGAGGACGACCGCGTCCCGGGTGACGCGCGCGCCGGTCGTCAGCCGCAGGGCGCGCTCGACGATCAGCGGGATCACGAACAGGACGACGAAGTTCGGGTGGGCGTTGGCGTGGCTGATCATCGGCGGGGCGAACGCGGCCAGCGTGGCCCCGGCGAAGGCGGCGGGCCGCAGTCGGACGAGCCGGCGCACGATCAGCCGGTACCAGGCGGCGGCGGTGGCGGCCAGGCCCAGCGTCATCACCAGGCTGAGGGTGACGGCCGGGCCGAGGAGCAGGGTGAGCGGGGTGAGCGGGACGGACAGGCCGAGCATCGTCGTGTTGGCCATCAGGTTCACGCCGTCGGGGAAGCCCTGAAGGTCGCTGAAGAGGGGATTGCGCAGGTGGGCGACGTTGTCGGCGGTCACCGCGAAGAACCACTCCCACTGGTTCTGGTCCTGGAGGGAGTCGGTGAGATAGCGGTGGGCGGGGTCGAACACGCGGCCCGAGTAGAGGGCCGTCGCCATCGCGACGAACAGGACGGCGGCCAGGACGTCAGCGGGGCGCAGCCGCAGCGCCGGGATCCGCAGCCGGGCCAGATCGCGCAGGAACCGGAGGTAGTCGGCGGGGCGGACCTTCGAGCCGGGCTGGTGCGACCAGTGCACGGGCACCTCGGCGACGGGCCAGCCGGCCCGCTGGAAGTAGCGCAGCACCTCGACGTCGATGGCCCAGCCGTTGAGCCGGGAGGCGGCGAAGGCGGCGCGGGCCTTGTCGCCGTCGAAGAGCTTGAAGCCGCACTGGGTGTCGCGGATCCCGCGCAGGGTGGTCCGGCGGATGAGCAAGTTGCCCGACTTGCCCAGGAGTTCGCGTATTCGGTGCTGCCGGTCGCCAAGTGTCGCACCGGGTACGGCCCGTGAGCCGACCGCCGCCGCGCAGCCGTCGGTGAGCGCCTTCTCCAGCCGCCCCAACTCCTCGACGGGGGTGGCGAGATCGGCGTCCATGACGAGGATGTGACGGCCCCGGCTGGCGGCCACCCCGAGCCGCAGGGCGTGCCCCTTGCCCCGGTTGCCTGAGCCGCCGACGACGAGCTTCACGCGGGGGTCGCCGCGGACGGTGACGAGTTCGCGGGTGGCGTCGGTGGAACCGTCGTCGGCGACCAGGATCTCCCAACTGCCCCAGTGGCTCCCGGTCGAGTGGAGGTGGCGGGTGACGGCGTCCAGGGTCGCGCCGAGCCGGCGTTCCTCGTTGAACGCGGGGACGACGACGGAGAGTTCGAGCGGTGCGGTCGGGGTCGGGGCGGTGGGCCTCCCGCTCATCCGGCCGCCTGCCGCTCGATCAGGGTGATGGAGGCGTCGTTGTAGGCGGCGAGGATCCGGCGGGCGGCGTCGGTGTCGTGGGCGTACAGGGCGTCGACGAGGTCCGGGTAGCCGGACCACAGATGGCCGCGCAGATCGGTCAGCCGCCGCAGGTGCTGCACCGTGCACACCCAGGACTGCAGGCGCAGCCGGTGCAGGAAGTCGGAGAGGTAGGGGTTGCCGTACAGCGCGCCCAGCTCGCGCCAGAAGCGCAGGTCGTAGCCGATGAGGACGGTCAGGTCACCGGCGGACGCGGCCCGCCGCGCCGCCTCGCCGCGCCTGCGCACACCCGCGATGGCGGCGGCCGTCCGCGGCTCCTCGAAGTTCTGCGGGGGCTGCCGGCCCTCGTGCACGGCGAGGAACATCCCCTCGATGATCAGGCTGCGCGCCTGGACCATGCCCCGGTAGTCCTCGACGCGGTACTCGTGGACCCGGAAACCCCGGTGCTGGTCGGCTTCCAGCAGACCCTGCGCCGAAAGATCGACGAGGGCCTCGCGGACGGGGGTCGCGGAGACGCCGTACTGCTCGGCGATCTCCTTCACCGTGAACTCCTGCCCCGGCTGCAACCGCCCCCCCAGCACCTCGTCGCGAAGCGCGTCGGCGATCTGCTGTCGCAGGGTGCTGCGCGTCACGGCGCCGTTGCCGCTGCTGCCGGACATGGTCGAGGCGTCTCCATCGTCAGGGGCGAAAGAAAGGTGGCGTGCTCGTCGGTATGTACGA
The DNA here is from genome assembly GCF_900110755.1 of Streptomyces sp. yr375. Classification (GTDB taxonomy): domain Bacteria; phylum Actinomycetota; class Actinomycetes; order Streptomycetales; family Streptomycetaceae; genus Streptomyces. The sequence continues at coordinate 126,454 of NZ_FOFF01000007.1, forward strand.
GCACGCCACCTTACGCGTTCGATGATTTCAAGCCCCTACATGTGCGGCGACCAGTCGGTGTACGCGGCCGGGCATCGCGCCCGGTACTCCTCTACTCCGTCACTCCGTGTACTCGTCGGCGACCGAGAGGGCCGTGTCGAGTGCCGCGAGCCCCTCCTTGACCTCCGACTCGGAGATGTTGAGCGGCGGCACGAAGTGGGTCCGGTTCATGTTCACGAACGGCCACACCCCGGCCTTCTTGGCGGCGGCGGCGAAGGCGGCCATCGGCGCGTTCGCCGCACCGGAGGCGTTGTACGGCACGAGCGGTTCGCGGGTCTCCCGGTTCTTCACCAGCTCGACCGCCCAGAACATGCCGGCGCCGCGCACCTCGCCCACGCTCGGGTGCCGCTCGGCCAGCGCCGCAAGGCCCGGCCCGACGACGGACGCGCCCAGGTTCCGCGCGTTGTCGACGATCCCCTCCTCCGCCATGACGTTGATCGTCGCGACGGCGGCGGCGCAGGCCAGCGGATGCCCGGAGTACGTCAGACCGCCGGGGTACGGCTTCTTCCCGAAGGTGTCCGCGATCGCGCCCGAGATGGCGACCCCGCCGAGCGGTACGTATCCGCTGGTCACGCCCTTGGCGAAGGTCATCAGGTCGGGCGTGACGTCGTACAGGTCGGCCGCGAACCACTCACCGGTGCGCCCGAACCCGGCCATGACCTCGTCCAGGATGAAGACGATGCCGTGCCGGTCGCAGATCTCCCGCACCCCGGCGAGGTAGCCGGGCGGCGGGAGCATGATCCCGGCGGTGCCCGGGACGGACTCCAGGATGATCGCGGCGATCGTCCCCGGCCCCTCGAAGGCGATGGTCGTCTCCAGGTGCTCCAGCGCCCGCGCGCACTCCTGCTCCTCCGTCTCCGCGTAGAAACGCGAGCGGTACAGGAACGGCGCCCAGAAGTGCACCACCCCGGCGGAGGCGGTGTCGGAGGTCCAGCGGCGCGGGTCGCCCGTGAGGTTCACGGCCTGGTGGGTGCCGCCGTGGTACGAGCGGTAGGCGGAGAGCACCTTGGCGCGCCCGGTGTGCAGCCGCGCCAGGCGCACGGCGTGCTCGACGGCGTCCCCGCCCGCGGTGGTGAAGAAGATCTTGTCCAGGTCGCCGGGGGTCCGCTCGGCGATCAGCCGGGCCGCCTCCGCGCGCGCCTCGACGGCGAACACCGGCGCGAAGGTGGTCAGGCGCGCGGCCTGCTCCTGGATCGCGGCGACGACCTTCGGGTGCTGGTAGCCGATGTTCGTGAAGACGAGCCCGCTGGTGAGGTCGAGATACCGGTTGCCGTCGTGGTCCCAGAAGTACGACCCCTCCGCGCCGGCCACGGCGAGCGGGTCGATGAGCTCCTGCGCGGACCAGGAGTGGAAGACGTGCGCACGGTCCATGGCTTTGAGGGCCGCGCCGGCCTGGGGGTCGCTCTGAGGGGTCATGGCGGTGAGCGTAGAAGTCCGCGAGGCGGCGGCGATATCGGCGTCATGTTCCGTCGTCGGGGCGAATCCGCGACAGGTTGTCGGGAGTGGGGGCCAATACGGGCTGCTCGAGACATTGACAGCATGCTGCGTAAATGACAGCCTGTTGTCATAAGTATGGGTCTCGGGAGCTGTAGGAGGAGTCATGAACCGCAAGCCTGTGCATCTCGCCGTCTACGACACCCTGGCCGACTGGGAGACGGGGCACGCGACCGCGTATCTCGCCCGCGCCGGGTACGGGATCCGGACGGTCGGCCCGTCCGAGGCGCCGGTGACCAGCATCGGCGGCCTGCGGATCACACCGGACCTGGCCCTGGCCGCCCTGCGCCCGGAGGACAGTTCCCTGCTGATCCTCCCGGGCGCCGATCTCTGGGACACCTCCGACCTCGCGCCCTTCGCCCGCACGGCGCGGGAGTTCCTGGCCGCCGGGGTGCCCGTCGCCGCGATCTGCGGCGCCACCGCCGGACTCGCCCGCGAGGGCCTGCTCGACACCCGGGACCACACCAGCGCGGTGTCCTTCTACCTGGCCGCGACGGGGTACGGCGGCGGGGAGCGGTACGTCGACGCCGACGCGGTGACGGACACGGCGGCGGGTGGCGCGCTGATCACCGCCGGTCCGACCGAACCGGTCGCCTTCGCGCGCGAGATCTTCCGGCTCCTCGGCGTGTACGAGGGGGAGGTGCTGGACGCCTGGTACCGGCTGTTCCACGACTCGGACCCGGCGGCTTACGCCGTACTGCAGAAGGCGGCGGCGGAGCAGGAGGGGGCACGGGGGTGAGCGGGGAACATCAGGAGCTGCTCAGCCGCAGCGCGCTCGGGGTCTTCCGCCTGAACGGCCAATTCCTCGCCGTCGCCGAGGAGTTGGCGCGGCCCGCCGGGATCAGCGCCGCCTGGTGGCAGGTGCTCGGCGCGGTGCTGGGGGAGCCGCTGCCGGTGTCCGGCATCGCCCGCGCGATGGGCATCACCCGGCAGAGCGTGCAGCGCGTCGCCGACCTGCTGGTGGGCAGGGGGCTGGCCGAGTACCGGCCGAACCCGGCGCACCGGCGCGCCAAACTGCTGGCGCCCACGGCGGCGGGCCGGGCCGCGATCGCCCGCATCGACCCCGGGCACGCGGCCTTCGCCGACCGACTGGCGGCGGCGTACGGGGGAGAAGCGGAGCTGGCCGAGGCCGTACGGGTGCTGGAGCGGCTGTCGAAGGCGCTGGACGCCCTGGAACCGCCGCCGCCTGTTACGCAACCGTAGACATCAAGCCACTCGACACCCCGAACGGCCGGTTTATCCTCGGCTCGATCACACATGTGGGGGAAAGGCGGCGCTGCCATGGAGAAGCTGGGGATCGGGGACCCGCAGCGCATCGGCGGCTACCGGCTGCTCGCGCGGCTGGGGGCGGGCGGCATGGGGCAGGTCTACCTCGCGCGGTCGGACCGGGGGCGGACGGTCGCCGTGAAGCTGGTCCGGCGGGAACTGGCGGCGCGCGAGGAGTTCCGGGCGCGCTTCCGGCAGGAGGTGCGCAGCGCCCAGCGGGTCGGCGGGTTCTGGACCGCGCCCGTCCTGGACGCCGACACCGAGGCCGAGGTGCCCTGGGTGGCCACCGGGTATGTCGCCGGGCCGAGCCTCCAGCAGGTCGTGAGCCACGACCACGGGCCACTGCCCGAGCGGTCGGTACGCATCCTCGCCGCCGGGCTCGCGCACGCGCTGACCAACATCCACGCCGCCGGGATCGTCCACCGCGACCTCAAGCCGTCCAACGTGATGGTCACCATCGAGGGGCCGCGTGTCATCGACTTCGGGGTCGCGCGGGCGCTGGAGAGCGTGACCGGCGACAGCCGGCTGACCCAGGCCGGCGCGGTGATCGGCTCGCCCGGCTTCATGGCCCCCGAGCAGGTGCGCGGCGGCCCCGTCACCCCGGCCAGCGACGTGTTCTGCCTCGGCGCGGTCCTCTGCTACGCCGCCACCGGCGCCTACCCCTTCGGCTCCGCCGACACCGGCGCGCACGCCCTGATGTTCCGCATCGCCGAGGACGAACCCGACCTCTCGCGCGTCCCCGAGGGCATCGCCGACCTGGTCCGCGCCTGCCTGCGCAAGGACCCGGCCGCCCGCCCCACCCTGGACCAGGTCCTGGAACGCACCGGCGCCGACGACACCGTCTCCGACGGCCGCTCCCGCGACCCCTGGCTGCCCGGCACCCTGGTCGCCCAACTCGGCCGCCACGCGGTGCGGTTGCTGGAGGTGGAGGACCCCGAGGCAGCGCACAACACGAGCGCGACCTTCTTCAAGCCCCCGGCGACACTCCCCGAGCCGCCCCCGGAGACGGCACCGGAACACGCCGGCCCACGCGGCATCCCACCCCAGACACCCCCACCCCAGACACCCCAGACACCCCCACCCACCACCCACCCGGCCTACGGCCACCCCCGACAACACCCGTCCCCCACCTACGGCTACCCACCCCAGCAGAACCCGTACGCGGCCGAGCCCCAGGTCTCCCAGGTCCCCCAGGATTCCCCGCGCCGCAACGGCCGTACGACGACGTTGCTGATCCTGACTGCCGTGGTGGTGGCGATAGCCGCAGGCGGCTCGGTGTACGCGTACCTGACCGGCGACGACACCCCCGCCACCGGCACCACCGCCTCCAACTCCCCCTCGCAGAAGGCCCCGACGCTGCTGCCGTCCCCCTCGGAGTCGGCGTCCCCTTCTCCCGGTGATTCCCCGTCGGACGGTGTGGTCCCGGCGGCCTACCTCGGCGTCTGGACCACCACGATCGAGAACGCGACCGGCACGAACAAGCGCCAACTCACCATCAGCCAGGGCGAGGTGGGCGACGCGGTACTGGGCCTGGTGGCCGAAGGGGACACCTACCGCTGCGAGTTCACCGCCGCCCTCTCCAAGCGCCCCGGCGGCAAAGGCCCGTTGGAGATCGGCCCCTCGAAAATCACCACCGCCGCCCCCCGCACCGCCTGCACCCCGGGTGCCGCCTCGGAGGTCACCCTCCTGGCAGACGGCCGCCTACAACGGGTCAACACCGGCACGGGAGAGAAACTGACTTACACGAAACAGTGAGCCCCCTCCAGCCCGTCGGGAGCCGCCCCCTCACCGCTACCGCGGCTACCGCGGCTCAGGCGGCCGCTGCCGAGGCATGTTCGGCCGGGCGTTCACCCCGGGCGGCGCCGGAAACCGCCCCGCACCGGCCACATCGGCCCGCCCGCCGGAGGCGACCGCCTGGAGCCCCACCGGAGTGGCCCCGCTGCGGAACTCGACCATCCAGTCACCCGTCTCCGCACGCACCAGGTCCGTGACGTCCTCCGAGAACCGCCGCAGCACCCCGAGACACCGCTCGGCGGCCTCGCTCGCCGTGCCCTCGGCGGGCCCCAGCACCTCCCGGACGCTCTCCGAGGCCCAGTCGAACTGCAACACCTGCAACCGCCGCTGCACGGCCTGCGCGGTGGCCACGTCCCGCATCCACCCGGACGTCAGCCCGAAGTAACGGTCCACCCCCACGCACGCCACCGCCAGCAGCAGCGCCAGATACCCCCAGGGGGCGACCCCGCCCATCACCCGGGTCAGATCCAGCAACGGCAGCGCGGCCCCGCACACCGCTCCCGCCGCCGCCCCGCCGCGCAGCACCCGCGCGCCCCGCCGCTTCCACACCCGGTCGGTGAGATACCAGGCGACGGTCTCCAGCGCCCCGCGCTCCACCCACCGGTACAGCTCGTCCAGCCGCTCGGCGGGCTCGCCCCAGTCCCCGAGGGGAAACGCCCGCCCGGTCAGGTCGCCCTGCGGTGGACCCTCGGGCTGCATCTCCGGCTGCTGACCCACCCGGCACTCCCTACTGACGACAACTGACGACGACTGACGACGACTGACGACGACTGATCCCGACCGAACGCGACCGAACACGAAGAGTTACGCCACGTGACCTCTGCTGCTGACGATGCTGATGCTGATACGCCGGATCCTTCCTACCGCCCAATGGGTGGCGAAGAGGAAGGTTTCGCCTCCGTTACGCCCGGAAGTGGGCCTTGATCAGGTATACGCCTCACACGGAACTCACTCGAAAGAGTGCTGGGGCGACGCCCGCGCGGACCACGTAGGCTCGTGCCAGGGCAGGAGGATCCCGCCCGAAAAGCCGTGACGGCGGTACGAGGACAACGTACGAGAACAGGAGCTGATCGTGATTTCCGGTGGTGGCCAGCCCAACATGCAGCAACTGCTCCAGCAGGCCCAGAAGATGCAGCAGAACCTGGCCCGCGCCCAGGAGGAGCTGGCGAACACGGAGGTCGACGGGCAGGCGGGCGGCGGCCTGGTGAAGGCCACCGTGACCGGCTCCGGCGAGCTGCGCGCCCTCACGATCGACCCGAAGGCGGTGGACCCGGACGACACCGAGACCCTCGCCGACCTGGTCGTGGCGGCCGTCCACGCGGCCAACGAGAACGCGCAGACGCTCCAGCAGCAGAAGCTCGGCCCGCTGGCCCAGGGCCTGGGCGGCGGCACCGGCATCCCCGGACTGCCGTTCTAGCCCCCGTCCCGCCTTTCTAAGACCACCCCAGGCCAACTACCGTACGTACTTGCAAGGACCGCAGGAACCGCAGGACTCAGGAAGGACGGCAGTCCGTTGTACGAAGGCGTGGTCCAGGACCTCATCGACGAGCTGGGGCGACTGCCCGGCGTCGGTCCCAAGAGCGCGCAGCGGATCGCCTTCCACATCCTCCAGGCGGAGCCGACGGACGTACGGCGGCTCGCGCAGTGCCTGATGGAGGTCAAGGCGAAGGTCCGCTTCTGCGCGACCTGCGGCAACGTGGCGCAGGAGGAGCTGTGCGGCATCTGCCGCGACCCGCGCCGCGACCCGACGGTGATCTGTGTCGTCGAGGAGCCGAAGGACGTCGTCGCGGTCGAACGCACGCGCGAGTTCCGCGGCCGGTACCACGTGCTGGGCGGCGCGATCAGCCCCATCGAGGGCGTCGGCCCCGATGACCTGCGGATACGAGAACTTCTGGCCCGGCTGGCCGACGGTTCGGTGACCGAACTGATCCTGGCCACGGACCCCAACCTGGAGGGCGAGGCGACAGCCACCTACCTCGCCCGCATGATCAAGCCCATGGGCCTGAAGGTCACCCGCCTGGCCAGCGGCCTCCCGGTGGGTGGCGACCTGGAATACGCGGACGAGGTCACCCTCGGCCGCGCCTTCGAGGGGAGACGACTCCTAGATGTCTGACGCCACGCTGCACGCGACCGACCAGAGCCCCGACGACTTCGCGGTCCAGATCGCGGACCAGGTCGAAAGCTTCCTGGTAGCCGTCACAGAGGTGGCCAAGGGCGACGAGCCGGGCTCGGCGGTCCCCTTCCTCCTCCTGGAGGTCTCCCAGCTCCTGCTGGCCGGCGGCCGTCTCGGCGCCCACGAGGACATCGTCCCCGACGAGCGCTACGAGCCCGACCCGGGCTTCGAGCCGGACGCGGACGAGCTCCGCGAGAACCTGGCCAGGCTGCTGGAGCCGGTGGACGTCTACTCCGAGGTCTTCGACCCCTACGAGCCCCGCAAGGCGCCCGTGCCGGCCCGGATCTCCGACGACCTCGCCGACGTCATCGCCGACCTGCGCCACGGCATGGTCCACTACCGCGCGGGCCGCACCACCGAGGCCCTGTGGTGGTGGCAGTTCTCCTACTTCTCCAACTGGGGCTCCACCGCCTCGGCGACCCTGCGCGCCCTGCACTCGGTCCTCGCCCACGTCCGCCTGGACCAGCCCCTGGAGGAACTGGACGGCCTCGACACCGACCAGAGCCCCCTGGGCGACGAGACCCTGGAGTTCGAGGCGGGCCGCGTCATGGCCCAGGAGATCGGCGGCCACCCGACCGCCCGCCCCGCGAACTAGCCGCCTTCTGAACTGCCCCGAAGTCAGGGGGTGTTGGCGGGCGTTGGCGGGTATCGGCGGGGACCAGATGGCAACGGCCGTGCCGGTGACGGCGATTCCGGCGGCGCGGTCCTCGGGCATGGACACCGTGATGATGCTCGGGCGGCCCATGTCGTCGCCCTGACGGATCGTCAAGGTCGCGGGTGCGTCGACGAGTTCGAGTTCCCGCAGGTAGCCGCCGAAGGCGGCCGCCGCCGCGCCGGTGGCCGGGTCCTTGACGACTCCGCCCGGCGGGAAGGGGTTGCGGGCGTGGAAGAGCGTCGGTGACTCCCGCCAGACCAGGTCGACGGTGGTCCAGTCGTGGCGGGCCATGAGGGCGGCCAGCGCGGGCATGTCGTAGTCGAGGTCGGCCGGCCGCGGTCGGCGGCGGCGATCACCGGATGCCGGGCGCCGGCGTAGGCCGTGCGGGGCGGCAGCGCCGGGTCGAGGGCGGCGACGGACCAGCGCAGCGCCGCCGGCAGCTCGGCCAGGTCCGGCCCGGCGAGGGGCTCGGTGCGCGGGGCGACGCTCACCAGGGTCGCCACGGTCGTCCCGTCGGCGGCCATGGCGGTGGTGACGGGGACCGTGCCCACGCTGGTGCGCAGGGGCAGGGGCAGGGGCAGGGGCCCGGTGCCGTGCCGGTCGGCGTGGGCGACCGCCGGGGCGATCGTCGCGTGGCCGCAGAACGGCGCCTCCGCGAGCGGGCTGAAGTAGCGGACGGCCGGTGTGCCGTCGTCGCCCGGCACCACGAACGCCGATTCCGAGTACCCGACTTCGGCCGCCGTCGCCGACATGGTCGCGTCGTCGACGCTGGTGGCGTCGAGCACCACACCCGCGGGTTGCCGCCGGCCGGTAAACGCGCCTGCTTTCGAAGGTTGGCGGGGTCTTGTATGTGCGCTGTACGACGGCTGGACGGGCGTTAACCGGCCAACGGCGAATCTTGAGTCATCCCAACCGGAACAAGCCGCACAGGAGTTGCGATGACCCGCAAGACCCGCATACGCGCCGCCCTCGTCACCGCTACCGCCCTCGCCGCCGCCGCCACGGTGACGGTCGGGGTCAGTGCGGCCGGCAACGACAAGCCCGCCAACCCCACCAAGAAGCAGATCGCGGCCCTCTTCGACGGCTGGAACGCGGCGCTGAAGACCGGCGACCCGAAGAAGGTGGCCGACCGCTACGCCAAGGACGCGGTGCTGCTGCCCACCGTCTCCAACAAGATCCGCACCGACCGCGCCGAGATCATCGACTACTTCGACCACTTCCTGCCGAACACGCCGGTCGGCACGAAGATCGAGACGCACATCAACATCCTCGACAGCAACTCGGCCATCGACACCGGCATCTACAAGTTCAACCTCACCAACCACGAGACCCGCAAGAAGAGCGAGGTCGTGGCCCGCTACACCTACGAGTACGAGAAGCGCGACGGCGTGTGGAAGATCGTCAACCACCACTCGTCGATGATGCCCGAGGGCTGAGCCGGCCTCAGCCGGTGCGCTGCGTCGTCGCCCGCAGGGTGAGGCGTACGCCCAGCCCGCCCCCGGGCGCGTCCACCAGCGTCACCGCCCCGCCGTCGTCGGTCACCAGTTGCTTGACGACGGCGAGGCCGAGACCGGAACCGGAGCGCCCGGTGAGGCCCTGACCGCGCCAGAAGCGGTCGAAGGCGCGGGACTTCTCCGCGTCGGACATGCCCGGACCCTCGTCGAGGACCGACAGCACCACCTTGTCGCCCTTCGACTCCGTCCGGACGGTGATCGTCCCGCCGTCCGGTGAGACCTCCAGGGCGTTCGAGAGCACGTTGTCCAGCACCTGGTCCAGATGACCGGGGCTGGCCAGCACAGCCGGCCGGTCGTCGACACTCCCCCATAGCGCGATGGTGACTCCGCGCTCGTCGGCGGCCGGCCTCCACACCGACAGCCGTTCGGCCACGATGTCCGTCAGGGACAGCGGCTCGGCGGCCGTCACCTTGGCCTCGGCCCGGGCCAGCACCAGCAGCCCGTTGACCAGCCGGCTCATCCGCACCACCTCGGCGGTCGCCTGCTCCACGTCCTCCCGGACGGACTCGTCGTCGACGCCGTCGGCGATGTTGTCCAGGGAGAGCCGGAGCGCCGTCAGCGGGGTCCTGAGCTGGTGCGACGCGTCCGCGACGAAGATCCGCTGTGAGGCGATCAGGGCTTCGAGGCGCTCGCCCGCCTGGTTGAGGGTGCGGGCCAGGGTCTGCGTCTCCTGGGGGCCCGTCACGGGGGAGCGGGCGGTCAGGTCGCCGTCGCTGAACTTGCTCGCCATGTCGTTGAGCTGGCGCAGCGGGGCGGTGATCCGGCGGGCCGCCGCCGCGCCGATCAGCGCGGCCACGCCCAGCACCGCCACCGCGAGCCCTGCGCGGAACCCCCAGATCGTCCACAGCCTGCTGGTGAGTCCGGACGTCGAGTAGACGACCCGTACGGCGCCGACGACCTCGCCGCCGTGGTGCGCCGGGACCGTGATCACCAGGTTGCGGCCCCAGATGAACTTCGAGCCCCAGTCGGTGGTGGAAGCTCCCTGCCCGAGGGCCTTCGTCAGGGCCGCGTCCGGGTGCGGGCCGGGGATGCCCGGCGCGCACGGCCGGCCCTTCGTCGTGATCTGGACCTGGACCTTGTCCTTGGTCATCTCGGCGTCGTAGGCCTTGGCCATCTTCTCCAGCGCCTGGCAGGACGCGGTGTCGCCGTTGCCCAGGAGCAGCGCCATGGTGGCCGCCTCGCGCGTCACGGAGTGGTTGGTGTCGCCGCGCAACTGGGCGGTGAGCGTGAAGGCCACCGGCACGGTGAACAGGCCGATGGCGACGGCGACCAGCAGCACGTAACTGCGGATGAGCTGCTTGATCATGACGCCGGACCAGATCCCTCTGTCGTGGCGTCGTTCACGATCTCCAGGCGGAAGCCGACGCCCCGGACCGCCTCGATGGTGATGACCCCGGCGAACTTCCGCCGCAGCGCCGCCACATGCACGTCCAGCGTCTTCGTCGGCCCGAACCAGTTCGCGTCCCAGACCGCTTCCATGATCTGCTCGCGCGACATCAGCGCCCCCGGCTCCTCGGTGAGGAAGGCCAGCAGGTCGTACTCCTTCGGCGCGAGCGCGACCTCCTCGCCGGCCACGTGCACCCGGGCCGCCTTGCGGTCGATGGTCAGCCGGGACCCGTACCGGTCCGAGCCGCCCGCCGCCTGGCCGGTCGCGCTCTCGTCCGCCGCGCGCGGCTGGACGCGCCGCATCACCGCTCGTATCCGCGCGATCACCTCACGCACCCCGAACGGCTTGGACACATAGTCGTCGGCGCCCAGTTCCAGGCCGACGACCCGGTCCGTCTCGTCGCTGCGGGCGCTGATCACGATGATCGGCACATCGCCGCGCTCGCGCAGCGCCCGGCAGACGTCGAGTCCGTCGGTGTCGGGCAGGCCGAGGTCCAGCAGTACGACATCGTAGGGGCCGGCGTGGGCGAGGGCGGCGGCGCCGGTGCTCACCCAGTCGACCTCGAAGCCGTAGCGCTGCAGACCGCGCCGCAGCGACTCGGCGACCGGTTCGTCGTCTTCCACCAGGAGTACGTGCACGCGCCGCACATTAGTCCTTGAAAATTAATTCACAGCCATCACTTGCGTGTCAGTGGGCAGGGAGGTTCTGTGACGCGTGCCTGGGACCCGCCTCCCGACACCTCCCGACATCTCCCGCGAATCTCACCATGCGGGACTCAGGAGGCGGATTTCGGGCGCTCGTTAGACTGAGCCGACCCGCTGTACAAGGGCGTACGGGCGGGGAAACGAACAAACCGAGCGAGGAGCGCACGTGGGCCTTGTCGTGCAGAAGTACGGAGGCTCCTCCGTAGCCGATGCCGAGGGCATCAAGCGCGTCGCCAAGCGGATCGTGGAAGCGAAGAAGAACGGCCACCAGGTGGTCGTCGTCGTTTCCGCGATGGGCGACACGACGGACGAGCTGATCGATCTCGCCGAGCAGGTGTCACCGATGCCCAGCGGCCGGGAATTCGACATGCTGCTGACCGCCGGAGAGCGGATCTCCATGGCGCTGCTGGCGATGGCGATCAAGAACCTGGGGCACAGCGCCCAGTCGTTCACCGGCAGCCAGGCGGGCGTCATCACCGACTCCGTCCACAACAAAGCCCGGATCATCGATGTCACGCCGGGCCGCATCCGGACCGCGCTGGACGAGGGCAACATCGCCATCGTCGCCGGGTTCCAGGGCGTCAGCCAGGACAAGAAGGACATCACCACGCTGGGCCGCGGCGGGTCGGACACCACCGCCGTCGCGCTCGCCGCCGCGCTCGACGCCGAGGTCTGCGAGATCTACACCGACGTCGACGGCGTGTTCACCGCCGACCCGCGCGTGGTGAAGAAGGCGCAGAAGATCGACTGGATCGCCTTCGAGGACATGCTGGAACTCGCGGCCTCCGGTTCCAAGGTGCTGCTCCACCGCTGCGTGGAGTACGCCCGCCGCTACGACATCCCGATCCACGTCCGCTCCAGCTTCAGCGGACTCCAGGGCACCTGGGTCAGCAGCGCGCCGACCCGACAGACTCAGCTTCAGCTTCAGCATCAGAGCCAGCATCAGCAAGGGGACAAGCCGGTGGAGCAGGCCATCATCTCCGGTGTCGCGCACGACACCTCCGAGGCCAAGGTCACGGTCGTCGGCGTGCCGGACAAGCCGGGCGAGGCCGCCGTGATCTTCCGGACGATCGCCGACGCCGAGATCAACATCGACATGATCGTGCAGAACGTGTCCGCCGCGTCCACCGGACTGACGGACATCTCCTTCACGCTCCCCAAGGCGGAGGGCCGCAAGGCCATCGACGCCCTGGAGAAGAACAAGGCCGGCATCGGCTTCGAGTCGCTGCGCTACGACGACCAGATCGGGAAGATCTCGCTGGTCGGCGCGGGCATGAAGACCAACCCGGGCGTCACGGCCGACTTCTTCAAGGCGCTGGCCGACGCGGGCGTCAACATCGAGCTCATCTCGACCTCCGAGATCCGCATCTCGGTCGTCACCCGCGCCGACGACGTCAACGAGGCCGTGCGCGCCGTGCACACCGCCTTCGGACTCGACTCCGACAGCGACGAAGCCGTCGTCTACGGAGGCACCGGCCGCTGATGGCCCCGCAGCCAGGCACGTCCGCCCGGCGGCGGCCGACGCTCGCGGTCGTGGGGGCGACCGGAGCCGTCGGCACCGTCATGCGCCAGATCCTGTCCCAGCGGGCGGACGTCTGGGGCGAGATCCGGCTCGTCGCGTCCGCGCGCTCGGCCGGCCGCAAGCTGGCCGTGCGCGGCACGGAGGTCGAGGTCCTCGCCCTGTCGGAGGAGGTCTTCGACGGGGTCGACGTCGCCATGTTCGACGTCCCCGACGACGTCGCCGCGCACTGGGCGCCGATCGCCGCCGCCAAGGGCGTGGTCGTCGTCGACAACTCCGGCGCCTTCCGGATGGACCCGCAGGTGCCGCTCGTCGTCCCCGAGGTCAATCCGCACGCGGTGCGCACCCGGCCGCGCGGGATCGTCGCCAACCCCAACTGCACGACCCTGTCGATGATCGTCGCCCTGGGCGCGCTGCACGCCGAGTACGGGCTGCGCGAGCTGGTGGTGTCGTCGTACCAGGCGGTGAGCGGGGCCGGGCGGGCCGGGGTGGAGACGCTGCGGCAGCAGATCGCGCTGGTCGCGGGCACCGAGCTGGGCACCAGCCCCGGTGACGTGCGGCGGGCCGTCGGCGACAACACCGGGCCGTTCCCGGAGCCGGTCGCGCTGAACGTCGTCCCGTGGGCCGGGTCGCTGCGCGAGGACGGCTGGTCGTCGGAGGAGATGAAGGTGCGGGACGAGTCCCGCAAGATCCTCGGGCTGCCCAAGCTGCCGGTGGCGGTGACCTGCGTCCGCGTCCCCGTCGTCACGACGCACTCGCTCACCGTCCACGCCCGCTTCCAGGACGAGGTGACCGTCGACGGGGCCCGCGAGATCATCGCGACGGCCCCCGGCGTCGTCCTCTTCGACAACCCGGCGGCGGGGGAGTTCCCGACGCCCGCCGACGTCGTCGGCACCGACCCGACGTGGGTGGGCCGGGTCCGGCGTGCCCTCGACGACCCGACGGCGCTCGAACTGTTCGTGTGCGGCGACAACCTGCGCAAGGGCGCGGCCCTCAACACCGCGCAGATCGCGGAGCTGCTGGCGGCGGAGTTGGCGGCGGAGACGGCGTGAGTCCGGCCTGCCGGCGACCTGCCGGCGACCTGCCGGGACAGGCCTGACGGCGGCCTGCCGGGACAGATGTGAGGCGGTCGATGGTCCGGATCACTTGTATCGGACACGTTTGACGCCTGAAAATCCCTACAGAAGGATTTTCTCCCCGTTTTCCGCAACCGCGCGGAGAGCGGGGAGCGTCTTTGCGGTCACCCCTAGGGGGCGCGCGGAGAGCTGGGCGTGGGGACGCCCTTTCCTATGGGACTGGGATGCAGCGGAAGAGCGGGACAGATGAGACGGGCGCGGGTGGCCTTGGCCGACGCAAAAGTGACGCGGCAGGCGTACAACCCCCACGGGGGGAAGTGTGTCCAACTGGCGTGGCAGAGGTACTCGAACTCCCGGTGGCGCCCCGCGGCGCGGCTCTACGGCCGCCGCGCGGCACCCTCAAACCCCGCATGTCCGGCGCGCCCGGCGGCATGCCGGTGATCGCGCCCATGCCCGCGGCGCGGCCCACCCGCGTACCCGGCCAGCGTGACGGCGTCGAGGACGCGGTCGCGGCCGGCACCACCGTCGACCACCTCACCGAGACCTACCGGGCCCACTACCGCTCGCTGCTCGGCCTCGCCGCGCTCCTCCTCGACGACACCGCCTCCTGCGAGGACGTCGTGCAGGAGGCCTTCATCCGCGTCCACTCCGCGCGCAAACGCGTCCGCGACCCGGAGAAGACCCTCGCCTATCTCCGTCAGACGGTCGTCAACCTCTCCCGCTCCGCCCTGCGCCGCCGCATCCTCGGCCTGAAGCTGCTCTCCAAGCCGATGCCGGACATGGCCAGCGCGGAGGAGGGGGCCTACGACCAGTTGGAGCGCGACTCGCTCATCAAGGCGATGAAGGGCCTCCAGCGCCGGCAGCGCGAGGTCCTCGTGCTGCGCTACTTCGCGGACATGACGGAGGCCCAGGTCGCCGAGACCCTCGGCGTCTCCCTCGGCTCGGTCAAGGCGTACGGCTCACGCGGCATCGCCGCCCTGCGCATAGCCATGGAGGCGTCGGCGTGAGCAGGGAGACCGGCAGGGGGGCCGACAGAGAGGCCGACAAGGGGGCCGACAGAGAGGCCGACAAGGGGGCCGACAGAGAGGCCGACAAGGGGGCCGAAAAGGAGACCGTTTCGCCCTTTCCCCCCGTTTCATCCAGTTCGTCGGGCGCGCAAGCCCCGAAGCCATCGCACGCTGGGAACTCAACCGTGAACCACCACCTCGACGACCAGAGCCCCGAAGGGCTCGACTCGGACGAGCTGGCACTGCGCCGGATGCTGCACGACGCCGTCCAGGAGATGGAGCCACGCGACGGCTCCCTGGACCACCTGCGGCGGGCCGTCCCGGTGCGCCGGGCCCGTAAGCGGCAGGCGGCCGTCGGCATGGCGGCCGCGGCGCTCTTCCTCGGCACCGCCGTCCCGGCCGTGCTGCACGTCTCGGGGGCGGGCGGTTCCGACGCCAACCCTTCCATCGCCGGCCAGGCCTCACAGGCGCAGGGGGGCGTGGATCAGGGCAAGAACCCCGACGGCGGCTCCTCGGGCAGGGTCGGCGACTCCTCCGGCAAGACCGGTGAGGAGAGCAGGGGCGGCGCCGTCGACACCGGTCCGGGCAAGGAGTCCGCGGGCGCGTCGGCGTCCAGCGGCAGCGGTCCGACCGCCGCGGCGCAGCCGAGCGTGGCCTGCACACCGGCCCAGCTCACCGCCGCCGCACCCGTCGTCGAGGTGCCCGACGCGGCCGGCATCGTCTACGGCACGTTCCGCGTCGCGAACTCCTCCACCACCGCCTGTACCGTCGGCGGCGCGGTCGCGGTGACGTACGAGGCGCAGGGCGCCGCCGACGCCACGAAGATCACCGTGGTGGAGCACGCCTCCGGGGACGCGGCGGCCGGCCTGCCCGACCCCTCCCTCTACGTCACGAAGTACGACCTCGCCCCCGGCTCCGCCTACGAGGTGAAGTTCGCCTGGCAGGCCGCCACGACCTGCCCCACGACCGGCAGCGCCAGTGGCGGCGACAGCGGCGGCGGTACGGCGTCGCCGTCGCCGTCGGCGTCCACCGAGCCGTCCGGCGCGGTCGGCGAGACCGGCTCCGGCACCTCGGCCCAACTGCTCACCGCCGACGGCACGGCCGACGGCAGCGTCGTCGTGTCGTACACGGCCGAGGCCGGTTCCCCGGCCACCAAGGCGACGGTGACGAACGCGTGCGCGGGGACGATCTACCGGACGGGCGTACTGGCGTCGTCCTGAACCGCTGACACCTGCGGCCCGCCGGCGACGTCGGCCTTGTCGTCGCTCCCCTCGCTCCCCTCGGTTCCCTCGGTCCCCTCGGGAAGGATCCCGAGTTCCGCGTCGCGGATGAACTCCACCTCGCGGCGCAGCAGCCGGAACCACATGAACACCACGAACCCGGCGAAGACGAACCACTCGCCGGTGTAGCCGAGGTTCTGGAACGCCTTCAGGTCGAGGCCGGTGTCGGCCGCCGCCTTCGCGGGCACCGCCGTCATCCCGGGGGCCGCGGTGTCGAGGGTGACCCAGGCGTTGTAGAGGTCGTACGGCACGAGGTTGACGAGCGAGGCCGCGCTGATCGCCGCGGTCTGCCCGGCCGGCAGTCCGCCCCGGGCGCTCACCCCGTTGTCGCCGGGCTGCTCGGAGGCCTGGAGCGCGCCGGTGACGGTGACCTCGCCTGCGGGCGGCGCCGGGGCCTTGGCCGCGTCGGCGTCGCCGGGCAGCCAGCCGCGGACGACGGGCAGCGCCTTGCCGCCGTCGGTGCGCAGCAGGGTCAGTACGTAGTAGCCGTTCCTGCCGTCGAGTTCCCGGTCGGGCACCAGCAACTGGGTGGCGTAGCGCCCGGTGGCGGTGGTCTGCCTGCCGGAGGTCGCCTTGTCGACGGGGAGCAGCTCGGCCAGCGGGCGCGCGGTGTCCGTGCGGGCGGACTCGGTCTGCGCCTTCGCGTCGCGGTGGTCGCCCATCCGCGCCTCGAACCGGCTGAGCTGCCAGGACCCCATGTACACACAGAAGGGGATGGCCAGCAGCACGAAGACGTTGATCCCCCACCAGCGGGAAGTCAGCAGAAACCGGTACACGCCCTCCACGGTACGGGGCGGCTGCGGGGAGCCGGTTGGCGGGGGCCCGGCGGGGGTCTGGAGGGTGCCTGGCACGGTCCGGTGGGTGCGAAGACGGTAGGAGTTATCCACAGGCTGGGGGCCGGGGCGGACGATTGTCGGCGTGAGCGGGCAGTATGGGCTCATGACTGAGAGCAACGGGTCCGCCGCACCCGCATCGGAGCGGTACGAAGAGATGCCGGACTGGGAGAGGCGCTTCCGCGCGCCCCGCGTGTCGCTGCCCGACTGGGCGGAGGACGCGCCCGACCACGCCCTGTTCGTGTCGAACGCGACGGGGACGTACGAGCTGTACGCCTGGAACCGTGCCACGGGCGAACAGCGCCAGGTGACCGACCGGGCCAACGGCACGACGGACGGTGTGCTCTCCCCGGACGGCGCGTGGATCTGGTGGTTCGACGACAAGGACGGCGACGAGTTCGGCGTCTGGCGCCGCCAGCCCTTCACCGGCGGTGAGAACGAGCCGGCGACCCCGGGCCTGGACCCCTCCTACCCGGCGGGCCTGGCCCTGAGCAGGGACGGCCGTACGGCGGTGGTGGGCCGCTCGACGGACGAGGACGGCACGACGATCCATGTGTCCCGCACCGGCGAGCCCCCCTTCGAGCTGTATCGCCACCGGGAGTCGGCGGGCGTCGGCGACCTGTCCCACGACGGCGCCCTGATCGCGATCGAGCACACCGAGCACGGCGACGCGATGCACTCCGCGCTGCGCGTGCTGCGCCCCGACGGCTCGAAGGTCGCCGAGCTGGACGACACGAAGGGCGGCACCGAGGAACTGGGCCTGGAGGTCCTGGGCTTCGCCCCGGTCGACGGCGACACGCGGCTGCTGATCGGGCATCAGCGCCGGGGCCGCTGGGAGCCGCTGGTGTGGGACGTGGCGACGGGCGCGGAGACGGACCTCGCCCTGGACCTGCCGGGCGACGTCAGCGCCGAGTGGTACCCGGACGGCTCGGGCCTGCTCGTCGTGCACGGCTTCGAGGCGCGCAGCGAGATGTTCCGCTACGACTTCGCGGACGGCGCGCTGGTGAAGGTCGAGACGCCGCCGGGCACGGTGTCGGGGGCGACGGCCCGGCCGGACGGCAGCGTGGAGTACCTGTGGTCCTCCGCCGCCCAGCCGCCGGTGGTCCGTTCGACGAGCGGCGAGGTGGTCCTGGACCCGCCCGGCATGAAGTCCCCGGGCTCGGTCCCGGTGCGGGACGTGTGGGTGGAGGGCCCAGGCGGCCGTATCCACGCCCTGGTCCAGAAGCCGGCGGGCGCCACCGGCCCCCTCCCCACGGTCTTCGACATCCACGGCGGCCCGACCTGGCACGACAGCGACGCCTTCGCGGCGGCCCCGGCGGCCTGGGTGGACCACGGGTACGCGGTCGTCCGCGTCAACTACCGCGGCTCCACGGGCTACGGCCGCGCGTGGACGGACGCCCTGAAGCACCGGGTGGGCCTGATCGAGCTGGAGGACATCGAGGCGGTACGGCAGTGGGCCGTCTCCTCCGGCCTCGCGGACCCCGCCCGCCTGATCCTCACCGGCGGCTCCTGGGGCGGCTACCTCACCCTCCTCGGCCTCGGCGTCCAGCCCGACGCCTGGGCTTTGGGCATCGCGGCGGTCCCCGTCGCCGACTACGTCACGGCCTACCACGACGAGATGGAGGCCCTCAAGGCGATGGACCGCACCCTCATGGGCGGCACCCCGGAGGAGGTCCCCGACCGCTTCGAGGCCTCGTCCCCCCTGACCTACGTCGACAAGGTCCGTTCCCCCGTCTACATCTCGGCCGGCGTCAACGACCCCCGCTGCCCCATCCGCCAGATCGACAACTACGTACGCCGCCTGGAAGCAAGGTCGGCCCCCCACGAGGTCTACCGCTACGACGCGGGCCACGGCTCCCTGGTCGTAGACGAACGCATCAAACAAGTCCGACTCGAACTGGAATTCGCGGAGCGGCACTTGGACTAACCGACCGGCTCTCCGAGCGAGGACGCCGACGCCCCCGCTCTCGACGATCACCACTGGGACCAGGAAGCAGCGACCAGGGGACAGGGAGCAGGGATCGGCGGGGGCGGGGCGCCTCACCGTCAACGGGGGGAGGGGCTGATTCCGGATAAGCCTCAAGCCTGGAATAGCTTGATGCGGCACGGGGGCGGGGCGGGTAGCGGTCATGTGCATCGAGCGTCCGCCGGGTGCGCCACTCATTCCTCGCCGCCGGCCTCGGGCCGGAGGAGCGCGGTGGAGAACGGTGGAGAACGGTGGAGCGGAGCCTATTCATAGTGCTCCCAGGTGTGCCCGCCCCTGTGCCCTTCGGCCAGCCAGCAGGCGTCCCCTTTCGACGGGCCTGCCGAATTGCAGTAGTTCATCTTCTGCACCCTGACGTCGCTGCCGTCGGTGTTCCAGGAGATCCAAACGGCTCCGCAGTCTTCGGGGTTCAGTTCCCTCATGTGTGCGAAGTGATCGCCGAACGAGTGTTTGTCGAGATCGCAGGTGGCGTAGTCCGGGATCGGTCTTCGCCGGGAAGCCCGTCGGGGAAGTTCGTCGCCGCATTCCGCATGCGGTCCGGAACGATCAACGAAGCAGAACAGGTCGTCACCGCGACTCCTTTCAATCGGCCGTCCCCGGGACCGTTGCGAGCGGTCGTCGGGCGCTGAAAGGAGACTGGACCGGTGGACCGGTCCAGTCAAGTGAAACGTCAGTTTTGCTACCCCATCGGGTAGTTGTCGGCCTGCTCGAACACATGCGACGGTGTCACGCCCTCTTCGCACACGAGAGGTCGGCGTTCGTCGTCGAGGGCCACGTGCAACACGACGGCCACCGCCGTCGGCGCATCGACGTCCAGCAGTCGGGCTTCGTCCTCGGTGGCCAGCCGCACCGTCGTGACGTCCGTACCCTCCACCGGGAAACGGCCCGTTTCGCGGCGCACATACAGCGTGGTGCCCTCGGCGATCGGCCCCGTCAGCGCCAGGCGCGGCGCGGCGTCCGCGACGGCGGGCGGGAACCAGGCCGTCACCAGGCTGTGCGGCGATCCGTCGTCGAGCAGCACCAGCCGGATCCTGCGCAGCGCTGCCTCGCCGGACTCCAGTCCCAGGGCGTCGGCGATGTGCGGCGGAGGCGTCGCACGGTCCGGGACGCCGAGTCGGCGGTACGGTGCGCCGCCCGACATCCGGGTGGAGCCTGCCCGGCGGCCGCCCGCGGGCCGGGCGATCGGCGTCTCGGTGACAGTGAATCCGGTGCCCTGCCGTGCGGCCACCAGGCCGTCGTTGCGCAGGACGTCGTAGGCCTTGACGACGGTGGCCCGCGACACGGTCCACTGTTCGGCCAGGTCGCGACCGGAGGGCAGTGGATCGCCGGGGCCGAACTCGCCGTTCGCCATGCGGGTGCGCAGATCCTCGGCGATCAGTTCGTACTTCAGCGTTGGCATGGGGCGCACTTCCGTTCACTGGACTGGTCCACCGGTAAGCCCCCAGAATGCCTCACATGACGAGCCCTGAGGTAGCGCCGGAGATCCTGAGGTTCTACGCCGAGACCGTGGACGAGGCGGACCGGCTGACCACGACGGCCGACGGGTGGCTGGAGTTGCTGCGTACGCAGGAACTGCTGCGACGACACCTGCCGGGACCGCCGGCCCGGGTGCTCGATGTCGGCGGCGGGCCAGGGGTGCACGCGCGGTGGCTCGTCGCGGACGGCTACACCGTCCATCTCGTCGACCCCGTCGCCCGGCACGTCGACCAGGCCAAGGACACGGGTGCCACCGTCGAACTGGGCGACGCCCGTGCGCTGACCGCCGCGGATGCCTCGTACGACGTGGTGCTCGTGCTGGGGCCGCTCTACCACCTGCTCGACCGCGCCGACCGTGACCGCGCCCTCGCGGAGGCCTACCGGGTGCTCAAGCCCGGCGGTCTCCTGGCAACGGCCGGCATCAATCGGTACGCGTCCCTGTTCGAGCACGCCGCGTTCGCCCACCTGCACCAGGAGCCCATGCGGACGAGTATCGGGGGCATCCTCGCCACCCAGATCCATGACGGCGAGAAGGCGTTCACCGCGGCTTACTTCCACAGCGGCGGACAACTGCGTGACGAGGTGGCCGAGGCGGGCTTCGCCCAGGCCGAGGTGTTCGGCGTCGAGGGCCCGGCCTGGTCCATGCTCGCGGCGGCGGAGCGGAACACCGGCGAGTCCTTCCGCGACACGGAACTGTTCCGGTCGGCCCTGGCCGCCGCGCGCATGGCGGAGCCCTATCCGGAACTTCTCGCGGCGAGCTCCCACCTGCTGGCGATCGGACGACGCCCCGGCTGACCTCGGCGGACACCGTCCCGCCCGAAGGGGCCGCGCGGCGCGCCGGAAGCATCCCCGGCCCCCAGCCCTCATCCCCCCTGCCTACGCCTACCCCTGCGCCCCCGGCACCCTCCGCCCCCGGCGTCGCAGCAACTGGGCCAAGCCCCGGCGGGTGGCCGCCAGTACGGCGCGGTCCTCGCTGTGCAGGACGTACGTGTCCGGTAGGTCCCAGAGCAGGTCGGGTTTGTCGGGCTGGCCTTCCTCGCCGGTGTAGACGGCAAGGACGCGCCAGTAGCCGGGGCGGAAGGCCTCGCCGATCGTTCTGCCGTCCAACTGGGCGTGTTCTCCGACCCGTAGGGCGGCGAACAGCAGGACGCGTCGTTCCACCGGGATCGCGCCCAGGACCTGGCGGCCCATCATCGCCCCGGCGAAGGAGGGGGCCGAGAGGTGGGAGACGCTGCGGCTTCGGGTGAGGGCCTGGGGGTGGGCGGCGCGCAGGGTGCGGTAGACGGCGGTGGCGAAGTCGTCGTCGTACAGGCGCAGGACCACGCGGAGGTCGGGGCGCAGGGAGCGGGCGTAGAGCGCCGCTTCGAGGTTCGTGGTGTCGGAGCTGGTCACCGCGAGCAGGGCGTGCGCGCGGTGGATCTTCGCGGCCTCCAGGACGCCCTCCTGGGTGACGTCGCCCAGGACGACCGGCACCCGCAGCCGCCGCGCGACCGCGAGTCCGCGTGCCTCGGGGCCCGCCTCGACGCACACCACGGGGATGTTCAGCTCGCGCAGCCGGATCAGCACCCGGGTGCCGATCTTGCCCAGGCCGAGGAGTACGACGTGGCCGCCCAGGCCACGGGGCGGCCGGCGCAGCGCCCCCGCCCCGCGGAACGTTCCCAGCGCTTCCAGCACCGCCGCCAGCAGGACCGGCAGCAGCAGCAACCCGACCAGTCCGGAGAGGAGTTGGAGGATCTGGCGGGCGGTGGTCGAGCCGATCGCCGGGTCGTTGATGGAGAACAGGTCCAGCAGGGTCAGGTACAGGGCGCCCAGCGGATGGATGCCGGTCGCCAGCCACAACGCCACCGCCAGCGCGAACACGGACCCCACCAGCCCGGCCAGCGACCACCTGAGCCGCCGCGAGAGCAGCGAGGCGAGCGGCGCGACCACCCCGACCGCCCGCCCGGACGGCAGCGCGGGGCCCGCCGCGTACGCGACCTGCTCGAGTACCAGCGACCCGCGCCGGCCGGCCGCCGCGGCCTCCCGCACGGTCGCCGCGTCCGGCAGCAGCAGCGGCCCCTGCTCGCCGCTGGCCTCGGAACCGTCCGCGAAGGCCGGGTCGTTGACGTTCGCGGAGAGCAGCGCGAGGGTGGGCAGGCCCGGCGGGTCGGGTTCGCCGGCGGCGGCCGGCAGCCGCTCCACGGCGCGCAGCAGCAGTCCGTCCGTCTGGACGACCTTGCTGGTGCCGACGACGGCGGTCGCGGCCAGCGCGGGCGCGGCGGTGTCCGCGTCGGACAGGACGGTCGTCGAGGCGTCGCCCGCCGGGCCGCCGTCCCCCGGCGCCTCCCCCGGTCCGGCCCCGGTGGCCAACGCGGCCGCCTGGTCGAGGAGTTCCTCGATGTGCTGGCCCAACCGCCGGTTGTAGAGCCGCAGTACGAGCCGCAGCCGGGGGTTGAGCCGGCGGGCGGTGAGGGCGGCGCGGATGTTGGTCTCGTCGTCGTCGTACACGAGCGCCAGTGCGGCGGCCCGTTCCACGCCCGCCTCGGCGAGCACCGCCTCGGTGGCCTCGACGGCCTCCAACGTCCGCTGTCCGACGGCCGGTTCACTCGGCGCGGCGGCCGGTGTGCCGTTGCCCGCCGCCCGGTTGACGGCCGCGCTCACCATCCGGTCGAGCAGCGCCGCCGACACCGCCCGGGCCCGTCCGACGACCGGGGGCCGTACCGTTCGCTCGGCGGGCGGTACGACGAGGGTGACCTGTTCCTCGTAGATGCCCCGCAGCTCGGCGGCGAGCCGGTGCGCGAGACCGTCGTCGCCGCACACCACCATGTGCGCGCCCGGCGACTGCCCCGGACGCGGCTGACCCTGATTCGGCACGCTCACCACGAGGGAGAAGACTGCCTCACCGGGGCGGGAGGTTCCACGGACGACGTGAACACCTTGCGCGAGACTCCCGTATGAAAGGGGAGGGAATGCAGCAAACAGGCAGCAGAGACAGCAGAGACAGTACGGAAGCCGGAGGTGCGCGACGCGTGGCCATCACCGAAGACGCGGTCCCGCACGCCGACGGCACGCGCCACGACGCAACAGAGACGCCGGACGGACCGCCGGACGGATCGCCGGACGAACCCAGGCGGCTGACCTCCCCCCTCGTCCTGACCATGCTGCTGCTCCTGATGGTGCTGCTGCAGAGTCCGATCCGCCGCGCGCTGTCCGCCCCGGTGATGCAGAGCTGGACGACGGTGTTCGTGGCGGTCGTGGTCCAGGCGCTGCCGTTCCTGGTGCTGGGGGTGCTGCTGTCGGCGGCGATCGCCGTCTACGTACCCCCCTCGTTCTTCGCCCGCGCCCTGCCCTCCCGGCCCGCGCTCGCCGTCCCGGTCGCCGGGCTCGCGGGCGCGGTGCTGCCGGGCTGCGAGTGCGCGTCGGTGCCGGTGGCCGGAGCCCTGGTCCGCCGGGGCGTGACCCCGGCCGCGGCTCTCGCCTTCCTGCTCTCCGCCCCCGCGATCAACCCGATCGTGCTGACGGCGACGGCCGTCGCGTTCCCCCGCAACCCCGAGATGGTGCTCGCCCGCTTCGCCGGCAGCCTGCTCGTGGCGTGCGTGATGGGCTGGCTGTGGCAACGGCTGGGCCGCACGGACTGGCTGCGCCTGCCGGCCCACGCGCCGCACGAGGGGGAGACGAAGGGCGCGGCGTTCTGGGACTCGGTCCGGCACGACGTCATGCACGCGGGCGGTTTCCTCGTCGTGGGCGCGATGGCGGCGGCGACCCTGAAGGCAGTCGCCCCGCAGGAATGGCTGCGGACGGCGGCGGAGAACCCGTTCCTGGCGGTCCTGACCCTCGCCGTCCTCGCGGTCGTCCTCTCCATCTGCTCGGAGGCGGACGCGTTCGTCGCCGCGTCCCTGACCCAGTTCTCCCTGACGGCCAAGCTCGCCTTCCTGGTGGTCGGCCCGATGATCGACCTCAAGCTGTTCGCGATGCAGGCGGGCACGTTCGGCCGGGGCTTCGCGCTGCGCTTCGCCCCGGCGACGTTCGTCCTGGCCATCGCGTCGGCGGTCCTGACCGGATGGATACTCCTGTGAACCGACAGTCCCAGGCGGCCGTCCTCTTCCTCCTCGGCGCGGCCCTCCTCCACGCCGGCACCACAGACCTCTACCTCCGCTACGTCAAGTCAGGCCTACGCCCCCTGCTCCTGGCGTCGGGCGCGGTCCTGATCCTGACGGCCCTGGCGACGGCCTGGTACGAACGCCGAAAGACGAAGCGGGAACAGAAACAGAAGGATGTAAAGGATGTAGCGGACGCAGGGCACTCCCACCCCGAACCCCGTGTCTCCTGGCTCCTGATCCTCCCCCTCCTGGCGCTGATCCTGGTCGCCCCGCCCGCCCTGGGCTCGTACAGCGCGAACCGCACCGGCACGGCCCTGCAAGAGCCGCTCGCCTATCCCGCCCTGGCCGCCACGAACCCGCTCCCGCTCAACGTCGTCGACTACGCGGGCCGAGCCGTCTACGACCACGGCCGCACCCTCGCCGGCCGCGAGATCCGGCTCACCGGCTTCGTCGCCCTGGACCACGACGGCACCCCCTACCTGGTCCGCATGGCCCTCAACTGCTGCGCCGCCGACGCCCAGCCGGTCAAGATCGGCCTGACCGGCGACATCCCCCCGGTCCTCCAACCGGACGCCTGGCTGACCGTCACCGGCACCTACATCCCCCGCACCACCCACGACCCGGTCAACAACGGCCCGATCCCCTTCATCAAGATCACCGACGCCCGACCGACCCCGATCCCACGAGACCCGTACGACGAGTCGTGGAACAACTGACCGGACGCCGGACGCCGGACGCCGGACGCCGGACGCCGGGCGGAGTGAGCCACCGGATCTCCCTTTCCGGCCGTCAGGGCCACGTACGCTCGATCCGGTCCTGCCGCACGGCGTAGGCGGCCGGTCCGCCTCTGACGATCGCCCGGTGGATCGCGTCCCGACGGGCGTGGAGCCGTTCGACCATCTCGATGCTGCGGAGCTGCTGATTGTCGAGGTAGAAGAGCACCGCCCCACGCTCCTGTACCGGCTGGATCTCCAGATCCCGGGTCTTGATCCGGCCGTCCTTGGACAACGGGACCCACGACCGGTCGAGGCCGTGCGTGATCCACTCCTCGTCCGGGACGTCCTGGCCGTCGTCCGGGAAGACGTCCCCGATGCGGTGGACGATCCAGCCGAGTGCCCTCAGCCCTTCCGCGACCCGCCGCCCGAGATTCCGATCGAGGAAGAACTCAGGCGGCAAGGCGCACCACTGCGTGGCACAGGGCCTCGACCTGGTCAGGGGTCATGCCGAAGTCGTACGCGATGTCCTCGACGCTCTCCCCGGCCTCCCACAGGTCGGTGATGGCCCCGACCGAGACGCGGTTCGCGGCCACGACGGGGAGACCGTGGCCGAACCTCGGGTCGATCACGACCGGGACGGAGTCCGGGTACTGCCTCAGCCGCAGGCTCGTGGGGAAGTCGTCGTCCGCGTCCCAGGTCAGGTAGCGCAGGTAGCCGGAGACCACTTCCTGGATCGGGGCCTGACCGTCCCGGGCCCGGCGCAGGTCGCCGAAGCCGTGCTCGACGAAGATGTCCACGCCGTCCGTCGCGATGCGCTTCGACACCAGGCCGTACGGGGTGTCGAAAGCGTCGCGCACGGCGGCCGCGGCCTCCCTGATCTCGCTCATGCGCAGGCCCAGGGAACGCAGGGACCGCAGTACGTGCGCCTCGGCCACGGCGATGAACGGCACCGAGGGCTGCCCTGTGCGGACGGGCTCCACCTGGTGGACGAGCGGTGCTCCCGCCGCCTTGCCCTTGAGCCACGAGGTCAGGGTCGACTGGGGGATCTCCAAGTACGAGGACGTTTCCGTGGGCGTCAGGAGCCCGTCCCTGAACCTGTCGACCATGATCCACCTCCTCTTGCTCTTGGCGCCGGTTGCCGGATGGTCGCACATCAAGCCTCCCACCCGCGGGCCGTCGGAACACCGCTGCACCGGCTCAACCAGCCGCGCGGAGAGGCTCCTCGGCTCGACGGTTCCGGTCGTCCCGGCGGTTGCGGCACTCCAGGCAGAGGTCCGGGCCTGCCGAGCGGAAGGCGCGCTCGCAGCCGTCGCAGGTCTTGAAGGGGACGACGGCCTGTCGCACCCCAGATCCCCCAGATCCCCCAGATCCCCCAGATCCCTCGGATCCCCCTGATCCGGCTGGTTCCCCGGGTCCCGCCGTTCTGGCCGGTGTGAGCAGGGGAGTCTCCTTCAGCCGGAAGGCGAGGATGCCCACGGGGCGGGTCAGCAGGGGGTCCGGGAGTCGGGCGGTGAGCTGTTCGGTGATCTCGGTGGGCAGGAGGCCCGCCGCGAGCCACCGGCTGACCGCCGGAGCGAGGCGGGCCGCCTCCTGCTCGGACAGGATCAGGCGCGGATCGACGCGGCGCAGCGAGGCGAGCACGGCGACCGCCCGCGGGTCGGCTGCGGTGAGGGACGGCGTCGGCTCCCGCGGTTCCTCCCTCACGGCCGCCGCTTCCCGTACGGGCGTTGCGGCGGCGGGCGGGGCTTCGTCCGCCAAAGGCTTCCGGGGGCGCGGCGGCTTCGGGGGCTCAGGGCCGTCCGGCGCGGGTCGTCCACCCGGCCCCGACGTCCCCCCGGCGCGCCGCACGGCACGTCGTGGAAGTACGTCCGGGTACGGATGCGCCCACTGGGTCCGCGCTCGCGGCGGCGCTCCAAGTGGCCCGCCCGCTCAAGCTCCTTGAGCGCCCGGGAGATCAGGATCTCGCCCTCGGTGAAGTGCGCGCACAGGGCGGCGATGGTCACGGGGGTGCCGTCGGGCAGCGAGAGGATGTAGGCCGCGACGCCGATCGTGACCGCGCTGCCGCGCCGCTGGGCGAGGGCGTTGGCGAGCACGGTGAAGCCGGCGGTGAGGCGGGTGCGTACGTGGATCACGCCGGAGGTCGGGGCTCCGGCGTCGGCGCGCAGGCGCGCGTTAGAATGCGTTTCAGCCATTGGGAAGGTCTAGCTTCCTGAGCGGTCAGGCCCTCGTCCGGGATTGCCGTCCCGGCGGGGGCCGTCGTT
Organism: Streptomyces sp. yr375; assembly: GCF_900110755.1. GTDB lineage: Bacteria > Actinomycetota > Actinomycetes > Streptomycetales > Streptomycetaceae > Streptomyces. The sequence continues at coordinate 153,711 of NZ_FOFF01000007.1, forward strand.
TGTCTGCGGTTGTCGCGGCGAACGTAACCGCTCCGCTTCCGCCGCTGCAAGCCGGTCACCCGCACGGGTGACACGGGCGGGGAGGGGGGGTGGGTGGGTAGTTCTTTCCCTGGTCCTTAAGGGAGGCCAGTGGCCCACCGGCCCCTCGCCGACAAGGTCCCGGCGAGCGAGGAAGACGGACCGTCACCGGTACCCGGTTGACGCGGAAGCGGTGTGGCCGGGCGGCGACCGGCAAGGCCGAGCCCAAACCCGATGCGGAGCCCGCCTTCGAGGACGACGGTGGAAATATGACACTTCGGTGCGGGGGCGTCACATTTCTCTCGAGTCACGTCCACCCGTCCCCGGACGCTTGCACGCACCGCTGAACTTCGAAGACCTGGTTAAGCCTTCCTCAACCCCTGGTGGCCAGGCGGTGAGCGGCCCATGATGGGGGCCATGACGGCGGCCTCGCGTGCCTTGGCACGACTCGCGACCTGGCCGGACCTCGCGGAGGACCGGCCTAGCTGTGGCACTGGTCGGGCGGTGCGCTCGGGCGGTGTCGAGATCGTGCACTTCCATTCCGACGTGAGTGTCGACCTGCATCTCACGGCCAAGGCGATCCGGCGGTACGAGAGGGACCTGCGGCACTCCACCGCCATCCGGCTGCTGCCCGGCTCGCCTTGGGTGACCGTCCACCTGGAGTGTGAGACGGACATCGACCTGCTCATGACGCTGGTCAGCGCCGCCCTCCAAGCCCACCAGCAGAATCCGGCCGCCGCCGACGCCCCCCTCCCACGCTGCAACGACCACCGGGAGGTGGCGCTCAGCCGCGAGACCGGGTGAGTAGCCGTCCCGTCTCCTCCGCGTCTGGATAGCTGACGGGCCGTCAGTTATCGTCTGCCGTGCCGGCTCGTGTGTGCCGACGCGTGCCTTCCGACGTAGAAGGGGTGAGCGCCATGGAGACCGACCGGGAACGTTCGACCCGTCCTCCCCGCAGTTCGCAGCCGCCGGGGGATCCCCGTTGGGTGGCGATGTTTTATGACGCGCCCTCGGCGTCCTGGCGGCAGGCCGCCGAATCTCCCGACCGGACGCCCGTACTGTTCGCGATCGGTGAGATGACCCAGGTCAAACGGGGCCGGGGTGATGACTTCGCCGTCGATCTGTGGGGTCCGGAGGGTGGGGAGTGGCGGCGGTTCGACCCGGTTTCGCCGGTGGCGGTCGAAGCGGCGGTCGAAGTGGCGGTCGACGCGTCGGTCGATGCTTCGGCCGTTGTCGGGCATGCCAAGTTCGCGGAGCGTATGGAGGGGCGGCGGCATCAGGTTCTCGTCGCCGGGTTGAGCAAGGCCGGGCTCTATGATCTTGCCCCGGACGATGTGGCGGCCGTTCGGGTGTTGGTCGAGCGGGTCGACGAGAGCACGTTGCGGCGGGTCGTGCACTGGATGGCGGTGGCCGGCGCGCCGGGGGAGTGAGCTGTCAGGTGGGCGTCGGGTAGGTCCAGTGGAACGACGTCAGGGCTCTTGCCCTGGCCTCCACGACCGCCATGCGCGCCGCCCGTTCGACGGGGTCGACGTGTGACGGGTGGCCCGTGACCTGGCCGTCCCACTTGCGGTAGTACAGGCCGACCGTCGCCGAGAACCAGCCCCGGCTCACCGCGTCGAGGGCCAGCAGCAGGCCGGTGTCCTCGGAGGCGGGCAGGGCCATCCAGCCGCCGAGCGCGGTGAGGAGGTCCCGTCGTACGAAGAGGCTCGCGGGGTGCACCGGTGCGCGGAAGTCGTTGGCCTTCCAGAGGGCGAGCACCGTGCCGCGCTCGATGGGGCCTTCGGCCGGGTCGCCGGGGAAGGCGACCGTGGAGCCGTCCGGGAGCAGGTCGAGGGTGCGTGAGGTGGCCCAGCCGAGGGCCGGGTCGGCCTCCAGGGCGGCCAGGTCGCGGGCGAGGGCGCCGGGCGCGAGGCGGTCGTCGGCGTCCAGGACCTTCACGTACTCGCCCTGCGCGTGCGCGAGCGCGAGGGTGCGGGCTACTCCGGGGCCGCCGGGACGCCCCTGGCGGAAGACCACGCGGGTGTCGGCGGCGGGCAGGTGCGGTGCGACCTCGTCCGTCGTGCCGTCCTCGCGGATCACCCACTGCCACTCCCACCCCGGGGGCAACTCCTGTGCGCACAGCGACGCGTAGGCCTCGGGGAGGTGGCGGGCGGCGGGGGCGTGCACGGCGGTGACGATCACGATGCGCCGGTTCACGGGAGGGTTCACGCGGGGTTCACGGGGAGTACTTGCCCCTTCCCGGACGGTTCGCCCAGGTCACCGGGCACGCAAAGGCCCGGCCGCTGGCGACGGGGGATGCACCAGCGACCGGGCTATGGCCAAGGCTAACAAGGCTGTCGGCCCGACGGGAGTCGACTTCTCTCCTGCCTCGCCGTTGTGATCGGGATCACTGTCACACCACCCCCCTTGTTTAACCCTTGCTTATCTCTCGCCAATCCCTCGCCAATCCCTCATCTTTCCCTCGTCTTTCCCTCACGCGTCCCTCCTCCCCATCCCTTACTCATCGTTCGCACGGAGGCTCGTAAGAGAGTCGGGGCAGGTACTCGTGCCACTTGTCCGCTGTCAGGACGCCTCGGGTGGTCGCGCAGATGCGGCTGATCGCCGTGTTCACGTCCAGGTTCCACAGGCGGACGGTGTCGGCGCCGCTGGAGACGCCGAGCATGTGGCTGTTGGGGCTGAAGGAGAGGAAGTTGCCGGTCTTGGCGTTGGGGCTCATGGACTGGCCGATGGGGGAGGCGTCGGCGGGGACGGCGACGTTCCACAGGCGGACCGTGTTGTCGTCGCCGCCGCTGGCGAGGGTGCGGCCGTCACGGCTGTAGGTGAGGGAGACGACCGCCTCGGAGTGGCCGGTGAGCGGCGAGCCGAGGCGGGTCGCGTCGGCCGGGTCGGTGATGTTCCACAGCCGGACCGTGTCGTCGTCGCTGCCGCTGGCCAGGGTGTGGCCGTCCGGACTGTAGGCGAGGGTGTTGACGGGGGCCACGTGGCCGGTGAGGGGCTTGCCGAGCGGGGTCGTACGGCCCGGGTCGGTCACGTCCCACAGGCGGATGGTGCCGTCCGCGCTGCCGCTGGCCAGGGTGTGGCCGTCCGGGCTGAAGACGAGGGCGTTGATGTAGCCCTTGTGGCCGGCGAGCGGAGCGCCGAGCGGGACGACGTGGGAGGGGTCGGCGACGTTCCAGAGCTGGATGCGGCGGTCGTCGTAGGCGGTCGCCAGGATCCGTCCGTCGGGGCTGAAGGACAGCGCGTCGGAGCCCATGAAACGGGTCTGGAGGGGGATGGGCGGTCCGGAGGAGACCGGGTGGGTCGGGTCCGTGACGTTCCACAGGTACACCGCGCGGTCCGGCGACAGCACGGCGAGGGTGCGGCCGTCGGGGGAGAACGCGGGCTGGCGGTCGCCGCTGTCCTTCGGCATGAACGCCTCGCTGAGGGAGACGGGACGGCCGGGGGACTCCACGTTCCACAGCCGGATGCGTCCGTCGCGGGCGGCGGTGGCGAGCACCTTGCCGTCCGGGCGGAACACCCCGTTGCGGCCGATCATGTCCGACGTCGGGATCGACCACAGCCGGACCTTGTTGTCGCCGCTGCCGGTGGCGAGGGTGCGGCCGTCGGGACTGAAGCCCAGCGCGTACATCTCGCCGCTGCCGCCCGCCAGCGGCTCGCCGACCTGGGACGGGAACTCCGGATCGCGCACGTTCCACAGACTCGCCGTCGAGTCGGCGCTCGCGGCGGCCAGCAGGGAGCCGTCCGGACTGAAGGCGACGGACCAGACCGGGCCGGTGTGCCCCGGGATCGGTGCGCCGATCTGCGTCGCGCGGCGCGGGTCGGTGACGTTCCACAGCCGGATCGTGTCGTCCGCGCTGCCGCTCGCGAGGGTCAGGCCGTCGGGGCTGAAGTCCAGCGAGTGCACGGTGTCGGTGTGCCCGGTCAGCGCCTTGCCGACCGGCTCGGGGCGGCGCGGATCGGCCGTGTTCCACAGCCGGATCGTGTTGTCGTCGCCGCCCGCCGCGAGCAGCTTGCCGTCCGGGCTGAACGCCACGGACCGCACGGCGGCGCCGTGCCCGGTCAGCGGCGCGCCCAGCGGGCGGACCCGCGCGGGGTCGGCCGTGTTCCACAGCCGTACGGTGTGGTCCTCGCCGGCCGAGGCCAGCGTCCGCCCGTCCGGGCTGAACGCGAGCAGGTAGATCGTGCCGGTGTGGCCGGTCAGGGGTGCCCCGAGGGAGCGTGGGTGGGCGGGGTCGCGGACGTCCCACAGGCGGACGGTGCCGTCGTCGCCGGCGCTGGCCAGGGTGTGGCCGTCCGGACTGAACACCGCGCTGCTCACCCAGCTCGTGTGACCGGTGAGGGGCCTGCCGAGCGGCTTGGGGTGGGACCGGTCGCTCACGTCCCACAGGCGGACGGTGCGGTCGTAGCTGGCGGTGGCCAGCAGCTTGCCGTCCGGGCTGAACGAGGTGAGGTAGACGGCGCCGGTGTGGCCGAGCAGGGGCGTGGCCAGCGGCGCGTTGACGATCGAGATCAGGCGGTTGCGGGTGCCCTCGTCGTCGGGCCGCAGGTCGTGCGCCACCAGGTCGAGCTGGGCGGACAGCGACGGATCCGTGTACTGGACGCGGTCGGCCTCCGCCACCACCTGCTCGAACACGGCGTCGTTGCGCTGCTGCCACGCGACGACGGCCGCGCCGACCGCCACCATCGACAGCACCACCAGCGCCGACACCGCCGCCCGGAAGACCCACACCATCCGCCGGCGCAGCCGGACCGAGGCGGCCAGGAACTCCACCGCGCTGCGCGTCAGGAAGGTGTTGCCGGCCGACTTCGCCCAACTGCGGGCCTGCTCGAGCCGCGAACCCCGGTACAGCAGCGCCGAGTCGCGGTTCGAGCCCTCCCAGGCCCGGCCGTCCTCCTCCAGCCGCTGCCGCAGCAGATGGTCGCTGCGGTCCTCGTCGATCCAGTCGCGCAGCCGGGGCCAGGCGTGCAGCAGCGCCTCGTGGGTGATCTCCACGGTCTCCGCGTCCAGCGTCACGAGGCGGGCGCTCACCAGCGCTTCGAGCGACTCCTCCGTCTTGCCGGGATCGGTCGACTCCGCCGCCAACTGACGGCGCGTGCCCCGCCGCCGGGTGGCCTGGGTGTCCTCACCGAGCCGCACCAGCCGCAGCAGGAGCAGCCGCGCGGCGCTGCGGGCCGCCGGGTCGAGCCTGGACCAGGCCCGTTCGGCGGTCGCCGCGACCGCGCCCTGGATGCCGCCCGCCGCGCGGTAGCCGGCCAGCGTCAGCCGGCCCGCCTTGCGGCGCTGCCAGGTGGCGAGCAGGGCGTGCGACAGCAGGGGCAGCACACCGGCGTGCGCCCCGCGCGGACCGTCGACGGTCACCTCGCGGATGATCAGCTCCGCGAGGCCGGGTTCCAGCTCCAGCCCCACGGCCCGGGCCGGCCCGCTCACCGCCTCCCGCAACTCCGGCGTGGTCAGCGGCCCGAGCACCATGTGCCGGTGCTGGAGCGCGTCGGAGAGTTCCGAGTGGGCGAGGCACTGCTCGTAGAAGTCGGCGCGGATGCCCAGGACCACGAGGACGGGGGGAAGGGTGGCTTCCTTTTCCCTTTCATCCGCTTCGTTGTCGTCCGCGGGAGTGCAGGCCGCGTGGAGGAGCTGGATGAAGAGACGCCGGGTGGATTCGTCGGGGCAGAGAGTGAACGCCTCTTCGAACTGGTCGACGATGATGACGGGGCGGGTGGGAGAGGGGGTGAGGGAGGGGGTTGAGGGTTCGGAGGGGGAGGGTGACTCGCGTAGAGCCCAGGCGGCGAAAGCCTTCCGTACGGCGGTCGCGAAGCGCGGGGTGCCGGGCTCCTCGGCGGTGACGGGGGCGAGTTCGGGGATGCGGTCGGTCAGCTCGGCGAGGGGATCCGCGCCGGGCACGAGCTGGAGGACCGTCGCCGCACTGTTCTTCTCGCCGGACGTACCACTCGCCGCGCCGCCCAGCGCCCCGTCCTGCAGCGCGGGTACGAGGCCGGCGCTGAGCAGCGAGGACTTGCCCGCTCCGGACGCGCCGACCAGCATGACCAGGCCCCCCGTCCGTTCCGCCGCGCGGAGTTGGGCGACGAGGGCGTCCGTGCTCCGCTCCCGGCCGAAGAACCACCGGGCGTCCTGCTCGCGGTACGAGGCGAGGCCCCGGTACGGGCACACGCCCCCGGGGACGCCCGACCCCTCGGCCGCGGGCCGTTCCTCCTCCTCCTCCGCGGCGGCGACCGGGACGTCGCCGACGACCGGATCGGCCACCGCCCGCTCCCACAGCCGCTGCCACTGGGCGAGGTCGTACAGCCCGGCGGACACCGGCGCGGGTCGCGCGCGGCGGGCGTCGGGTATCAGGACGTGCAGCACCGCGGCGAGGGCGGCGAACTGTGCGGGCACGTTGCGGGCCCGTCGCCAGTCGCTGATCCGCTGGGCGGACACCCGTACGGGTCGCCCCCGTTCGTCGACCCGCTGCAGCCGGACGACCGCTTCGCTCACGCGCTTGAGCGGAGGGTTGCCAGCCTCCTTGTACAGCAGCGCGAGCCGTTCCGCGAAGGCTGTGCGTGCGCCCGAGTCGGAACTCAAGGCCTCCACCCCTAACTTCCCCCGCACCTGGATTCCGGACCGGAAAACCCACTTTATATGGCTGACCTGCGGAGAAGGGGTTGACCGGACAACGGATCCTCCTCTCCCCGGGCCTTAGCTGGCAGGATCCGGAACACAGCAGCGCAGCAACCGGGCGCGCTCGACGACGCCCGCACCGTTCGGCGCCGGTCCGCACGAGGGGAGGGACCGGAGCCGAACGGTGCGGCGCGTACGGCGCGCAGACGGTTCGCAGACGGCGCGCGTACGACACCTCGAACGTCGTCGCCGCGCCCCCGGCCCTCTGACCTGCGCCCCCTGGCCCCGCCCCCGTGTCCCCGCCCGCGCGCGCGTGATCTACCGTGAGCCACGGCCGCTCCGGGACGGGCGACTCGGCCCGCCCACCGCTGAGGCCACGGCGGTTCTCCGCATTCCGCCCAGGTTGTCAGTGGTGGCCTTTACGGTGGTGAGAGCTGGGTAGGGCTCGCCGTCGGGGAAGGAGCCGTCGGGGAAGGGGGAGGCGGGTGCGCAGGGTTCCGCCGGAGATGTTCCGGTTCACCACGGGGGATCGTGCCGATCTCCACGGCGCGGTGCTGCGGGCGTTCGGCGCGGCCAACGAGCGGCTGGAGACGGCACTCGGGCTCGACGAGGTCCGGTCCCGGCTGCGCACGGTCGGCTGGCTGGACGCGATCACGGACGAGGAACTGCACGAGGCGCTCAGAAAACTCCAGCACTGGAACCTGCTGGACGTCGTCCAGAACCACGCGGAGAACTACCGCACAGCCGAGGAGTACGAGCGCCGCAACCTCCAGTACTCCCTGACCCGCCAGGGCGAGGCCGCCATCGCGGGGGTGGAGCACGCGCTGACGGTGCTCGCGTCGACGGGCGCGCTCCAGACCGCCGTACTGGAAGCGATCACCGACCGGCTCGACGAGCTGTACGTCCTGCTGGAGCAGCCCGCGTCGGCGGACCGCCGCATCTTCAGCACCCTCCAGGAACTGGAGGGGCACCTCGAAACGCTGCTGGACAACACCAAGGTGTTCAACGGCGAACTGCAACGGCTGCTGCGCGCCGAAGGCACCGACGCCGGGGTCTTCCGCGAGGTCAAGGCGTCGACGGTGGCGTACCTGCGCGAGTTCCTGGTCAACCTCGACCGGCGCGGGGCCGGGGTCGCCGTCGCGGTGGCCCGGGTGGAGGAGCGCGGCACCGGTGTGCTGCACGAGCGCGCGCTGCGGGGCGCGGAGCTGCCTCCGTCGGCCGGGGCGGACCCGTCGGCGGCGTGGCTGGAGCGGCGCAGGGCGCGCTGGGCGGGGCTGCGGGCCTGGTTCCTGCCGGCCGACGGGTCGCCGCCCCGGGTCGAGCAACTGCACGACGTGGCCCGGCGGGCGATCGTCTCGCTGCTTCAGGTGCTCGACCGGATCACGGAGTCCCGTCGCCGTTCGTCCAGCGCCGTCCAGGACTTCCGGGAACTCGCCCGCTGGTTCGCCGCCGCGCCCACGGAGGAGGACCTGCACCGGCTGTGGTCGCTCGCCTTCGGCCTCGGCTCCGCGCGCCACGCCCACCTCGCGCACCCCGATCCCGAGCTGGTCCCCGTCTCCCGGACCTGGGCCGCCGCACCCCCGGTGGAGGTGTCCGCACTGCTGCGCACCAGCGGCCGTACGGAGCGCTTCACCCGGACCGGCAAGGTGCGGGACGTCTCCGCGACCCGCGCCGCCCGAGCCGAGCGCGCCCGCCGCGAACGCGCCGAACTCCAGGCGGCCTGGCAGATGCTGGCCACGGACGGTCCCGTACGGCTCTCCGCCTTCGCCGAACTCGACGCCGAACTCGACCCGGCAGCCTTCGAGCGCCTGTTCGACCTGCTCGGCAGGGCCCTCTCGTCCTGCCCGGACAGCACGGGAGTACGGCGGGCCGCGAGCGCGGACGGCGCAGTGGAGATCGTCCTCGCGGCCATGGACTCGGCCGAGGCCGACGAGGCCGACGAGGCCGACGACCGGATCGCCACGCTGCGCACCTCGACGGGGGTGATGACCGGCCCGGACTACGTCGTCCAGATCCGCAACGCGGACGCAGGGATGGATGTGGGGATGGGCGTGGGGGTGGACATAGGGAGGACGGACGTAGGGGTGGACGTAGGGACAGGGCCGCGCCGCCTGAGCGCGCGGGCGGAGACGACCACTCCCCACCCGTCGACCACCCCGCACTCGACGACCACTCCCCACCCGTTGACCACCCCGCACCCGTCGACCGCACACGAGGAGGCCGTCGGATGAGCACGCTCGCCAACCAACTGGTGGTGGTCGAACGGGAAGAGGTCGCGCGGGGCATCCGGCTGCTGCTCGCCCAGCCGTTGATCACCGAGCGCGGCGACCCCGTGGCCTTCGAGGTGGTCCGGCGTCGCAAGGAGCCGTTGGCCAAGTGGTTCGACTACACCTGCGGCTGGAGTCTGGTGGTGGAGCCGCGGCGCGGCTACGCCCGGCTGCTCAAGGTCCGCCCGACCGCCGACGCCTCCCGTCCCGCCCTCCGTCCCCGCGCGGGCCGCGCGCCCTTCGATCGCCGCCGGTACGTGCTGCTGTGCGTCACCGCGGCGGAGCTGACCTCCGTACCGATGACGACCATCGGCCTGCTCGCCGACCGCGTCGTCCAGGCCATGGCCGCCGATCCGGCGCTCGCCCCGTTCGACACCACCAGCCGCCGCGAGCGGATGGCCTTCGTCGACGTCCTGAAGCTGCTGGAGTCGTACGGCGTCCTGGCGGTCGTCGACGGCCTGACGGAGTCGTTCGTGGACACGGCGGAGGCGAAAGTCCTCTACCGGGTGGACGTCACCCTCCTGATGAGGCTGCCCGCGGCCCCCGTCGGGCCGTCACGCCTCGCGCTGCCCGCACAGGAGGTGCCGGCCCGCTTCGAGGAACTCCTCGCGGAGCTGATGCGCGAGCGCCGCTACGGCACACCGCCGCCCGCCACGCATCCGGCGCAGCCGGAGCATCTGGCAGATGCGGCAGATGCGGCAGATGCGGCATATGCGGGAGATACGGCGTTTACGGCACATCCGGCGCAACTGGCAGCAGGGGACGAGGCGTTCGTCGTCTCCGACACCCGGCGCAACCTGTGGCTGCGCCACTCCGTACTGCGCCGCCTCTTCGACGACCCGGTCCTCTACAGGGAGGACCTGACCGACGACGAGCTGGCCTACCTCGCGTCCCCCACGGGCCGTCAGATCCTGCGGCGCGCGGTGGAGCAGGCCGGACTCGTCCTGGAGGAACGCGCGGAGGGCTATCTCCTCGTCGACCCCGACGCCGTGGCCACCGACTCCACGTTCCCGGACGACTCCTCGACCGCCCGGGTCGCCGCACTGCTCCTCCTCGAAGGCATCGCCGACACCCCCGGCGGCGCGACCCCCGAGCAGCTCGCCGAGGCGGCGTCCGCCCTGCTGCGGCGGTTCCCCCGCTGGGCGAAGGCCTACCAGGCGACCGAGGGCGCGCACCGGCTGGCCGACGACGCCGTGGCCGTACTGCGCGACTTCGGCCTCGCCCGCGCCATCGGCGACCGCGTCGTACCCCGCCCGGCCGCCCACCGGTACCGCGTGGCACACACGAGCACGACCACCGCTACCGCCACGACCGAGGAAGGAGGCCCGCTGTGAACGTGACCGAACTGCCGGTACGCGGCACGGACCGGCCGGACGCCGCTCCTCCCACGGCTCCCACAGACACCACCACCCGCCCCACGGGCGGCACCCCCGAGGCCCGCAACCGGTGGCAGCCCGTCCGCGCCGGGATCCTCAACGTCTGGCGCTACTACGACGAGACGTTCACCTTCCACGAGGGACGGCTGCTGCTGCGCGGACCGAACGGCACGGGCAAGTCGAAGGCGCTGGAACTGCTGCTGCCGTTCCTGTTCGACGCGAACCTCAGGCCCCACCGCCTCTCCACCTTCGGCGGTTCCGAACGCACCATGCACTGGAACCTCATGGGCGAAGGCGCCACCGGCAAGACCCGCGTGGGATACGTGTGGCTGGAGTTCGGCCACGCCGACGGCCGCTGGTTCTCCTGCGGCGCCCGGCTCCAGGCCAGCATCCACACCAGCGGCGTCCAGACCGACTACTTCACCACCGCCCGCCGCCTCGCCCGCCCCGACGGCGTGTCCCTCGTCAACGAGGCGGGCCAGCCCCTCACCCGGCCCGCGCTCGCGGATGCTCTCGCCCTGGCGGGCGACGGCGAGATCCACGCCACGGCGGCCGACTACCGGGCCACGATCCGCCGCACCCTCTTCGACGGCCTCGGCGAGCAGCGCTTCGAGGCGCTGATCACCGCCCTGCTCCAGCTCCGGCAGCCGAAACTCTCCGAGCGGCTCGACCCGTCCCTCCTGTCCACGCTGCTGTCCAAGGCCCTCCCGCCGCTCGGCGAGAGCGAGATCGGCGAACTCGCCGAGGGCTTCGAGCGGCTCGACCGGCAGCGCGAGGACCTGAAGCGGCTGGACGAGGAGGTCACCGCCGCTGCTGCCATTGCCGGTCGCCAACGCGGTTACACCCAGCGGGTGTTGCGGTCGGCCGCCGCGCAACTGATCTCCGCGACGACGGACATGGACAACCGCGCCCGGATCGCCCGGGAGAGCGCGGAGCAGCACCGGCAGGCCGTGCACGACCAGGAGGCCACCGGGCGGCGCAGGGCGGAGTTGGGCGAGCGCGTCGCGGAACTCGAGGCCGCCGTCCAGGGGTTGCTGGACAGCGACCTCTACCAGCAGGGCAAGGAGCTGGACCAGCTCCGCCGCCGTACCCAGGACACCGCGCAGGCGGCCGACCGGCTGCGCGCCACCGCCGACGACCGGCAGCGCCGGGCCCGCGCGGACGAGGAGCAGGCGGCCACCGCCGCCCGGCAGGCCGAGGAGTGCGCCCACCACGCCCGGGACACCGCCGAGGACGCCGAACGGACCGCCCGCACCGTGGGCATGGAGTCGGTGCACACGGAGATGCGCGCCGCCCTCGCCGACGCGCCCGCGGACGCCCCCACCGCCGACGACCCCGCGCGGGAGGCGACCCGGGTCCGGCAGGTCCGCCACCTGCTGCGCGGCGCGGTCAAGGGCCGCCGCGACCAGATGGCCGCCGTCCGGGAAGCCGTCGAACGCCATGAGCGGGCCGTCGGCGACCGCACCGCCGCCGAAACGCTCCTCGACGGCGCCCGGGACGGCCTCGCCGAGGCCATGACCCGGCGCGACGAAGCGGCCCGGGAGTGCGCGCAGGCCCTGCGGGCCCAGGCGGAACAGCTCCGGGAATGGGCCGCCGGATGCGTGGAGCTGCGCATCGGCGACGTCGAGGAACTGGCCGCCCGAGCCGCCGTCGAGGCGGACGTCCTGGCCGTCGTGGAGCGCGCCGTACGCGCCCTTGACCAGCAGATCACCCAGTCCGAGACCCGGGTCGAAGCGGCCCGGAAGACCGGCCACGATCAGCGGGAGAGGTTCGTCCGGGCCATCGAGGCACTCACCGCGGAAGCCGACCTTCCGCCGGTCGCCCCGCCGACCCGTACGACGGACCGTTCGACGATGGAGGGCGCGCCCCTGTGGCGGCTGGTGGCCTTCCGCGACGGCGTTCCCGAGGAGGTCCAGGCGGGCGTCGAGGCGGCGCTCGAGGCGTCGGGGCTGCTCGACGCGTGGCTGAGCCCCGAGGACACCATCGACCTGGCCGGCCACGACACCTTCGCGGCGCCCGGCTGGGCGACCCCCGCGCCGGGGCCGTCCCTGCGGGAGGTCCTGCGCCCCGAGAAGGACATCCCGGTCGCCGCCGACCGCGTGGACCGCCTCCTCGCGGGCATCGCCTACGGGGAACACCTCCCGCACTGGCACACCGCCGCCGTCGCCGCGGACGGTAGCTGGCGACTGGCCGCGGCCATCGGCACCTGGAGCAAGGCGGCCCCCGCCCACATCGGCGCCCACGCCCGTGACCAGGCAAGACAGCGCCGTATCACGGACCTGACCGACCGGCTCACCGCGCTGAACACCCACATCGCGGCGCTCGACACCCGCCTCGGCGCGCTGCGCGAGAGCCGCTCCCGCCTCGACGCCGACCTCGCCGCCCGCCCCCGGCACCGGGAACTCGACGAAACACGCCGCCGGTGGGACCGCGCGGAGGAGGCGGTCGGCGTCCGCGACGACGCCGTCCGCCGGGCGGTCAAGGTCCTCGACGGACGCGAGGCCGACGTCAGCCGCTGCCTGCGCACCCTGGGCCGACTGTCCTCCGAACACGCCCTGCCCACCGAGCGCGGCCGGCTGAACGAACTGTCCGCCGCCGTCGACGCGTTCGCCGACACCGCCGACGCCTGGGCCGACGCCCACCTGCACTGGTCCACCGCCCTCGGCCGGTCCGCCGCCGCCCGACACCAGGCCGAACGCTCCACGGAGGCCGCCCGCGAGGCCCAGGCCGAAGCCGACCGCGCCGACGCCGAGGCGCGGGCGCTCGCCGCCACCCTCCAGGCCGCGGACAGCACCGTCGGCGAGGACTTCCGCCAGACAGCCGTCCGCATCGGCGAGTTGAGACAGGACGTCCGCCGCAGCCGTGAGCAGATCAGCGCGAGCGACGGCGAACTGGGCCGCCTGCAACGCCGTATCGGCTCCCTGGAAGCGACCATGGCCATGGACGCCCTGCGCCGCGACGAGGCGACCGCCGCCCGCGACGCCTCGGCCCTCCGCTTCCGGCACCTGTGCCTGCTCGGCCTGCCCCAGGACGCGGGCGTCCCCCCGGACCGCACCGCGTCGGGCCTGACCGCGTCGGACGGCACCCGCGCCACCCTGGAAGCGGCCCGCGAGATCGCCGCCGAGTGGCCCGGCCTCGCCCACGAACCACGCAACCTCGGGGACGCCGTCCAGCGCCTCTCCGAGGCCGTCCACCAGGCCCGTCAGGTCCTCGGCCGGCGCGCCGACCTCGACCTGGAGGCCGACGACGACGTCCAGATCTTCACCGCCACCATGGACGGCGCCCGCATCGGCGCGACGGGCCTGCTCCACACCCTCACCGCCGAACGGGACGGCAGCCGCGACGACATCACCGTCGCCGAGCGCCGCCTCTTCGACCAGACCCTCACCGGCGACACCCGCCGCCACCTCGCCGCCCGCATCCGCCAGGCCAACGAACTCGTCGACCGCATGAACGGCCACCTGGAGCGCGTCCGCACCGCGTCGAAGGTCTCCGTCCAACTGGTGTGGCGCATCCACCCCGACCTCCCGGCCGGCACCCAGACCGCCCGCACCCTCCTCCTCAAGGAACCGAAGAACGTCACCGACGCCGACCGCGAGGCCCTGCACGACTTCTTCCGGGCCCGCATCGAGGAGGCCAAGGCCAGGAACACGGCGGCCACCTGGGAGGAACAGCTCGCCGAAGTGCTCGACTACACGGCCTGGCACCAGTTCGTCGTCCGCCTCGACCGCGCGAACGGCGCCGGCTGGCAGGTCCTCACCAAAAAACTGCACGGCGCGCTCTCCGGCGGCGAAAAGGCCATCGCCCTGCACCTGCCCCTCTTCGCCGCGGTCGCCGCGCACTACGAGGCCGTCCCCGAAGCACCTCGCCCGATCCTCCTCGACGAGGTCTTCGTCGGCGTCGACACCACCAACCGCGGCCAGATCTTCGCCCTCCTCACCGCCCTAGACCTCGACTTGATGCTCACCTCAGACCACGAGTGGTGCCACTACCGCGAACTCCCCGGCATCGCCATCCACCAACTCATCACAGGAACAGACGGCGACGACGCGGTCACCAGCGCCCGGTTCGTATGGACGGGGGCGGGGATGCGGGCGGATGAGGGGGATGGGGGAGATGCGGGGGGCGCCGGGGAAGTGGGAGATGAGAGGGACGGAGGGGACTGAGGAGACGACGGAAACGAGGGAGACGACGGAAACGAGGGCGATTAAGGGAAACGAGGGAGATGAGGGAGATAAGGGAGGCGGCGGAGATGACCGGGACAGGAAATCCAGGACGTGAGCGCCCCACAACTCCCCCTCCGCCTCCCCCTTCTGCCTCCCCCCTCCCCCTCCCGGCTCCCCCACACCTCACCACCCCCCACCTGCGCCCGCTCTGGCAGGCGGTGCACGACCGCATCTCCTCCGGCCGCCCCGTCACCAGCGTGCGCCTGGGCCCGCTGGACGACGACGAACGGGAGGCCCTGGCCGACCTCCTCGGCATGGACCGCCTGCCGGACCAGCGCCCCACCGTCCGCCTGACCAGGCTGGCGGACGCCGTGGCCGAGGCCGGCGGCGGCACCGTACGCGACCTGGTCACCCAGATCATCGGCCCACTCGACGACCGAGCGGCCGAACGCCGTCGCCGCGACGACGAACGCACGGCACTGTGGTCCTGGCTGACGACCCACGACACGATCCGAACCCAGCCCGTCCTCACGGACTGGACGACGTACTGCCGCACCCAGGGCCTGCTGGCCGGCTCCACCACCCGCACCCGCGACCTCCTCTCCGCCGCCCTCACCGTGCTCGCCGCGCTGCCCGCCGAGGGCGAGCCGCTACCGGTGTTCGCCGCGCGGGTCCGGCACGGCGACCCGCACGCCCTGGACGACGGCACCCGCCTGTCCGCCCTCGTCCTACGGGCCCTGTCCACGCTCTACGACACACCCGTGCCCGACAGTTCCCAAGCGCGGCGCGAGTTGTGGTCCCGGGCCGGTGTCGCCGACGACGACCTGTCCACGACGGTCCTGGCCGCCGGACTCCGCCTGACCGGCGAGGGCACGCTGAGCCGCCTGGCCCGCATCTGCGCCGAGGCGGGCCAAGCGGTCTCGCTCACCCTCGCCCAGTTGAGATCACCGGGCGAGTACGGCTTCCCGGCCCGACCCGTCCACATCACGGAGAACCCGAGCGTCCTCGCCCTGGCCCTGCGCCGCTTCGGCGCCGACTGCCCACCCCTCGTCTGCACCTCGGGCTGGCCGAACGGCGCGGCCGTCCGCCTCCTCCACCTCCTGGCAGCAGAGGGCGCGACCCTCCACTACCACGGCGACTTCGACGGCGAGGGCATACGCATCGCAGCCCACGTCATGCACAAAACCCCCGCAGTCCCCTGGCGCATGACCACCCACGACTACCTGACAGCCCTCGCCACCACCCCCCAAGCCCCCTCCCCAGGCCGCCTCACCGAGGCCCCGTGGGACCCGACCCTCACCCCAACCATGGCGACCCACGACAAAGCAGTCATGGAGGAATCGATGACGGACACCCTCCTGCAAGACCTGTCACGAGAACGCACCCACCAATGAACGGGCCTGCGGGCATCGTGGCCGTGGCTACGGTCAGTCCATGCAGTGGATCACCCTCCTGCTGTGCCAGCCGCGCCCTGAAGTCGGCGAAGCCGCCGTAGGACCAGCCGACGTCCGGACCGGAGGTGTCTCCATCTCCCGGGAACACCATCAATCCCATGCCATCCTCTTCATTCCCCGAGCGCACAGGATCCGGAGGGAACGACGTCCGCAACCGAGATAATCGGGGCGACCCTCAGCTCCGCCGGCGTCGACTGACGGCCGACACCCTCGCTACGGCCTGTCTGAAGGACGTCGACGGGATCGATGCCGATGAGTGGACACCCCGGGAACTCCGGCACAGCCTCCTGTCACGAAGTTAGACACGCACCAACGCCAGAGGGCCCTTACCTACCCGGTAAGGGCCCTCTGAACTGCTGTCTAGCTGTCGGGGTGGCGGGATTTGAACCCACGACCTCTTCGTCCCGAAGCAACTTGGGCGAGGGCTCTGCCTTGGGCTGCGACGCGGTTCACCTGTGGTGATGGTCCGTAGACGTCCGCGCTCGTTCGCTGCTGTGCGTGGGTGTTGTCACGCAGTTAGACACCCACGCTTGCTGACCACAGCTCAGCAAGCGCAGGTCGTTCGAGACCATGACCTGAGCGAGGCGTCCGGCGATGGCCACGACTTCGGGCCAGGCTGATGCCTGAAGGTACTCAGCGTCGGTGTCGTGGGGTGCCTCCGCGGCGGCAGCGTTGAGCGCGACACCGAGGGCCCGCATAAGGGTTACCTCTTCCTCGGTTCTCAAGCTGATGCCGAGGTACCGCTCGGGCTCATCGGCGTCACAGAAGTCATCGAAGAGCGTGTGGAAGACGTGGTCGATGTTCTCGAACTCCGAAGGGTCGAGCCACACGTCCCGCTGCCATGGTGGATTGGCCAGAGCCAAGACCACAGGTACGACGTGGACACGGTGATTCGCCATGACTTGGGCTTCTCCGCTCACGAGCCCGAGCCTAGCGACCACACCCTCAGAAGGCGCTGGTGTTTTCAGGAGCACCACTTTAGGAGAGAGGCGGGGGCATCGCACCTGTGACCTGGGGCTTCGATGACTCGTGAGATGCCCAGCAACTCAACCGCCAGACACCCTCGTTGACCGTGGCTGACCGCTGCATCTGGCACGACAGTGGCACGGACCTCAGCCGACGACAGCCAGCCACGACGGCGGGTGCGACGGCCGACCAGGCGCGCGTATGCCTCGCTGCACCCCACCGGCCTCAGCCACGCTACTGGCTTGCGCCGTCGACCAGAGCAAGCCGCGACGGCCGGCCCCGTGACGACGGCACGTGAGCCCACAGCTTGGGAAGCTGCGATCATTCAGATACGACTCGGAACGATCACTCGGCAGACGTCCGCCACACGTCCAGCCGGACCCTTACCTCGTGCTTGTGGGTGTGCCAGAAGACGCCTCGACGGAGGCCCCGAGGGCGGGCAGATCCATCCCCAGCGGCATGGCCGTGATCTCGGCCAGCGCTACGACGTCAGACACACCGCCTACACGTATGAAGACGCCAAGGGCTGGCGGCCGATGACCAGCGAAACTGCACCGGCCCTGGAGGGCTCCTACGTCGGCTCGCCAAGTCCATCTGTCAGCGGCGCCTCGTACCATCCAACTGACGGCGGCAACCTGGGAGGGGCAAAGTGGCCGAGTCGGCTGAGCACGCTTTTCTATCCGATGCAGTTCTGCAAATTCTTGAGAATACGTCAGAGTCTCGCCTTTATGCGTACAAAGAGGCGGACCGTAAACGTTTTGATTTCGCTTGCGATCTCGCCACCAATTGGAAGAGGGCTGTTTCGGGGCAGACGCTCTGGAAACATAACGAGGGTATCGATAAAGACATCAGGATGCTGCTTTCTGAAGCAGCATCAGACGTCCTCGTCTATGTTGCCCGCACTACCATGAAGAATAAGGCGGTGCTGTACGAGGCTATCTCCGACTACAAAAAAGCCGGGCTGGCAGACAGGCTTGACCGGCTGCGCGTATTCTGGGTTCCAGAAGACTTTGACGCCGACTCGGAGAGTCATAGGAGTCTAGTTTACACAGAACTCGAAAACTCGTTGTCTCGTGATCTCCTGCTTGCAGTTGTTCTCGGCGGCATCACTGAGCGTGATGTCGCTTCCTTTGCGACGTGGAGCGGAATGTGTGGACTCAGTCTCGCAGTCTTGGCGCAAGTCGAAGCATCTGGCTTTGGTAACTACACGCAGCTCGGAAAGCAGATGGGTGTCGGGGTCGCTCCGGTAAAGGAGAGGATTATCCGTCTGAACCTTACGGGATTCATCGTCCGTAGCCCGGATCCTCGAAAATCGGGAACCATTTATGAAGTGTCGCCCAAGGGGTACGCCCTCATGGATCTTTGTGGAAGACTAGCTGCCGAGCGAGACAAAGGTGGCCACGTGGACTCTGGATTGAGGCATGTGTGCTCACTGCTGGGCATCGATACGAGGAGAGTTGACCTCTGGCCTTTTATGCCCGGTTATGATGCGTCACGCGATGGGGGCCTAAGTCCTCATCCTCACCGCGATACCTCCTTGCGGCTGGCCAAAGAAATTAACGACGCACTCGCTAGATGGGGTGTGTCACTGCCAGACCCTCACTACGAAATTCCCGACCTGAATTTTTCGTAAGGTCGGCGGAGTCTCAATGACCGAGTCAAGGCACTTCCGTCGGCCTATCCCCTCGATGCGAAATACGGGCGGGGCGGTCGCTGAGGTCTGCCGGGCTGGTCGTCCGGATGCCTGCGGTCGGTGATGACTGGGTGCGGTCGCGGTGGTTGCTGTGCTTCGCTGCTGTACAGCAGAACAGTTTCTCGCCCGTCACCTGCGGGCACCGATTGCCAGCGTTGGTCGACCTCGGACGGCTCAGCCCCGGCACATTGCCGTCAGTTTCGTCGACCCACCCTGACGACCTGGATCAATACCATCGACGATACCGATTACTAGGGTCCTCAACTTTGTCGGATTTTCTGGAATTGCAGTTCTCGCAGAGCAACTGGAGATTGGTGACGTCATTCAAACCGCCTCGCGCAAGCGGCACCATATGGTCATAATTACCAACGTTCAATGTGTCAATGAGCCCGGACAAGTCTGTTCCGCAAGCCGTACACCTACCGCGATCGCGGTAAAAGACGGCCCTGCGTGCCCACATCGGGGGGCGAACTCGCTTCAGTTCCCCGTCACGCACAAAAAGGTCCGACAATGATGCTTCGTCCGCGTCAAAACCGTCACTAGCGACCTCCTCAACATACCCGGAAAGAAATTGGTTCAAATTAGCCAAGGCTCGCCGGTTCAGAAACATCACATAAAAGACTTCGTCGGTGACACGGGACATGAGGTCCTCGTAAGCCTGAGTCCACCGTAGATTCAAAAGGTAGTCGTAGCACGCATTTACGACACAATGCGGATCCTTGGGTTCTGATGAGCTACCTTCACTGCCGGGGATCCCCTCAGGGTCAGGCTCGTCAGGAATGAAGAACAAGGGCTCGTCGATGATTCCATATTGCAACATCGCGGCGTCAACAGGAAGAATCCAATCCGGATAGATGGGGTCAGGGCCGAATGGCACTCGTGTTGGGCCGTCAGTATCATTCATCAGGATTTCATCAGCAACGAAGCGGATGAATTTATGAAGGGCGGAATCCTTCTGCCAATGTGGAAGGAAATCGTAAATTCCGTCGTTTACCGTCAGTCCTTCCAGGTGGCGCAAATGTGAGAACGGGTCGCGCATGATGGTGTCCACTGCATTGGCAATCCGGTACGTACGGAAGTACTCATGCGTCAACCACTCGTTCTTCTTTGCCCTCACACGCCCTCCCCTGGGCTTGTTTACCGTCGATCCAATCTTGCCTGACGGTTGGGACTATGCATGCGTTTTCGGCGAACCTGAGGTCGGTGGAGCGGCTTTGGGGTGGCGCTGCTTTGGCGCGAGTGATCATGGCCCCGTAAGCTTCCGGCGCGTCGGGCAGTCTGTGGACCTGCCCGGTAAAGCACGACGTTGGGGCCATGATCTGCGAGGCTCGCGCCAAAGTGGCTCCGTAAAGCCGTGGAGCTGACCGCCCCAGCCACGACGTACCCCTTCTCTGGCATCAGGCGGGCTGCATGCTTTGAGCGCGGCACGGGCGCCGGCCGGGCTGGAGCGGGACGAAGGCAGGAGCGCAGGCCCGGCCGGGGGCCGGGCCGCGCGCGGGGAGCGTAGCGAGCCGCCTTGAACCCGTAAAGAATGTTGTCACTCAGGAGGCGGCTGGGATGCGCCAGAGTGGGGCCGTGTACTGCTCCGGGCGGCTCTTGACGAGCAATCGGCGCAGGTCATCGCGCTGTGAGCCGTCGAGGTTCAGGGCCTCGGTGAGGTGGCGGAACGTCGTGTGCGTGACTCCACGGCTTCGGGCTTCTGCCTCGAACTGAGCGAGCTGGCGTAGTACTGACTCAGCATCGAGCTTCGTCGGCCGCTGCTCCTTGAGCCAGAGGGCCTTGTTGCGCTCGTAGTCGATTTCGGAGAAGCCGCAGATCTCGCGGCTCAGTGCTTCCACCTGGCCCAGGGTGGTTGTCGACATGATGGCGCGGGCCAGCTCGTTGCGGCTCAACGCGTCGTCCAGGTCGACCGCGTGGAGTGTCGGGCCTTCGTCTGTCAGGGGGATGGGAAGGCCGGCGTCTCGGATCTCGCATGTGCCGCGTACGCCGCGGGCTGTTGCCGTGAGCATGCCGGTTGCTTCCGAGGGGTGCCAGTCCAGGACCGGACCGACCGGCTCGGCGTCCTTCGCCGTGAAGGTGTGGACGAGGGGGCCGAGCATGCTGCGCAGGTCCTCGGGCGACAGTTCGCCGTCCAGGCCGGGGCCTGCGACCAACAGGCGGATTGGGGCGTTCACTTGGCCGCACGCTGCCAGTGTTAGGGAGTCCGCGAGCGGGCTCTTCAGCGTCGGTTCGTCGCCTCGGGCCAGCACGTCGCCGCCGACGTCCAGGAGATCGATTGAGGTCGGCTGTAGGTGAGTGACCAGGTCTTCGAGCTGGCGCGTGACGCCCTCGGCGCCGTGGCTCGGGTCGATCAGCGCGAAGGCGTGTGGGAGCTCTGCCGCTAGGCGGGGGAGTGTGGAGCCCGCCGGTGCGATGGGGCGGGCCTTCGCCGGCACCTTCCGTACGGTCGGGGTGAGTGGTTCGAGGCCGGTGAAGTCGTCGGGTCCTCGGGGGCCCGGTACGGGGTCGATCAGCAAGCGGTCCCACGCGTACGTGAGGATCACCGCCTGGTCCTCGTCGCCGTACAGGGCGGCGTGAAGCATTGCGGCGGCGACTGCGTCGCCCCCTCCTCCTGCTGCGACGATCAACCGCGTCATGGGCCCAAGACTACGGGGTTGCCCATTGACCACTCACCCTATAGTGGCCAGAGGCTATAGCCACTTGGACGAGGAGGGGACATGCCTCAGATCGAGGAGACGCAGCCGAAGTATCTCCAGATCGCTCACTTCATTCGCGATCAGATCCTGCGCGGTGATCTGCGGCCGGGGGACGAGGTTCCATCGGAGCGGCAGTTGGCGGCTGACTGGAAGGTGTCCCGGCCTACGGCGGCGCGGTCTTTGGAGGCGCTGAGCAATCAGGGGCTCGTCGAGAAGCGGCAGGGGTCCGGGACGTACGTGCGGAGCCTTGAAGTGAACAGGCGGGCACGGGAGTTGTACGGGCGGGCTCGGCAGACCGGGAAGATCTACACGCCCGGCGAGTACGCGGTCATCACCTCCGCCGGGTGGCTGGATGCGCCGGATCATGTCGCTGAGGCCTTGGGGCTGGTGAAGGACCGGCGGGCCGTGCATCGCCGGCGGGTGACCAACAACCAGGACGGGCCCATCACGCTGTCTACCTCGTGGTTCGCGCCGGAGATCGGGCAGCGGGCGCCCAAGCTCCTGGAGCCTGAGCGGATCCAGGAGGGCACCCTGATGTACGTCGAGAACATGACGGGGCGGCAGGGGAGTTACGCGGAAGACCGTATGTGCGCTCGGCAGGCTACCGACGAGGAAGCGGCTGACCTCCAGCTTGCGGCCGGGTCTGCTGTGCTGATCGTGCATCACGTCGTCTTCGACCTCCAGGACCGGCCGTTGGAGTTCGCCGAAGCCACCTACCCGCCGAACCGTTGGGCGTTCGAGCAGGGGTATCCGCTCACCTGATGAGTCCTCACTTCAAGGAAGTGCTTGCGCACTACGAGTGGCTAATGCCACTATCCAGTAAGTGGCTAAGGCCACTTGATCGGAAGGGGGCCCGGAGTGACGAGTCGGCGGCAGGACAAGGGAGCGCACTTACCTTGCAGGAGTTGTCGGGGGCGCGGCTGGAAGCGTGTCGGCTCCCGTACGGCTCTCGCGCTTGCTGCTGCCGCTGACCGCACCCGTGCCACATCGAAGCGGCGCTGCCTCGACTGCGACGGCAGCGGCAAGGAGTGAGCGCGCATGGTGGCTTACACGATCGACCGCTATCCCTCTGAGGACTCACCGCGGCTCGGGGCCATGACCCTGCATCCGGCTCCGGAGTCGGTTCCCAGGGCCCGGCGCTGGTTCCGGAAGTTCATCGCCCCGTACAACCCGGCCTGTTCGGTCGAGGACTGCGCGCTGATGATCTCGGAGCTGGTGACCAACGCCATCCGCTACGGCCAGGCTGACGAACCGTGGCTGGTGCGGGTGGAGTGGTTTCGGGATGACACCTCGCTCCGCATCGAGGTGCATAACCCCGGCTTCCCGGCCAATGTGCGGCTTCGGCGGCCTGACGCCAATGACGCGCACGGGCGGGGGCTGCTGCTGGTCGACTCGATCGCCGAGTCCTGGCATTCCGGGCCCAGTCGCTTCGGCGGAACGGTGGTCGCCTTTGTCGTCGCCGATGCCTGGCCGTCGTGAGGGCAATACCCTCCGTTGGTACTGCGCCGACGGATTCGTCGCTAGTCTGGTTGACCAGTTGACTTGGCCAATCTCGACAGGCGGCGGCGTTCATGGCGTATGAAGTGGAGGCACCGAAGTACGTACGCCTCGCGCAGACCATCCAGCAACGCATCGAGGATGGCACCTATCCGCCCGGTACACGGGTGCCCAGCGAGAATCAGCTCGTGCAGTCCTTCGGGATGTCCCGTCCGACCGTCGTCCGGGCGCTGGAGCTGCTGAAGCGTGACGGCTGGCTGGAATCGCGGCAGGGCTTCGGCACGATCGTGCGCGGACGGCCGGCCGTCGTCGAGCACAAGGACCGCCGGGGGAGCGAAGCGCTCACACGGGATGAGACCCGGACGCCGGGCCGCCTGCTGGAGGTGGGTCAGGTTCCTGTTCCGGCGCGGGTCGCCTCCGCGCTTGGGCTGCCGAAGCGGGCCGAGGTTCTCGTCCGTCGATTCCTTGTCGTGGAGGACGGCGAACCTGTTGAGCTGGTGTCGTCGTACTTCCCCGACGGCATGGTCGACGGTACCGAGCTGGGGAGCGCCGAACCGCTGAGTGGCGGCAGCCGTGCACATCTGGAAGCACGCAAGAAGGTTCGCTTCGATCACGTGACGGAACGGGTCTCTGCTCGCCTGCCTGACCCTGGTGAGGCCGAGCTGCTGGAGCTTCCCGACGGTGTGCCCGTGCTGAGCGTCCTGGTCGTGGCGGCTGATGCTGCCGGTCAGGCGCTGCAAGTGTCTGACGTGCTCCTTCCCGCGGATCGGCAAGAGCTTGAAGACACCTACCGCTTGCGCTGACAGCTCTATGCCCGCGGCTGTCTCGTCGCCAGTCGGTAAACGAGGTACGTGAAGCCGAGGATGATGTCGGCGGCTGCCCATAGGCCGATGATGAGCCCCACACCGATCGTGGTTCCGACGTCGCTCGCGTCCTTGCACAGCTTCAAGTTGTCGCCGGTCAGCCCTCGACACTCTTCGGGTGTTCCGCTGCCGCTCGCGGCGCCTGTGATCACCCAGATCAGAAAGAGGATTTGGACTGCCAGGAAGATCCAGAGAAAGATCCTGTGGCGCTTCTTCGGCGGCGGGGCCGTCGTCCCATCATTGTGGTACCCACTTGACGGCGGGCCCTGAGTCGGTGCCTGCCAGGTGTCCGGAGCCGGCGAGGACCCCTGAGAGCCGCGCGGCCCCCATGAATGCGGCTCTTGAGCGCGGTGTTTGTTGTCCATGGCGCGCCCTCCTCTTGCTGCTGGGTTCATGATGCGCTCGCCCTCGTGGGCTGTCTCGTTGACCATGGCAAGTCACTTGACAAGTCAACTTGGCATCTCTAGCTTCGAACTTGCTAAGTCAACTTGTCAGGCTGGCAGGTTGATCGACTCAGAAGGAGAAATCTCTGTGCGTGTGATCCGCGTTGATGCCTCGACCGCCACGATCCTGCTCACCGAAGCGCCGGCGCCGAAGGTGCGTGACCGGCAGACCGGTGAGATCGCGAAGGACGCCGTGAGTGGCGAGGCGCTGATGACCATCGGCGTCGTGTACATCGACGAGGGTGAGTCGTCGCTGATCCAGGTCACCATCCCGGAGAGCGGAGTGACGGACGGTCTGACCGTCGGTGCTCCGGTCTCGCTGCCGGGGCTCGTCGCCCGGCCCTGGCAGTCCGTGTTCAACGGTCGCGAGCGGCACGGCATCGCCTACCGCGCCACGGCCGTCATGCCCGGTGCGTTCCATATGGCTCAGGCGGGCTGATCGACGTGACCGACCTGGTGACGTTGGCCGAGCTGGGCGGACCGCTCGCCGTGATGGGCGGCGCGGCCTACGCCCGGCACGCTCACCCGGCGGCGTACTGGTCCACGGTTGGGCTGCCGCTCTCGGTGGCCCGGCTGCTGGCCTCGTACTCCTCGACCATGGACGCCTGCGGGCTGACCGTCGAGCCGTCCCGGTGGCGGGCCCTGGCTGTCCGGGCGACTACCCGGCGGGAGGTGCGGCCGGTTCCCCCGCGTCGCGGAGTGATCCGGCCCAATGCGACTGGCCTGCGGGTACGGCTGCGGCTCGCTCCCGGGCAGGAACCTGCGGACGTGGCTGCCTCGGCCGAACGGCTGCGGCACGCCTGGGGTGTTCACGCCGTGTACGTGCGGGATGTGAAGCCCGGTGTGGTCGAACTGCGGCTCGTCGGGTACGACGTCTTGCGCAAGGTGCGGATGCCTCGGCAGGCCGATGGTGGGTTTCTGCGGGTGCCGGTGGCGCTGCGGGAGGACGCGACGGCGTTCGTCCGTGACTACCGCGCCGTACCGCATGAACTCGTCCTCGGCGCCACGCTGTCAGGCAAGTCCATGTACCTGCGGCACCTCGTCGCCGGCCTCGCCCGACAGCACGTCGCCCTCGTGGGTGTCGACTGCAAGCGCGGCGTGGAGCTGGCGCCGTTCGCCTCGCGGCTCTCCGCGCTGGCGACTGACCCCGACGAAGCGGCTGAGCTGCTGCCGGTCCTAGTCAAGGAAATGGAGGACCGATACGACCTGATCAAGGCCCGTCAGGGCATCGCGCCCGGCACCCCGGACGAGGAGATCACCTCGGATGTCTGGGGACTGCCCGAGAGCGAACGCCCCGCTCCCATCGTGCTGTTCGTCGACGAGGTCGCGGAACTCTTCCTCGTCGCCACCCGCAAGGATGAGGAACGGCGCGACGAGATGGTCACCCACCTCATCCGCCTGGCCCAGCTCGGCCGTGCGGCCGGCATCTACCTCGAAGTGTGCGGGCAGCGCTTCGGCGCCGAACTCGGCAAGGGCGCGACCATGCTCCGGGCCCAGCTCACCGGCCGTATCTGTCACCGCGTCAATGACGAAGCCTCCGCCAAGATGGCGCTCGGCGACATCGCGCCCGAAGCCGTCTACGCGGCCTGCACCATCGCTCCTGAACTCCCCGGCCTGGCCGTCGCCGGTGACACCTCCGGCGGCTGGTCTCGCATCCGAACTCCCTACCTGTCCCTCGCCGACGCCGCGGCCGTCTGCCGTGAGTCGGCGCACCTCGCCCCGGATGTTCCGGCGCTCGCGCCGTTCCGGCCGTACGTCCCGCCCGCGCCCGTGGAGGCGTCCGGACCGGTGACCGCTCCCCGCCCGGTCACCGAGTAACTCCCCACCTTCGCCCAGAACCACCGGTCGGCGCGGCCGTCCCGCGCCACGTCCCTACCCCCGCCATGCCCGAATCGGAGAGGAACTGCCCGTGACTGCGTCCATGGCCTTCTGCGCGGACGGCAACACCATCGTCCGCCTCTGTGAGTACGGCACGGTCCGTACCCCGCTCCTCACCCTCGACGGTGAGGGCCACTCCTTGACCGTGTCGGCCTTCGACCGGGTGCCCATCGCCGAACACCTGACGTTCGCCCGTGAGCTGGCCGCCGCCTGCGCCGACTACGTCAGGGCCCTGGAGACCTACGCCGCCGCCCTGCCCGACGGTGAGACGGACCGGGACGAGAGGCCGTGATGCGGCTTCCCGTCCGCGTGGACGCCGTACTCGTCCAAGCCCTCATCGCTGCCGCGCTGTCCTTCGCCCACCTTCACGACCTGGCCGCCGCTGCCGGGCAAGACGGCTGGAAGGCGTGGGCCTATCCGGTCTCCGTCGACCTGCTGTTGGTGGCGGCCTGGCGGCGGCTGCGCTCCGGTGGGTCGAAAGCGGCCGGGTGGTGCTGGTTCCTCGTCGCGCTGATCGCTTCGCTCGGAGCCAACGTCGTCACGGCCGGCCTGCTCGACCTGGACGCCGTACCGGCCTGGCTCCGCATCCTCGTCGCTGGATGGCCCGCGGTCGCCTTCCTCGGCGGAACCCTCCTCGCCCACGGCTCGACGGAAGAGCCGGAAGCGGTGACGACCCCGACGGCGGAACTGGTCGCCGTGGAAGCCGAGCCGGAACCGGCTCCGCCGTCCGCCACCCCGGTCCCGCCCGCCCTCGTCGCACACGCCCGCAGGGTCGCCGACGAACACCACGCCCGCACCGGATTCCCCATTGACACCTCGACCCTCCGCGCCCGGCTCGGCGTCCCGCTGCCGCTCGCCGAAGCCATCGCCACCCAACTCACCTGAACTCAGGAGCACTTCAACTCATGCGTCCGTCCACGCTCCGCGCTCTCAACCGTGCCGCCGAGCTGACCCGTCAGAACCGCCTCACCGAAGCAATGCTCATCGCCGAACCCGTGATCCTCACCGCCGACCCGGTCGAGGGCGCGGAGATCCGGCGGTGGCTGCTCGACCACGTCGCCGACTTCACCGGCGAGAACCACGACGAACCGAAGGAGCTGCCCTGATGTCCGCCACCCCGCGCTTCCGCCGCCTCGTCCGCATCGGACCCGTCCAGGTCGGCACCTACTACGACGGCCGGGGCCGCGAGAAGCACGCCGCCGTCTGCACGGCTCCGCGCTGCGGCTTCTCCGCCGACTACGACAGCCGCACCGCCGCCGAGCTGGCCGCCCGCACCCACCGCTGCCGCGTCCGCTGATCCGCTGAGGAGATTCCGTGACCGTCTCGCTCCCGCTCGTCTTCGTCCTGGGCGTCATCGCCTGGGCCGCGATCAAGTTCCTCGGCGTCCGCATCTGGGTCGCCGTCGTCATCGCGCTGTTCGGCTTCTGGCTCTCGCACACCTTCCTCGCCCCCGCCATCGAAACCGGCACCCGTACCGGAGTCGGCGTCGTCAACGGCAACGACAAGTGACAAGGAGGTACGCCGTGTTGTTCCGCCCGCACCTGCCCGACACCCCGCACCTGCCGACCACCAGCGCCACGCAGCACCAGGTGCAGGCCCCGGCACCGCCCGCCGGCCGCTCGCTCACCCCCTACGCGGGTGCGGTCGCCGCCGTGGTCGTCGTCGGCATCGTCCTCACTGCGCTCCTGGCAGCCGTCGCTGTCACGGCTATCTCGGTCGCCATCGCCGCCGTGGTCCTGCGCTCCCTCGTCACCGGCGCCAACAGGCGCTGACCGGCCTCCGGGGCGGCAAACGCCGCCAAGCATCCCGCCGCCCCGGGGCCGTCCCTCCCAACCACCGAAACAGCCGAAAGGGACTTCCATCCTTACGCACTCGACCCCGCCCCCGCTGGCGGAGCTGAGCACCCTCGCCGCCCTCGGCACCATGCCCGCCCTCGCGCGACAGCTCGCGGGCCTTGGCGGCTGCACCAACCCTGTACGCCTCGACGGACACCGCACTGAGTACGACATCGACACCCGCACGGGCGAGATCGGCAACCTCCTTCACCGCCTCGACTCGGCAACCCTCCCCGCCGGTCACCTCCTGGTCCGCTGCAACAACCGGCGGGCAACGCGTTGTGCGGCCTGTGCAGAGGTCTACCGGCGCGACACCTTCCAGCTGATCACCGCCGGCCTGCGGGGCGGCAAGGGCACCCCCGACCAGGTCGCCACCCACCCGCGCGTCTTCGCCACCTTCACCGCCCCTGGCTTCGGGCCGGTCCACAACCGCCGCACGGACGGCCGTGCCTGTCGCTGCGGCCTCCGTCACGACCAGGAGGACGCTGTACTCGGCACTCCGCTCGACCCGGACACCTACGACTACGAAGCGGCCGTTCTCTGGAACGCGCACGCCGGCGCCCTCTGGCGGCGCTTCTCGATCTACCTCCGCCGTGAGGTCGCCAAGCGCGCCGGTCTCACCCAACGCACCTTCCGCGACCACGCCCGCGTCTCCTTCGCGAAGGTGGCGGAATACCAGAAGCGCGGAGCGGTCCACTTCCATGCGGTCATCCGACTCGATGGACCGGAAGGCGGCGACACCCCGCCCCCGGCCTGGGCCACAGCCGAGCTGCTGACCGACGCCATTCGCGCTGCCGTGACCGCCTCCCGCGTCGAGGGCCCGGTGATCGACGGTCGGGCCCACTCCTTCACCTTCGGCCGTCAGCTCGACGTCCGGCCTATCCGCTCCGCCGACTTCGACGACGGCCAGGAGCTGACCGAGCGGGCCGTAGCGGCGTACATCGCGAAGTACGCCACCAAGGGCGCCGAGACGACGACCGGCACCCTGG
Source organism: Streptomyces sp. yr375 (assembly GCF_900110755.1). Classification (GTDB taxonomy): domain Bacteria; phylum Actinomycetota; class Actinomycetes; order Streptomycetales; family Streptomycetaceae; genus Streptomyces. The sequence continues at coordinate 182,465 of NZ_FOFF01000007.1, forward strand.
ACCGGCCGATCCGGTTCCTCGCCGAGCTGGCTCAGGCCCGGATCAGCGACCACGCCCGACGCCTGATCCGTACCGCCTGGACCCTCGGCGCACGCAAGGACCTGGAACACCTCCGCCTGCGCGCCTGGGCTCACATGCTCGGCTTCCGCGGCCACTTCTCCACCAAGTCCCGCCGCTACTCCACCACCCTCGGCGCCCTTCGTACCGCCCGCGCTGATTGGCGGCGGGCTCAGACGGCTCCGCCTGTCCCGCAGGCCGGCGAAACCACGCTCGTCCTCGCCCACTGGGTGTTCGCCGGTACAGGCCTCAGCGCTGCCGAGACCTGGCTTGCCGCAACCCTCGAACCCGCTCCCGGAACAGAAGGAGAACCCACCGCATGACCGCGGCCGCGCCCGAACTGCTCACCGTCCCGGAGGTCATGACCCGGCTCAAGGTCGGCCGCACCAAGGTGTACGACCTCATCCGCACCCGCCGCCTGGTCTCTATCAAGGTCGACGGCTGCCGCCGTATCCCGGACGACGCCGTACGCGCCTTCATCCGGCACCAGATGGGAGAAGCGGCCTGATGACCAAGCGTCGCAGCCGTGGTGACGGCGGCCTGCACTGGGACGAGAAGAGACAGCGGTGGATCGCCACGGCGAACCTTGGCTTCGACCCGAGCGGCAAGCGGATCGTCAAGCGGGGGAGTGGCAAGACCAAGACTGAGGCCAAGAACAAGCTCAAGGAGGTGTTGCGGGACCACGAAGACGGCCTCGCCATCGCGCCCACCAACTACACGGTCAAGGACGCGGTCACAGACTGGCTCGCCTACGGGCTGGCCGGCCTCGACCCCAACACCGTCGAGACCACCACGCTCCTCAGCGAGAAGCACGTCATCCCGTCACTCGGCGCTCGCAAGCTCCGCGACCTCAGTGCGGAGGACGTTGACCGCTGGCTGGCCACCAAGGCCAAGACGCTCAGCACCCGCACCCTCCAGTCACTCCACTCGTACCTGAACCGCGCGGTCAAGCGGGCCATGGCGCGGGACAAGGTGAAGCGCAACGTCGTCGAGCTGTGCTCGGTCCCCCAGGGGCAGGCTGGACGCCCATCCAAGGCGCTCACCTTCGCCCAGGCTGAGGCGGTGCTCAAGGGCGCCGAGGGGACCTCGATGCACGCCTACATCGTCCTCGCGCTGCTGACCGGGGCCCGCACCGAAGAACTCCGCGCCCTCACCTGGGACCATGTCTTCCTGAAAGGCCGTCCCGAAATGGACCCGCCGCAGCCTCCCCACATCGCCGTCTGGCGGTCGGTGCGGCGCACGGGAGACACCAAGACCCGGAAGTCCCGGCGCACCCTCGCCCTGCCGGCGCGCTGCGTCGAAGCGCTCTGGCAGCAATTCGAAGATCAAGGCTGGGATCGGCTCGCCGCTGACGACAAGTGGGAGGAACACGGCCTGGTCTTCTCCTCGGCCGTCGGCAAGCCGCTCGACGCTGCCAACGTCCGCCGCGCCTTCCGCCAGGCGCTCAAGGACGTCGACGGGATCAACGGAGACGAGTGGACGCCGCGGGAGCTCCGGCACAGCTTCGTGTCCCTGCTCTCCGACCGGGGCGTGCCGCTGGAAGAGATCTCCCGGCTCGTCGGCCACTCCGGTACGGCCGTCACCGAGGAGGTCTACCGGAAGCAGATCCGGCCCGTGATCCAGACCGGCGCCGTCGTCATGGATGGCATCTTCGGCACCGAGCAACAGCGGCCGTAAGCACGAAGCCAAAGCACTGAAGAATCGATAGTCACGCAGTTAGACACGCAGCAACGCCAGAGGGCCCTTACCGACTCGGTAAGGGCCCTCTGAACTGCTGTCTAGCTGTCGGGGTGGCGGGATTTGAACCCACGACCTCTTCGTCCCGAACGAAGCGCGCTGCCAAGCTGCGCTACACCCCGATGTCGCTGCTTGTCCTGCTTGTCGCGGCGACGTCGTTTACTTTAGCCCACTGGTGGCTGGAGACGAAATCCGGTTTTGGCGCGGTGGCGCAGGGGATTCGGGCGGGCGTGGTCGATGGCCACGAGGAGGACTGCGAGGGCGTAGAAGGCGAGGCCGAGGAGGAGGGCGTTGGCCAGGGCGTGCTTGTAGCCGTGGGCCTCGATGTCGAAGAAGGGGTAGAGGTAGCGGCCCGGTGTGCCGGGGTGGATCAGTTGGGCGCGGGTGAGGGAGAACGCCAGGTAGGCCAAGGGGTAGACCATCCACGTGGCGGCCCGGCGCAGGCGTAGTCCGCCCGGGGCGGTCAGCAGCAGCCAGTCCAGGACGGCGGCCACCGGTGTCACGGTGTGGACGAGGTGCACGGCGACCAGGTTCCAGCCGGTGGGGGCGGTCCCCGTGCCGGTCAGGGAGAAGGGGACGGCCGCGTCCGCCAGGAGCAGGTGGTAGACCAGGCCGGTGATCATGATGTAGAGCAGCGCGGCGCCGGTCAGGGCGGCGGGGAGAGGGCGGCGGGCCGTCCACGCGCGACGGGCCGACAGCAGCGTGACCAGGGCCAGCAGGATGTTGCTCTGGATCGCGAAGTGGCTGAGGACCCGCAGTGGGCTGCCGAGCAGGAGCGCGAGCGTCACGCCCGCGGCCGCCGTGCCGGCCGGCAGCAGGCGGAGGACGGCGGTCAGGGGGCGGCGAACGGGGGCCACCACCGCCGAGGCGGGGACGGAGGAGAGCAGGAGCGCGTGGGTCCGCGGAATCGCGGGCAGATCCGGGAGGTCCCTGGGTATCGGCGCGGTCATGCCCTCACGCTAGGCAGGGGGGCGGGAAGGGGCGATGCGGGTGAGCCGTTCGGGGGATCGGAACGGATCGGAACGGAACAGCCGACCTGCCTGCCTGTTTTCTAGCTACCTACCGGACGATCGTCTTTCGCGGGCTCCGCTCCCCGTCCTCGCCGCCCCCACCCCTACCGCTGCTCCTTCTCGACCAACGTCAGCAACGTCACCTCCGGTGGGCATGCGAACCTCACCGGGGTGTAGCGGTTCGTGCCGCAGCCTGCTGAGACGTGGAGGTAGGACGTACGGCCCTGTGCCGTGTGTGTCGACAGGCCCTTCACGCGGTCCGTGTCCAGGTCGCAGTTGGTGACCAGGGCACCGTAGAAGGGGATGCAGAGCTGGCCGCCGTGGGTGTGGCCGGCCAGGATCAGGGGGTAGTCGTCGGCCGTGTAGGAGTCCAGGACGCGCAGGTACGGCGCGTGCACCACGCCCATCGAGAAGTCGGACGACGCCGACGGGCCGCCGGCCACCCGTGCGTAGCGGTCGCGCTTGATGTGCGGGTCGTCCAGTCCCGTCAGCTCCACCGAGACGCCCTCGACCTTCAGCACGCCCCGGGTGTTCGTCAGGTTGAGCCAGCCCGACGCGTCGAAGCCGTCGCGCAGGTCCTCCCACGGGTTGTGGATCACGCCGACGGCGGGCGCGTTGCCGTTCAGACCGTGGCGGCCCTGGGCCTTCTCGAAGAGGTAGCGGGCGGGGTTGCGCAGCTTCGGGCCGTAGTAGTCGTTCGAGCCGAAGACGTACGCGCCCGGGAACTCCATCAGCGGCCCGAGGGCGTCCAGGACCTCGGGGACGCCCTCCGGGTCGGACAGGTTGTCGCCCGTGTTGATCACGAAGTCGGGGCGCAGGCCGGCCAGTGAGCGCAGCCAGCGCTGCTTCTTGCGCTGGCCGCCGACCATGTGGATGTCGGAGACCTGCAACACGCGCAGGGGGCGCATTCCGGCGGGGAGGACGGGGACCGTCACCCGTCGGAGGCGGAAGGAGCGGGCCTCGAAACCCGCCGCGTACACCAGACCGGCGGCGCCGGCCGCCGCCATGGACAGTGGTACTCCGTATCGCGCGCGCATACGTCCATCGTGTCAGACGCCGCCGACGGTTCCACCCGCACCGCCCCTCAGGGTCTTCCCTGGTCTTCCCCCTAAGTGCCGTTCCCCTACGGGACTTTCGGCGTGCTTCCCTCGTCCTCCCCTAAATGAACGGGCGTCCGGCCGTCCACACCTGCGACAATCAAACCCATGACCACCCTCAAGTCGAAGCTGCAGGAAGACCTCAACGCCGCGATCAGGGGGCGTGACGAGCTGCGCTCCTCGACGCTCCGGCTGACGCTCACCGCGATCACCAAGGAGGAGGTCGCGGGCACGTCGAAGCGCGAGCTGTCCGACGACGAGGTGCTCAAGGTGATCACCAAGGAGGCGAAGAAGCGCCGCGAGGCGGCCGACGCCTTCGCGCAGGGTGGTCGCGCCGAGAGCGCCGAGCGGGAGAAGGCGGAGGGCGAGCTGCTCGCCACGTACCTCCCCAAGCAGCTCAGCGACGAGGAGCTGGACGACATCGTCGGCCAGGCCGTCCAGGAGGCGAAGGCGGCCGGCGCCGAGGGGCCGCGGGCCATGGGTGCCGTCATGAAGATCGTGAACCCGAAGGTGGCCGGTCTGGCGGAGGGCGGCCGCGTCGCCGCCGTCGTCAAGAAGCTGCTCGCGGGCTGACCCAGCCGCCCGCATATAGGTCCTCGCACGCCGGCCCATGCACGCCGGCCCATGCACGCCGGCCCATGCACGCCGGCCCATGCACGCCGGCCCATGCACGCCGGTCCGCGCACACCGGTCCTTGCACGGCGAACGGCCCCTGCCTCTCCGTACGGGAAGACTCTCCGTACTGCGAGAAGCAGGGGCCGTTCGCTGTGTTCCTACTCCTACTCCTACTCCTACTCCTACTCCTACTCCTACTCCTACTCCAGCTCCAGATGCCGGCCGGCGAAATCAGCCGCGCCTGCCTCCGTTGCCGTTTCCGTTGGTCTGGCCCTGGAAGAAGGTGCCGCCGCTGTTGGCGTTGTTGCCGCCGTCGGTCGCGCCGTTGGTGAGGAGGCCGCCGATGAAGCCGTCGTCGTTGTTGTCGCCGGTGCCGCCGTTGTCGTTGCCGCCGGTGGTGTTGTTGCCGTTCCCGTTTCCGTTGCCCGGGGTCTTGGCCGCCGGCGGGTTGGGGATGTCGACGAGGTTGAACTCCGCCGCTTCCTTGCCCTCCAGCGCGCCGGTCATGGCGTCGCGCCAGATCGGGCCGGGGGTGTCGCCGCCGTAGACCTGCGCGTGGTAGACGCCGCCGATGGTGATGTCGGTCATCTCGACCTTCTGGGTGGCGCTGCCGACCCAGACGGCGCCCGCGAGGTTCGGCGTGTAGCCGACGAACCAGGCGTTCTTGCGGGAGTCCGTCGTACCGGTCTTACCGGCGTTGTCGCGGCCGGAGAGACCGGCCTGCCGGCCCGTACCGGAGTCGGTCACTCCGCTGAGCAGCGTGTTGATGGTGTCCGCGGTCTTCTCGCTCATCGCGCGCGAGCAGGTCGACTTGGGCACCTCCAGCGACTTCTTCGCGCCGCCCACGATCTGGGTGATCGACTCGATGGCGATCGGCGTGCAGTACATGCCCCGGCTGGCGAAGGCCGCGTACGCGGTGGCCATCGTCAGGGGGGAGAGGCCGGTGGAGCCGAGGGTCATCGACGAGGGCACCTCGGGCACCTTGTCGCCGTTGCCCTGGACCACGCCCAGCTTGTCGGTCATCTTCACCACGGGGCACATGCCGATGTCGGCGAGCATCTGCACGAAGTAGGTGTTGACCGACAGCTCCATGGCCTTCTTGAGCTGGTACGGCCCCTTCTCCGACTCGCTCTCGTTCTCCAGCGTGTCGTTGCCCTGGTTGGTCCACGGCTTGCTGCTGCACGTCTGGACCGAGGCCGGGTACGACATCTGGTACGGCGCCGAGTAGGACTGGTTCGCCGGGCGGCCCTCCTCGAGAGCCGCCGCCGCCACGAACGGCTTGAAGGTCGAACCGGTCGGGAAGCCGTAGTTCGAGCCGCCCATGGAGGCGTTGACCGAGTAGTTGTACTCGGTCTCGTTCTTGCCGTAGCCGTACGGCTTCGACTGGCCCATGCCGACGATCTTGCCGGTGCCGGGCTCGACGAGCGTGGCGGCCGCGGCGACCTTGTCCGACTTGTAGACGTGGTCCTTGAGCGAGTCCTGGACGGACTTCTGCGACTGCGGCTCCAGCGTCGTCCGGATCGTCAGACCGCCCTGGTTCCAGACCTTCGCCCGCTGCTCCTTGGTCTTGCCGAAGACCGGGTCGCTGAGGAAGACCCGCTCGACGTACTTGCAGAAGAAGCTGGCGCCCTGGACGGCCGTGATGCAGCCGTTCTTCGGCTGGGTGACCTTCAGGCCCAGCGGGGCCTGCTGCGCCGTGGCGGCCTCGGCCTCCGAGATGTCGCCGACCTCGGCCATGCGCTTCAGCACGGTGTTACGGCGCTTGACGGCCTCGGCCTCGTCGTTGACGGGGTCGTAGCGGCTGGGCGACTGGACGATGCCGGCCAGCAGCGCGGCCTGCGGGAGGGTGAGGTCCTTGGCGTGCGTGGAGAAGTAGCGCTGGGAGGCGGCCTCCACGCCGTAGGCCTGCTGACCGAAGAACGTGATGTTCAGGTAGTTCTCGAGGATCTTCTTCTTGCCGAGCTCCTCCTCCACCTGGATCGCGTACTTCAGCTCCTTGATCTTGCGGCCGATGGTCTGCTGGGTGGCCTGGGCGACCTTCGTCGGGTCGTCGCCGGCCTCCTCCACGAAGACGTTCTTCACGTACTGCTGGGTGAGCGTCGAAGCGCCCTGGGAGACGCCGCTGCTCTGCACGTTCTTGTTGAGCGCGCGCAGGACGCCCTTCAGGTCGATCGCCCCGTGCACATAGAAGCGCGAGTCCTCGATCGCGACGATCGCCTTCTGCATGTACGGCGAGATGTTCTTCAGGTCGACGACCGTGCGGTCACGGGAGTAGACCGTGGCGATCTGGCCGCCCTCGGCGTCGAGGATCGTGGTGCGCTGGCTCAGCGGCGGTGTCTTCAGGTTGGCCGGGAGTTCGTCGAACGACTCCACCGACCCCTTGGCGGCCAGGCCCAGCGCGCCGAACGCGGGTAGGGCGATACCGGCCAGCACCGCTCCCGCGAGAACACTGACACCGAGGAACTTGGCGGCCTGCTGGGTTGGGGACAGACCACCGCCCGAGCGCTTTTTTGGCATGGGGGCAGCCTACGTTCTGATTCGCCGGACACGCGTCAATGCCTTGGCCTAAGCTGCTCTCAACTGTCACAGCAGCAGGGCTACGTATCAATACGTCCGGCGACCCCGAATCGTTCCGGAAGTTCCCCAACTTTTTTGGTGGGTGCGTGTCCGAATCCGCCTTGTGTGTCACCCGGCGTCCGTTGTGACTCAAGTGAACTACCCCTTTTGTCGGGATAGTGCCGTATGTCGCAGGCTCACTCCCCCGGGTGATCTGCCGCTTACCCATAGTCCGTTCGGGCCATTCAAGATTGGGCCCGAAGGGGGTGTTGCGCTGTGCCCACCTTCCGTAACGTCCTCAACTGGCGGCGGTGAATATGCCGCTGCCGCCGTGGGGGAGCCTCGATTCGGGAGAGGACGGCGCCGGTATGGGCTGGGTAACCGACTGGAGTGCGCAGGCCGCCTGCCGCACTACCGATCCGGATGAACTGTTTGTTCAGGGAGCAGCGCAGAACAGGGCCAAGGCGGTGTGCACCGGGTGCCCGGTACGCACCGAATGCCTGGCCGACGCGCTGGACAACCGCGTCGAGTTCGGCGTGTGGGGAGGCATGACGGAGCGCGAGCGCCGCGCACTGCTGCGCAGGCGGCCCACGGTGACCTCGTGGCGTCGGCTCCTGGAGACAGCGCGTTCGGAGTACGAGCGCGGCGTGGGCATCCTGCCGCTCGACGACGACGAGATCTACGAGCACTACGCGGCGGTGGGCTGAGCAACACCCTGCAACAGCCTCTGGCCAGGCGTCAGGCGTCAGGCGCGTCGGGGGACTCGGGCGGCTCGGGTAGCTCCGGCCGGTTGGCCGCGAGCCTGTTTCCGATGTCCCGCAGCCCCGTCAGGTCGTGCACATCACCGGGCAGTGCGGCCACTTCGGCGACCGCCACCTCGGGGTGGAGCGAGGTGAAGCGGTCACGCGTGCGCTGCTCACGCGAGAGCAGGTGCATGCGTTCCGCGTGCAGCCTCAACAGGCTTGCGGTGAGGTCGTCCACGGACCGGTCGGCGGCGGTGTCGGTATCGGGTGCCGGAGCCGCCGGATCGGTGACCGGAGATTCTGGACTGCCGTGCGGGTCTGAACTGCCGTACGTGTCGGGAGAGTTACGAAGTCCAGCTTTCCCACCGTCCTGATCGACAATGCCGGGCTCTTCAAGATTTTCGGCGTGCCCGGCATGCCCGGCGCGTTCGGTGGGCCCGAAGTGCTCCGCATGCTCTGCGTGTTCGGCGTCGAGGTTCTCCGCAGCGGCGAGGGCCCGCTCGGCGGACAGGTGGGCGGCGCCGCTGCCGTGGACGCGGTTGAGCACCAGACCGGCCAGCGGCATGTCCTCGGCGGCCAGCCGCTCCACGAAGTACGCGGCCTCCCGCAGCGCGTCCCGCTCGGGAGCCGCCACCACCAGGAACGCCGTACCGGGCGCCTGGAGCAGCTTGTACGTGGCGTCCGCGCGCGTGCGGAAGCCGCCGAACATCGAGTCCATCGCCGCCACGAACGTCTGCACGTCCTTCAGCAGTTGCCCGCCGAGCAGCTTGCCGAGCGCGCCGGTCATCATCGACATGCCGACGTTCAGGAACTTCATCCCCGCGCGGCCGCCGACCTTGGCGGGCGCGAGCAGGACGCGGATCAACTTGCCGTCCAGGAACGACCCGAGGCGCTTCGGCGCGTCCAGGAAGTCCAGCGCCGAGCGCGAGGGCGGGGTGTCGACGACGATCAGGTCCCACGCGTCCCGCGCGCGCAGTTGACCCAGCTTCTCCATCGCCATGTACTCCTGCGTGCCCGCGAAGCCCGCCGAGAGCGACTGGTAGAACGGGTTGCCCAGGATCGAGGATGCCCGGTCGGGGTCCGCGTGCGCCTCGACGATCTCGTCGAAGGTGCGCTTCATGTCGAGCATCATCGCGTGCAACTCGCCATCCCCCTCGACGCCTTTGACGCGGCGCGGGGTGTTGTCGAGCGAGTCGATGCCCATGGACTGCGCGAGCCGGCGCGCCGGGTCGATGGTGAGCACCACCACCTTGCGGCCGCGCTCGGCCGCCCTGAGCCCCAGCGCCGCCGCCGTGGTCGTCTTGCCGACGCCGCCCGAGCCGCAGCAGACGACGATGCGGGTCGTCGGGTCGTCGAGCAGCGGATCGAGGTCGAGCACGGGCGCGGGGGAGAGGCGGTGACGGGCGCCCCCCTGGCCACGGCTCTTGCCGCTGCTCCTGTCCTGGACCTTGCCTGGGCCGCTGCCCTCGTCCTGCTCGTCCGGGTCCTTGTCGTGGGCCGTGGTTCCCTTGCCGTGAGCCTGGTCCGGACTCATGCGATCCCCTGCTTCCGCAGTTCGGTGGCGAGCTGGTACAGGCCCGCGAGGTCCATGCCCTCGGCGAGCAACGGCAGTTCGTGCAACGGCAGGTCCAGCTCGCCCAGGACCGCGCGCTGCTCGCGCTCCAGCGCGTACCGCTCCGCGTACTCCCCGGCCTGCTTCAGGAGCGGATCCACCAGCCGCTCCGCGTGCCCGCCGCGCCGCGCCCCGCCGAGCCCGGCCGCGGACAACGACCGGGCAACAGAAGAACGCGCCACGGTCCGTACGAGTTCCAGCCCGTCCTCGTCCAGCACCTCGGGCCGCACCATGTTGACGATGACCCGCCCCACCGGCAGCTTCGCCGCCCGCAGTTCGGCGATGCCGTCGGCGGTCTCCTGGACCGGCATCTCCTCGAGCAGCGTCACCATGTGCACGGCCGTCTCCGCCGACTTCAGCACGCGCATCACCGCCTGCGCCTGATTGTGTATCGGGCCGATCCTGGCCAGCCCGGCGACCTCGTCGTTGACGTTCAGAAAGCGGGTGACGCGGCCCGTGGGCGGGGCGTCCATGACGACGTAGTCGTACACGAACCGCCCGTTGCGGTCCTTGCGCCGGACCGCCTCGCACGCCTTGCCGGTGAGGAGCACGTCCCGCAGACCCGGGGCGACGGTGGTGGCGAAGTCGATGGCGCCGAGCTTCTTCAGGGCCCGTCCGGCGCCCCCCAGCTTGTAGAACATCTGGAGGTAGTCCAGAAGGGCCAGTTCGGGATCGATGGCCAGTGCGTACACCTCACCGCCCCCGGGGGCGACGGCGATCTTCCGTTCCTCATAAGGCAACGCCTCCGTCTCGAAGACCTGCGCGATGCCCTGCCTGCCCTCCACCTCGACGAGAAGCGTCCGCTTCCCCGCCGTGGCGAGGGCAAGCGCGAGGGCGGCGGCGACCGTCGTCTTACCGGTCCCGCCCTTGCCGCTGACGACCTGGAGCCTGCTCACGTCTTCGAGCGTAACCAGTCGGCGCCCGAGGCAACCGGGAGGCTGTGGATAACCAGGGCGCCCGGGGGTCGTCAATCGGCCACATGGCCTGTGGACCAGGGCCTTGGTCAACAGCGGATACAGTCGGCCCATGACCAAGTGGGAATACGCAACCGTGCCGCTGCTCGTCCACGCCACGAAGCAGATTCTGGACACCTGGGGCGAGGACGGCTGGGAGCTCGTCCAGGTCGTGCCCGGGCCGAACAACCCGGAGCAGCTCGTCGCCTACCTGAAGCGGGCGAAGGCGTGAGCGCGGTCGAGGCGAGGCTCGCCGAGCTGGGCCTGACCCTGCCGGCGGTCGTGCCGCCCCTCGCGGCGTACCAGCCCGCCGTGCAGTCCGGCCCGTACGTGTACACGGCCGGCCAGTTGCCCATGGTGGAGGGCAAGCTGCCGGTCACCGGCAAGGTCGGCGCGGAGGTCACCCCCGAGGAGGCCAAGGAGCTGGCCCGAACCTGCGCGCTGAACGCCCTGGCCGCCGTCAAGTCGGTCGTCGGCGACCTGGACCGCATCGCGCGCGTGGTGAAGGTCGTCGGCTTCGTGGCGTCGGCCTCGGACTTCACCGGCCAGCCCGCCGTCCTCAACGGCGCGAGCGAGCTGCTGGGCGAGGTGCTGGGCGACAAGGGCGTGCACGCGCGCAGTGCGGTGGGTGTCGCGGTCCTGCCGCTGGACGCGCCCGTGGAGGTCGAGATCCAGGTCGAGATCGTCCCGTAGGCGCTGCTGCGGACGTCCTATAGGCGCTTTGTCGGCACCTCATAGGCACGCTCTGACCTCGGGAACCTCTCGAACATTCGCGCACCACGGGATAGCCTCGCGCCCATGGCGAATGGGCAGTGGTTTCCCCAGGACTGGCCGGAACGTATCCGCGCGCTCACGGACGGCACCCTCGTTCCGGTCGTTCCCAAGCGCGCGGCCACGGTCATGCTCCTGAAGGACACCGACGACGGCGGACCCGTCGTCCACATGCTGCGCAGACGCGCCTCCATGGCCTTCGCCGGAGGCGCGTACGCCTATCCCGGCGGCGGCGTCGACCCCCGAGACGACGACCTGCACGTCCGCTGGGCGGGCCCCACGCGCGCGTGGTGGGCCGAGCGGCTCGGCGTCGACGAGACGGCGGCCCAGGCGATCGTCTGCGCGGCGGTGCGCGAGACCTACGAGGAGGCCGGCGTCCTGCTCGCCGGACCGACGCCCGACTCCGTCGTCGGCGACACCACGGGCGCGGACTGGGAGGCCGACCGGGCCGCGGTGGCCGCCCGCGACCTGTCCTTCGCGGAGTTCCTCGACCGCCGCGGCCTGGTCCTGCGCTCCGACCTCCTCGGCGCTTGGACGCGCTGGATCACCCCGGAGTTCGAGCCCCGCCGCTACGACACCTGGTTCTTCGTGGCCGCGCTCCCCGCGGGCCAGCGCACCCGCAACGCCTCCACGGAGGCCGACCGCACGGTGTGGATCCGCCCCTCGGACGCGGCGGCCTCGTACGACAAGGGCGAGCTGCTGATGATGCCGCCGACCATCGCGACCCTGCGCAGGCTCGCCCCGCACGCCACGGCCGCCGAGGCGCTCGCCGCGGCCCCCGGCCAGGACCTGGCCCCCGTCCTCGCGCAGGCCCGCCTGGACGGCGACGAGGTCGTCCTGTCCTGGCCGGGACACGACGAGTTCACCAAGCACATCCCGATCGGGACGACGGGCGGGGGGACCGCATGACCGACGCAGCCGCCCTCCCCGGTCAGCCGCGCGGCGGGGTCCTCTCCGGCCGGGCCACCACGCGCGCGGTCAACGTCCTCGCGCCGAACGCCTCCGCGATGACCCTGGACGGCACGAACACCTGGATCGTCTCCGAGCCCGACTCCGAGCTGGCGGTCGTGATCGACCCCGGCCCACTGGACGACGGCCACCTCCGCGCGGTCGTCGACACCGCCGAACAGGCCGGCAAGCGCGTCGCCCTGACCCTGCTGACCCACGGCCACCCCGACCATGCCGAGGGCGCCGCCCGCTTCGCCGGGCTGACCGGCACGAAGGTACGGGCCCTGGACCCGGCGCTGCGGCTGGGCGAGGAGGGCCTGGGCGCCGGGGACGTGATCACCGTGGGCGGCCTGGAGCTGCGGATCGTCGTGACGCCCGGCCACACCGCCGACTCGCTCTGCTTCCACCTCCCGGCCGACCGGGCCGTCCTGACCGGCGACACCATCCTGGGACGCGGTACGACCGTCGTCGCGCATCCGGACGGCCGCCTGGGCGACTATCTGGACTCCCTGCGACGCCTGAGGTCCCTCACGGTCGACGACGGCGTCCACACGGTGCTCCCGGGCCACGGACCCGTCCTGGAGGACGCCCAGGGCGCCGTCGAGTTCTACCTCGCCCACCGCGCCCACCGCCTCGCCCAGGTCGAGACGGCCGTCGAGGACGGCCTCCGCACCCCCGCCGAGGTCGTCGCCCACGTCTACGCCGACGTCGACCGCTCCCTGTGGCCGGCGGCGGAACTGTCGGTACGCGCCCAACTCGAGTACCTGACGGAGCACGGGCTCATCTAGGGCGTGTCCAGGGCGCGTCGAGGGGGCGGCTCAACACGCTCTCGAACCAGTCGGCGCAGCGCTCGGCGAGCTCCTCGACCGTGCCGGATGCCTGGAAGAAGCCGCGCTCGGGCGACTCGTCGAGGTTGAAGAGCTGGTCACGGACCTTCCCCGCCCGCGCGTGGGTGCCGTGGAAGTGCACGGCCCACTCGCCGAGCAGCAGCCGGCGCTCCTCGTCGAGACGGCAGACATGGACGAGCAGCGACGAGTCGTCCTCGGGCCGTCCGACCTGGCTGGGAGCCCACGGCACCCGCCAGGCGGCGGCTCGGGCGCGCAGGGCGGCGAGGAAGGCGAGTTCGGCCTCGTCGAAGTCCCAGGGCTCCTCGCCGTACTCCTCGGGGTCCTCGACCTCGAACCACGGGCGGCCCGGTGCGTCGTCGTCGCGGGACATCTAGCCGTCCTCGGGTCTGGGGGCCTTCACGCCGTGCACGCGCGCGTACTCCCGTGTGAGCCAGGGGCCGAGATCGTCGACGTAGGACGCGAGGACGGCGCGGTCGCCGGTCGGCTCGTACCCGAGGACGGCGGCCGTACGGAGCTGCTCCGCGCGCTGCGGGTAGTACGCGCCGAACGCCTCCGCCATCTCGTGCAGGTCGCTCGTCCAGCCGTTCCAGCGGGGCATGACGAGGGTGAACGCGGTGCGTACGAGGTGTCGGGACATGAACCGGACGAGTGGCCGCAGGGCGTCGTCCGCGTCGGTCGCCGCCGCGATCCGCGCGCGCCAGCGCGGTAGGAGCAGGGCGAGGTCGCCGTTGGTCTCGCGCGCGAGCAGCGAGTCGGGACGGTAGCGGGGGAGGTGCTCGGCGAGGTCCTCCCCGAGCAGGGGCGTGCACAGGCAGGCCACGAACCACCCCAGGTCGTACCGCTCCAACTCGCTCAGCACGCGCGCGTGGCCGACGAGCAGCGTCCCACCGCCGTCGATCTGCGCGAACTCCTCGTCGAGGGCCCGGTCGAGCGCCCGCCCGTCGGCCCGGTCCGCGTCGGTCGGCTCCGCGCGCAGGACGACCAGGAGGTCCAGGTCGCTGCGCCCCACGCGCGCGGTGCCGCGCGGGATCGACCCGTAGAGGTACGCGCTGTGCAGCCGACCGCCGAAGCACTTCGGGATCCGCTCCCGGGCAGCCGCGACGACGGGCCGAAACGCAAGCGGCACGCGCGCGAGAGAGCCTTCGCGGACGATGCAACCCTGCGCATCGAGCCCTTGGCGGCGAACATGTTCACCGCCGGTCACGACAACCAGCCCGTCCGGCGTTTGCGGACGAGGCCCCTTCAGGGCCGATAGCGGGGGCCTGGGGGCGACAGCCCCCAGTAACGGTCACACCGACCAACCTCAACCCCGTAACGGCTCCCCCAGCGGCTAGCGCGACCGCTTGGCCAGTCGCTCCACGTCCAGCAGGATGACCGCCCGCGCCTCCAGGCGGAGCCACCCGCGCTGGGCGAAGTCCGCCAGCGCCTTGTTCACGGTCTCGCGCGACGCGCCGACGAGCTGGGCCAGCTCCTCCTGCGTCAGGTCGTGGACGACGTGGATGCCTTCCTCGGACTGCACGCCGAAGCGGCGCGAGAGGTCCAGCAGGGCGCGGGCCACGCGGCCCGGGACGTCCGAGAAGACCAGGTCGGACATGGCGTCGTTGGTCTTGCGCAGGCGCCGGGCGACGGCGCGCAGCAGCGCGGTGGCCACCTCGGGCCGGGCGTTCAGCCAGGGCTGGAGGTCGCCGTGGCCGAGGCCCAGGAGCTTGACCTCGGTGAGGGCCGTCGCCGTCGCCGTACGCGGGCCCGGGTCGAAGAGCGACAGCTCGCCGATCAGCTCGCTGGGGCCCACCACGGCCAGCATGTTCTCCCGGCCGTCCGGGGACGTGCGGTGGAGCTTGACCTTGCCCTCGGTGACGACGTAGAGCCGGTCGCCCGGGTCGCCCTCGTGGAACAGGGAGTCGCCACGGGCCAGGGTCACCTCGCTCATGGAGGCGCGCAGTTCGGCGGCCTGCTCGTCGTCGAGTGCCGCGAAGAGCGGGTTGCGCCGCAGGACGTCGTCCACGAGTTCTCTCCTTGTCGACCTGCTCAGGGGATCTTGCTCCCCCGCTTACCAGGGGACCGTGTTCCCCATTTTGCCGGACGGTCCAAACAGTGTGATCTGTCACAAGGATGCCGCACACGTGTCCCGAGGTAAGCGGCAGGGGTCCAATTGGGGGCTGATCTTCAGGGTCCGGGGCGGATGTCAGTGCCGGGCTTTAGGCTGGTCGGGTGTCCAAATCGCCGGTGAGAGCTCAGGCCCAGGGGGCTGGGCGGGTGGTTGTACGTCGCGTTTCCGCTGTGGGCGAACAGGACTCCGGCGGTGGTAGGAAAACGGCAAAGGTGACAAAAGAGATGCCTGCGAAGAAACCGGCCGGGACGGGGAAGCCCGAGGTGGGGAAGGCCGAGGCGGCGAAGTCCGAGGTGGGCAAGCCCGAGTCCCGTACCGCCCTCGTCCGCCGCGCCCGCCGCATCAACCGCGAACTCGCCGAGATCTACCCGTACGCCCACCCCGAGCTGGACTTCGAGAACCCCTTCCAACTGGTCGTCGCCACGGTCCTGTCCGCCCAGACCACCGACCTCCGGGTGAACCAGACGACCCCCGGCCTCTTCGCCAAGTACCCCACCCCCGAGGACCTGGCCGCCGCCGACCCGGAGGAGGTCGAGGAGATCCTCCGCCCCACGGGCTTCTTCCGGGCCAAGACGAGGTCGGTGATAGGCCTCTCCAAGGCCCTGGTGGAGGAGTTCGGCGGCGAGGTCCCCGGGCGGCTCGAGGACCTGGTCAAGCTGCCCGGCGTCGGCCGCAAGACGGCCTTCGTGGTGTTGGGGAACGCGTTCGGCCGACCCGGGATCACCGTCGACACGCACTTCCAGCGGCTCGTGCGGCGCTGGAAGTGGACCGAGGCGACCGAGCCCGACAAGATCGAGACCGCGATCGGCGCGCTCTTCCCCAAGAGCGAGTGGACGATGCTCTCGCACCATGTGATCTTCCACGGCCGCCGCATCTGCCACGCCCGCAAGCCCGCCTGCGGCGCCTGCCCCATCGCCCCGCTCTGCCCGGCGTACGGCGAGGGCGAGACGGATCCGGAGAAGGCGAAGAAGCTCCTGAAGTACGAGAAGGGCGGCTTCCCGGGCCAGCGCCTGAACCCGCCCCAGTCCTACCTGGACGCGGGCGGCAGGCCGGCGCCGCCGCTGGGGGCCGGATGACGCAAGGGCCGACGGCGACCACGGACCGGCCCACGCGACGAGCCGCAGAGCGATCGGCGCGACGAACCACAGAGCGATCCGCCGGACGATCCGCCACACGATTCGCGGAACGATCTGTCGGTGCTCGGGAGTTGGACTTGGCAGAACGGGGGGTGGTGGGGCGATGACGCGTGCGAGCAATACCCAGAGCGATAGCGATACCGAGAGTGGCACCCAGGGCGGTACTCAGGGCAGTACTCAAGGCGGCACCCGGGGTGATGTCCGGGGCAATGTAAGGGGCGATGTCCAGCCCGGTCCGGTGACGGTCAGCCAGGAGGGGCTGCCCGGCTGGCTGGACCCGGTCGTGCACGCGGCCCGGACGGTCCAGCCGCGCCAGCTCAGCCGCTTCCTGCCCCCGGAGAACGGCACGGGCCGCCAGTCGGCCGTCCTGATCCTGTTCGGCGCCGGCGGGCACGGCCCCGAGCTGCTGCTCATGGAGCGCGCCGGCTCCCTGCGCTCCCACGCGGGCCAGCCCTCCTTCCCCGGCGGCGCCCTCGACCCGGCGGACGGCGACCCGCACGGTGACGGGCCGCTGCGGGCCGCGCTGCGCGAGGCCGAGGAGGAGACCGGCCTCGATCCGTCCGGCGTCCAGCTCTTCGGCGTCCTGCCCAAGCTGTACATCCCGGTCAGCGGCTTCGTCGTCACCCCGGTCCTGGGCTGGTGGCGCGAGCCGAGCCCGGTGGGCGTCGTCGATCCCGGCGAGACGGCCCGCGTCTTCACGGTCCCCGTGGCGGATCTCACAAATCCGGACAACCGGGCCACGGCCCTGCACCCCAGCGGCTACCGCGGCCCGGCATTCCTGGTCGAATCCGCCCTTGTGTGGGGGTTCACGGCCGGTGTCATCGACCGATTGCTGCACTTCGCGGGCTGGGAGCAGCCCTGGGACCGCGAGAAGCAGGTCCCGCTCGACTGGCGGTCATGACAGGGTGTCGCTCGTGAATGTGCTGGACATCCTGTTGCTGGTCGCGGCCGTATGGTTCGCGGTCGTCGGCTACCGCCAGGGGTTCGTCGTCGGCATCCTGTCGGTGATCGGCTTCCTGGGCGGCGGCCTCGTCGCCGTCTACCTGCTGCCCGTGATCTGGGACGCCCTGACCGACAACTCCGAGGTGAGTACCACGGCCGCCGTCGTCGCGGTCATCGTCGTGATCGTCTGCGCCTCGATCGGCCAGGCCCTCACCACCCACCTCGGCAACAAGCTGCGCCGGTACATCACCTGGTCCCCGGCCCGCGCGCTGGACGCGACGGGCGGCGCGCTGGTCAACGTCGTGGCGATGCTGCTGGTGGCCTGGCTGATCGGGTCCGCGCTCGCCGGCACCACCCTGCCGACCCTCGGCAAGGAGGTCCGTAGCTCCACGGTGCTGCACGGGGTGTCCGAGGCGCTGCCCGACCAGGCCGACACCTGGTTCGCCGACTTCTCCTCCGTCCTCGCGCAGAACGGCTTCCCGCAGGTCTTCAGCCCGTTCTCCAACGAGCCGATCACCGACGTCCAGCCGCCCGACCCGGCCCTCGCGGGCAGCGCGGTTGCCAAGCGCGCGCAGCGCTCCATCGTCAAGGTCATGGGCACCGCCGAGAGTTGCGGCAAGGTCCTGGAGGGCACCGGCTTCGTCTTCGGCGAGCGCCGCGTCATGACCAACGCGCACGTCGTGGGCGGCGTCGACGAGCCCACCGTCCAGATAGGCGGCGAGGGCCGCAAGTACGACGCCACGGTCGTCCTGTACGACTGGAAGCGCGACATCGCCGTCCTGGACGTACCGGATCTCGACGCGCCCGCGCTGCGGTTCAGCACCGAGGACGCGCGCAGCAGCGACGGCGCGATCGTCGCCGGGTTCCCGGAGAACGGGTCGTACGACGTCCGTGCCGCGCGCGTACGCGGCCGCATCACGGCCAACGGCCCGGACATCTACCACCGCACGACCGTCCGCCGTGACGTGTACTCGCTGTACGCGACCGTCCGTCAGGGCAACTCCGGAGGCCCGCTGCTCACCCCCGACGGCAAGGTGTACGGCGTGGTCTTCGCGAAGTCCCTCGACGACGCCGAAACCGGCTACGCCCTCACCGTGGACGAGATCCAGCAGGACATCACCGCGGGACGTACGGCAGGCCAGCAGGTGGACAGCGACAGTTGCGCCCTCTAGGACGGCCCCGGGACCCCTAAGGGGCTCGGGGCGTCAGCCTCGTGGGTGACGCAGGCGGACCGAGACCCAGCGGGCCCGGCGTCGCAGGATGCGCGGAATGCCCACCCGGAGGTCGGAATCCGGCAGTTGTGGGTCGGCACCCCGTTGGTGCGGGCTCAGGCCACTGGCCGAGCGGCGGTTGCGCGGTGCGTCACTGTAGTCGTGCGTCCAGCCCATACCCCGACGTCTGCCCCTGCCCGAAGGTCGATAACCGCCCTCCGGCCCGCCAATTGGCCTATGCGTCGGGCATTTGGCTGTTCGTAGTACAGGTGTTCAGATTCGGACACCGGGCGATGCGCTTCGGTCACCGATCGGGTTCGGGATCCTTCAGCCAATTGACCAGTTCTGTGGAGAACGCGACCGAGTCCTCTTCGTGCGGGAAGTGGCCGAGGCCGTCGAACAGCCGCCAGCGGTACGGGGCTTCGACGTACTCGCCGGAGCCGGCCGCGCTGCGGGTGCGCAGCACCGGATCGAGTGAGCCGTGCAGATGCAGCGTGGGCACGCGCACGGGCCGCTTCATGCGCCGGTAGAACTGGATGCCGTCCGGACGGGCCAGCGAGCGCACCAGCCAGCGGTACGGCTCCACGGCGCAGTGCGCGGTGGACGGGATGCACATCGCGCGCCGGTACGTCTCCACCGCGTCGTCCTCCGGCAGCAGCGGCCCGGACCAGTCCCGCAGCAGCCGGCCCACGAGTTCGCCGTCGTCGGCGGTGAGCTGCCGCTCGGGGATCCACGGCCGCTGGAACCCCCAGATGTGGGAACTCGCGGTCGTCTGCCGGACGTCGGCGAGCATCGCCGAGCGCCAGCGCCGCGGATGCGGCATCGAGGAGACGGCGAGCCGCCGCACCAGCTTGGGCCGCATCACGGCCGCCGTCCACGCCAGATAACCGCCCAGGTCATGGCCGACCAGCGCGGCGTCCGGCTCGCCGAGGGAGCGGATCACGCCGGTGATGTCGAGGGCGAGGTTGGCCGGATCGTAGCCGCGGGGCGTACGGTCGCTGCCGCCCACGCCCCGCAGGTCCATCGCGACGGCCCGGAAGCCCGCGTCGGCCAGCGCGACCAACTGGTGCCGCCAGGTCCACCAGAACTGCGGGAACCCGTGGACGAGCATGACCAGCGGGCCGTCGCCCATCTCGGCGATGTGGAACCGCGCGCCGTTCGCGGCGACCTCGCGGTGGGTGACCGGCACGCCGCAGACGGCGTCCGGCCGTACGACCGAGGCGGGCTGGGCCGGAGGAATCGCGGGGTCCGTCATGACGACGAGCGTCCCACAGCCTCGAGGGCCTCCGGGGCCCGATCCTGCGGGAGGTCGGGCCGCGGGTGCGGCTTGGCGTTCTGCAGGACGCCCGCCGTCTCCTTCACGGACGCGGCCACCATCTGCGGGCCCTGGCTCTTCTTGGCCTTCTTCGCGAAGAACACGCCGATCAGCCCGAGGGCGATCGCGAGGAGCACGTTCGCCGCGAACGACAGCAGGAAGCAGAGCGCGAGGTTCCAGTCGCTCCAGGTCCGGATGCCGTACGCCAGCGCGAAGTTCAGCATCGGAAGGGAGAACACCAGGACCGCGCCGGCCACCGAGAACGCCCCGCCGCTCAGCAGGCCCCGCTTGACGTCCTGCTTGAGCTGCGCCTTCGCCAGCGCGATCTCGTCGTGCACCAGCGCCGACAATTCGGTCGTCGCCGAGGCGAACAGCCGGCCGATGCTGCGTTCGGCGCCGACCGGGCTGCCGTCGGGTGCGCTCATCGCGTTCTCCCTCTCCTGCTGCTGTCTGTGTTGCCGTACGTGCCGCTGTAGGTGCCGCCGTGCGCGGTGCCGCGTGTTTCCGGCTGCGGTGCTGCTTCTGGCTTCCTTTTGTACCGTCCCGTCAGATCATGCCGGACCGTCGCCCTCCTCGCCCGCCCCGCCCGGCACTTCGGCAAGCCCGTGGCGCGCGTCGGCCTCGTCCTGGGCGGCGTCCCGGGAGATCTCCGCGGCGATCCGGCGGTGCTCGGCGGCCTTGCGGTCGAGGATCTCCGCCATCCGCAGGTGGTACGCCGGGTCGTCCTGCTCGTAGACGTCCGGGACGCCGTCGAGGTCGTCGTCTCGCTCCTCGGCCTCCCACATCCGGCGGTACCGGGCGTTGCGCAGCTTCAGTAGGACCGTCGCCAGGGTCGCCGCGATCAGCGAGCCCAGCAGGACGGCGGCCTTGGCCTCGTCGGTGAGGGCGGCGTCGCCCTCGAAGGCGAGCTCCCCGATCAGCAGCGAGACGGTGAACCCGATGCCGGCGAGGGACGCGACGGCGAACACGTCCGGCCAGGCGAGGTCCTCGCTGAGCGAGGCCCGGGTGAAGCGGACGGTCAGCCAGGTCCCGCCGAAGATGCCGATCGTCTTGCCGACGACGAGACCCAGCACGATGCCCAGCGTCTCCGGCCGCGCGAACACGTCCCCGAGCACCCCGCCCGAGACCGTCACACCGGCGCTGAACAGGGCGAACAGCGGCACCGCGAGACCGGCGGAGAGCGGCCGGACGAGGTGCTCGATCCGCTCGCCCGGGGAGCGCTCCTCGCCCTCGCGCGTCGTGCAGCGCAGCATCAGGCCCATCGCGACACCGGCGATCGTGGCGTGGACGCCGCTGTTGTACATCAGCGCCCAGATCACCAGCGCGAGCGGCACGTACACGTACCAGCCGCGCACGCCCTTGCGCAGCAGCAGCCAGAAGACGACGAGTGCGACGACCGCGCCGCCCAGCGCCACGAAGTCGATGCCGCCGGTGAAGAAGACCGCGATGATCAGGATCGCGAACAGGTCGTCGACGACGGCGAGGGTGAGCAGGAAGGCGCGCAGCGCGCTCGGCAGCGACGTGCCGATGACGGCGAGCACGGCGAGCGCGAACGCGATGTCGGTGGCCGTGGGCACGGCCCAACCCGCGAGGGAGCCGCCGCCGGTGAGGTTGGTGAGCGTGTACACGAGCGCCGGTACGGCCATCCCGCACAGCGCGGCCACCACCGGCAGCGCGGCGGCCCTGCGGTCCTTGAGGTCACCGGCGACCAGCTCGCGCTTGAGCTCGATGCCGGCGACGAAGAAGAAGACCGCGAGGAGGCCGTCGGCCGCCCAGTGCGCGACCGAGAGGTTCAGGCCGAGGGCCGCGGGCCCGAGGTGGAAGTGGCTGACGCTCTCGTAACTGTCGTGCAGCGCCGGGACGTTCGCCCAGACCAGCGCGGCGACGGCGGCCACGAGCAGCAGCACACCGCCGACGGTCTCGGTGCGCAGCGCGTCCGCGACGAAGTTCCGCTCGGGCAGGGACAGCCGTCCGAGGACCTTGCGGGGGTGCGGGGCGGGGGCCGAGGCGGGAGTCGGGGTGCGGGGCGCGGGCACGGTGGGGACCTCCGGTCGGTGGGCAGGGCTGAGCACATGCCGACCAGACTTCCCGGCGCACCTTTTTGTTTAGCCTACCTAAAGTTAGTCTACCTAAAGTGCGCGGGGAGGAATCCGGCGATCCCTACGTTAGGTGCGAAAAGGGCACCCGGCGCGCTTGCCGCCGAGTGCCCTTCACCGACCTGCAGACCTGCAGACCTGCAGACCTGCCGACCGAGACCTACCGGTGTGCTCAGTCCTCGCTCGGCGCGGCCGGGAGCTTCGTCTGGATGAGGTCCATGACCGTGGAGTCGGTCAGGGTGGTGACGTCACCGAGCTGACGGTTCTCCGCGACGTCCCGCAGCAGCCGGCGCATGATCTTGCCGGACCGGGTCTTCGGCAGCTCCGCGACCGGCAGGACCCGCTTCGGCTTGGCGATCGGTCCGAGCGTGGCCCCGACGTGGTTGCGCAGATCGGCGACGAGGTTCTCGTCGTCCGCGTTCGCCGTGCCGCGCAGGATGACGAAGGCGACGATGGCCTGCCCGGTCGTCTCGTCGGCGGCGCCCACCACGGCCGCCTCGGCGACGGCCGGGTGCGACACGAGCGCCGACTCGACCTCGGTGGTCGAGATGTTGTGGCCCGACACGAGCATCACGTCGTCGACGCGCCCGAGGAGCCAGATGTCCCCGTCGTCGTCCTTCTTCGCGCCGTCCCCGGCGAAGTACTTGCCCGGGAAACGCGACCAGTACGTGTCGAGGAAGCGCTGGTCGTCGCCCCAGATGGTGCGCAGCATCGACGGCCACGGCTCGGTGAGGACCAGGTAGCCGCCCCCGCCGTTCGGCACCTCGTTCGCCTCGTCGTCGACGACCGTCGCGGAGATGCCGGGCAGCGGCGTCTGCGCGGAACCGGGCTTGGTCTCGGTGACGCCGGGCAGCGGCGAGATCATCATCGCGCCCGTCTCGGTCTGCCACCAGGTGTCGACGATCGGGGTCAGGTCGGCGCCGATGTGCTTGCGGTACCAGATCCAGGCCTCGGGGTTGATGGGCTCACCGACCGAGCCGAGCACGCGCAGGGAGGAGAGGTCGAACTTCGCGGGGATGTCGTCGCCCCACTTCATGAACGTACGGATGGCGGTCGGCGCCGTGTACAGGATCGTCACTCCGTACTTCTGCACGATCTCCCAGAAGCGGCCCTGGTGCGGGGTGTCGGGCGTGCCCTCGTACATGACCTGCGTCGCGCCGTTGGCCAGCGGCCCGTACACGATGTACGAGTGCCCGGTGACCCAGCCGACGTCGGCCGTGCACCAGTACACGTCGGTCTCCGGCTTGAGGTCGAAGACGGCGTGGTGCGTGTACGCGGCCTGAGTGAGGTAGCCGCCGGAGGTGTGCAGGATGCCCTTCGGCTTACCGGTGGTGCCGGAGGTGTAGAGGATGAACAGCGGGTGCTCGGCCTCGAACGCCTCGGGCGTGTGCTCGGCCGACTGCCGTTCGACGATCTCGTGCCACCAGACGTCCCGGCTGTCGTCCCACGCGACCTCCTGGCCGGTACGGCGGACCACCAGCACGTGTTCGACGCTGTCCACGCGCGCGACCGCGTCGTCGACCGCCGGCTTCAGCGCGGACGGCTTCCCGCGCCGGTAGCCGCCGTCGGACGTGATGACGACCTTGGCGTCCGCGTCCTGGATACGGGTGGCCAGCGCGTCCGCCGAGAAGCCGCCGAAGACGACGGAGTGCGCGGCGCCGATCCGGGCGCAGGCCAGCATCGCGATCGCCGTCTCCGGGATCATCGGCATGTAGACGGCGACCCGGTCGCCCTTGCGAACTCCCAGCTCCAGCAGGGCGTTTGCGGCCTTCGACACCTCGCTCTTGAGCTCGGCGTAGGTGATGGCGCGGCTGTCGCCGGGCTCGCCCTCGAAGTGGATGGCGACCCGGTCCCCGTGCCCGGCCTCCACATGCCGGTCGGCGCAGTTGTAGGCGACGTTGAGCTCGCCGTCCTTGAACCACTTGGCGAACGGCGGGTTCGACCAGTCCAGCGTCTCCGTCGGCTCCTTGGCCCAGGTCAGCCGACGGGCCTGCGCGGCCCAGAAGCCGAGCCTGTCAGCCTTGGCCTGCTCGTACGCCGCCGCCGTGACGTTGGCGTTCGCCGCCAGGTCGGCGGGCGGCGCGAACCTGCGCTCTTCCTTGAGCAGGTTGGCCAGGCTCTCGTTGCTCACGACATCTGCCTCTCGAAGGTATCCGTGTCCGTTGTGTCCCAGGCCACAGCTCATCAGACCCAGGGGCCCGGTGACAAGGGCCGACGAAATATTGGTTTAGACCTGTTGGAGTTCGGTTCGGTGTAGTTCGGTTCGGTGGAGTCCGGTTCGGTGGGGCCCCGGTTCGGCGGAGTCGGTTCTCTGGGACCCCGGTTCGCTGGAGTCCGGTTCGGCGGGAGTCCGGCTTGTGTGGTGTGCGGTGGACTGCGATCGGCGGGGTGGGCTGGGTGGGGTGTGCGGTGAGGAGTGGCCTGGTGGGGTCGGTGTGGTGCGGTGTGGTGCGGGTCGGGGTCATCCGTACCCACGGGCGGGGGCCCGACGGAGTTCAGCCGGTGTAACGCCTTTCACACCCGCGCCTGGCCCCGGCCCTGGTGGCGTCGGGCGGCGCCCGCCGAGGAGAGGGACTCGGCGGACGCTTCCCATCGACACGTCCTCACATCGTCACGCCGTCAGGTCCGCGACTCCCACGTGGTCGAACAGCCCGCCGCCGCTTTCCCCGGTGAGCAGGTACGTCTGTGTTTCGCCCACGTGGAAGTACAGCCCGTGCAGCTCCAGCGCCCCGGCCCGCAGGGCCCCGGCCACCGACTCGTGGGCCCGTAGATGCTCCAACTGCTGGACCACGTTGGTCAGGCAGAGCTGCTCGACCGCGTCCACCGGTGTCCGCCCGGCCAGCCGGGCCCAGGGGCGGCTGTCGTCGGCCATCCGCTCCAGACTCGGCAACCCGTGCCGCAACCACCGCTTCAGCGGGGTCCGGGGGCCACCCGGTTCGGAGTTGAGCAGCGCCTGCATGGCCCCGCACCCCGAGTGCCCGCACACCGTGATGGACCGCACCTTCAGCACGTCCACCGCGTACTCGATCGCCGCCGCCACCGAGTCGTCCCCGCTCTCCCCGCCGGGCGGCGGCACGAGGTTGCCCACATTGCGCACCACGAACAGGTCGCCGGGACCACTGGAGGTGATCATCGAGGTGACCAGCCGAGAGTCGGCGCAGGTGAGGAAGAGCTGCGTGGGCCGCTGCCCCTCCCGGGCCAGCCGCGCCAGCTCCCCCCGCACCAGCGGCGCGGTGTTCCGCTGGAACGCGCTGATACCACGCACCAGTTGATGCCCACTTGGCTCGGAGTGCTCGGTGTGTGCGGCGCGCTGGGTGTGCTCGGAGTGCCCGGCATGTTCCGTGTGCCCAGTGTGTTCGGCGTGCTCGGTTGGCTCCGTGGGTTCTGTCGTCTCCTTCCTCTGGTTTTTACCCTGCGCTGCGTCCGGCGTCTCTGCCGAGTCCGGCGAGTGTGCCGAGTCCGCCCCGCTGGGCGTCCTGGGCGTTCTCGCCGTCAGGGGTGTCGCTGTCGCCGTCGTACGCCGTGGCACCTCGCACTGGTGGTTGCGCCACGGTGTCCACGGGCGGCAGCGGCAGTCGGCGATCGGGGTGTCTCCGCCGGGAACCGGGTCGAGACCTCGGGGAGCGGTCGACTCGCCCCCTTCGGCTCCGGAGCCGGTGCCCGCGCCGGTGCCGGTACTGGTGCTGGTGCCGACGCCGGTGTGTGTCTCCAGGCCGGCTCGGGTGTCGGGCCCCCTGTCGGAGCGGCGGCCGGTGAGCTTGACGGAGCCGCCTCGCGCGGTGTGCGACTTCTGCCAGTCCTGTAGGGACTCGTATGCCGCGTGGTCCATGAAGGAGCCGTCCAACTCGACTACGACGTAGGACCCTTGGGGCATGAGGTGCAGGATGCGGCTGAGCCGTGGCACGGCGAGGAACGTCAACTGGCCTCGTACGTGTACGTGATGGACTCCTTCCTTCTCGTGGTGCGTGATGCGGGTGCGGGCGAGGCGGTGCAGGGCGACGGCGACGGCCACGGCGATGCCGAGCATCACGCCCCCCAGGACGCCGAGGACCACCACGCCGAGGGTGGTGACGGCGTACACCAGCACCTCTCGGTGGCGAGTCACCGTGCGAATGTGGTGCAGGGACACCATCTGGATGCCGACGGCCATCACCAGGGCGGCGAGTGAGGCGAGCGGGATGAGATCCAGGATCGGGACCATCAGCAACGCGGCGACTACTACGAGAACGCCGTGCAGCATCGTGGAGTTCCGGCTCACGGCACCGGCTTGGACATTTGCCGAACTGCGCACCGCGACGCCCGCCACCGGCAGTCCGCCGAGTGCGCCGGAGACGATGTTGGCCGCGCCCTGGCCGAGCAGTTCGCGGTCCAGGTCGGAGCGGCCGACTCGGGCGGAGCGGGAGCTGAGCAGGCCGGGGTCGGAGGCGATCAGCTTGTCCACGGCGACCGCGCCCAGCAGCGACTGCACGCTGCACACCAGCGTGGTGGTGAGGACGGCGGCGACGAGCCCGAGCACCGGCCCCTCGGGCAGCCCGGCCAGGGCGTGACTGCTCCAGGACGGCAGGTCGACCTTAGGCAGGGTGAGGCCGGTGAGCGCGGCGATCGCGGTCGCGCCCGTGACGGCGACGAGTGCGGCGGGCACCTTGTGCAGCAGGCGGCCGACCCGGCCGGGGATGCGCGGCCAGAGCAGCAGCAGGGTCAGGGTCAGCACGCTCACGGCCACGGCCGCGGGCTGCAGGCGGGCCAACTGGGCGGGCAGGGCGCGGAGGTTGTCGAGGACGGAGCTCTGGGGGCTGCCGCCGAGGACGACGTGCAGTTGGGCGACGGCGATGGTGACGCCGATGCCGGCGAGCATGCCGTGCACGATGGCGGGGCTCACGGCGAGCGCGGTGCGCGCCACGCGCAGGCAGCCGAGGCCCAGTTGGACGAGCCCGGCGAGGACGGTGACGGCGCAGGTCGTCCGCCAGCCGTAGCGGTGGATGAGGTCGGCGGTGACGACGGTCAGGCCGGCCGCGGGGCCGCTGACCTGGAGCGGTGAGCCGCCGATCCAGCCGGCGACGATCCCGCCCACGGCCGCGGCGACGAGCCCGGCCTGGAGGGGCGCGCCGGTGGCGAGGGCGATGCCGAGGGACAGGGGCAGGGCGATCAGGAAGACCGCGATCGAAGCGGACACGTCCGCGCCCGCGATGCGGAAGCGGCGGTGCGGGGGCGGTGGGGGGCTGTGGGGCGGGTGGTTGCGCTCGGTGCGCGTCGAGTGGGTCGAACGGGTCGAGTGGGCAGTGCGGGTGGGGACGCAGGCGGACATGTTCCCGTCTCCTCCGGGGCAGCGCGGTCGCGGAACTGGTGGGCCCCCGGCTGTGGCGGGGGCGGTCGCGGCCGTGGGTCACGGCGTGCAGCGGCGGGATGAAATCAACAATCGGTAAATAGATCGTAATGCAGAGTAAAGGTCATGCATGGATTTTTGCGGCAAATAGGGCAGTGGATCACCCGCAAGAGTGAAGTGGTCTTTTTGTCGGCTTGTCGTACTAATTCATTCTCGGTCCCATGCGACTTTGACTGCGCCGCCGGTTCGTCCCGGCGCGCCACCAGAGAACGCCCTCGTCGGCGTTGGCCGAGAGAAGGAAGAAGGTGGGCGGAAGATGGCCGCCACCCAGAGGATCGCCGCGGGCGCAGTGGTCGCCGCGGCTGTCGCCGCATCGCTCGCCGGTTGCGCGACGGGAGCCGATGGTTCCCATGTTTCCCACGTCGGGGCGTCAGGCCCGCAACAGGCGAAGCCGGCTCCCGCGCCCAAGAGCGTGGTCCGCCTGATCGGCGACGGCTCCACCGCGTACACCGGGGCGCAGCCCCACCTGCCCCGGCCCGAGCGCCTGAAGCCGGGCCAGAAACCGCCGCAGTTCGTGGTCTTCTCCTGGGACGGCGCCGGCGAGGACAGCCAGAAACTGTTCTCGCACTTCCGCAAGGTCTCCAAGGCCAACCACGCGACGATGACGTACTTCCTCAGCGGCGTGTACATGCTGCCGCAGGAGAAGGCCGACCTGTACAAGCCGCCGCAGCACTCGCCGGGCCGCTCCGACATCGGCTTCAACGACGAGCAGGGCATCGCCGACACCGTGAAGCAGTTGCGCCTGGCGTGGCTGGAGGGCAACGAGATCGGCACCCACTTCAACGGCCACTTCTGCGGGAAGAACGGCGGCGTCGGCGAGTGGTCGGTCGAGGAGTGGAAGGACGAGATCGCCCAGGCCAAGCAGTTCGTGAAGACCTGGAAGACCAACACCGGCATGAAGAAGGCGGCCCCGCTGCCCTTCGACTACGACAAGGAACTCGTCGGCGCCCGCACCCCCTGCCTCGAAGGCCAGAAGAACTTCATGAAGGCCGCCCACGAGCTGGGCTTCCGCTACGACACCAGCGGCGTCGACAACCAGGTCTGGCCCGGCAAGAAGGAGGGCCTGTGGGACCTGTCGATGCAGCTCGTGCCCTTCCGCGGCCACAGCTACGAGCAGCTCACCATGGACTACAACTTCATGGTCAACCAGTCCGGCACCGCCACCCAGGGCGACCCCGACAAGCGCGAGTTCTGGGGCGACCAGATGCGCGACAGCCTGCTCAAGGGCTTCCACCGGGCCTATGACGGCAACCGCGCACCGCTGATCATCGGCAACCACTTCGAGTCCTGGAACGGCGGCACGTACATGCGCGCCGTCGAGGAGGTCGTCGAGAACGTCTGCAACAAGCGGGACGTGCGCTGCGTGTCCTTCCGGCAGTTGGCCGACTGGCTGGACGCCCAGGACCCCAAGACGCTGGCCAAGCTGCGCACCCTGGAGGTGGGCGAGGCCCCGAAGCAGGGCTGGGCGTCCTTCCTGCCCGGCAGCCCCGCTCCGGCCCCGAAGGGCGCGCCCGGGGCGCCGGCGGTCAGGCGGTAGCCGTCACACGGAAGCCGTGACGCCTTCGTCGAGGACGAACCCGGGGTCGACCTGCGCCGCCAGGTCGGCCCCGGTGCGTTCGTTACCCCAGGACTCGGCGTTCTTCAGGTGGAAGTGCACCATCTGCCGGGTGTAGCGCTCCCAGTCGCGCCGTTCGTACGCCGAGTCGGCGGTCGTGTGCAGCAGGCGCAGGGCGTGGCGGTTGGTGTCCTCCAGGAGCTCGAACCGGGGCGGCCGGCCCTTCTCCATGGCGCGCACCCAGTCGGAGTGCCCGACCGTCACCAGCAGGTCGCCCCCGACCTCGGCGCGGAGGAAGTCGACGTCGTCCTGGCCCTGCACCTTGTTGCCGACGACCTTCAGCTCGACGCCGAAGTCGCGGGCGTACTCCTTGTACTGGCGATAGACGGAGACCCCCTTCCGGGTCGGCTCGGCGACGAGGAACGTGATGTCGAAGCGGGTGAACATGCCGGAGGCGAAGGAGTCCGAGCCTGCCGTCATGTCGACCACGACGTACTCGTCACGCCCGTCGACCAGGTGGTTCAGGCACAGCTCCACCGCTCCCGTCTTGGAGTGGTAGCAGGCGACCCCCAGGTCGGCGTCCGTGAAGGGGCCCGTGACCATCAAACGGACGGCGCCGCCGTCGAGTTCCACCGGCCGGGCACAGGCGTCGTACACCGGGTTCTCCTCGCGCACCCGCAGCAGCCGGGAGCCCTCGCCGGGCGGGGTCGTCTTGATCATCGTTTCGGCGGAGGTGACGCGGGGGTTGGCGCCGCGCAGGTAGTTCTTGATCAGCGGCAGCCGGTCGCCCATCGCGGGCAGCGCGGCGGCCTCCGCCTCGTCCAGCCCGAGAGCGGGCCCCAGGTGCTGGTTGATGTCCGCGTCGACCGCGATCACCGGCGCGCCGTCGGCGGCGAGCTGGCGGATGAACAGGGAGGACAGCGTGGTCTTGCCACTGCCGCCCTTCCCGACGAAAGCAATTTTCATGTTCACAAAGGGTAGTGCGTCGATAGCTGTATGTGACAGGCGTGCGTGAAGAAGACCACTCCTTCGTGGGGCGTGCGCAGGGGTTGCGTAGTGTCGTACTCATGAGTACGACAGGCGCGTCCGCCGATCCGCTTGCGGCCCTGGGCTCGTTGCCCGGTGTGGCCGAGTCCGTGGAGTCCATGCGCAAGGCCGTGGACCGGGTCTACGGCCACCGGGTGATGCGCCGCCGCAGCACCGCGATCACCTCCGAGGCCGCCCTGCGCGGCGCCCGCGGCTCGGCGGCGCTCTCCGGGGCGGACTGGGCGCTGGAAGAGGTGCGGCGGCGCACCGACTTCAGCGTCGACGACGAGGCGCGGATCATGGGCGCCGCGCTGCGGCTGACCGCCGAGGCGGGCCAGTTGCT
This sequence comes from Streptomyces sp. yr375, assembly GCF_900110755.1. Classification (GTDB taxonomy): domain Bacteria; phylum Actinomycetota; class Actinomycetes; order Streptomycetales; family Streptomycetaceae; genus Streptomyces. The sequence continues at coordinate 212,529 of NZ_FOFF01000007.1, forward strand.
GTCCATCTGGAGGCAGTCGCCGCTGCGGGTGCTGGCGCGGCTGCACCTGGTGGCCGCCGCGAGCGACGGGGGCGAGGTCGGGCGGCCGCGGCAGGCCGGCGAGGCGGTCGACGAGCCGCTGATCGAGCTGCCGCTGCCGAGCGCCGCCGAGCTGGCTGGACGCCTGGAGGGACTGTCCGAGCTGATCATCGCGGGAGGATCCGCGCCCGCCCTGGTGACGGCCGCCGTCGTGCACGGCGAGCTGCTGGCCCTGCGCCCCTTCACGTCCCACAACGGCCTGGTCGCGCGGGCCGCCGCGCGCATCGTCCTCATCGGCGGCGGCCTCGACCCCAAGTCGGTCTGCCCGGCCGAGGTGGGTCACGCCGAGCTGGGGCGGGCGGCCTATCTGGCGGCGCTGGACGGCTACGTCTCCGGCACCCCGGACGGCATGGCGGCCTGGATCGCCCACTGCGGCAGGGCGGTCGAGCTGGGCGCGCGCGAGTCGACGGCGGTGTGCGAGGCGCTGCAACGAGGGGCGGCGTAACGCGCCACGCGCGCGTAGTGGCGCGTTACGAAAAAAGGCCCCCGCGCGGGGCCCTTGCAAAGGGTTGCGGCGGTACGAGTCCTCGTACCGCCGCTGGCATGCTCACCCGGTTACCAGGCGTCCTCGATATATTGCCCATCAGGCCGGGAACTTCGCCCGTGACCTGGTGCGGCTGGCCCGTAATCGACGGGTCGACGTCGCGTGGGTGCCCGGTGGTCATGCGCGGTCCGTGGGGCCAAATGCGTTATTAAGGTGATCCTCTCGGATGTCCTTGGTCTCGCGGGCCGTTAAGTCCTTTGTACTCCAGACCCCGGACAAGCGGAAGTGCTGGCACCAGTTCTTTGCTTTTGCCGCCAAAAGGGTTTTAAACGGGCAGGTCAGGCGGTCGCCGTCGCCCGGCGCCGACTGGCGTACCAGACGAGGCCCGCGGTGGCCGCCGCCGCTCCTATGGCCGCGGCCGCGACCAGCGCCGGGCGGGGCGGTACGGAGAACCGGGGGATCCGCTGCTTGAGGCGCACCGGCCGGTGGAAGTCGAGAATCGGCCAGCCGCGCGCGACGGCCTCGCGCCGCAGGGTCCGGTCCGGGTTCACGGCGTGCGGGTGCCCCACCGCCTGCAGCATCGGCAGGTCGGTCGCCGAGTCGCTGTAGGCGTAGCAGCGCGACAGGTCGTACCCCTCGGACTCGGCCAGCTCCTTGACCGCCTCCGCCTTCGTCGGGCCGTAGGCGTAGTACTCCACCTCGCCGGTGAAACAGCCGTCCTCGCCCACGACCATGCGGGTGGCGACCACGCGGTCCGCGCCGAGCAGCTCACCGATCGGCTCGACCACCTCGGCGCCCGACGTGGACACGATGACGACGTCACGGCCGGCGGTGTGGTGCTCCTCGATCAGCGAGGCCGCCTCGTCGTAGATGAGCGGGTCGATCAGGTCGTGCAGGGTCTCGGCCACGATCTCCTTCACCTGCTGGACGTTCCAGCCGCGCACGAGAGCGGACAGATACTCGCGCGTTCGTTCCATCTGGTCGTGGTCCATACCGCCGACCAGGAACACGAACTGGGCATATGCGGTCCGCAAGGCCGCCCTGCGGTTGATCAGCCCGCCTTGGTAGAAGGACTTGCTGAAGGTGAGCGTGCTCGACTTCGCAATGACCGTCTTGTCCAGGTCAAAGAAGGCCGCTGTGCGAGGCAAGAAGTGGTTTTCCACAAGCAAGAGCATAAGGGCAGCCCATTCGGCGTAAGGTGAGCGCGTTGGTTTGCCTGAGAGGCCTCTCGGGTACACCATGGAAGTCACGGATCGTTCGCGACCGTGCTAACGCGGTCCGGCTCCTCCCCCCCCGAGTCGGCCGTGGAGACGACCCCCGCTCTCCCCCCCCGGCGGGGGTCGTCGCATGTCCCGGTGGGTTTCTCTCTTCTGTGCGCGGCCGTGGTGCCGCATCGAGGCGGCTGCGGCCGCCTCTTTCGCATGTCCACCTCCCCTCACCGTGTGTAGCCGTCGGGCTGCTCTGTGGAAGTCGTACACGGAGTAGTGCAGGGGTCACCGGTTCGGGTGACGGCGATATTCACAACGCCCCGCTCGTCCACAGTTTTCCACCAAGATCCACACGATTTCCGGGTTCGCTGCACGGTGATTCCGACGCGTCCGCTCGGGCCGACTTCACATGGCCGGTTCCGTTTGCCGGGCGTGTGCGGCCGGTTTCTGTCGGCCGTTCATATGGAGGCCGGACGCCGGTTCTTCACACGTTTGGGAATCGCGGGGCCGCAGGGACTGCGCGCCTCGCGGCGAAGGGGGATGGACATCGTGACCGGAGCCGTCACACACGACCCGCCGCCCGCCGGCGAAGACCGGCCGGGCAAGCCGCTCATCGTCACCGAGGACGCGGAACTCCTCGACGACCTGCTGCGCCTGTGCGCCGCGGCCGGCGCCACACCCGAAGTGCATCACTCGGTGCCGCAGCAGCGGGGCGGCTGGGAGGCCGCGCCGCTCGTCCTGGTCGGCGACGACGCGGCGCGCAAGGTCCGCGGGGCCGCCCGCAGACGAGGAGTGGTCCTCGTCGGACGCGACCAGGACGACTCCGGGGTGTGGCAGCGCGCCGTGGAGATCGGCGCCGACCACGTCCTGATGCTGCCCGACGGCGAACAGTGGCTGGTCGACCGCATCGCCGACGTCGCCGAAGGAGTCGGCTGGCCCGCGCTCACCGTCGGCGTCATCGGCGGCCGCGGCGGCGCCGGAGCGTCCACGCTCGCGTGCGCCCTCGCCGTCACCTCCGCGCGGGAAGGGCTGCGCACCCTCCTGGTGGACGCCGATCCACTGGGCGGCGGACTCGACGTACTCCTCGGCGGCGAGAGCGCGGAGGGCCTGCGCTGGCCCGCGTTCGCCGCCTCGCGCGGCCGGGTCGGCGGCGGCGCCCTGGAGGAGTCGCTGCCCAGCCTGCACGCGCTGCGGGTGCTCAGTTGGGACCGGGGCGACTGCGTCTCCATCGCACCCCAGGCCGTACGCGCGGTGCTCGCGGCGGCCCGGCGCCGGGGCGGCACGGTCGTCGTCGACCTGCCGCGCCGTATCGACGACGGGGTCTCCGAGGTCCTGGCCCAACTCGACCTCGGGCTCCTCGTGGTCCCCGCCGAACTGCGCGCCGTCGCGGCGGGCGGGCGCGTGGCCTCCGCCGTCGGCATGGTGCTGCGCGACCTGCGGGTCGCGGTACGCGGCCCCTACGCGCCCGGACTCGACGACTGCGAGGTGGCCCGGCTGCTCGGACTGCCGCTGGTCGGCGAGGTGCCCGTCGAGCCGGGACTGCTGCACCCCGACGGCGGCAAGGCACCGCCGGGCGCGACCGCGCGCGGGCCCCTCGCCCGCTTCTGCAAGGAGTTCTGGGAGCGCGCGCTGACCGAGGCGGGCGGCTCATGAGCACGCCGCCCGGGCTCGCACGGGTGAGCGCGCGCGGGCCCGGAGCGCTCCTCGACGGCGTACGGCAGTGGCTCGCCGACAGCGGGGCCGAACCGACACCCGCGCGCGTGGCGCAGGCGCTGCGCGAACAGGGGCGGGTGCTCGGCGACGCGGAGGTCCTCGGCGCCGCCGCGCAACTGCGGTCCGAGCTGATCGGCAGCGGGCCCCTGGAGCCGCTGCTCGCCGACCCCTGGGTGACCGACGTGCTGGTGTCGGCCCCGGACCGGGTCTGGGTCGACCGCGGCGGCGGCCTGGAGCTGACCGGGGTCTCCTTCCCCGACGCGGCGGCCGTACGACGCCTCGCGCAGCGGCTGGCCGCCGTGGCCGGACGCCGCCTGGACGACGCCCGGCCCTGGGCCGACGCCAGGCTGCCCGACGGGACCCGCCTGCACGCGGTGCTGCCCCCGGTCGCCGTCGGCTGCACCTGCCTGTCGCTGCGCGTCGTACGGCCACGCGCGTTCACGCTCGACGAACTGACGGCCGCGGGCACGGTCCCGCCGGGCGGTGACCGGGTGCTGCGGGCCCTGGTGCGGGCCCGGCTGTCCTTCCTGGTCAGCGGCGGCACCGGCAGCGGCAAGACGACCCTGCTGAGCGCTCTGCTCGGCCTGGTCGGGCCGGGGGAGCGGATCGTGCTCGCGGAGGACTCCGCGGAGCTGCGCCCCGATCACCCGCACGTCGTCCGCCTGGAGAGCAGACCCGCCAACCAGGAGGGCGCCGGGCTCGTCACGCTCGAGGACCTGGTGCGGCAGGCCCTGCGGATGCGGCCGGACCGGCTCGTCGTGGGCGAGGTGCGCGGGCCGGAGGTCGTCCATCTGCTGGCCGCGCTCAACACGGGCCACGAGGGCGGCTGCGGCACGGTCCACGCCAACGCCGCAGCGGACGTCCCCGCCCGGCTGGAGGCGCTCGGCACGGCGGCCGGGCTCGACCGGGCCGCGCTGCACAGCCAGTTGGCGGCCGCCCTGTCGGTGGTCCTGCACCTCGTACGCGACCCGGCCGGGCGGCGGCGGATCGACGAGGTGCACGTGCTGGAGCGGGACCCCTCGGGGCTGGTGCGGACCGTGCCGGCACTGCGGTGGCGGGCGGACGCCTTCGCCCGCGAGCGGGGCTGGGAGCGGCTGCGGGAGCTGCTGCGGAGCGGGAGCGAGGAGGGCGAGGAGGGCGACGGCGGAACGGGCGGGTGCGGCGAGCACGGAGACCAGCGCGGGGACGAGTGGGGAGGGACGGGTGGGTGTGATGGGTGAGGTGCCGATGGCCGCGGCGGTGGCCTGTGCCGGAGTGGCGGCCTGGGTGCTGGGCGGACCGTACTCGGGGGGCAGGCGGGCGCAGTTGCTGCTCGCCGGAGGCGGGGTGGTCGGCAGCGGGCCCCCGTCGTGGCCGCAACTCAGCGACGAGCTGCACAGGCTGCGGCGGCGGTGGCGGCCCGAGTGGTGGGCGCCGGTCGCCGGGTTGGTCCTGGCGGTGCTGGGCGGCTCGGTGCTGCCGTTCGTCGCGGGGGCGGCCGGGGTGCCACTGCTGCGCCGGGCACGGCGGGCCGCCGAGGAGCGGCGGGCGACGGAGCGCCGAGGGGACGCGGTGATCGCGCTGTGCGCGGCGCTGGCCGGGGAGGTGCTCGCGGGACGGCAGCCCGGGGAGGCGTTGCAGCGGGCGGCGCGGGACTCCGGAGGGCTGGGGGCGGCGCAGCCCGCGGTGTTGGCGGCGGCGCGGTTCGGCGGGGACGTGCCCAAGGCTCTCGCCGTCGCCGCGCGGCAACCGGGGGCCGACGGGCTGCTGGGACTCGCCGCGTGCTGGCGGGTGGCCGTGGACCAGGGCGCCGGTCTCGCCGCCGGACTCGACCGCCTCGAAGGGGCGTTGCGTGCGGAGCGGGACCAACGGGCCGACATGCGCGCCCAGTTGGCTGGGCCTCGCGCCACGGTGGTGATGCTCGCCGGCCTGCCGGTGCTGGGCCTCCTGCTGGGCGCCGCGCTCGGCGCCGCCCCGCTGCACGTTCTGCTGCACACCGGACCGGGGCTGGGCTGCCTGCTCGTCGGCGGTGCGCTGAAGGGCGCGGGGATGTGGTGGGCGCTGCGGATCGTACGCACGGCGGAGGCGGTGTGAACGGGCGGGCGGTCGGCGCGGACAGCGGCGACGAGAGGTGGGTGACATGGACGGAGGCGGTATGAGCGCGGAAGTTGTCCACAGGCTGGGGGTGGCCGTGGGGATCGTGGCGGCCCTCTGGTGGCTGGTGCGGTGGCTGGAGACCGTACGACGGGAACGCAGGGCACGGCGGCGGCTGGCCGAGCTGCTGACCTCGGAGACGGCGGCGGACGCCCGGTCCGCCACCGCGCGGAAGGCCGTACGGCGGTGGCTTCCCGAGGTGGCGGTGGTGGGCGCCGGATGGGTGGTGGTCGGCGGCGGCGCCGGGCTCCTGCTGGGGTTGATCGGCGCGGTGGCGCTGGGGCGGTGGCGTCGCCGACAGCAACAGGCGGCCGGTGCCGGTGCGGGCGGGGATGCGGTGAGCGAGGCCGACGCCCGCCTCGCCGCGCGGCAACTACCGCTCGCCGCCGACCTGCTGGCCGCCTGCATCGCGGCCGGCGCCGGTCCGGTCATCGCGGCGCAGGCCGTGGGCGAGGCCCTGGGCGGGCCCGTCGGGGAGGGACTGGCGCGCGGTGCCGCCGAAGTACGGCTGGGCGGCGAACCGGCCACCGCGTGGCGGAGGTTGGCCGCGATGCCGGGCGCGGCGGCCCTGGCCCGGCTGCTGGAGCGGGCCGACGTGTCGGGGCTTCCGGCGGCCGGACCGGTCGCCCGGCTCGCCGCCGACACCCGCGCCGCGTGGGCGCGCGCCGCGACGGCTCGGGCCCGGCGGGCGGCCGTCATGGTCACCGCGCCGGTGGGGCTGTGCTTCCTGCCCGCCTTCATCGCGCTCGGCGTGCTGCCCATCGTGATCGGGCTCGCCGGCGGGGTCCTGGAAGGGGGTGGGCGATGACGGCGCGCCGCCGGTGAACGGCGGAGAGAAGTGACACACGTGATCGAAATCGAAGACGACAGATCAACACGGCTGAAACTCACGGGGGTTGAGATGTACAAGGCGGTACGGGCGCGGCTGCGTGCCCTGGTGTGCAGGGCGCGCAGGGACGCGGGAATGGTGACGTCCGAGTACGCGATGGGGATCGTGGCGGCCGTGGGATTCGCGGTGCTCCTCCACCAGGTGGTGACGAGCGACGTGGTCGCCGCCGCGCTCCAGAACATCGTGAAACGGGCGCTCAGTGCGGGGGCGTGAGCGCGTACGGGAGCGCGGGAGGCGGCCCTCGCGCGCGGGCCGACGGGTGTGCGGCGGGGACCGGGGGTTCGTGACGGCGGAGGCGGCCGTCGTGCTGCCGGTGCTGGTGGCGTTCGCGATGGCGCTGGTGTGGGGGCTGCTCGCGATGGCCGTTCAGATCCGGTGCGTGGACGCGGCCAGGACCGGCGCCCGGGCGGCGGCCCGGCAGGATCCGGCCGCCGAGGTCCTGAAGGCGACCCGGGCGACCGCCCCGCGCGGGGCGCAGGTGACGGTCGGCCGGGAGGGCGACCAGGTCCGCGTGGTGGTCGTGGCCAAGCCACCGGTCCTGGGAGGGCTGCTGCCCTTCGAGGTGCGGGAGGAGGCCGTGGCGGCCGCCGAGGAGGCCGTGGGGGCGGCGCAGGACGCCTCGGGAGCGGCGCCGGACGGGGAGGCCGGGTCATGAGGCTCCGCGCCCGTGGAACGCGCTGTGGAGGGCGTCGTGGAGCGCGTCGTGGGGGCGGGGACCGTGGTTCCGCCACCGTGTGGACCATCGGGGCGATCGCCGTGCTGTGTGTGGTCTTCGGCGGCCTGCTCGCCCTCGGGCAGGCCGTGGCGGTCCGGCACCGGGCCGCGGGCAGCGCCGATCTCGCGGCGCTCGCGGCCGCCGACCACTGGACGGACGGCGTCGAGCGAGCCTGCGCCCGGGCGGACCGGGTGGCCCGGGCACAGGGCGCGCGAGTGGTGCGGTGCGCCGTCGTCGGCGAGATCTCGGACGTGACGGCGGCGTCGGGACGGGGGCTGTTCGCAGCCGAGGTCAGGGCGCGGGCGGGCCCGGCGGAGGCGGCAGACGCGGCGGACCCGATGCTGCCTCAGCCGTCCCCGCCCCATGCCCCTGCTGCTGGTCCTGCCGCTGCTCTTGTTGTACCGCCGCCACCTCCGCCTTCTCCTCGTCCTCGGGAGCCTCCCGTAGGAGTTCCGTGAGGAGGCGTACGGCGCCCCTTTTGTGGAGCGGTTCGTTGCCGTTGCCGCACTTGGGGGACTGGATGCAGGACGGGCAGCCGGCGTCGCACTCGCAGGAGGCGATGGCCTGGCGGGTGGCGGTCAGCCAGGCGCGGGCCGTGTGGAAGGCGCGCTCCGCGAAGCCCGCGCCGCCGGGATGGCCGTCGTAGACGAAGACCGTCGGCAACAGCGTGTCGGGGTGGAGCGGGACCGACACGCCGCCGATGTCCCAGCGGTCGCAGGTCGCGAAGAGGGGCAGCATGCCGATCGAGGCGTGTTCGGCGGCGTGCAGGGCCCCGCCGAGGATCTCGGGGTTGATCCGGGCCGCGTCCAGTTGGTCCTCGGTGACGGTCCACCACACCGCGCGGGTGCGCAACGTACGAGGAGGGAGGTCGAGCTTCGACTCGCCCAGGACTTCACCGGTGATGACACGTCGACGCAGGAAGGAGACGACCTGGTTGGTGACTTCGACCGAGCCGTAGCACAACCGGCCCCGGCCCCACGGGATTTCGACGTCGGTCTCCAGGACGGAGATCGCCGTCGTGTCGCGGGCGACCGTCGAGTACGGCGGGCTGGCCTCCTCGACCAGGGCGACGGAGTCCTCCAGGTCCAGGGAACGCACGAGATACGTGCGGCCCTGGTGGAGGTGGACCGCGCCCTCGTGGACGGTGGTGTGGGCGGCGCTCGCGTCGACCGTGCCCAGCAGCCGGCCCGTGCCCTCCTCGACGACCTGGACCGGGCGGCCGCCCTCGCCGCGTATGTCCGTGAGGTCGGCGGCCCGTTCCCGGCGGGTCCAGTGCCAGGCCTTCGTCCGGCGGCGCAGCAGCTTCGCGGCCTCCAGTTGCGGCAGCAGGCCCTCGGTCTCGGGGCCGAACAGGGCCAGGTCCTCGTCGGTCAACGGGAGTTCGGCGGCCGCCGCGCACAGGTGCGGGGCGAGCACGTAGGGGTTGTCGGGGTCGAGGACCGTCGACTCCACCGGGCGGTCGAACAGCGCCTCCGGGTGGTGGACCAGGAAGGTGTCCAGCGGGTCGTCCCGGGCGACCAGCACCGCCAGCGCCCCCTGCCCGGAGCGGCCCGCGCGGCCCGCCTGCTGCCACAGGGACGCGCGTGTCCCCGGGTAGCCGGCGATCAGGACGGCATCCAGGCCGGAGACGTCGATGCCGAGTTCCAGGGCGGTGGTGGCGGCCAGGCCGAGGAGTTCGCCGGAGTGCAGGGCCTGCTCCAGGGCGCGCCGTTCCTCGGGGAGGTAGCCGCCGCGGTAGGCCGCGACACGCCGGGCGAGTGAGCGGTCGACCTCGGCGAGGCGCTCCTGGGCGATCAGCGCGATCAGCTCCGCGCCGCGCCGGGAGCGGACGAAGGCGACGGTGCGCACGCCCTGGACGGCGAGGTCGGTCAGCAGGTCGGCGGTCTCGGCGGTGGCGGTACGACGGACGGGTGCGCCCTTCTCGCCCTGCATCTCGGTGAGCGGGGGCTCCCAGAGGGCGAACACCAGTTCGCCGCGGGGTGAGGCGTCGTCGGCGACCTCGACCACCGGGAGGCCGGTGAGGCGTCCTGCGGCCACCGCGGGCTCGGCGGCGGTCGCGGAGGCCAGCAGGAAGACCGGGGAGGCGCCGTAGCGGGCGCACAGGCGGCGCAGCCGGCGCAGCACCTGGGCGACGTGGGAGCCGAACACGCCGCGATAGGTGTGGCACTCGTCGATGACGACGTACTTCAGCGATTTCAGGAAGGAGGACCAGCGGGGGTGGGACGGGAGGATGCCCCGGTGCAGCATGTCCGGGTTGGTCAGGACGTAGTTGGCGTACTGGCGGATCCACTCCCGTTCCTCGAACGGCGTGTCGCCGTCGTACACGGCCGGCCGCACCGCGGTGCCGAGAGGTTGTGAAAGTTCCTTCACAGAGCGGCACTGGTCCGCCGCCAGGGCCTTGGTGGGGGCCAGGTAGAGGGTGGTGGCCCCGCGGCCGTTGGGGGCCTCGGAGCCGTCCAGGAGGGCCGAGAGGACCGGCACGAGGTAGGCCAGGGACTTGCCGGACGCGGTGCCCGTGGCGACGACCACCGAGTCGCCGTCGAGGGCGTGCTCGGCGGCGAGGGCCTGGTGCGCCCAGGGGTGTTCGATGCCGCCTGCCTGCACGGCCGCGACGACCTCCGCGCGAATCCGGTCCGGCCAGACGGCATGGCGGCCCTCACGCGGGGGCAAGTGCTCCGTATGAGTGATGCGCGAGGCCCGGCTCGGTCCCGGGGCGAGCCGGTCCAGGATCGCGCTCGGAGACAGGCGGGGCGCGGCCTCCGGCGAGGGTCGATCGGGTCGGTGATTCTTGGCCATCGGCACCGAGTGTGTCACCGGCGTGACGGACAATGGGGCGAAGGCGTCGTGCACGCCTGCCGGTAAGTGATTGAATGCCATCGCGGCTGGCGTACCGTCCCGGGGGCTCCTGCCCAGGTGTTCCGAGGGGCGACCGCTCGATAGCAAGGTGCTGGAGGATCCGTGGACCTGTCTCTGTCGACCCGTACCGTCGGCGATCGTACGGTCGTCGAGGTCGGTGGCGAAATCGACGTATATACCGCGCCCAAGTTGCGCGAGCAGCTCGTCGAGCTGGTGAATGACGGCAATTTCCACCTTGTCGTCGACATGGAGGGCGTGGACTTCCTCGACTCCACCGGACTCGGCGTGCTGGTCGGCGGACTGAAGCGGGTGCGTGCCCATGAGGGCTCGCTCCGCCTGGTCTGCAACCAGGAGCGTATTTTGAAGATCTTCCGCATCACTGGTCTGACCAAGGTGTTCCCGATTCACACCTCGGTCGACGAAGCGGTCGCTGCCACCGACTGACCACCCCGTCCCGGGCCGCCCTGTGCGGCCCGGGCACGGCTGGTCGAACAACATTGGGGGGTCCGGGCTTCGGTGGCCCGGCCCTCCGACAGCACGCCCGTAGTTCCGAGGGGGACGCATGGCCACCGTTGAACTCCGCTTCAGCGCGCTGCCCGAGCACGTCAGGACCGCCCGACTGGTGGCGGCAGCGGTGGCGCGCAGGGCCGGAGTGGACGAGGCCGTCCTCGACGAGGTCAGGCTCGCCGTGGGCGAGGCCTGTACCCGTGCCGTCGGACTGCACCAGAGCGGCGGCATCACCGCGCCCGTGAAGGTGCTGCTGATCGAGGAGGAGAAGCAGTTCTCCATCGAGGTCGGCGACGAAGCGCCACGCTCGGCTCCCGGCGACCGGGTGCCCGGCTCCGGCGCGGACGCCGACGCGGAGGCCGAGGAGGACGAGATGGGTCTCGCGGTCATCAGCGGCCTCGTCGACGACGTGGAGGTCACCGCCGGGGAGCACGGCGGGCTGATCCGTATGACCTGGCCGAGCGCATCGGCGACCGTACCGCTGCCCTGAGCCGCGTCTGCCGACCGACGCGTCCGGCGACCCGACCGCGTCCGGCGACTTTTCTTACCCGAAGGGCCCTACCTCGTAGGGCCCTTCGGCGTGTGCGGACCCGGGGGAGCGCGCTTACAGTGGTTCCGTGAAATAAATCTTGGAATATCGGAATCCTGAGTGTCGTGAATTGATTCACGATCGGCCCTAGTCGTCTCCTGGCGATCTCCAATGGCCCGAAGGCATTACCGTGCGGGTTTTGCGGGTGCCGGTTAATTCCGTTTACCGTGCTCTGTTTTGATCGGGGTCCGGTACCTACAATCCGTCCACATCTTGAGCTCAGCCCAAGCGTCAAGGAGGACGAATGGCGGGGCTTTCTACCCCTCAGCGACTGGATCACCCCACAACCCTCGCGGCAGCGGTGCTGACCGACGGGAACCGGCTGCTCGTGGTGGTCATCGCGGTCGTCGCGCTGGCTGCGCTCGTGGTCGCGGGCGTGCTGCTGCGCCAGGTACTCGCGGCCGGCGAGGGCACCGACAGCATGAAGAAGATCGCGACGGCGATCCAGGAAGGCGCCAACGCCTATCTGGCCCGCCAACTGCGCACACTCGGCGTATTCGCCGTGGTCGTGTTCTTCCTGCTCCTGCTGCTGCCCGCGGACGACTGGGATCAGCGCGCCGGACGATCGATCTTCTTCCTGATCGGTGCGGGGTTCTCGGCGGCCACCGGTTATATCGGCATGTGGCTCGCCGTGCGCAGTAATGTGCGCGTCGCCGCGGCGGCCCGGGAAGCGACTCCGGCGGAAGGTGAACCGGAAAAGGATCTCACCGCCGTCTCGCACAGGGCAATGAAGATCGCATTCCGTACGGGCGGCGTCGTCGGCATGTTCACGGTCGGGCTCGGACTGCTCGGCGCCGCCTGCGTGGTGCTGGTGTACGCGGCCGACGCGCCGAAGGTGCTGGAGGGCTTCGGACTCGGCGCGGCCCTGATCGCCATGTTCATGAGGGTCGGCGGCGGCATCTTCACCAAGGCCGCCGACGTCGGCGCCGACCTGGTCGGCAAGGTCGAGAAGGGCATCCCGGAGGACGATCCGCGCAACGCCGCGACCATCGCCGACAACGTGGGCGACAACGTCGGCGACTGCGCGGGCATGGCGGCCGACCTCTTCGAGTCGTACGCCGTGACCCTGGTCGCCGCGCTGATCCTCGGCAAGGTGGCCTTCGGCGACGCGGGCCTCGCCTTCCCGCTGCTGGTGCCCGCGATCGGCGTGCTCACGGCCATGGTCGGCATCTTCGCGGTCGCCCCGCGCCGGACCGACCGCAGTGGCATGTCCGCGATCAACCGGGGCTTCTTCATCTCCGCGGTGATCTCGCTGGTCCTGGTGGCCGTGGCGGTCTACGTCTATCTGCCGGGCAGGTACGCCGACCTCGACGGTGTCACCGACCCGGCGATCCTGGGCAAGAACGGCGACCCGCGGGTCCTCGCCCTCGTCGCGGTGGCGATCGGGATCGTCCTGGCCGCCGTCATCCAGCAGTTGACGGGCTACTTCACCGAGACCACGCGCCGCCCGGTGCGCGACATCGGCAAGTCGTCGCTGACCGGCCCCGCCACCGTCGTCCTCGCCGGAATCTCCGTCGGGCTCGAATCGGCCGTCTACACCGCGCTGCTGATCGGCCTGGGCGTGTACGGGGCGTTCCTGCTCGGCGGTACGTCGATCATGCTGGCGCTGTTCGCGGTGTCGCTGGCCGGCACCGGGCTGCTCACCACGGTCGGTGTGATCGTCGCGATGGACACCTTCGGGCCGGTCTCCGACAACGCGCAGGGCATCGCCGAGATGTCCGGTGACGTCGAGGGCGCGGGCGCGCAGGTGCTCACCAACCTCGACGCCGTCGGCAACACCACCAAGGCCATCACCAAGGGCATCGCCATCGCCACCGCAGTCCTGGCCGCGTCGGCGCTCTTCGGGTCGTACCGGGACGCCATCACGACCGGCGCGCAGGACGTCGGCGAGAAACTCTCCGGGGCGGGCGCGCCGATGAGCCTGATGATGGACATCTCGCAGCCCAACAACCTCGTCGGCCTCATTGCGGGCGCGGCGGTCGTCTTCCTCTTCTCGGGGCTGGCGATCAACGCGGTGGCGCGGTCGGCGGGTTCCGTGGTGTTCGAGGTGCGGCGGCAGTTCCGCGAGCACCCCGGGATCATGGACTACAGCGAGGAGCCGGAGTACGGCAAGGTCGTCGACATCTGCACCCGGGACGCGCTGCGCGAACTGGCCACCCCGGGGCTGCTCGCCGTCCTGGCGCCGGTGTTCATCGGCTTCACGCTCGGGGTCGGCGCGCTGGGCGCGTTCCTGGCGGGCGCGATCGGCACGGGCACGCTGATGGCCGTCTTCCTCGCCAACTCCGGCGGCGCGTGGGACAACGCCAAGAAGCTCGTCGAGGACGGCCACCACGGCGGCAAGGGCAGCGAGGCCCACGCGGCCACGGTGATCGGGGACACGGTCGGCGACCCCTTCAAGGACACCGCCGGCCCCGCGATCAACCCGCTGCTGAAGGTCATGAACCTCGTCGCGCTGCTCATCGCGCCCGCCGTGATCAAGTTCAGCTACGGCGACGACCGGAGCATCGGCGTACGGATCCTGATCGCGGCCCTCGCGCTCGTCGTCGTCGTGGTCGCCGTGTACGTCTCCAAGCGGCGCGGCATCGCCGTGGGGGACGAGGACAACGCCGACACGTCGTCCAAGTCGCCGGACGCGGCGGTGGTTTCGTAGACCCGCTCATCGGGTCCCGGTCCAAAGGGCGGGCGGACGGCGCGTGTTGACGCGTGGTCCGCCCGCTGTGTCGTTCGTGTGTCGGTGCCGTGAGGCTTCTCTCTCTTGGTGCAAACAGCTTCAATAAACCTCATAGTGGACATTCGTTCTGGGGGTGTCGGCCGGTTGGCGTGTATGTTCCGGGGCCGAGAGCCATGGAAGGGACCAATCCGGTGAACAAGAAGCTCGCGGCCGCACTGTCCGGCGGTGCGGTACTGGTACTGGCGCTGTCGGGATGCAGCAGTGACGACGGCAACAAGGAGCTCGACGCCTGGGCCAAGCAGGTCTGCGACGCGCTGCCGGCCCAGGACGCGAAGGTCGATGCCGCCAACGCCGCGATCAAGCAGGCCGCGACCGACAACAACGCTCCCGCGAACGTCCAGAAGACGGACTCGCAGGCCTTCCAGGACATGTCCGACGCCTACAGCGCGCTCGCACAGGCCGTCCAGAAGGCCGGGACGCCGCCCGGTGTCGACGACGCCGAGAAGAAGCAGAAGGACGCCGTCTCGGCGCTCACCACCCTCTCGACCTCCTACGCGGCCCTGAAGCGGCAGGTCGACGCGCTGGACACGAAGAACCAGGCGAAGTTCGCCGACGGCCTCCAGGACATCGCCACCGACCTCGGCAAGCTCAGCAGGAGCGGCAACACCGCGCTGAAGAACCTCGAGCAGGGCGACGTCAAGGACGCCATGGCCAAGCAGGAAAGCTGCAAGCAGGTGGCCGCCTCCGCCTCGGCCCGCGCGACGACGAGCTGAGCCCGCGCGCGATGAGTGGCTGAGGCCGGGCTACCCCGAGCCGGGGCCGGGGCCGGGGCCGGGTGGCCGGAGAGCGGCATCCGTCCGGGCGGGTGAGCGGTGACGGGAGACAATGGGGGGCGTGAGTAACGCCACCCTGCCTCCCCTGTCCCCCCTGCCCTCCGCCGACCGGCCCGACGTCGCCGCGCGGCTGCGCGAGTCGCTGCTCGCGGCCTCCTTCACCGCGGACGGTCTCCTCGAACTGCTCGGCGCCCCCGCCTACGCGGCCCTGGCCCGCAGCGAGACCGTGCCCGCGCTGCGCGCGACCCGCGGGGACACGCCGCTGGAGGCGCTCGTCCGCCTCTTCCTGCTCCAGCAGCCCGTGCCGCACGCGCGCGTGGCGGAGTTTTTGCCGGTACGCGCGTGCGTGGACGCCGGCTGGCTCGTCCCCACGGGCGACGACGAGGTCGCCGCGGCCGTCGACGTACGGCCCTACGGCGGGCCGGACGGCGAGGACTGGTTCATCGTGTCCGACCTGGGATGCGCGGTCGGCGGCGCCGGTGGCATCGGCAGCAAGGACGAGGGAGTCGTCCTGGGCGTCGGCGGCGCGTCGACGACCCTCGCCGGCATCACCGTCCGCAGGCCCGTCACCGCCGCCCTCGACCTCGGCGCCGGGTCCGGCATCCAGGCGCTGCACGCCGCCCAGCACGCCACGCGCGTGACGGCGACCGACCTCAACCCGCGCGCGCTGCACTGCACCGCGCTCACGCTCGCGCTGTCCGGCGCCCCGGCCGCGGACCTGCGCGAGGGCTCGCTGTTCGAACCGCTCCCGGACGACGGGACGTACGACCTGATCGTGTCGAACCCGCCGTTCGTGATCTCGCCCGGCGCCCGCCTGACCTACCGGGACGGCGGGATGGGCGGGGACGATCTGTGCCGCTCGCTCGTTCAAGGGGCGGGGGAACGGCTGAACGACGGCGGGTTCGCGCAGTTCCTCGCCAACTGGCAGCACGTGGAAGGGGAGGACTGGCAGGACAGGCTCAGGTCGTGGGTGCCGCGCGGGTGCGACGCCTGGATCGTGCAGCGCGAGGTGCAGGACGTCACGCAGTACGCCGAGCTCTGGCTGAGGGACGCCGGCGATCACCGGGGCGACCCGGCCGAGTACCAGGCGCACTACGACGCATGGCTGGACGAGTTCGAGGCGCGCAAGGTGAAGGCCGTCGGCTTCGGCTGGATCACGCTGCGCAAGACGGCTGCCGTGGAGCCCGTGATCACGGTCGAGGAGTGGTCGTACGCGGTCGAACAGCCGCTCGGCGACGCGGTCGCGGCGCACTTCGAGCGGCTCGACTACCTGCGCGCGCACGACGACGCGGCCCTGCTCGCCGGGCGCTTCCGGCTGGTCACGGAGGTCGTCCAGGAACAGGTCGGGCTGCCCGGCGCCGAGGACCCGGAGCACGTCGTGCTGCGCCAGCACCGCGGCATGCGCCGGGCCACCAAGGTGGACACGGTCGGCGCGGGCTTCGCGGGCGTGTGCGACGGCTCGCTGAGCGCCGGCCGGATCCTCGACGCCATCGCGCAACTGGTGGGTGAGGATCCGGTCTCCCTACGGGACCGCACGCCCGCCCAGATCCGCCTGCTGGTGGAGCAGGGGTTCCTCGAACCGGCCGAGTGACCTGGTCGTGCCTGGTCGTGGCCGGCGGTGACCCTGTGGGGTGAAGAGGGCGTGGGGTGAGGAGGCCGTCCGGAACGGGGCGCGATTCCGTCCCCATCCCCATCCCCGTCCCCGTCCGTCGGTCGGAGGGTTCGGGCGAGCCCTCCGCGTCCACCCGTAGTCCCGGCATTCACCCAGGGTTCGCCGGGTCGCCGTCCGCGCGTGGCAGCCTCCCGGGGCGGGGGCATGCGCGGGTGGGAGAAAAGGGGCGCGGGCGATCATGGAGACTGGGTCGGCGATCTTCGCGGGAACGGTGTTCGCACTGTTCGGGGGCGCGCTGCTGGTGTGGGCCGCGGTCCGGGTGTGGCACCGCGAACCCGTGGCCGACGGTGTGAGCCCTGTCGCATCGGCGAGCCTCGCGACCGTCGCCGCGGTCGTCGCGCTGGCCGCCGAAACCTGGTGCTTCACCCAGTTCTGAAACCGCCCCCGGGACCGCTCCCGGGAGTGCCTCCAAGGCGGCCTTCGGGACGGCCTTCGTGACGACCTCCGGGGGCACTCCCCGGGCCGCCTCCGAGCCCGCCCCGGGACCGACTTCGGATCCGACCGCGGAACTGCTCCGGTACCACTTCGGGACGACTTCGGCACGACTTGGGAACGACTTGCGGACGGACCCGGCGATCGACTTCGAGGGTCCCGTCGCCCCTGTGCGAACCGCTTGAGCGTGGTCACGCCGGTAAAGGGGAAGGCGCGTTCCGGTCGCATGGAAAAGGACCGGTCGGTACTCCGGGCGGCAGGAATGGCGGTAGTCGGGTTACCGTTCGAGTGGCCGTTGCGGGCTTTTCCCGTTTGACACGGGGGCGGGATGTACCGTCACACTCCGCAGCGTCACCATGACCCGACCCCGGGAGCAAGGCCTGGGGAGGCCCCAGCGTCGACCGGAGAGATGAGCGAAGTTGTCCCCGACCAGCGAGACCGCAAAGGGCGGCCGCCGACTCGTGATCGTCGAGTCGCCTGCCAAGGCGAAGACCATCAAGGGTTACCTCGGCCCCGGCTACATCGTCGAGGCCAGCGTCGGGCACATCCGCGACCTTCCCAACGGCGCCGCGGAGGTGCCGGATTCGTACACCGGCGAGGTCCGCCGCCTCGGTGTGGACGTCGAACACGACTTCCAGCCGATCTATGTGGTCAACGCCGACAAGCGGGCGCAGGTCAAGAAGCTCAAGGACCTCCTCAAGGAGTCCGACGAACTCTTCCTCGCCACCGATGAGGACCGGGAGGGCGAGGCGATCGCCTGGCACCTCCAGGAAGTCCTCAAGCCCAAGATCCCCGTCAAGCGGATGGTCTTCCACGAGATCACCAAGGACGCGATCCGGGCCGCCGTCGCCAACCCGCGCCAGCTCAACCAGAAGCTCGTCGACGCCCAGGAGACCCGCCGCATCCTCGACCGCCTCTACGGCTACGAGGTCTCGCCGGTCCTGTGGAAGAAGGTCATGCCGCGCCTGTCGGCCGGCCGCGTCCAGTCCGTCGCCACACGACTTGTGGTCCAGCGGGAACGCGAGCGCATCGCGTTTCGTTCCGCTGAGTACTGGGACCTGACGGGCACCTTCGCGACCGGCCGCGCGGGAGACACGTCGGACCCGTCGTCGCTGGTCGCCCGCCTCCAGGCCGTCGACGGCAGGCGAGTCGCACAGGGCCGCGACTTCGACTCCCTGGGACAACTCAAGAGCGCGAACATCCTCCACCTCGACGAGGCGAACGCCCGCGCCCTGGCCGCCGCCCTGGAGAACACCCGCTTCGCCGTCCGGTCCGTCGAGTCCAAGCCGTACCGCCGCTCGCCGTACGCCCCGTTCCGTACGACGACGCTGCAGCAGGAGGCGAGCCGCAAGCTCGGCTTCGGCGCGAAGGCCACCATGCAGGTCGCGCAGAAGCTGTACGAGAACGGCTACATCACCTACATGCGTACGGACTCCACGACCCTGAGCGAGACGGCGATCACCGCCGCCCGCGCCCAGGTCACGCAGTTGTACGGCGCCGAGTACCTGCCGGCGCAGCCGCGCACGTACGCCGGGAAGGTCAAGAACGCGCAGGAGGCGCACGAGGCGATCCGCCCCTCGGGTGATCGTTTCCGCACGCCTGCCGAGACGGGCCTGACCGGCGACCAGTTCAAGCTCTACGAGCTGATCTGGAAGCGGACGGTCGCCTCCCAGATGAAGGACGCGGTCGGCAACAGCGTCACCGTGAAGATCGCCGGCGCGGCGGCCGACGGCCGGGACGTCGAGTTCAGCGCCTCCGGCAAGACGATCACCTTCCACGGCTTCCTGAAGGCGTACGTCGAGGGCGCCGACGACCCGAACGCCGAGCTGGACGACCGCGAGCGCCGCCTGCCGCAGGTCGCCGAGGGCGACGCCCTCAGCGTCGAGGAGGTCACGGTCGACGGGCACGCCACCAAGCCCCCGGCCCGCTACACCGAGGCGTCGCTCGTCAAGGAGCTCGAAGAGCGCGAGATCGGCCGCCCGTCGACGTACGCGTCGATCATCGGCACGATCCTCGACCGCGGCTATGTGTTCAAGAAGGGCACGGCGCTCGTCCCGTCCTTCCTGTCCTTCGCCGTGGTCAACCTCCTGGAGAAGCACTTCGGGCGGCTCGTCGACTACGACTTCACCGCCAAGATGGAGGACGACCTCGACGCCATCGCGCGTGGCGAGGCCCAGTCGGTGCCGTGGCTGAAGCGGTTCTACTTCGGCGAGGGCGCGGGCAAGGGCGGCGCGGCCGACGCCGGGAACGGCGACGGGGACCACCTCGGCGGCCTCAAGGAGCTGGTGACCGACCTGGGTGCGATCGACGCCCGCGAGGTGTCGTCGTTCCCCGTGGGCAGCGACATCGTGCTGCGGGTCGGGCGTTACGGCCCCTACATCGAGCGCGGCGAGAAGGACTCCGAGGGCCACCAGCGCGCGGACGTCCCCGAGGATCTCGCGCCGGACGAGCTGTCGGTCGAGTACGCGGAGGAGCTGCTCGCCAAGCCGAGCGGCGACTTCGAGCTGGGCGCCGACCCGGAGTCGGGCCACCAGATCATCGCCCGAGACGGCCGCTACGGCCCGTACGTCACCGAGGTGCTCCCCGAGGGCACCCCGAAGACCGGCAAGAACGCCGTCAAGCCGCGTACGGCCTCGCTGTTCAAGTCGATGTCGCTCGACACGGTGACGCTCGCGGACGCCCTCAAGCTGATGTCGCTGCCCCGCGTCGTCGGCAAGGACGCCGAGGGCGTGGAGATCACCGCGCAGAACGGCCGCTACGGGCCGTACCTGAAGAAGGGCACGGACTCCCGCTCGCTGACGGCCGAGGACCAGCTCTTCACGATCACCCTCGAAGAGGCGCTGGAGATCTACTCCCAGCCCAAGCAGCGTGGCCGGGCCGCCGCCAAGCCGCCGCTGAAGGAGCTGGGCGCGGACCCGGTCAGCGGCAAGCCGGTCGTCGTCAAGGACGGCCGTTTCGGGCCGTACGTCACCGACGGGGAGACCAACGCGACCCTGCGCTCCGGCGACAGCGTCGAGGAGATCACCCCGGAGCGCGGCTTCGAGCTGCTCGCCGAGAAGCGCGCCAAGGCGCCGGCCAAGAAGACGGCCAAGAGGGCTCCCGCGAAGAAGGCGACGGCGAAGAAGGCTGCCGCCCCGGCGAAGAAGACGGCCGCCAAGAAGACCGCCGCGAAGACGACCACGGCCAAGAAGGCGACCACGGCGAAGAAGACGGCCGCGAAGAAGGCGACGGCTTCCCCGTCCCCGTCCTCGTCGTCCGGCACGTCGTCCTCGTCGGAGGACTGATCGACTTCGTCGGAGATTGATCGGCCTCCGGTGGAGGATGATCGGCCTTCGGCGGAGGGTGATCAACGGCTGACCTGAGCCACGGTTTCTTCACGGTGGGTTCGCGAAACGAACGCCCCGGCATCACTTTGGTGTCGGGGCGGTCGTACAGGTGGCCGGGGGCCTCGGACTGTCAGTCCTGGCCGATAGGCTGAAAGCATGACGCGAGCCGAGCAGCCAACGGCCCACCACCCGGCCCCGGACAACGCCCTGGTGGCGGACTCCCGCGAGCGCGCCGTGCGCGCCCTGTTGCGTGAGCCGCAGCTCAAGCGGCTCTGGAGCGCGCAGTTGGTGGGTGGTGTGGGAGACGCCCTCGCACTCCTGGTGTTCGTCCTCCTCGTCCTCCAGGCGGCCATCGCCGAGGGCGCCTTCGGAGGCGGCTACCGGGGCGTGGCGTTCGCAGTGGCGATCGTCTTCGGGGTACGCATTCTGGCCACCCTGCTCTTCGGCGCCGTCCTGCTGGGCCCGCTCACCTCACTGACCTCACCGGACGGCCCGCTCGACCGCCGCTGGACCATGGTCGGCGCCGACGGGCTGCGCGCCGTGCTGCTGATCGTCGCGCCCCTGTGGATCGACTGGACGCCGGGCGACGCCCTGGCCCTGCTGTTCGTCACGGTCTTCGTGACGGGCGTCGCCGAGCGGTTCTGGACGGTCGCCCGGGAGAGCGCGGCCCCCGCCCTGCTGCCCGCCCCGCCCCTCGAGGGCGCGACCGTACGCCCGCTGCCGGACCACCTGGACGCCCTGCGCCGGCTGTCGCTGCGCACGGTCTTCGTGACGATCCCGCTCGGCGCGGCCACGCTGGTCGTCGCGGCCCTGATCAACAATCTGCTGGGCGCCGGGATCGCCTGGTTCGGCCAGCACCAGGCGGCCCTCGCCTCGTACGTCGCAGGGGGGCTGTTCGCCGGGTCCCTGTCCATCGTGACGTTCCTGGAGCTGCCCAAGACCCGCACCCCGCGCGCGCGGTCGCCGCTCGAAGGACTGCGCCGCCCCAGGACCGCCACCGGCGTCGACGCGGGCCGCACGGGCGCGATCCCGCTGCTGGTCCTCGCCTGCGCCGCCGTCGCCGGGGCGATCGCCGCCGCCGTCGCCGTGGCCGTGCTGCACGCCAAGGACCTCGGCGGCGGCCCGGTGCTGTACGGGCTGCTCGTGCTCGGGCTGACCGGCGGCGTCGTCGGCGGCGTGCGCATGGCACCGAAGGTGCTGGTGTCGCTGTCGCGGCGGCGGCTGCTCGCGCTGGCCATCGCCTTCACCGGCGTGGCCCTGCTGGCCGCCGGGCTGGTCCCGGACGTCACCAGCGTCGTCCTGATCGTGGCCCTGGCCGGCGTCGGCGCGGGCGTCGCCGCCAACACCGGGCACGCGCTGCTCGACCAGGAGGTGGAGGAGCACCGCCGGACCCGTACGACGGAGCACCTGCACGCGGTCGTGCGGGTCCTCGTGGCGCTGGGCGCGCTGATCGCCCCGCTGGTGGCCGCGCTCATCGGGCCGCACCGGCTGGAGAACGGCAAGTTCGTGTTCGCGCACGGCGGAGCCGCGTTCACGCTGATGCTGGTCGGCGCGCTGCTGCTACCGGTCGCCGCACTGGTGCTGGCCAAGGTCGACGACCGCGCGGGCGTACCCCTGCGGAAGGACCTGCGGGACGCGCTGCTGGGCGGCGACGACCCGGTGCAGACCCAGGCCGGGACCGGCTTCTTCATCGCCCTGGAGGGCGGCGACGGGGCTGGCAAGTCCACCCAGGCCGAGGCGCTCGCCGAGTGGATCAGGGCCAAGGGGCACGAGGTCGTCCTCACGCGCGAGCCGGGGGCCACACCCGTGGGCAAGCGGCTGCGCTCGATCCTGCTGGACGTCTCCAGCGCAGGTCTCTCGCACCGCGCGGAGGCGCTGCTGTACGCGGCGGACCGCGCGGAGCACGTCGACACGGTCGTCCGGCCCGCCCTGGAGCGCGGCGCGGTGGTGATCACCGACCGGTACGTCGACTCGTCCGTGGCCTACCAGGGCGCCGGCCGCGACCTGTCCCCGACCGAGATCGCGCGGATCTCGCGCTGGGCGACGAACGGCCTGGTGCCGCATCTGACCGTCCTGCTGGACGTGTCCCCGGAGGCCGCCCGCGAGCGCTTCACGGAGGCCCCGGACCGGCTGGAGTCGGAGCCCGCGGAGTTCCACGCGCGCGTGCGCTCCGGTTTCCTCACGCTGGCCGCCGCCGACCCGGGCCGCTACCTGGTGGTCGACGCGGCCCAGGAGCCCGAGGCCGTCACGGCCGTCGTCCGGCACCGCCTCGACCAACTGCTGCCCCTGTCCGAGGCCGAGATCAAGGCCCAGGAGGAGGCGCGCAGGAAGGCCGAGGAGGACGCCCGCCGCAAGGCCGAGGAAGAGGCCGCGCGCAAGGCCGAGGAGGAGCGCCTGGAGCGCGAGCGTCAGGAGCAGCTCGCCAAGCTGCGCGCCGAGGAGGAGGAGCGCAAGCGGCGCGAGCTGGAGGAGGCGCAGCGGCGCGAGGCCGAACGGCAGGCCGAGGAGGCCCGGCTGCGCGCCGAGGAGGCCCGCAGGCGTGCCGAGGAGGAGCGGGTCCGGCTCCTCGCGGAGGAGAAGGCACGCGCCGAGGAGGAGGTCCGCCGTAAGGCGGAGGAGGAGCGGCGCCGCAAGCAGGCCGCGGAGGAGGCCCGGCTGCGCGCCGAGGCCGAGGCGCTGCGCGTGGAGAAGCAGCGCAAGGCCGAGGAGGCGCTGCTGCGTGCCGAGGCGGCCCGCCGCGCGGCGGAGCAGGCCGCGGCGGCGGCACAGGTCGGCCCGAAGCCGCCGCGCCCCACGCCCCCGCCGGAGGCGGTGACCGTGCCGACGCCGGTGGTGGATCCGAGGAAGACGAACACGCCGGGCGGCTCGGTGGACGAGACGGCGGTGCTGCCGCGGATCCGGATGGACAAGGAACCCACGCAGTCGCAGCCGCAGCCGCCGTCCTCTCGGACGTCCGGCAAGCCCGCGGGCTCCGCCGGGGGAGCCGACGGCGAGGTGACGGCCGAACTGCCGCAGCCGTCGGTGCCGCCGGGTGCCGCGGACGACACGGCGGTGCTGCCTCCGGTGCGCGAGGAGAGCCCCGAGGAGGAGACGGCCGTACTGCCTCCGGTGCGGGGCGGGAACCCCTCGGACCGGGTGCCGCCGGGCTACTTCCGCGACGAGCAGAGCGAGCGCACGCGTGAGCTGCCGCAGGTCGACGAGCAGGGCGCGCCCCGGCAGCGGCCCCGTTCGGACTGGGCCGAGGAGACCCCGCTCGACGACCTGCCCTCCCTGGCGGACGAACTGCTGGGACCGCACCGGGACGAGGACGGGTACGACGAGGGCCGCGGCGGCGGCCGGGGCGGTGGCCGACGGCGCTGAGCATCGTTCTGCGGCCCGCGGCCCGGACCGTCGCCCGATTGTCAGTGGCGCCCCGCACAATGGGATCCGCGACGCGAAACGGGACGAAGACGCAGGCGATCGCGAAGGCGATGACGAAGACGCAGGCGACGGTCACGGTGACGCCGATGACGACGGCGATGGCGACGGCGAAGGCGATGACGACGGCGAAAGGGCGGTGTGACGGATGACCGTGTGGGACGACCTCGTCGGGCAGGAGAGGGTGAGCGAGCAGTTGGCCGCCGCCGCCCGGGACGCCGACGCGCTCGTCACCGCGGTCACCTCCGGCACGCCGCCGCCCGAGGCGTCGAAGATGACGCACGCCTGGCTGTTCACGGGCCCGCCCGGCGCCGGCCGCGCCCAGGTGGCGCGGGCGTTCGCCGCCGCGCTGCAGTGCGTGAGCCCGGACCGGGCACTCGGCGGCGCCCCCGGCTGCGGTTTCTGCGACGGCTGCCATACGGCGCTCATCGGCACCCACGCGGACGTCAGCACCGTCGCCGCCGTCGGCTCGCAGATCCTCGCCGAGGACATGCGCGACACCGTCCGCAAGTCGTACACCTCGCCCGCCACGGGCCGCTGGCAGGTCATCCTCGTGGAGGACGCCGAGCGGCTGAACGAGAAGTCCGCCAACGCCGTCCTGAAGGCGGTCGAAGAGCCCGCCCCGCGCACGGTCTGGCTGCTCTGCGCACCCTCCCTGGAGGACGTGCTGCCCACCATCCGCTCCCGCTGCCGCCATCTGAACCTGCGCACGCCCTCCGTCGACGCCGTCGCCGACATGCTCGTACGGCGCGAGGGCATCGAGCCGGCCGTGGCCGCGGCCGCCGCCCGGGCCACGCAGGGCCACGTCGACCGGGCCCGGCGTCTGGCCACCGACCCCGCCGCCCGCCAGCGCCGCGCGGCCGTGCTGAAACTGCCCCTGCGCGTCGACGACATCGGCGGCTGCCTCAGAGCCGCCCAGGAGCTGGTCGACGCGGCCACCGAAGACGCCAAGCAGCTCGCGGAGGAGATGGACGGCAAGGAGACCGAGGAGCTGAAGGCGGCGATGGGCGCGTCCCAGGGCGGCCGGATGCCGCGCGGCACGGCGGGCGTGATGAAGGACCTCGAGGACAAGCAGAAGCGCCGCAGGACGCGCACGCAGCGCGACAGCCTCGACCTCGCGCTCACCGACCTGACCGCCTTCTACCGCGACGTCCTCGCCCTCCAGCTCGGCTCGCGCGTCGCGATCGCCAACGCGGACGCCGAGGACGCGTTGGAGCGGCTCGCCCGCGGCAGCAGACCGGAGAGCACCCTCCGCCGCATCGAGGCCATCGCCGCGTGCAGACAGTCCCTCGACCGCAATGTGGCTCCGCTGCTGGCGGTGGAGGCGATGACGATGGCGCTGCGAGCGGGGTGACGTCGGTGGCGGGGCGTCTCCCTGGGGTGGGTGACGGTCGGCCGGGGTTGACGGGGTCACTCGTCCGTGGCGGTTTGCGTACGTAAGGCATGTGCGCCGTCGCGCAGAGTTACGCTCGATGGATGTACATGAGGTGCTCCCCCCGCAGGCTCCGTACCGGCGTCACCCTGCTCTCCCTCGCCGCGCTGCTCGTGTCCGGCTGCTCGGCGGCGGGGTCGACGAGTTCCGCCGGTTCGACGGCGGTGGCGGCGCTCGTCGCGCTGCCGCGGGCCACGCCGTCGGCGCTGTCGCCGTACTACGGGCAGAAGTTGAGCTGGCGTAGCTGCGGGGTCCCCGGCTTCGAGTGCGCCACGATGAAGGCGCCGCTCGACTATGCCCAGCCGGGCGCGGGCGACGTCCGGCTCGCGGTCGCCCGCAAGAAGGCGACGGGCCGGGGCAAGCGGCTCGGCTCGCTGCTGGTGAACCCGGGCGGACCGGGCGGCTCGGCGGTCGGCTACCTCCAGCAGTACGCCGGCATCGGGTACCCCGCCGAGGTCCGCGCCCGCTACGACATGGTCGCCGTCGACCCGCGCGGCGTGGCCCGCAGCGAGCCCGTGGAGTGCCTGGGCGGGCGCGCGATGGACGCGTACACGCAGACGGACACCACCCCCGACGACCCGCGCGAGACCGGCGAACTCGTCGACGCGTACAAGGAGTTCGCGGAAGGGTGCGGCGCGCACGAGCCGCGGCTGCTGCGGCACGTCTCCACCGTGGAGGCGGCCCGCGACATGGACATCCTGCGCGCGGTCCTGGGCGACGCGAAGCTGACGTACGTGGGGGCGTCGTACGGGACGTTCCTCGGGGCGACGTACGCGGGCCTGTTCCCGGAGCGGGTCGGCCGGCTCGTCCTGGACGGCGCGATGGACCCGTCGCTGCCCGCCCGGCAGTTGAACCTGGACCAGACGGCGGGGTTCGAGACGGCGTTCCAGTCCTTCGCGAAGGACTGCGTACGGCAGCCCGACTGCCCGCTCGGCGGCAAGGGCACCACGCCCGCCAAGGTCGGCGAGAACCTCAAGGCCTTCTTCCGCAAGCTCGACGCGCACCCGATCCCCACCGGCGACCCGGACGGCCGCAGGCTCGGCGAGGCCCTCGCCACCACCGGCGTGATCGCCGCGATGTACGACGAGAGCACATGGGCGCAGTTGCGCGAGTCGCTGACCTCGGCGATGAAGGAGAACGACGGCGCGGGCCTGCTCGTCCTCTCCGACAGCTACTACGAGCGCGACGCCGACGGCCGCTACGCCAACCTGATGGCCGCCAACGCCGCCGTGAACTGCCTGGACCTCCCCGCCGCGTTCACCCGCCCCGACCAGGTGGAAAAGGCGCTGCCGTCCTTCGAGAAGGCGTCCCCGGTCTTCGGCGAGGGCCTCGCCTGGGCCTCCCTGAGCTGCGCGTACTGGCCGGTGAAGCCCACCGGCGAGCCGCACCGCATCGAGGCGAAGGGCGCCGCCCCGATCGTCGTCGTCGGCACCACCCGCGACCCGGCGACGCCCTACCGCTGGGCCCAGTCCCTCGCCGCCCAACTGGCCTCGGGCCGCCTCCTCACCTACGTCGGCGACGGCCACACCGCCTACGGCCGCGGCAGCGCCTGCATCGACTCCACGATCAACACCTACCTCCTCCGAGGCACGCCTCCCACTTCGAAGAAACGCTGCTCATAGGTTTACGGGTGCCTATGGGCGACCCTTGGCCCGCCCTTGGTCCACCCTCGGACGGGTCGCCGCCGGGAGTGCCTCCGCGGGTGCCGTCGGGAGTGCCTGCGGGGGTGCCTGCGGGGGTGCTGCCGCGGGCGACCAGGGGCGTTCGATGGGCGGTGCAGGGCAGGTCCAGGCCCGGTCCAGAGCCGGTCCAGGGGTGGTCCAGGGGTGGTTCGGAGCACCCTCGGAAACTGTGTAGACTTACCGACGTTGCTGATCGCACCATGGTGCGGACAGCGCGCCGCCTTAGCTCAGATGGCCAGAGCAACGCACTCGTAATGCGTAGGTCTCGGGTTCGAATCCCGAAGGCGGCTCTGTAGAAGCCTCAGGACTCACTCGCCGTGACCTGGGGCTTTTGCTTTTATCGGATGCGTCGGCGACGGCGGGCGCGGGCCGTGCGGCTGTCCGTGGTCTCAATTGTGGTCTCAACCGAGGGTTCCGGGCCAGGCATGAAGGTGTCTCCCATGCGGCGCATGGCGTCCTTGGAGAGGTGCGACCTTCCCTTCACGTATCGGCGGGTCTGACTGATCTGGGTGTGCCGAAGGATCTCCATGATCGTGGGCATGTCCACCCCGAGTTCGTTGAGGATCGTGCCGGCGGTGTGGCGGCTTCCGTCGTACAGGCGGCGGTCGTCGATGCCAGCCTCCGCCAACAGCTCCTTGAACTCCTCCCAGTCCTGTCGGGGGTCGAGCGGACGTCCGTCCGGCCGGGTGAAGACGAGTTTGTGCTCCTGCCACTCGTCACCGGCTTCCGCCCGCAGCCCCTCTTGCTGTGCCTTGTGCTCGTGCAGGTAGGGGATGAACGGTGGCGGGATGGGCACCTCGTTCCGGCTCTTCTTCGTCTTGGGACGGGTGAAGACCAGACCTCCGCCTTTGCGCTCGGGGCACACGCTCGCGTGCCGGGTGCAGTCCTTCGGGCACGGCTTGGGGCACCCGCGCTTGTAGTTCGTGTGCGTCTTGCAGCCCGGCGGGCACAGGTTGAAGCGGTGAAGCCGCTCGCCGCAGGCGCGCGGGTCCTTGCAGCCGTGACGCCACGTGAGCCGCTGAATCTGCCACTGTGGGTGGAACAGTTCGTTGTCGAAGTCGACGTATGGCCACCTCAACCCCAGGGTCTCGCCCTGGCGGAAGCCCATGCCGACACCGACGCACCAACGCATGAAGGTCGGTCGCTTTGCGGCTGCTTTGAGGAACGCCTTTGCCTCCTCGGTCGTGAACGGGTTCGCCTCCGTCTCGTCGACCGTCGGAGGGTCCACGAGCGTGGCCACGTTCTCGCCGATGATGCGGCGGCGGTGGGCGATTTTCAGGGCGCGGGACAGGATGCGGTGCACTTTGAGCACGTGGGAGGGGGCGTGCCCCTCATTGAGCATGACGCGGTACATGCGTTCCAAGTGCTCCGGTTGGAGCTTGTCCAGCCGGTGCTTCCCGATGCCGGGGATGATGTCGTTGCGGGTCTTGGACCAGTAGTCATCCAGGGAACGCGGCTTGAGCTTCAGGCTCGCGATATCGGTGAGGTATGTGGTCATCCACTGACCCACGGTCGGCTTGCGGCCGGCCTTTGGGGCGCGTCCCTTGTCGCGCTGGTTCTCCAAGTCGCGTACCTTGCGCCGTACTTCGGGTTCCGTCCTGGCGCGGCGATGACGCCGGTCGGCGCTACCGTCGTTCTTGACGCCCATCGTGACGCGGCCGTGCCACCAACCGTCACTGCCCTCGTAGACGGACGATTCCATGTTCAGCTTCTTGGGGCGGGGGCTCATGAGCTCCTCTGTGCAGCAGAGCGGCCCCGGACCGAAGTCCGGGGCCGTGTGGGGCGGTAGGTGTTGGTCAGGCGGCGACGGGTTCGAGGGCGTCGACGTATGCCTCGAGGTCGCGTCGTCGGATACGACGGGAGCGGCCCCGTTTGACGTAGATCAGGGACCCTTCGGCCATCAACTCGTAGACGGTCGAACGGCCGAAGCGGAGAACCGTTGCGGCTTCTTCCGGGGTGTAGAGCAGTTGGTCGGTGGGCGGCGCGATGGCGGTACTCAACGGGGCGTACCTCCGGGGAGGGCTCTTGGGAGAGGTCGTGGGCGGGCAATCTGCTGACAGAACTGACAGAACCTCGCCGCTAGGCCGCTGACCTGCGGTTTCGAGGGGTTCGTGATCTTTGACAGAACTGAATTAAAACCTGACAGAACCTCGGCGGGCGGGGTTCTGTCATGGAGGCTCTCGACGCGGGTCGGGAGTTCTGTCGAGTTTTAACCAGGTTCTGTCACAAGCGCGATGGTGCTTGTTTGTGCAGGTCAGCGGCTTGCGGTGGGGGTTCTGTCAGTTGTGTCAGCGGGTTGGGGGTTGTGTCAGGCGCTGCGGGGGATGCGGGGGTGGGTTTCGTAGCGGGGGGAGGGGGGCCGGCCGCCGCGGCCGGTGCGCGGGGGCGGGGGGACCTGCCGGATCCAGCCGTGTTCTTCGAGCAGGGTCAGGGCGGGGTCGAGGTCGCCGATGGCGGGGAAGTCCGCCCGCCGCAGCATGCGGAAGAGCTCCCGCTTGGTGAACTGCGTCGTGCCGCTGGTGACGAGCTGGGCGAGGACGGTGAGGGCGGCGTCGTGGGCGGGGTCGGCGCTCATGGTGTCGAACACGTCCAGGGCGTGCGCGGTGAAGTAGTCGCCCAGCTCGGTTGCGGCGGCCATGGTGGCGGCCTCGATCGGCTTGTGCCACCCGTCCTCGAGGTGAGCCGCGAGGTGCAGCAGTCCGGCGATGCGGGCCACGGCTCCGTCCCGTTTGGACGCCCATTTCACGATCGGGGCGTAGCTGCCGTCCGGGCCGAGACGGGACTCGGTGACCTTCTGGAAGGCGAGCAGGACCGCATCGGCTTCGGGGGTGAGCTGGAGCAGCGCGGGATCGGTCCAGTCGGCCAGGGCGAGGGTGAGGCCGCTCAGGCGCCGGCCGTAGGCGGCGGTCACCTGCTCGTCGAGGAGTTCCGGGGTGAGGTTGCGGCGCCCGACCAGGGACAGGGGCTTGGAGTAGAGGAAGCGGGCGAGGAGGCCGCGGCCGTCGGCTCCGTCGATGCGGGAGAGCGCGTCGAGGACTTCCGGCTGGACCGCGAGGCCGATGGTGACGGCGGGGGCGTCGACGTGCTGGGCTTCACGGCCCTGACGGTTGACGCGGACCATGTCGCCGGCGTGGCCTTTGAGGAACATGCCCATGTTGGGCTTGCCGCTGTAGCGGCCGGCGATGATGTCGAACAGTTCGCCCTCGGCGCTCAGGCAGGCGATCCGTCCGCCCTGCTGGTCGAGCAGGGTCCCGATGTTCTCCGGGGTCACGTCGTCCGCGACGAGTTGCGGCACGGCTGGAACGCTCATCTCGTCGACGGCTTGGGCGAGTTCGACGGCTTCGGCGGTGAGCGCGGCGCGCTGGTCGGGCTCGGCGGCTGCGGCTTTGCCCGCGGCCTTGTCGGCCGCGGCCTTGGCCAGGCGGACCATTGTTTCCGCTTCCGCCCGTACGGGCCCGGACAGCTCGATCAGGGCTTTCTCTGCGGCGAGCAGGGGGCTGACCATGAGGTCGAACACGGCGCTCTTGCGGTTGCCGGGGGGCAGGGCGACGGCGGTGTAGATGTTGACCGGCTCACGCCAGTGCCCGCGCACGCACACCTTCACCCGCCCGCCAGCAGCGGTGGCGAGGACGGCGAGCGCGAGACACCCGGCGAGATCCGTCGGAGTCTGGGTCTCCTCGGCGACCCCGCGCACCATGCCGGCGAGCCAGCCGGGCAGGGCATCGACGGGGAACGGGGGGAGCGCGGGGCGGGACTTGAGGGGGACCGGTTCGTCCCAGACGGGTCCGGCGATGTCCTCGGCGGTCAGGTCGAACCCTTCCCACAGGTCGGGGCTCACGTCGTTCGCGGTCATGCGGCCGTCCTTCCTTCCAGCGTGCGGGCGATGCGGGGGCAGGCGGCACTGTGCGCGGTGTGGTCTTCCACGAGGCGGGCGACGGCGGCGCGGCCCACGGCGTGACGGTCGTAGCCGCACAGGCACCAGGAACGCGCGGACGGCGTCACGGACCAGTCCGGCGGCGCCATGATGTGCAGCCAGGCCACGGGGCGACGCCCGTCGTCCGGGCGCGGCTCCGAGCGACGTGCAGAAAGGACGCCCTGCCGGGCGGCGACCCTCGCGCCCACGGCCGTCTGCTGTCCGGCCGGTACTGCGGCATGCGGACGGTTGCCGGGGGCGAGCGGCTGTGCGGTCATGCTGCCGCTCCCCGGCCGGTGTTGAGGCCGTTGGTGACCGCGCGGCGGGCGTAGTCCTCCGGGACGCCCACGGCGACGGCGGCGGCCACGATCTCCTCCCCGATCACGTCCAGCGCGCACGGGCCGGGGCACTGGGCGTGCTGGGCGGCGAGGAAGCGGGCGACGCCGAAGGCCTGTGAGCCTGCGCCGGATTCGGTGCGGGCGGATACGAGGGTGAGGCCGCGTTCAAGGCCGGTACGGACGTAGCGCTCGGTGTGCCGGCATCCGGTGGCCACGCTGCGGCTCCACGGGGCGCGGGCCGGGACGGAAGAAGAGGCCAAGCCTGCCGGGGCGGGGTTGGTGTCTTCCTTCACGACCAGGGCGCGCACGGCGGGCGACAGTGCGGTCATGCGGCCGGTGCCGGGACCGAGCCAGCGGGCGTACTGCATGAGCGACTTGACGTCGACCCCGGGCCGCACCGCGTTCGCCGACCGCATCACGCCCCGGTAGATCCAGTGCTCGCCGCGCGTGGTGGGCACGGTCCGGGTGGCGGGCAGGGTCTCCCTGGCCCACGCGACGGCGTTGGGGGTGTCGAGGTCGACCACGGTCACCCCGGCACCACCGGGGTGGTAGGCGACCGCGACGGCCCGACGCCATGCCGCCTCCCACGCGGGGGAGGTGAGGATGCGGGTGTCGGTGGTGGCTGCGGCCCAGGCATGGCAGACGTCGGGGCAGAGGCAGGGACCGGCGCTCTTCATGTTCGGCCGGCCGCCGCACGCGTTCTTGGCGCAGGCGGGGCAGTTGCCGAACGGCACCTTCCCGGCGCGCAGGGGCAGGGGCGGGACACCGTGGGCGGCGAGGGACAGCGCGATGTGCAGTGGCGAGGGGGCGGCGGTCATGCAGCCACCTCCAACTCGGCGGCGAGGGTGCCGAGGAACGCAGCACCGATCCACTCGGTGTAGGCGGGCGGGAGCGCCTCCCGCAGCCGAAGGTGATCGGTCGACCAGTCGATCCGCTTGGCCTCGCGGATCTCGTCGACGGTGGCCTTGCCGCCGCCCTTGCCGTACGCGGCGACGTACGGCCCGTCGTGGAATTCGCCGTGCCGCCAGCCGCGCACCCTGCCCCGATGCCGGGGGTGGGCCGGTTGCGGGGTGGTCCAGCGTCCGAGTTCGAAGTAGCGGTGCATGAGCACCTGGAGCCCGAACATCTCGCCGCACAGACGGACGTCCTTGCGCACGTCGGAGCCGGCCACGTTCTCGATCACGTACGGCCGCCCCGTCGCCTCCAACGCGGCGCGGGTCGGGGCGATGAGGCGGGGGTAGGTGCGCCCGATCGCCGCGTTGCGGGCGGCGTTCGTGCCCTTGGTCGGGGCGCCCTCGCCCTGGCACGGTGGAGACGCGTGGATGAAGTCGAACTCGTGCCCGTGCTCGCGGATGTAATCGACCGCGTCGCCCTGGTGGAAGGCGTCGCCGCAGTAGTCGGGTTGGGCTTCCTTGTCCACGCCGGTGATGTGGCAGTTCCTGAAGGAGCGTCGGTAGCCCTCGGTGCCGCCGCCGATGCAGGAGTAGGCGTCGAGCACCCGAAGGGGCTCGATCCGGGAGAGTAAGGCGAGGGCTCGCCCGATGGGGGTGGGTTGCGTCATGCTGGATGACCTCCACATGTCAGTTGGTGGCAGGTGGACAAGGGCGACCCCGACTTCTTGCCGGAATGGAGGGTCGCCCTTGGCGTAGCTAGTGGTTCTTGGTGCGGGCGAGTTTGAGGGTGATGCCGCCGACGCCGATGGGTCCGGCGGCGCCGGCGATGACGGTGGCGGTGTGGGCGGCGAAGTCGAGGAGGTAGCAGAGGGCGGCGACCAGTCCCCAGCCGCCTAAGACGGCGGCGCCGGCGATCGCGAACGGGTACAGCAGGCGCTGCCACGAGAAGCCGTTGGCAGTGGTGTCGTTGGTGACGATGACGACCGGTTGCCCGGTGGCTTGTGCGCGGTGGTAGACGTCGGCGGGGATGTGCGGGGCGATGCGGCCGGGCGGGTCGGGCTGGTTCACGGGGGCTCCTTCGGGCGGGCAGCGGGCCCGCGCCGAAGAGGGTGCGGGCCCGTGCGGGGTGGGTGGTGTGCTTGTCGCGTGACTTGTCGTCTCTCTTGTCGTGCGGCTTGTCGCTTGTCTTGTCTTGTCGCTTGTCTTGTCGCTTGTCGCCTCCCAGGTCAGAGACGCTTTTCAAGCTCGAATCGCGTGAGGCGCGCGTGGTCGGCGTTCTGTCGACAAGCAGGCGCTGGTCAGTCCTGCGGGGGCTGTCCGGGGGTGTGGGAGGCGTGGACGTAGCGGGTTTTGGTGCCCTCCCCGACGCGCACCGCGGTGCCGTCGTTCGCCCATTCCTTCAGCCAGCCCACGACCGTCTGACGGGTCGTGCCGTGCTCGCCGGCGAGCGCGCGGGCGATCGCCGACGCCCCGGTCCCGTCGGGTCCGGCGGCGAGCAATGCGGCGAGTGCGGCGCGCTGCGCGGGGCTGTCGTGCTCGCCCCGCAGCGCGGACAGGTTCAGCCCGCCGGTGGCGGCCGGCTGGGCGGTGTCGGGGGTGTGGGGGTCGGTCGCCGTGCCGAATTCGGCGTCGATCTGCTCGCGGAAGCGGCGGGCGAGTTCGTCTTCCGCCGACCCCGGCCGCGGCGGTACGCCGCGTAGGGCGGAGAGGTTCAGCCCGCCCCCGGCCGGACCGTCTGCGGACTCGCCGCCGTCGGTGTCGGGCTGGTCGTGCATCCATGCGGTGCGTTCCGTGTCCCACCGCCGGGCATACGCGGGTCCGGCCGCCTTGGCGGACACCGGGTCGAGGGTGGGGTGCAGGTCGGAGGTGGCGGCGGTGATCTCGGTGATCTGGTTGGGGAGGATCCGCCAGGCCTTGAACAGGCCGGCCGGTGACTCGGGGGTGCCCATGAACCCGGCGCCCTTGTAGGGGGCCTGGTCGACGCGCAGTCCGCGGGCGCCGGGGAACATCTTGGAGAGGTCCATGCCCTCGGTCTCGCCGCCGGTGAGGGCGACGCGGACCTTGCCTTCCCGGCGGATCATCAGGTTGCCCAGTACGGCGCCGGTG
>NZ_FOFF01000096.1 GCF_900110755.1 Streptomyces sp. yr375
CGCCATGCCTCACGGGGTTCCTCCGAAACCGCGGAGGGACCCCGGTTCGGCTCAGCAGCCTGATGGAAGGAACTGATTTCTTCACCAACGGCGTCGCCGGCACGCTCAAGACGCTGAAGTACACCGAGCCGCGCACGCTCCAGTTCGACCGCAGGGCGGTCGTGAACGGGCGGCAGATGGTGCGGATCACCACGGAGGAGTTCGCCGGGTACTGGATTCCGGCCAACCAGGTCACCACAGACGGGCACTGAACGGGCACGGAACGGGCACTGAGCACAGCCGTTTCGCGGGCAGGGGTCGCCGGGCGTCAGGCCGGCGGCCCCTCCCCCGTATGCTCGCCAGGCGTAGCCAGACACCGGAAGGCGGAGAAGTGAACTACAGGGTCCAGCCCAGTGCGCAGGTCGACGCGAGTGCCGAGATCGGCGCCGGGAGCAGTGTGTGGGACCTCGCGCAGATCCGGGAAGGCGCGCGGCTCGGCGAGGGCTGTGTGGTCGGGCGGGGCGCGTACGTCGGCTCCGGGGTGCGGATGGGCGACAACTGCAAGCTGCAGAACTACGCGCTCGTCTACGAGCCCGCCGAGCTCGGTGACGGTGTCTTCATCGGCCCCGCCGTGGTCCTCACCAACGACCACAACCCGCGTTCCGTGGACCCCGAGGGCAAGCAGAAGCGCGGCGGCGACTGGGAGGCCGTCGGCGTGAAGATCTCCGACGGGGCGTCCATCGGGGCCCGCTCGGTGTGTGTCGCGCCGATCACCATCGGCCGTTGGGCGATGGTCGCCGCGGGCGCCGTCGTCACCAAGGACGTGCCGGACTTCGCGCTGGTCGTGGGCGTGCCGGCCCGTCGGGTCGGCTGGGTCGGACACGTCGGCGTGCGGCTGGTCGAACGCGACGGCGAGCCGGGGGTGTGGGAGTGCCCGCAGACCGGCTCCCTCTACGAGGAGAAGGACGGGGTGCTCACCGAGCGCGCCCTGTGACAGCCAAGCAGCACCCCTTACGGGACTGTCCGGGTTGAACCCTTTTCTCCACTTGCAGGCACAAGGTTCACGAAATCGTTACCCGAGCGAGTCGAAACCCGGAAGCCGGGTGCTGACCACGGCATGGACACGACGCGCTCGCCCTGGGGCAACCCCGCGCGGACCTGGTGCGTCCAACGCTCTGCCTACCATTTCCTTGTCCATTCTTTTCCCGCAGTCGCCGCAGCCGTCTTACCAAGCAGCCCGCCGCCCCCAGAAGAAGAGTGCTCTGTGAAAGTCATCAGCATCGTCGGTGCCCGTCCTCAGTTGGTGAAGCTCGCGCCCATCGCGGCGGCCTTCGCCGAGACCGAGCACGAGCACGTCATCGTGCACACCGGGCAGCACTACGACGCCGACCTCTCCGACGTCTTCTTCTCGGGACTCGGCATCCCGGACCCCGACGTCCACCTGGGTGTCGGCTCCGGCAGCCACGGCGTGCAGACCGGCGCCGTCCTCTCCGCGCTCGACCCGGTCCTCGAGCGTGAGCAGCCCGACTGGGTGCTCGTGTACGGCGACACCAACTCCACGATCGCCGGCGCGCTGTCCGCGGTGAAGATGCACCTGCCGGTCGCGCACCTGGAGGCGGGCCTGCGCTCCTTCAACCGGCGGATGCCGGAGGAGCACAACCGCGTCCTCACCGACCACAGCGCCGACCTGCTGCTCGCGCCCACCGAGGAGGCCGTGCGCCACCTCGCCAGCGAGGGCCTCGCCGACCGCACCCGGCTGGCCGGTGACGTGATGGTCGACATCTGCCTGCGCATCCGCGACCAGGTCCGGGCCGGCGAGTTCGCCGCGCCCGAGCTGCCCGAGGGCATCGACCCGGCGAAGCCGTTCCTGCTGGCGACCCTGCACCGCCCGGACAACACCGACGACCCCGAGCGGCTCGCCCGAATCGTCGACTCGCTCGCCAAGCTGCCGGTGCCGGTGGCGCTCGCCGCCCACCCGCGGCTGGTCGCCCGCGCCCAGGAGCACGGCATCGACCTGGCCCAGGGCAACCTGCACGTGTGCCGCCCGCTGCCGTACGCGAGCCTGGTCGCCGCCGTGCTGGCCTCGGTCGGCGTGGTGACGGACTCCGGCGGTCTGCAGAAGGAGGCGTTCCTGCTGGAGCGCATCTGCACCACCATCCGCCCGGAGACCGAGTGGGTGGAAACCGTTCACACCGGTTGGAACGTCCTCGTACCCGACCCGCACACGCTGTCGCCCCAGGAGTGGGCCGAGACCGTGACCCGTGCCGTGCCGACCGACGACCCCGGCACGCCGTACGGCGACGGCCGCGCGGCGCACAACGTCGTCCGTCTCATGGAGGAATGGAAGGGGGGCAGCCGGCCCGCCTGACATGAGCAGGGGAACCGGGGCCGTCGGCGGCCGCCTGTGGGCGGCCGCACGGAGCCACGATCCGCGCATGTCAGCGTGCTAGCGTCAACCGCTATGTCATCGTCTCCCCCGTCCGGGCCGCCTGCGGAAGGCAAGCGACCGCACGTCATCTACCTCGCCATCGGCTTCCCGCCCGCCGCCAAGAGCTCCACGTACCGGATGCGCGAGACCGCCAACCAGTTCGTGAAGGCCGGCTGGGACGTCACGGTCGTCAACATCGCCCGGGAGTCCTGGGAACTCGACTCCGGCATCGACCTCTCCCTGCTGGAGCAGGTCGACCCCCAGGTCAAGATCGTCGAGCTGCCGCTCGCCCGCGAGGACCTCGAGACGGACATCCGCCTCTTCGACGAGGCGCGTGCCCTGGACCCCAACGGCTGGGTCGCGAGGCTCCGCCGCCGCCACACCGAGACGTTCCCGGAGCCGAACTTCGGCGAGTGGCGCGACGACCTGGAGCAGGCCGTGCTGCGCATCCACCGGGAGCACCCGGCGGACCTGCTGCTCGCCAGTTGCGTGCCGTACGTGAACCTCGCCGCGGCCTGGAAGCTGTGGGAGGAGGCGAAGGTGCCGTACGCGGTGGACTTCCGCGACGGCTGGTCCATCGATGTCATCGACGGCGTCGAGGCCTTCGCCCGCGACTCCTCCGAGGGTCGCTGGGAGCAGAAGATCCTCGACAACGCGGTGTCGCTGTGGGTCGTCAACGACCCCATCGCCGAGCACTACCGCAAGCGCTACCCGGACTTCGCGAGCCGCGTGCACGTCGTGCGCAACGGGTACGACGCGGACAGCTCGCCGGGCCGGGCGCACAACCCGGACCCCGACGCCGGGCTGGTCTTCGGCTACCTCGGCACGGTCAACTTCACCGTCCCGCACCTGGAGACGGTGCTGAACGCCTGGCGGGCCGCCCGTGCGAAGGAGCCGCTGCTGGCGAACGCGCGCTTCGAGCTGCGCGGCCACCTCGGCAACGGCGCCACCCGCGGCGCGAACCGGCACGCCGAGGTCTTCAAGGAGGCCGAGGTCGACGGCGTCGTCTTCGGCGGTCCCGCCGCCAAGGCCGAGGTCTCCTCGATCTACGCGAGCTGGGACGCCATGGTGCTGATCCTCATCGGCGGCCGCTTCGTCACCTCGGGCAAGGTGTACGAGTACATGGCGACCGGCCTGCCCATCGTGTCGGCGCACGCCGCCGAGCACGACGCCTCCAACGTGCTGCGCGGCCATCCGCTGTGGACGGGCGCCCCCGGCATCGACGAGGCGGGCCTGACCGAGTCGTTCATCAAGGCCGCCCACATGGCGGTGGAGACGACCGACGAGGAGCACGCCGAGGCGATGGCCCACGCCGACCAGTTCACTCGTGAGGCGCTGATGTCCGTCGCCGTCAAGAACCTTGTCGAGGAGCTCGCCAAGTGACCGAAGTCCTGCTCGTGGCGTATGTCCGGCCGCAGCTCGGCGTCCTCGCCGACGCGGTACGCAAGTTCAACGCCCAGGGCGCGCGCGTGCATCTGGCGGGCATGTTCGACCTGGAGGCCGAGGGTCTCCCCGAGGAACTCGCCCAGGTCGGGCTGGCCAGTGCGCACCAACTGCCGCGCACCCTCAAGCACCGCAGCCAAGCGGTCCGCCGCCGGCTCGGCAAGGCCCCGCGCGGCCTGCGCAACTGGACGCAGATCAAGGGCGACTCCTGGCTGCGCTCGCACGGCCGCAAGGCCGATGTGCTCGTCGCCCTGGACGTGGCCACCGTGTACACGGTGTGGCGGCTCGCCGAGTACAACCGCTCCGCGCCGGCCAAGTTCGGGCTCGCGCCCGCGCTGAAGGCCGTCGAGGAGCTGAAGGCGCAGGGCGGGACCACGGTCCGCCGTTCCTCCGTCCTGCCGCCGCTGCACGCGATCACCCGTGACGTGAAGCGCAGCGTCGACCGCCTGCCCGCGCAACTGGTGCGGACGGCGACGCCCCGGCCGCTGATGCGGTCCGGCGTCGGCGCCCGGCTGTGGCGCTCGGCGGTGACCGCGCCCGGCATGCCCATAAGGGTGCGCGCCGCGACCTCGCGGTATGTCGCCGAGGGCATGCAGTGGGCGGGCCGCACCAGCGGTGCCGCGCTCACCCTCGCGGACGCCGCCGCGAAGATCCCCGATCTCCAACTGCGGGCGGACCTCTACTACGAGGGCGTCATGCAGGAGCTGAAGAAGGGCATCAGCCCCCGGTATCTCGGCAAGGCGGTCGAGGCGCAGCTCGCCAACGCCGACGCGCTGTACGCCCGGGGCAAGAGCGACGACTCGGCCGAGGCGATCAACCGCGCCCTGTTCCTGCACTTCCACCGGGTGCTGCACATCGACCAGTTGTCGTCGCCGCTGGCCAAGGACGCCGAGGGCTTCGTGGCCCCGCTGCACCGCTCCAAGGCGTTCCAGGCGCTGAGCCGCCCCCGCGGCCGCAAGGTGCCCGCCGCGCCCGCCCCCACCGACCGCCCGCTGCGGCTGCTGGTGACGACGAGCGCCAACGACAACTTCCTGCACCTGATCAGGGAGCACTTCGCCGACCATCCCGGCGTCGAGCTGCGCTACCTCGACCTGGCCTCGAACAAGCACCTGAAGCGGATCTCCTGGGCGGCCCCGCGCATGCTCAAGGACCGCCTGGCGGACGGCACGAGCGACTACCAGGAAGAGGTGGAGCGCCTGATGCGCCCCCACCTCGACTGGGCCGACACCGTCTTCCTGGAGTGGGCGGCGGGTCCGGCCGGCATGCTCACCGCGATCGACCCGGGCGACACCCGGATCGTGGTGCGTCTGCACAGCTACGAGGCGTTCACGCGCTGGCCGCACATGACGGACTTCTCCCGGATCGACGACCTCGTGTTCGTCGCCCCGCACGTGAAGGACCTGACCGCCGCGCTGGTGCCGACGCTGCGCGGCGAGCACGCGCCGCGCTTCCACCTCATCGACAACGCCATGGACATGTCGGGCTTCAACCGGGCGAAGCCGGCCGACGCCCGCTTCAACCTCGGTCTGGTCGGCATCAGCCAGGTCGCCAAGGACCCCAAGTGGGCCCTGGACGTCCTGGAGCGGGTCCGCAAGCACGACGACCGCTACCGGCTGCTGCTGGTCGGCGGCGACATGGACCCGAAGACCAGCCAGGCCACCCGGCAGTACCTGAACGAGTTCGAGGAGCTGCTCGCCCCGCTGGAGGAGTCCGGCGCGGTGGTCCGGCTCGGCCCGACGGACGACGTCCCGTCCAAGCTCGTCGAGTTCGGTACGATCCTCAGCTCCTCGGTGCGCGAGGGCTGCCACGTCGGTCTGATGGAGGGCGCGGCCAGCGGCGCCGTCCCCGTCGTCCGCGACTGGCCGTTCTACGCGGGCAAGCCCAACAGCGCCCGGACCCTCTACCCCGAGGGCTGGGTGGTGGGCTCCCCCGCCGAGGCGGCCGAGCGGATCCTCAAGGTCACGGCCACCGAGGAGTCCTGGCGCGCCGCGGGCAAGCTGGCCACCGAGCACGCGCTGACGGTGTGGGACTGGCCCGTGGTCCAGAAGCACTTCGAGACGCTGATCCTGGACGAGAACTAGCCCCGTACTTCGCGGGTCACCGATTCAGGTCTGTGGCCAGCGGGTTCGGGTGACTTCGATGCCGAGGAGTTCGAGGAGGTGAAGTTGGACGCCGCGGGTGATCTGGACGGTGGGCGGGTCGGTCACGTTGCCGATCCGCAGGGTGAGTTCGCCGAGGTGGTAGAGGATCATCCGGCCGGTGGGCCGGACCCGGCGGTTGTCCGGATATAGGCCGGTCATGGTCTGCGTGGGGCCCAGTGCCTGCCGGACCTGGCGCTCGATCAGGCTGAACACCAGCAGGGCCAGGCAGATCACCTGGACCAGGGCGGCGACGCGGTGGTTGTGCTGCACGAAGACCGGGGCGACCGCGAGG
>NZ_FOFF01000029.1 GCF_900110755.1 Streptomyces sp. yr375
CGAGGTCCTCCAACTTGCGTGCGGGCTCGGGGGGTTCGGGGTCGGCGTCCCAGGCCCCGATCTGGAGGACGCCGTCCCGGAAGCGGAGGCGGAGGCAGGCGGGGCCCTTGGTGTGGAGTACGGCGTTGGTGACCAGCTCCGAGGCGAGGAGTTCGGCGGTGTCGAGGAGACCGGCGAGGCCGTGCACGGTGAGGATCGGACGGAGCGTGAGACGACAGACGGTGACGGCTCTGGGGTCGTGGGGGATGTAGAGGGAGTACTCCCAGGAGTCGGGGGCGGGGGTGAGGGCGGGAATGGGAGCGGGAGCGGTTTCGGGCATGGGGTAGCTCCAGAGGTGGGGTGGGGTTTGTGCGCGGTGGCATGCCTCAGCCGTCCTGGCAGGACGGAGCGGTGCGCTTCCGCAGCGTGTGCGTTGCATCACCGACGGTAGACCTTGAATTCAAGGTTGAGCAAGTGGATCGCGTAACCTGACACCCGAACGAGTCGCGCTTACGGGCATGTTGGGAGGAGCGGTCGATGGGGTTGCGGCGCGAGCCAACAGCACGTCAGCTACGGTTGGCGGTCGAACTGCGCAGGCTCCGCGAGGCTGCGGGCCTCAATGGCCGCGAAGCAGCAGCACTGCTCGGGGTGAGCTCCGCACAGATCAACCAGATCGAATACGGCCTCACCGGCGTGAGCGAGAAGCGGTTGCGGAGCCTGGCAGCGCACTACGCCTGCCAGGACGAGGCGTTCATCGATGCGCTGTCGGCCATGGCGACCGATCGGACCCGCGGCTGGTGGCAGGAGTACCAAGGCCGACTGCCCTCGTCGTTCATGGACCTGGCCGAGTTGGAGCACCACGCCACCTACCGGCACGACGTGGAGTTCCTGTACATCCCAGGCCTGCTCCAGACGGAGGGCTACGCCCGCGCCCTCTTCTCCTACCAGGTCCCGGAACTGCCTTGCAGCGACCTTGAGTTGCGTGTCCGCCACCGGATGGACCGCAAGATCGTCATCGAGGGGCCGGCCCCGATCCCCTACGCGGCGGTGATCCACGAGTCGGCGCTGCGCATCAGGGTCGGCGACCGGTCCGCTTCACGCGTTCAGCTCGCTCGCGTCCTGGAACTCTCCGAAGCGGACCAAGTCACCGTGCGTGTCATCCCCTTCGACCTGGACGGCTTCGCCGGGGCCGGTAGCGCGATGGGGTACGCGGGCGGTCCCGTGCCCAAACTGGACACCGCGTTGCGTGACACCCCCCATGGCACGGGCTACCTGGACTCGGAGGCTCAACTCAGCGCGCTTCGAACGCTTCTCCGTAGGGTGGAAGCAGTGTCACTGAACCCCGAACGTTCGCGTGACTTCATCCACAGGCTGGCCAAGGAACTGTGATGCGCGCTACGACGCCCCCCGACAACTGGCAGAAGTCGTCCTTCTCAGGCTTCGGTGACGGAAACAACTGCCTCGAACTCACCTCCACCGCCACCACCCTCCACCTCCGCGAGAGCGAAACCCCCACCACGATCCTCACCACCACCCCCACCACCCTCGCCCACCTCCTGGCAGGCATACGGTCCACACCCGCCCCTCCCTCGAATTGATCAAGAAGACGGTAAGAACCACGCGCCGCACGCCCCCCACCTACAACCTTCCTTCTCCGTAGGTCGTCCAACTCGCGCCCGGTGTAGGTCACTTACCGGGAGCTATGTCTGTTTTCCTATCTGGGGGATGTCATGGGTTCTGTCTCCGTCGGGCGTGTGCTGCGTCGCGGGGCGTGTGCCGGTGCTGTGGGGGCGTTGGTCGTCGCCGGGCTCGGGAGTGGGGTCGCCTTCGCCGACGACGCGGCGCAGAGCGATCAGTTGTGGATCCAGGCGCCGTACGACCAGGCGGTCACCGTCGCTCCGGACAGCGGTGCGGCGCAGTACCGGTCGTTGGCGCTCGGGCTCTACCACGACAACGACAACTTCACCGTGACGAACGGGCAGTTGACCGTCGACGCCTCCGGGCTCGCCGGGGTCGCCGAGGTGCTCTGGCCCGCCAACTGCACGCCGGACGACGCCGGCACCGTCGCCGTGTGCGACACCGGGGACGTGCCCACGCGCTACCACGCGCAGGTGCAGTTGAAGGTGCGGGCCGCCGTCGGCGCGGCCGTGGGGGCGCAGGGTGCGATCAAGTACTCCGCGCAGGCCACCGGCGGACCCGACGGCACGCTCGTCGCCCCGGAGGACTCCGCGGAGACGTCCGTCACCGTCGGCTCCGGCCCCGACCTCGGCCTCAGCACCCCGCAGGACGTCACCGGCGTCGCGCCCGGGGCCGGCATCACGGTGCCTTTCTCCATCACCAACACCGGCAACGAGACCGCCCACAGCTTCAGCGTGAAGATGTGGGCGACGTACGGCCTCGACGTCGTCACCCGCTACCCGCAGTGCACGTACACCGGGCCGGACAGCGGCGGCGAGTACACGCCCATGACGTACGTGACGTGCTCCTTCGACACCGACGTCGCGCCCGGCGCCACCGTGGAGCTGCCCGCGCCGCTGCAACTCGCCGTCACCGAGCACGCGTTGTACGACCGGTTCGACTACGAGGTCCAGCCCGCCGGGGACGTCACCGACCTCGACGGCTCGGACAACGGCCGCTCCTTCCACGTCGACGCCGACAACACCGCCGACTTCGCCGTGCACGGCACCAAGGTGAACGGCGCGGCCGGCGACACCGTCACCGCCGGCTTCCGCTTCGCCAACCACGGCCCGGCCTGGGTCGGCAACGTCGGTTCCGGCGACCCGGTCGCCGTGATCGACTACTACCTCCCGCCGGGCACCACCGCCACGTCCGTGCCCGCCACCTGCCACACCGCCTGGACGTCCGGCGACGACCCGACCATCGGCCACTACGCCTGCACCCTGCCGACGTGGGCCAAGCCGGACCTGAAGGTCGCCTTCCCCTTCCAACTGCGCATCGACACGGTCGTCCCCGACGCGACGGGCCACGTCACCGTCCACCCCCACTCCGACAAGTCCGACGCCTTCGACCCGAACACCAGCAACAACTCGGCCACGGTGATCGTCAACCCGTCCGCCTGAGAAACGCACGAAGAAACCCCGTCGGGGATGGGATCGTCCATCACCTGGCGGGGTTTCGGGTTCACCGGCCTGTTTCATGTTCAGAAGGTCGGACCACTGCAAAGAGGTGGGCTGTCCCCGAACTCTTCCAAAACGGGAGTCACCGCGGCCACACGAGCCCGATGGCCTGGTCGGCGTGAAAGCCGACACGCGACGTGGGCTCGTCCTCACAGCCCTCGTCCTCGTCGCTCTCGGCCCCAAGCGCGTCGAGCAGTTCCGCGCACTCGTCCGCCACTTCCTCACCGGCCGCCGCCGACCAGGCCAGTTCCAGCCCGGAGTCGAGCCAGGTCTGGCTGACGGGTCGGGCAGCCCCTCCATCGTAATCAGCGCCGCCATCCTCCGCCGACACGAAAACGACAGCACCACCAGGATCCTGACCGTCGCCCCGGTCCACCCTCGCCCACCTCCTGGCAGGCATATGGGCCAAGGCCGTCACGACCCCATGTGAGCAAGCCCGGTAGCGGGAGCTCGAAAGCGATCAACCGGAGTTTCCGAGGGCCTCAGAGACAGCCTGTTTCTGGAACTCGATGACCTCACGGCACCGGGCGTTCTCCAACTCAGCCTCAAGGCTGTAGACCGGAACATCCTCACGGTCGAGCACTGCCTCATAGCAGAAGCCAAGAACGCCATACAGTACTTCTCCACTCAGCCCTTCGGGTGCATCACTGCATGCGAGAAGCGCCGAGAGCATCTGCGAAGTGCCGTATTCCTCCGCGATTTCGTCGAGTTCCTCGTACTGATCGAGCACGTCCTCCGCGAGCGTGATTTTATCTCGGCCCTCGCGGAGATCCTCGTGCCCCTGCCTCAGCCCCTCGCCAAGATAGTCCCGGATCTCGACCGTCTCAATGGGACCCATGACGTCTAGGGTCCAGTCCATCACTTTGAGAGCCGTGGCCAGTCGGCCAGTGGGCTGAATGTTCTGCAACTCCTCGCGCAATGAGCGCATTTCACGATCCCACAAGTACACGACGAACCTCCCGCTCGCTAACCAACACCAGCCCCCCACTTACCCACGACTCGGATCGCTTGGTAGACGGCACCGCCGATTCTTCCACCACAATTCTGTCGTTGCTCAC
Source organism: Streptomyces sp. yr375 (assembly GCF_900110755.1). GTDB lineage: Bacteria > Actinomycetota > Actinomycetes > Streptomycetales > Streptomycetaceae > Streptomyces. The sequence goes on from NZ_FOFF01000029.1 coordinate 4,175, forward strand.
CGCACGGCACACGGGACGTCGCCATACGGCCTGTCGAACCCACTTCGCCCGCGTCGACTGCGTTGAGCAGGATCTGTTCGGCATCCGTCTGGTTGGGACCGGTGAACCGCTTGCCGTAGACCCTCCTGTACCCAAGGGATTCCGCCAACGCGGCCGCGTCCGGCTGAATCTTTCCTCGGTTCACCGCGTAGACCAGCTCACCGTCAAGTTCGGCCGTGGTCACCGTCGTTCCGTTGTAGGCACGGTCTCCGTACCTGGCCCTCCAGGTCTCGTGGATGGCATTCGCATCCGCCTGCAAATCCCCGTCCGTCTTGCAGTTGTGGACAAGGAGAGAGGTGGCACCCGCCAGCACGTAGTACGTGTGCAGCATGCTGACGGTCAGGTTGTAAACCGTCGCGTCCAGCGCCGTCCAGCGCTTGATCGCGGAAATCTGGACACGGGTGCCAGCACCAGTCTGGAGCCACTCGCCCGCCCGGAGGTCGGTCGCCTGGATCCAGGTGCGCAGTTCCGGAACCCAGAAGGGGTGGCCGTCGGTCGCAGTGACCTCGGCGGTCTTCGAGCCCTTCTTACCGTCGGTGTCGATGGTGACCTTGACCAGGTGCTTGAGGCCCTGGCCCTTGATCTCGGTGGTGACTTCCTCCGCCTGGGTCTCGCCCGTTTCAGGGTCGCTGGCGATCACCTTGTCGCCGGCCTTGACGTCCTTGATCGCCTTGGTGGAGCCATCGGCCATCAGGACACGGGTTTCAGGCGTGAAGCTGTTGACCGTGCAGGCGTCGGCACTGCCTCCGTCCCCGTCGGTCTTACCGCCCGAGTCCTCCTTGCCCGAGCCGCCGCGCGACCCGCCGGACTTGTTCTCGGCCTTGCCGCCGCCCGAGGAGCCCTTCGATTGGGCGCCTCTGCCGGCCTTTACCTGGGCCGGGTTGCCTCTGGCTCCCTTGGAGCCTGTGTGGGACTTTTTCTTTACTGCTTCTGCTGCTCGTTTCGCCGCTTCTCTTGCCTTGCGTTTGGCTTCTGCGGCTGCCGCCTCCGCGGCCTTCTTGGCCTTGATCAGGGCTGCCTTCGCGGCCTTGGCCGCCTTGATGCCGATCTCGGCGGCGCGCTTGGCGGCGCGGAAGGCCTTGACCGCGCTCATCGTGCCCTTGAAGGCACGCCACATCTTCTTGCCCTTGGAGAAGACGCTCGTCCACGGGATGGCGTCCATCAGCAGGCTGCCGCAGGCCCACAGGTCGCCCTGGGTGAAGCAGCCGACCACGTCGTTCCAGCCGATGAACTCCTTGAACACGGCCCAGCCGGTCGCCAGGATCACATCGCCGATCGAGCGGTTCAGCGTCTTCTGGAACGAGGCGATCTTCGCGTCCAGCGCGGCGATCGACGCGTCGAAGTTGGAGGCCGAGGAGGTGAGGCCCGACGGGTCCGCGTGCGTGACCGGGTTGTTGTTGGCGTAGGAGTAGCCGTTCGCCTGGAGCGGGTCGCTGTCGTCCAGGACCGGGTCCGCCGAGATGAAGCGGCCCGTCCCCGGGTCGTACTCCCGGGCGCCCATGTGCGTCAGGCCGGTCTCGTTGTCCTCGTCGCCCGTGTGGAAACCGGTGTGCGAGCGCGGGGAGAGGTTCGGGGCGCGGTCCTCGCCCCACGGGTCCCGCTTCGCCGTGCGGATCGCCATGGTGGCGTCGAGGCGGACCTCGGCCAGCGGCGTGCCGTTCAGGTCGGTGGCCTGGGCGAACAGGTGCTCGCTGACGCCGGCCGTGTTGTTGGCGCTCTCGCGGTAACGGGTCACCGCCGGGCCGCCGAGGCCCGCGTAGGTGCGCTCCGTGTAGCGGATCCTGCCCGTCGTGGTGAGCGAGACCTTCGTGTCCGGGAGGTTCAGGACCGCGCCCGCGCTGGTGCGTTCCAGCAGGCGGTTGCCCATCGCGTCGTAGACGTACGTCGTCTTCGACGCGGGCTTCCACAACTGGGTCGCGACGGTCGAGTTGCAGGCCGCCAGGGTGAGGTCGGTGCCGATCGTCGACCCGGGGGCCGACAGGCACAGGCCCGTCGACAGGTTCTTGATCTGGCCCGTGCTCAGGGTCTGCCAGCGCTGTGCCGCCACCACGCTGTCGCACGCCTGGACAAGGACCGCCGCGCCCGCCGCGGTGCCGTTCGGCTGGGCGCAGCGGCCGCCGACCACGAGTGCGCCGATCGTGGCGTCCTCGACCGTGCCGTTCTTGTCGGTGTCGGCGGCCTGGACGCGGAAGTTCTGCGCCTTGCTGCCGTTGCACACGTAGAGCTGGACGGCGGTGCCGGCGTTCGGGACGCCGCCGGCCAGGTCCAGGCACATGTCGCCGGTGCCCACCCAGGCCCCCGACCCGTCCGCGCCGAAGCCCGTCACCGACTCGACCTTGCCGTCCCAGGTCCAGGTGAGGGCCTGGGCGGTGTCGCCGCCGGTGCTGCGCTTCTCGAGGTTGCCCGCGCTGTCGTAGGACTGTTCCGAGCGGGTCGTGACCGTCGGGCCCGTCGCCGTCGGCTTCGACGTCGTCGTGGACGAGGTGAGGGTGTGCGGCTGGTCGTTCTTCGCCGTGTCGCTGGTGCCGTAGGCGTAGTCGGTGACCGTGTCACCGCTCGTGTCGCGGACGCCGGACGCGAGGGTGGGGTCGGCCTTGTACGCCGTCTTCTTCGTGCGGTTGCCCAGGACGTCGTAGTCGTACGACTGCCAGTAACCCGCGTTGTTGGACGAGACGTTGACCGTGCCGTCGGGGTAGACCGGTTCGGCTGTCGTCTTGCCCGTCGCCGCGCACGCTCCGCCGCCCGGGGTGGTCCAGGCCTGCTTCAACTGGCCGAGTGTGTCGTAGGTGAAGCACTGCTGGTCTGTCGTCGTGCCCATGTGGTCGGCCACCGACAGAACGTTGCCCGAGGCGTCGTAGGTGTAGGAGCGCTTGCTGACCTCGCTGCCGGGGACGACGGCCGTGTCGGGGGTCGGGGTCTCCCGGACGAGTCTGCTGGTGCGGAGTTCGCCGGTGGAGTCGTCGAAGGTGTTCTCCTGCCACAGGCGGCGGCCCACCTTGCCGACGGTGGCACGCAGCACCTGGCCGTAGGGCGAGTAGGACGTCTCGGAGGCGTACCAGTCCTGGCCGGAGACCGAGGTCGGCAGGCCGGCCTCGTTGTAGCGGGTGATCACGGCCTCGGCGCTGAGGCCGCCCGCCGCCGGGGCGGTGTACTTCTCGAGCTGGCCGTCCTTGTTGTAGGCGTATGAGTACGTGTACTGGGTGGCGAAGCCGTCCGACGTCAGGCCCGCGGTGGAGCCCGGGGGCAGCGCCGTGGTCATCGCCGTCGGCTGGTAGTCGGCCGTGTAGCCGCCGATGGTGGTGGTGTACGCCTTGCCGTCGTTGATGCGGGTGGACGAGGAGAGCTGGCCCTTGCCGCCGCTCGCGCCGTCGTAGGCGTAGGTCTGGGCGACGGTCGCCGTGGTCGAGCCCTTCGGGGTGACCTTGACCTGCTCGACGCGGTTCAGGCGCTCGTAGGAGTACGAGACGGTCTGGCCGCGGGCGTCGGTCGCCTTGTCGACGCGGCCGAACGCGTCGTAGTCGGTGTGCGCGGCGCCCGCGTCCGGGTCGGTGGTGTCGGTGACGCGGCCCAGCGCGTCGTACTTCCAGGTGCGGGTGTTGCCGACGTCGTCGGTGCTGGTCACCATGTCGCCGCGGAGGTCGTACGCGTAGCTCGTGCTGACCGCGCCCGCCTCGGTCAGCGCGGTGTCGGTGAAGGTGTCCTGGCGGGTGGTGCGGCCCAGGGCGTCCGTCCACACGCGGGAGGCGGGGGTGCCGTTCGGCTGGCGGACGATCGTGAAGTCGAGGCCGTACTCGTAGCGGGTGCGGCGGTCGGTGGTCTGCACGTCCTTGCCGGCGTTGGTGAACTTCTGGCCGGTCTGCGGGTACGAGCTGTGCACCGGCGTGACCGTGAGGACGCGGCCCAGGCCGTCGTACGTGTACGTCGTGGCGTTGGGGACCAGCGACTCGGAGTCGGGGACGACGAGCGCGGTGTCCGGGTCGCCCTCCATGTAGTACGCGTTACGGGTGTAGCGGACCTGGCCGGAACTGTTGTGCAGGGTGTCGGTGATCAGCCGGCCGCCGCCCACCGCCGGGGTCTGGGTCTGGCGTTCGCGGCCGAGGCCGTCGTAGATCGCGGTGGACGACTTGTACGTGCCGTCGCCGGCGGCGGCGCCCGGGTTGTCCGAGAGGGACTCGGTGACCACGGACACCGGCTTGTCCGACGCCGTGTTGTAGGTGTAGCGGACGGTCGGGTCGTCGGTGGTGGCCTGGGTGGCGTCCCAGGCTGCGACCGCGCGGCCCAGCGGGTCGTAGGCGTAGGACTCGACGCGGCTGTTGGCGTCGGTCGACGTCAGGGTGGTGCCGCGGCCGGGCTCCAGGGTGGTGATGTCGGTGAAGCCGGTCTCGGCGCCGTCGACGACCTTGCTGCCGGTGACCGTGTCGATCCGGTAGACCTGGCCGCTGTCCGGCGTGTACTTGGTCGTGTTGACGACGCCCGTCGGGTCGGTGACCTTGACGACGCGGCCGGTCGGGTCGTACTCGGTGCGCGACTCGGGGTTGGCGGTCTCCCAGCCGGTGCCCGCGCCGGTCGGCGTGACGGTCTTGGAGACCAGGCCCTTGGTGGGCGTGGCGGTGTGCGAGGTGGCGCCGTCGTAGAACATCCGCGAGGCGCTGACCAGCGTCGATCCGGTGGCGGCGGAGAGGTCGGCGGTGCAGGCGGTGGTGCCGGTGGTGGTGACGGTCTGGGCGACCAGGCCGACCAGGTAGTTCTCGCCGGACGTGTTGTGGACGTACGAGGTCGCCGTGCACGACTCGTCGCCGGTGACGGCCACATCACCGAACTCGCGGACCGTGGTCGGCAGGCCGTACGTGGCGTCGTAGTCGGTCCGGGTGGTGAGCGTGCGCAGGAACGAGCCGTCGGGGCCCTTGACCGAGGCCTTGCTGATGGTCCTGGTCTCGCCGAGCGTGACGCGTTCGGACACGACGTCGGGGCCGTCGGTGCGGTTGCGGGTGGCCAGCCGGACCGGGGCGTCGGGGAAGTTGATGCTGCGGGCGGTCCAGCCGGTGTCGGTGGCCGCGCCGGTGTCGGGGTAGGTCAGCGACTCGGCGACCATGCCGGCGTACGCCTTGCGGTCCTTGCCCAGGACCGTGCCGGTGACGTCCGTCATGTCGTAGTCGCGGGTGACGTCGTCGGACGCCTTCTCCGGGGTGGCGTCGGCGAGGACGTCGTCACTCATGCCGCGGAAGTAGCGGGTGACCGACTTGGCGGCGGCGGTGCCCTCGGCGGCGTCCGTCGTGCCGGTGATGGTGGTGACGGTGGGGTAGCCGCGCCAGTCGTCCCAGGTGCGCTTCTTGGGGCGGGAGAACTCGGACTGGTTCTTGGCCCACAGCGCGCCGTTCACGGCGTCGGGCAGCGTCTCGTACGTGTACCGCGTGACGATCTCCTTGGCGTCCGCGAGGCGCGGGAACTCGGTGATCTTCTCGACGACGTACTTGTTGAACCAGGAGATCCGCTTGTCCTCCAGCTCGCCGTCCGCGTGCCAGTAGGCCGGGTAGCAGAGCTGGTCGTTCTTGTCGATCGCCGGGCGGGCGGAACCGGCGAGGCACTTGTCCTCGGGGGCCTTGTAGTCGACGCGGGTGCGGCCGCCGTACTCGGAGACGACGTCCTGGATGCGCAGCCGGGCGAACACCTCGTCCGGGTCGGACGTGCCGTTCTTGACGCGGTTGGGCAGCGCCTCCTCGTTGTGGCCGAAGGAGACCGGGTTGAGGGTGGCGGTGGAGCCGTCGACCGCGTATCCGGTGCGGCCGATGGACTCCAGCCACAGCGCGGTGTACTCGCCGGTCAGGTTCCACGGGAAGGACTGCTTCAGGCCCCAGGAGTCGACCTTCGACAGCAGGGTCGTGGTGGCCGAGTCGCCCTCCACACCGCAGGCGTTGCGCTGGCCGGTCTCGTTGCCGTCGGCGTCCGAGGTGTACTCGGTCAGCCGGACGCCCTGCTCGCGCTGGGCGCAGGCGTCGACGGAGGCGAGGCGCTTGCGCGACCAGAAGGTCGGGGCGTACGTCTGGCACTTCTTGCCGGACTCGCAGGACAGGTCGGCGGGGGTGTCGAACCAGGGCCGGGTGCGGTCGGACTGCTTGGAGTCGAAGTTCGCCTGCGAGCAGTCCACGTTGAACGAGTTGTCGTCGAAGCAGCGCTCGGCGGCGTGGAAGCGCATCCGGCCGAGGGGTTCCTCGCTGAACAGGGTCCCGGCGCGCTGGCCGTAGTCGATGTGGGTGAGGTAGCCGCCGCGGTCGTAGACGACCGGGGGCTTCTCCTTCATGTTCCGCGCGTAGGCGTTCTTCTCCTTCTCCCACCACAGCGTCATCGCGTTGCCGGTGGTGTCCACGACGTAGTCGAGCTGGAAGCGCCAGCCCTGGTCGCAGAAGGAGTCCTTGAACGCGGGCTTGTAGCAGGGGTCGGAGTCGTGGTTGCCGGCGACGGGCGCCGCCAGCACCGACTTGGTCTCCGGCTTGCCCGAGGTCCAGCCCGGCAGCCGGTTGAGACCGAAGTAGTACTGGGTGCCGTCGTCCGTGGTGACGCGCCAGAACTCCCCGTTGTCGTCACCGTTGTCGGAGCCGTCGATGCCGGTGATCCGCTGGTAGTCGGCGGCGTCGAGCAGCTCGACGCGCATGTTGTCGCCGCGGGCGCTCTTCCACTGCTTGGTGGTGTCGTCGCGCACCAGCTCGGTGGTGGTCCCGTTGAGCGAGAGCACCGCGTTGTACGAGCCCCAGCACTGGTCGCCGGTGAAGTGGTCCTTGTTGTTGGCGCCGGCGGTGTCGGCGGCGCAGCCCACGAAGGTGCGGGTGATGGAGCCGGGGTTGTAGTCCCAGCCCTCGCCGACCCAGGAGACCTGGTTGTTGGTGGCGGACGTACGGCCGTCCGAGGTCTGCGAGTTGTAGCTGAGGGTGACGTTGGGCGACGGGCCGGCCGGGACCTGCGGGGCGGCCATCGTGTACGCGTAGGTGAACGCGCCGGCCGAGCCGCCGGCCGTCCAGGAACCGGCGGAGACGATCGGGCTGGCGGAGAAGTCGCCGCCGGAACCGGCGCCGTAGGAGCTGCCGACGAGGAGGCCGCCGCCGGAGGAGTCGGCGATCTGCCGTACGGCGTCGGCGGGGCGGCCGGCGTGCCAGACGGCGGAGTTGACGGTGGAGTCGTTGCCGGTGGCGGCAGCGGTGTCGGTCGTCGACGTGGTGCCCGAGAGGGTCTGGAGCGCGGCCGTGTCGAGGGTGATGTTGACGAGGGTTTCGGGGACCGGCTTGGCGGTGGCGGTGGAGCCGACGACCTCGTCGGCCGCGCCGTCCTCGCCGGTGTCCGCCTCGGAGCCCGAGGAGTCGCCGGCGTCCACCGCGACGCTGACGGTCTTGCCGGTGCGCTCGATGTCGGTGGTCACCGGGATGCCGGTGGTGCACTCCTCGACGTCGGGCGTCTGGGCGTAGCAGGACGGCATCAGGGTGAAGGAGAGCCGGTCGAGCCACTGGGCGCTGTAGCTCTCGGCGAGCTTGGTGGCGTCGATCGAGACGACGGCGTCGCCGGTGGCGGTGTCGGGCGCGTCGACGGCGACCAGGAAGCCCTGCGCGCCGTTGGCCACGGCCTGGTCCTCGGACGCGGCGGCGACGCTCCACTGGCCTTCGAGGGCGTCGGCCTGGGCGGGCGTGGCGCCGTCCGGGGCGCCGACGCCGATGGTCATGGCGCCGTCGGCGGACTTGGCGATCTCGGTGGTGACGCCGGCGGTCATGGTGGCGACGGGCTTGCTGCCGGACGCCTCCGGGACCTCGGCGACGGCCGCCGGCTCGTAGGGCTCCCGCGGCGTGGTCGAGGCCTGGCCGGACAGCTTCTCGAGCCCGTCGGTCAGTGCCTCGTCGACCGGGACCGGGTCCGTCTCCTGGAGTTCGGCGAGGTCGACCGGGGTACGGGGGTCACCGGGGCCGAACGCGAGGGCGCCGGGCAGGAGGGTCACGTTCAGGGCGAGGACCAGCCCGGCTATGACGCCGACCCGGGCTCTACGACGGACCAGGCGCTCGCGTGGCGATCTCGCCAGCGAACCCTTCCCGCACCAAGACAGCACCGCACGCACGGCCAATCGACCCTTTCCGAGTCACAAACCATCAGAAACATGCGGACCGATGGCACATGGTGATCAAAAACTAACTAACCGAGCATGAACATAAAGGCGATGTGAAGATCCACGTCAAGGTGTGCCGTATCTGTGTTAGCTATGTCACCAATCAAAAACAGACAAAGAACAGCAAAGAAACGCTCTAGGGCGCTTTGCGTCGGCATTGCCAAGCCGATCCCGTCCGAAGGGTGTTGATCTCGCCCGGAGTAGCTGTTCATACTCCAACCGCCCAATCCGACGCGTCGCGTGCTCGTCACGGCTTGTCGCCAGGCCCGAGGGCACCCCTGGAAGAGCCCTGCCGCCACCCGGCCCGACGCCACGGCGGCCCAGCCCGTTGGAGAACGGCCCTTGAGCGACCTCGACACCGCCCCGGAATCAAGTCCGCCCGGCAGACGGCCCGTTCGGCGCGCCCGGCGCGCGATGCTGGCCGCCGCCGTCGCCCTGGCCGTGCTGGCCGGCGGCGCGGCCGTGCTGACCCTGCGCGACGACGACGCCCCCGCCGACGCCAAGGCCGAGCGGGCCGCGCGGCCGGTCGACGAGGACGAGGCCCAGCGGCGGGCCCGCGCGAGCGGCAAGAAGGTCGAAGTCGCCACGCTGACCGACGAGTTCTCCAGGACGTACGCCAACGCCGACGGGACGTTCACCTACGAGGCGTCGGTCGCGCCGGTGCGCGCGAAGAACGCCGAGGGCGTGTGGGCCCCGATCGACACCACCCTGAAGCGGGACGACGACGGCGACGGCGGTGACGGTGACGGCGGCAAGGGCTGGCGCTCGGCCAACAGCCCCTACCCGGTGACCTTCGCGGCCGGTGACCCGGACCGCGCCCCGGCCCGCACGGCGGCGGCGCGCACCCCCGAGTCCGGCACCGGCTCAGACTCCGGCTCCGGCTCCGGCTCCGGCTCCGGTTCCGCTGTCCGGACGGCCGTCTTCCGGGCCGGGGCCGGGAGCGGCGGTGCCCGGCAGGTCGACGACGCGGCCGAGACGGCCGACACGGCCTGGACCCGGCTGCTGACGATGACCGCCGACGGCCACGAGATCGACATCGACTGGCCGGGCACGCTGCCCGAGCCCGTCGTCGAGGACAACCGGGCGCTGTACGAGGGTGTCCTGCCCGGCGTGGACCTGATGCTGTCGGCGCGCGACACCGGTTTCACGCACGTCCTGGTCGTGCACACGCCGGAAGCCGCCGCGCAGTTGGCCGCCGCGCCGCCGCGCTACCGGGTGACCTCCGACAGCCTCACCTTCTCCCTCGACCCGTCGACCGACGTGCTGACGGCCAAGGACGGCGCGGGCGCGGAGATAGCCGTCTCCCCCACGCCGTTCCTGTGGGACTCGGCCGGGACGCACGACACGGACGGCACGGACGACACGGACGGCGGGGCCGCGGAGTCCGCCGACCCGGAGGCCGCGACCGGCACCAACGAGGACCCGGAGATCGTGGAAGCCGCGGTGGCCGCCGCCGCGAACGGCACGCTCGCCCTGCCCGCCGTGAACGGCCCAGGCGAGGGCGCGCACGCCGCCACCGCGGCCGCGAGCTTCGAGGGCGGCGTCCTGACCGTCACCCCGCCGAAGACGTACCTCACCGCCACCGAGAACCTGACGTACCCGCTGTTCATCGACCCGTCCACCACCGGCGTGCGCGCCAACTGGACGACGGTCTACAAGCGTTACCCGGGCTCCAGTTTCTACGACGGCGCGAACTACAACGAGGACACGAAGGAAGCCCGCGTCGGTTTCGAGAAGCAGACCTGGGGCACCGCCCGGTCCTTCTTCAAGCTGAAGATCAAGAGCGCGATCAAGGGCGCGACGGTCTCCTCGGCCACCCTGAAGGTCCTCGAGACGCACTCCTGGTCGTGCAGCAAGCGCACCGTGCAGGTGTGGCGCACCGATCCGTTCGGCACCAAGACCACCTGGAACAACCAGCCCGACTGGAAGAAGAAGATCACGTCCAAGTCGTTCGCCTACGGCTGGAAGTCCAACAGCGCCTGCCCGAACGCGTACGTCAACTTCACCGTCACCACGCTGGCCCAGGACGTCGCGAACAGCGGCGGCACCGACTTCAACGTGGGCCTGGTCGCCTCGACGGCGTCCTCCGCGCCGACGGGTTCCTCCAGCAGCCTGGAGACGGACACGTACTCCTGGAAGAAGTTCCAGGCGGAGGGCGGCGGTTCGCCCTCGCTGTCCATCACCTACAACCGCAAGCCGAACACGCCGACGTCGCTCACCATGAGCCCCGGCTCCTGCGACACGAGCACGTCCCCGTACATCAAGATCGGCAAGTCGGCGAGCATCTCCGTCAGCGGCAAGGCCACCGACCCGGACGGTGTGCTGAAGGAGCTGGAGTTCGAACTCACCCGGACCGACACCGGTGCGAAGACGGTCTACAAGCGGGCGACGACCAGCGGCGCGGCCGTCTCGGCGACCCTCACCGGGCTCGCCAACGGCGTCACCTACCAGTGGCGGGTGCGCGCCTGGGACGCCGACGCGGCCAGTGCCTGGGCACCGACGGGCGGCACGCTGTACTGCCGGTTCGTGTACGACACCGACCTGCCCGACTCGCCCGCGCCGGTCGTCTCGACGGACTTCCCCGGTGACGAGGACGAGGACGGCAACCCCGAGGTCTGGTCGCCCAAGCCGTTCGGCAACGCGGGCAGTTTCACCTTCGCGGTCGGTGACACCTCCGAGACCGACATCGTGAAGTTCGCCTACTCCATCAACTCCACCAGTTACGCCGGTTACGTCTGCGCGAACGGCAAGCAGGGCACCACGGGCGGTCTCACGGCGTCCTGCACGACGCCCGTCAAGTCGGCCACCGTCACCGCGGTCCAGCCGCCGTCCGCCGGTCCGAACACCCTGTACGTCAAGGAGTTCGACTCGGCCGGCAACGCCTCGCCGAACCCCCGCAAGTACTTCTTCTACGTCACGCCCCGCTCGACCGCGGACGGCGCCGGCGACCTGAACGGCGACGGCTCGGCCGACTTCGGTCGCGTCGACGCCGCCGGCAACCTGTGGATCGAGTCGCTGTCGCAGAACGGCACGTTCATCGCGAGCACCGTGGGCACGCACGACAAGGGGACCCCGCTCGCCGACGACACCACCGTCCCGCACATCTGGAACGGCACCGGCACGTACTCCCTGGTCACCCACAACGGCGACTTCGCCCCCGGCGACGGCGTCACCGACTGGGTCGTGCGCACCCCCGAGGGGCGGCTGTTCCTCTACGCCGGGGACGGGTACGGGGCCATCGACGTGAGCAAGCGCGTCGAGGTGCGGCTGCCGTCCAACGCGCCCGCGCCCTCGACCTTCTCGGAGATCAAGTCGGCGGGGGACATCACCGGGGACGGGCAGCCCGAGCTGTTCGTGGCCGGTGGGGCGGGCGGTGCCGAGCTGTGGGTGTTCACCGGGTACAGCGGCGGGACCTTCGCCACCGCGACCCGGCTGACCAGCTCCGCCTGGGCCGACGCCGACCGGGACTTCGTGGCCGTCGCGGACTACAACGACGACGGAGCCGCCGACCTGACCTACCGCACCTCGGCGGGCAACGTCTGGCTGCGCAAGGGGGTCCTGGACAGTGACGGGGTGGGCACAGTCCTCACCAGTCTGGGCACGGCGGCGGCGAGCCTGGACGGCGACAACGCGTACGTCTCCGGCACGATGACCCGGGCCGCGTTCCCGCTGCTCTACGGCAGCCCGGACATCAGCGGCGACAAGATCCCCGACATCGTCGCCACCAACGCCGCCGGTGCGCTCCTGCTGTACAAGGGCGGGGCCGCCGCCATCGGCGCGGTCACGACCCTGCGGTCCCCCGACAGCACCGCGACGAAGCAACTGGGCTGATCCCGTCGGCCCCACCGCCGGGGCGGCGTCGCTCAGGCGCCGCCCCAGCCGGTCGACTCGTCGTCCGGATCCTCGGTCTCGTACAGGGCGGGGCCGAGGCGGGCGGCGAGGATGTCGCCCGCGATGACCGTCCGGGACACCGTGCCGTCGGCGTGCGGCGTCAGCTCGGCGTAGTAGCCGAGGGTGCCCCAGTCCGTGGGGCGGTGGAGGAAGAACTCGACGGTGTCGTCCGGGTATTCGGCGCGAAGCAGCGGGAGCACCCGCTCCGGGTAGTACTCGGCACCCCGGCCGCTGAGCACCACGATCACCTGGTCCGGCCAGGTCCGCCACACCCGCACATGCGCGGGGCCGTGCCGGCCGCCGTCGGACTGCCAGGGATCCTCGTCCCGGATCAACTCGGGGTGGACCGGCTCTGGGTGGACTCGCTCGGAGTGGACTTGCTCGGGGTGAACTTGCTCGGGGTGGGTCCGCTCGTCGGCCATACCGGAACTCCTTCGTCGACCGTCCATGTGATTTGCCGCTCAACGCCCACCACACACCACACACTGTGACGCCCGCCATGTCCACCAATTACCTCTGCGTGAAACGCCACTTCACACGGTGGGGAATGCCTCACTCCGCCCTTCCGCGGCCAGCCGGGTTTGCTCTCGTTAAGCACTTATGCCCCCAGCTCCCGTACGGATAAGTCGCGTTGACAAGTGATCCACTCAATATGAAGGGTGGCAGGAGCACTTCAAGCGCGGGTCAAGACGGGTGGCACAAACATGGTTCATTCCCTGGTCGATTCACTGTCCCTCCAGGCCTCGGCGCATCCCGAACGGACCGCGTACCGCTACCTGGCCACGGGTGACAGCGACGGGGAGATACACGAGATCACGTACGCGCGGCTGGCCGTCCGCGCCCGGGCCGTCGCCGCCTGGCTACAGGAGCGCGGCCTCGCCGGTTCCCGCGCGATCCTGCTGTACCCGCCGGGCGTCGAGTTCATCGGCGGGTTCCTGGGCTGCCTCGCGGCCGGCGTCGTCGCCGTACCCGGCGTGCCCCCGCAGGGGCGCTCGCAGAACCACCGGGCGCTCACCCGGATGAAGCGGCTGATCTCGGACGCGGGGGCCAAGGTCGTCCTCAGCGGCCGAGGCGGCACCGCGGCCCTCGCCGCCATGGCCGAGCAGTTGCCCGAGCTGGCCGAGCTGAACTGCGTCGACACCGAGGACATCCCGGACGACCTGGCGGCGGCCTGGCGCGCACCCGACCTCACCGCCGACTCGGTCGCCTTCCTCCAGTACACCTCGGGCTCCACCTCCGCCCCTCGCGGCGTAATGGTTACCCACAGCAACCTTGTGGACAACGAGCGCGTCCTCACCGAGCGGTTCGGGCACACCCCGGACGCGATCGCCGCGCACGACAACGAGCTCTTCGTGAGCTGGCTGCCGGTCTACCACGACATGGGCCTCATCCTCCCCGTCCTGAACACCCTGTACCTCGGCGCGACCACCACGCTCATGTCGCCCCTGCACTTCCTCCAGAAGCCCGAGCGCTGGCTGACGGCCGTCACGAAGTACCGCCCGCACACCAGCGGCGGCCCCAACTTCGGCTACGAGCTGTGCCTGAAGCACGCCACGCCCGAACTCCTCGGCCGCCTCGACCTGAGCCGCTGGGAGGTCGCCTTCAACGGCGCGGAACCGGTGCGGGCCGCGACCCTGCGCCGGTTCACCGAGACGTTCGGGGCCGCCGGTTTCCGGCACGGGTCCCACTACCCCTGCTACGGGCTGGCCGAGGCCACGCTGATGGTGTCCGGCGGTGTCGTCGGCGCGGGCCCGACCCTGATCGAGGCGGCCGAGAGCGGACCGCACGCGGGGGTCGCGGACGCGGCGGCGGTCGGCTCCGGGCGGCCGGGCCCCGGCATGCGCGTGGTGATCGCCGAACCCGAGCTGCACAAGGCGCTCGCCGACGGCGAGACCGGCGAGGTGTGGGTGGCGAGCGCGAGCGTCGCCAAGGGCTACTGGCGCAACGCCCTCGCGACCCGGGAGACCTTCCGCGCCACCCTGGCGGACGACGACTCCACCCACTTCATGCGGACCGGCGACCTCGGCTTCCTGCGCGACGGGGAACTCTTCATCACCGGGCGTCTGAAGGACCTGATGGTGATCGACGGCCGCAACCACTACCCCCAGGACCTGGAACTCTCGGCGGAGATGGCCCACCCGGCCCTGCGGCCCGGCTGCACCGCCGCGTTCCCCGTCGAGACGGGCGAGCACGGCGCGGATGGGGAACAGCCCGTCATCGTCGCCGAGGTGGCGGTGGAGACGCCGGAGGCTGCTGCGGATTCCGCGGAGGCTGCGGACGAGCACGGTGGCATCGTCGGCCGGGTCCGTGCCGCGGTCGCCGACGCGCACGGGCTGTCGGTGCGCGATGTCGTCCTGGTCCGCCCCGGCACCATCCCCAAGACGTCCAGCGGGAAGATCCAGCGCCGGGCCACCCGCGAGGCGTACCTCGGCGGCACGCTCGCCGTGCTGGACGAGCCCGCCGCGAGGTGACGCTCCCGTCCCCCGCCGCCCGCCGGCGGGGGACGCACCTGTCTTCCTGACCTCGGCCTCGGCGTGTCCTGCTGACCTGTGGACGTGCTGACCTGCTCGTCCCGGCCGAGGCACCTGACCCGAGTTCACGAGGAACGCCTTCCAGATGTCTGCGCCCGAAGCCCGTACGCCCTCCCCCGCACCGACCCCGACGACCGCCGAGGACGTGTCCGGCTGGCTCGCGGCGGCCGTCGCCGAGCAGGCGGCGCTCCACCCCGACGCCGTCGACCTGGACCGTCCGATCGCCGAACTCGGCCTGGGATCACGCCAGTTGGTCACCCTGGCCGCAGGCCTCTCCGAGCTGCTCGGCCGCCCGCTCGACCCGTCGCTCCTCTACAACCACCCCACCATCGCGGCCATCGCCGAGGCCGTCTTCGACGACGGCCCGGCCGGGGCCGAGGTGGGCGTGCGGGCGGGCATGAGGTCGGCGCAGGCGGGCGGCGCGTCCGTCGTCGCGGACGACATCGCGATCGTATCCATGGCCTGCCGGTTCCCCGGCGGCGCGGACGACCCCGAGCGCCTGTGGGGGTTGCTGGCCGCCGGCGTGGACGTCATCTCCGAGGCACCGGTGGGGCGTTGGGACACCCGGGGGCTGTACGACCCCGACCCGGAGGCCACCGGGAAGGCGTACAGCCTGCGCGGCGGCTACCTCGCCGACGTCGACGGTTTCGACGCCGCGTTCTTCGGGATCTCGGCCCGCGAAGCCGCCGCGATGGACCCCCAGCAGCGGCTGCTGCTCCAGACGTCCTGGGAGGCGATCGAGCGCGCCGGCATCGTCCCCGAAACGCTCAACGGCAGCTCCACGGGCGTCTACGTAGGCCTGTACGACAGCGGATATCTGGCGGCGGCCGGGCTGGACCAGCTCGACGGGCACGTGGGTACGGGCTCGGCGTCCAGTGTGGCGTCCGGCCGGATCGCGTACACGCTGGGTCTCCAGGGACCGGCCGTGACCGTGGACACCGCCTGCTCGTCGTCGCTCGTAGCGCTGCATCTGGCCGCGCGGGCGCTGGCCGCCGGTGAGTGCGATCTCGCGCTGGCGGGCGGCGCGTCGCTGCTGGTCTCGGCGCGCGGCCACGTCGAGTTCAGCAGGCTGCGCGGGCTGTCGCCGTCCGGGCGGTGCAGCCCGTTCTCGACCGACGCGGACGGGGTGGTGTGGGCCGAGGGGTGCGGTCTCGTGCTGCTCAAGCGGCTGGGCGACGCGCGGCGGGACGGCGATCGCGTGCTCGCGGTCGTCAAGGGCTCCGCGATCAACCAGGACGGCCGCAGTCAGGGGCTCAGCGCCCCCAACGGCCTTGCCCAGGAACGGGTGTTGCGCGCTGCCCTCGACGCCGCCGGGCTCGCCCCGGACGACGTGGACTACGTCGAGGCGCACGGCACCGGTACGAAGCTCGGCGACCCCATCGAGGGCCGGGCGCTCGCCGCGGTCTTCGGGCCGGGCCGTTCCGCCCAACTCCCGCTCGGTGTGGGCTCGATGAAGTCCAACCTCGGGCACACCGGAGCGGCGGCGGGCATCGGCGGGGTCATCAAGACCGTGCTGGCCCTCGGCAAGGAGTCCCTCCCGCCGTCCCTGCACGCCGAGACCCCGACCGACCACGTCGACTGGGCCAACAGCGGCCTGCGCGTGCAGAGTTGCGCGCAGCCCTGGCCGCGCGACGAGGCCCGGGTGCGCCGGGCGGGCGTCAGCGCCTTCGGCATCAGCGGGACGAACGCGCACGTGGTGCTGGAGGAAGCGCCGCAGGATCTGGCGGAGGCCGATCAGCCGGTGGCCGGGGCGGGGGAACCGGCCGTCGGCGAGCAGCCCGGCACCCCGCCGCCCGCCGCGTTCCTCTTCCCACTCTCCGCCCGTACCCTTCCCGCCCTGCGCGGGCAGGCCGCCCGGCTGCGGGACGCGCTCGCCGCCGAACCCCGGCCGTCGCTCCCTGCAGTGGCCGCGACGCTGGGCCGGCGTCGTACGCACTTCGAGCAGCGGGCCGTCGTCCAGGCGGCTCACGCCGATGAACTGCTGGCCGCTCTCAACGACTTGGCCGAAGCCCGGTCCGACACGGGCTCGGAGTCGGTGGTCGGGCCCGGTCGGGTGCTCCCGCCCGGCAAGGTGGCGTTCGTGTTTCCCGGGCAGGGGTCCCAGTGGGCCGGGATGGCCCGCGACCTGCTCGACCGCTCCCCCGTGTTCGCGGACGAACTCGACCGCTGCGACGCCGCCCTGCGCCCCTTCACCGGCTGGTCGGTGACGCGGGTCCTGCGCGGCGACGCCGCCGCCCCGCCGCTGGACCGGGTCGACGTCGTGCAGCCGGTGCTGTTCGCCGTGATGGTGTCGCTGGCCGCCGTGTGGCGCTCGCGCGGGGTACGTCCGGACGCGGTGATCGGGCACAGTCAGGGCGAGGTGGCCGCCGCCTGTGTCGCCGGGGCGCTGAGCCTCAGCGACGCGGCGGCCGTGGTCGCCCTGCGCAGCCAGGCCCTGACCGGCTTGGCAGGCACCGGCACCATGGCCGTCGTGGCCCTGCCGCACGACGAAGTCACGGCGCTCCTCGCCGAGTTCGGCGGCCGGGTCTCCGTCGCCGCCGTCAACAGCGGCCGGTCGACAGTGATCGCCGGTGCCGTGGAGCCGCTGGAGGCCCTGCTCGCCGACCTCGACCGGCAGCAGGTGTTCGTCCGCCGCATCGACGTCGACTACGCCTCGCACAGTGCCCAGGTCGAGCCGGTCCGCGAGACGCTCCTCGCCGAACTCGACGGCGTGCTGACCACCCCGACCCCGGTCGCCTGGTACTCGACGGTCTCCGGGGAGCCGGTGACCGAGGAGCTGGAGGCCGACTACTGGTACCGCAACCTGCGCGAACCGGTCCGCTTCGCCCCCACCGTGGAGCGCATGATCGCCGACGGCCATAACTGCTTCGTCGAACTCAGCCCGCACCCCGCCCTCCTCACCGCCCTGCGGACCATCGCCGAGGACGCCGCGGACGCCGCGGACGCCGTGGACGCCCAGAGCGCCGACCGGGAACTGGTCGTGGTCGGTTCGCTGCGCCGGGACGAGGACGGGTCGGCCTGTCTGGACCGCGCCGCCGCCGAACTCCACGTCCACGGACGGCCGGTGGACTGGCGTCGGCTGGTCGCCGACGGCCCGGCGGCCAACCTCCCGACGTACGCGTTCCAGCACACCCGGTACTGGCTGGACGCCACGGCCGCCGGCGGCCCGAACGTCACCGGGGCCGGTCTTGAGGACACCGGGCACGCCCTGCTGACCGCCGCGGCCATGGTCGCCGGGACCGAACAGTGCCTGCTCAGCGGGCTGTTGTCGGCCGAGACGCAGCCCTGGCTGACCGACCACACGGTCCACGGCGAGGTCCTGCTCCCCGGTACGGCCTTCGCGGAGATGGCGATCCGCGCCGGTGACCGGGTCGGCTGCCCGGTCGTCGAGGAACTGACCCTGCACACCCCGCTGCGGCTCGCCCCCGGCGACGCCGTACGGATCCAGGTGTGGGCGGAGGCCCCCGACCCGGACGGCCGCCGCGCCCTCACCGTCTCCTCCTGCCCCGACACCCCGGACCGCGCCCGGACCTGGACCCGCCACGCCTCCGGCACCCTGGCCCCCGCCGCCGTATCGGAGACAGCGACCGACGATCTGCGTCAGTGGCCGCCGTCCGATGCCCTGCCGGTCCCCGTCGACGACCTGTACGACCGGTTCCGCGCGGCCGGTTACGGCTACGGACCCGCCTTCCAGGGGGTGCGCTCCGTCTGGCGGTCGGGCGACGGCGACCTCTACGCCGAGGTCGCGCTCCCCGAACAGGTGGACGGCGTCGACCGCTTCGGCCTGCACCCCGCGCTCCTCGACGCGGCCCTGCACGCACTGCGGGTGGGACACCACGACGACGACACCCGCGTCATGCTGCCGTTCAGTTGGTCCGGCGTCCGGCTGCACGCGACGGGCGCGACCCGGCTGCGGCTGCGGCTACGCCGCACCGGCCCCGACGAGATCGACCTCCTCGCCGCCGACCCCACGGGCGCGCCCGTGCTCACGGCCGACGCGCTCACCCTGCGGGAACTGACCACGGACGGCCCCCTGCCCGCCCGCCTCGACTCGCTGTACGAGGTGAAGTGGACGGCCGTACAGCCGGCCGCCCCGGAAGAAGCCGCCGCCCCGGATACGACTGCCTCGGCGGCGACGGTCCTCACCTCCCCCACCCTCACCGAGGCGCTGTCCGCCGTGCAGTCCTGCCTCGCCGCCGACACCCGGCTGCTGCTGGTCACCCGGGGCGCGGTCACCACCGGTCCCGGCGACCGGGCCCCCGACCCGGCCCAGGCCGCCGTATGGGGACTGGTGCGGTCGGCCCAGTCGGAGCACCCCGGCCGGTTCGTGCTCGTCGACGTGGACGACGACGAGCAGGGCGCGGCGGAGTCGGCGCTCGCTGCCGCCCTTGCCACAGGCGAGCCTCAACTCGCCGTGCGCGGCGGTGAGTTGTTCGCGCCGCGGATGGCCGCCCTGAGTGGGCGCGGAATGCTCGTACCCCCGGCCGACGGATCGTCGTCCTGGCGGCTCCAGGCCACCGGCGGCGCGTCGCCGGACGCCCTGGCGCTCGTACCGTACGAGACCGCCGACCGGCCCCTGGCCGCGCACGAGGTCCGTATCGCCGTACGCGCCGCAGGTCTGAGCCTGCACGACGTGGCGATCACCCTCGCCGAGGCCGAGACCGAGGCCGGGGCCGAGGACGGCCAGGACACGGCCCTCGGCCGGGAGGCCGCGGGCATCGTCACGGAGACCGGCCCGGACGTCACCGACCTCGCGCCCGGTGACCGGGTCATGGGCCTGGTGCCCGCGCACGCCTTCGCCCCGTCGGCCGTGGCCGATCACCGCACGCTGGCCCCGATCCCCGTCGGCTGGACGTTCGCGCGGGCGGCGTCGGTGCCGCTGGCGTACCTGACCGCGTACCACGGCCTGGTGGACGTGGCCGGTCTCCGGGCCGGTGAGTCCGTACGGATCCATGCGGCCGATGACGGGGTGGGTACGGCGGCTGCGCAGCTCGCCCGGCATCTCGGGGCCGAGCCGCGGCTCGTGTCCTCGCGTACCCCGGCCGACGGCGGCCGACTCGTGGAACTCGGCGTGGCGGACGTCCTGGAGGCGTCGCCCGAGCGCGTCCGGGAGATGCTCGCCGAGGTGCTGCGGCTGTTCGGCGAGGGCGTGTTGACGCCGTTGCCGCTCGCGGTGTGGGACGTGCGCGGCGCGCCGGAGGCGTTCCGGCACGCGAACCGGGCGGGTCGGTTCGGCAAGGTCGTGCTCACGATCCCCGCCGCGCTCGATCCGCGGGGCACCGTACTGATCACCGGCGCGACCGGCACCCTGGGCCGGCTCACCGCCCGCCATCTGGTGACGCGGCACGGCGTCCGGCATCTGCTGCTCGTCGGACGGCGGGGCGCGGCGGCCGACGGCATGCCCGAACTCACCACGGAACTCAGCGCACTTGGGGCCACGGTGTCCGTGGTGGCCGGTGACGTCGCCGACCGGGACGCGGTCGCCGCGATCCTCGCGGGCATACCCGGCGACCACCCGCTGACGGCGGTGTTCCACGCGGCCGGCGTCCTCGACGACGGCGTGATCGAGCACCTCACCCCGGACCGTCTGGCGGCGGTGACGGGCCCCAAGTCGGACGCCGCGCTGGTGCTGCACGAGCTGACCGCCGGTCTCGACCTCGCGCAGTTCGTGCTGTTCTCGTCGCTGGCCGGGGTGATCGGCAACGCCGGCCAGGCCAACTACGCGGCCGCGAACGCCGCGTTGGACGCCCTCGCGCAGCGGCGGCGGGCGGCCGGTCTGCCCGCGCTGTCGCTGGCCTGGGGCCTGTGGGCCCCGACCGGCGGCATGACCGGGCACCTCGGCGAGGCGGAGCTGCGCCGCCTGGCCCGGGCCGGCACCGGCGCGCTCACCGCCGAAGAGGGCCTGGCGCTCCTCGACTCCGCCCTCGACACCGGCCTCGCGGCCGTGATCCCCGTCAAGCTCGACACCAGCCGCTTCACCGGCCCCGCCGTCCCGCCCCTGCTGCGCGGCCTCGCCCCCGCGCCCGCCCCGGTCCGCCGCACCGCGCACACGGACCAGCCGACCGAGGGGACGCTCGTCGACCGGCTGGACCGGCTGCCCGAGCCCGAACGGGCCGAGCAGATCATGGCGTTGGTCCGCGAGGAGGTCAGCGGCGTACTGGAGCTGGGCACCGCCGACCCGGTCCGCCCCGACCTGCCGCTGCGCGAGCTCGGCCTCGACTCGCTCCTCGCCGTCGAACTGCGCAACCGCCTCAGCGCCCGCCTCGGCCGCAAGCTCCCGGCGACACTGCTCTTCGACCACCCGACGCCGGCCCGACTGGCCCAGTATCTGCTGGGCACCCTCCCGGCCACGGCCTCGCACGCCGTACGCCCCCGTACAACAACCCACGCACCGCCTGCCGTTGGGACGGCGGCTTCGGCGACGACGACCGACGAGCCGGTGGCCGTGGTCTCCATGGCCTGCCGGCTGCCCGGCGGTGTCAGCGACCCCGACGGGCTGTGGCGGCTGGTCGCGGAGGGCCGGGACGCGGTGGGCCCGTTCCCGGCGGAGCGCTGGGACGTGGACACGCTGTACGACCCGGACCCGGACGCGCTCGGCAAGTCGTACGGCCAAGAGGGCGGTTTCCTGGACGGGATCGAGTCCTTCGACGCGGCGTTCTTCGGGATCACCCCGAAGGAGGCGGCGGCCATGGATCCGCAGCAGCGGCTGCTCCTGGAGACGGCGTGGGAAGCGCTGGAGCGCGCCGGGATCGTGCCCGCCGACCTGGCGGGCAGCACCACCGGCGTCTACATCGGCATGTTCGGCAGCGAGTACCTGGCCGGTTCGCGGCTCGACCAGTTCAACGGCTACGTCGGCACGGGCTCCGCGCTGAGTGTGGCGTCGGGCCGCCTCGCGTACTCCCTGGGCCTGCACGGTCCGGCGCTGACGGTGGACACGGCGTGCTCGTCGTCGCTGGTGGCGCTGCATCTGGCGGCGCAGGCGCTGCGCTCCGGCGAATGCGATCTGGCGCTGACCGGCGGTGTGACGCTGATGGTCACGCCGCAGATCTTCGTCGAGTTCAGCCGGCTGCGCGGGCTGTCCCCGTCGGGCCGTTGCCGGTCCTTCTCGGACGAGGCTGACGGTGCCGTGTGGGGCGAGGGCGTCGGGATGATCGTCCTGAAGCGGCTCAGCGACGCGCGGCGGGACGGTGACGAGGTGCTGGCCGTGCTGCGCGGCACGGCCGTCAACCAGGACGGCCGCAGCCAGGGGCTCAGCGCCCCGTACGGTCCGGCTCAAGTGCAGGTCATCCGGCGGGCGTTGGAGCAGTCCGGGCTGACGCCCGACGACATCGACTTCGTCGAGGCGCACGGTACGGGCACCACCCTGGGCGACCCGATCGAGGCGAACGCCCTGGCGGAGGTGTTCGACAGCGACCTTCGCGAGAGCCGTCCGCTGTACGTGGGCTCGCTGAAGTCCAACATCGGCCATATCCAGGCGGCTTCGGGCGTCGCCGGGCTGATCAAGGTCGTCGAGTCGCTGCGGCACGAGACCCTGCCGAGGACGCTGCACGCGGACACGCCGAGCCGGCACGTCGACTGGGAGCAGAGCGGGCTGCGGCTGCTCCAGGAACCGGCCGCCTGGCCTGCGGAGGCGGTCGCGGAGGGCGGACGGGTCCGGCGCGCCGGGCTCAGCGCCTTCGGGATCAGCGGCACCAACGCCCATGTGATCGTGGAGGAGGCTCCGCCGGCCGCACCCGCTTCGGAGTCGGCAACGGAACCGGGGTCGGCACCTGGGTCGGCACCTGGGCTGTTCGTGCTCTCCGCCCGCAGCGACACCGCCCTCCAAGCGCAGGCGGGACGGCTGGCCGAGCATGTCACCGTCGCCGGTGCCGAACTGCCCCTCGCGGACGTGGCGTTCACGCTGGCCCGGCACCGCAGTGGTTTCGCGCGGCGCGCGGCCGTCGTCGCGGCCGACCGGGACGAACTCCTCGCGGGCCTCGAAGCGTTGGCGAACCGGCAGGCCCAACTGGCCTCGCCACGAGACGACATGACGGGCAAGGTCGCGTACGTGTTCTCCGGGCACGGTGGCCAATGGGCGGGCATGGCCCTGGAGTTGGCGGCCGATTCGAAGGTGTTCCGGGCGGAGCTGGACCGGATCGACGAGGCGGTGCGGCGACAGGCCGGCTGGTCGGTCGTCGACGTCCTGGGCTCGGCGCAGGCCGAGGCCGACTTCGACCGTGCCTTCGGCCGCACCGAGGTGCTCCAGCCGGTGCTGTTCGCGGTGAACGCCGCGCTGGCCGCCGTATGGCGCGCCCTCGGCGTCGCTCCGGACGCGGTCGTCGGGCACAGCCTGGGCGAGATCGCCGCCGCCTATGCGGCGGGCGCGCTGTCGCTGGACGACGCGGTCGCCGTGGTCACCCGGCGGGCCGCCGCCGTGGCCCCGCTGGTGGGGCAGGGCGGGATGCTGGCGCTGGACCGCCCGCGGGCCGAAGTGGCGGAACTGCTCCGCCCGTACGAGGGTCGGTTGTTCGTCGGGGCGGTCAACAGCCCTGATTCCACGGCGGTTTCCGGCGACGTCGACGCGTTGGCGGAGCTGCGCCGGTCCTGCGAGGAGCGGGGCGTCAAGGTCCATGGACTGAGCACCCCGTTCGCCTCGCACAGCCCCCATATGGCCGCCGTTCGCACGGAGTTGACGGCGGCGCTCGCCGACGTCACCGCCTCCCGGGCGCACACCCCGCTGTACTCGTCGGTGCTGGCGGAGCCGGTTCCCGGCGATCTGCTGGACGCGGACTACTGGTACGCCAACCTGAGCGAACCGGTGCGGTTCGCCGACACCGTCCGACGCCTGCTGGACGACGGCTACCGGTACTTCGTCGAGCTGAGCCCGCATCCGTCGCTGGCCGCGTCGATCGAGGCGGTCGCCGCCGCGGCGGGCGTGGACGCGGTCACGGTCGGCTCGCTGCGCCGCGACGGCGGCAGCCTGCCGGACCTGCTGCGCCAGACCGGCCGGCTGTACACGGCCGGGCACACCCCGGACTGGTCCGTCATGTTCCCCACCGGCCACCGCGCCGACCTGCCCACCTACCCCTTCGCCCCCGAACGGCACTGGACGGACCTGGCTCCCGCCCTGACCGCCGGGTCCAGTGGCGCACCCCTCGTCGACACGCACGTCGAGCCGAGCGACGAACCCGACCGGCACGTCTTCCAGACGGTGATCGACCTGCGCGACGCCCGCTTCGGCTATCTCGCCGACCACCGGGTCTCCGGTGAGGTCTGGTTGCCGGCCGCCGCGTTCCTGGAGATGGCGCTCGAAGCGGCGGCCACGCTCCAGGACGGCGGCGAACTGCGCCTGGCCGACGTCGGGTTCATGGAGCCGCTGCGGCTGGACGCCGACCGACCGGTCCAACTCCAGTTGATCCTGCGACCGGAGAAGGCAGAGAAGGCAGAGGCGGCAGAGACGGGACAGGACGGTCTGCGCGGCTTCACCATCGCCTCCCGCCCGTCCGCACCGGCCGGGGTCCGCCGGCCCGGCCCGTGGACCCCGCACGTCACCGGCCGCGTCGGCCCGGCCCCCGCAGACAGTCCCACGACCACCGCAGACCTCGCTGACTTCCCGGGGCTGGCCCCGGCCGCCCTGCGGGAGCAGTGCGCCGACTCCGTCGAGACGTCCGCCGTCTACGCCCGCTTCACCGCCGCCGGTCTCGACTACGGCCCCGCTTTCCGCCGTCTCCTGGACGGCCGTGCCGCGCCCCGGCAGGCCCTGGCCCGCCTCGCCGAACGGCCGCTCGACGGGCACCTCGTGCACCCCGCGCTACTCGACGCCGCGTTCCATGTGATGGCGCTGCCCGGCGACACACCGTCCGGCAGGCCGTTCGTGCCCGCCGGGTTCGAGCGGCTCCGCTTCACCGGCCTCGGCACCGCACCGGTCTGGACGGCCTGCCGGCTGCGCGCCGTGGACGGCGACAGCGTCACCCTGGACGTCTCCCTGCTGGACAAGGAGGAGCGCCCGGTCCTGGAGATCGAGGGCTTCCGGCTGGCGTCGCTGTCCCCGCTGGACCACGCCCTCTTCGAGGTCCGCTGGCAGCCCCGCCCCGCCGCCCAGGAGCCGCCGACCCGCGGCCCGTGGCTGATCGTCGCCGACGAGACCGGCGTCGCCGCCGAACTCTCCGCCCGGCTGGGCGAGTTGCCGCACGTCGTGGCCCGCAGGGGTACGGCGTTCACGGCCGAGGCACCCGGCCGCTACGTCCTCGACCCGGTGAACCCCGAGCACGTGTCTCGCCTGCTGGACGAGGCGTTCCCGGACGCCGGACAGAGTGGCGGGCAGAACGGCGGACTGCCCGAGCGGGTGGTCCTGCTGTCCGCGCTCGACGCCCCGGCCGTCGACGCGGCCGACACGGCGGCGGAGGCGGCCCGGCTGGCCGTCCTGGGCACCCTGCACCTCGTGCGGGCGCTCGCCGAACGCCCGCGCGGCCGTTCGCCCCGCCTGTTCGTGGTCGCACGCGGCAGCCAGGCCGCCGGTGACAGCACGCAAGTGACCTCCCCGCAGCAGGCCCTGGCCTGGGGCTTCGGCCTCGCGGTGGCCCAGGAGTACCCGGAACTGTCGACCACGCTGATCGACCTGCCGTCCGACGGCACGACGGACAGCGGTATCGACGCCCTGTGGACACAGCTCCGGCACGCGGACGACGAACGCCTCGTCGCCCTGCGCGACACCGGCCGCCTGGTACCGCGCCTGGCCCCCACCCGCCCCGACGCCGACACCGACGGTGACGGTGACGGTGACGGCGGCAGCAACAGCAAGGCGACACCGATCCGCCCGGACGGCGCGTATCTCGTCACCGGTGGTCTGGGCGGGCTCGGCCGGGTCGTCGCCGAGCGGCTGGTCCGGCGCGGTGTCCGCCGTCTGGCCCTGCTGAGCCGGGGTACGCCCGCGCCGGAGGCGGCGCGCTGGATCGCGGCCCTCGAACAGCGCGGCGTCCTCGTGCACCTGGCCCGCGCCGACGTAGCCGACCGCGACAGTCTCACCGCCGCGCTGGCCGCCACCCGCACCCGGCTCGGCCCGATCGCCGGCGTCGTACACGCGGCCGGTGTCCTGGACGACGCCACCGTGCCCAATCTGACCGACGAGCGGGTCCTGCGGGTCCTCGCGCCCAAGGTCCTGGGCACCGCCCTGCTCACCGAACTGATCCCGGAGGCCGAGACCCTCGTCCTCTTCTCCTCCGTGGCGGGTCTGCTCGGCTCGCCCGGCCAGAGCCCCTACTCGGCGGCGAACGCCTTCCTCGACGCCTGGGCACACCACCTCTCCCGCACCGGACGCCCCGCGCTCAGCCTCGACTGGGGCGCGTGGACCGGCGTCGGCATGGTCGCCGAGTCCGACACCCGGGCCGCCTCGACCAGCCGGTCCGGTCTGAAGGGCTTCTCCCCCGAGGACGGCGGCGAGCTGTTCGAGCGGGTCCTGAACTCCACCCGCCGCCAACTCGCCCCCGTCGCCCTGGACTGGGAGACCCTCGCCCTCGACCCGGACCTGATCCGGACCCGCCCGATCCTCGGCGACGTCGTCACCGTCTCCACCGGCGACGCCACCGGCTCGGACCACCTGGCGGAGAGGGTGTTCGCGGCCACGACGGACCAGGACCGCGCCGTACGCCTCGAGGCGTACGTGGCGGCCAGGGTCGCGGAGGTCGCGGGCGGGGCCGCGGAACCGTCCCCGACCACCGCCCTCAAGCAACTGGGCCTGGACTCCCTCATGTTGGTCAGGCTGCGCAACGTCTTCGCCCGCGAACTGGGCGTCCATCTGCCCGCCGAGGCCGTGTTCGGGTCCGCCGACATCCGCACTCTCGCCCGTACCGTGGGCGAGGCCCTGCCGGAGCGCACCGGCCCGGCGGAGACGAGCGGCCCGGCGGCCGCCCCCGAAACCCCCGCCCCCGAAGTCGCCGCGACCGAACTGCGCCCCGCGACCCGGGACGTCGTACGCCTGCTGCGCACCGCCCAGCAGGGCGTCCCGAGCGCCGCGCACGCCATCGGCATGGCCGTCCGCCTCGCCACGCCCACCACCGCCGAGGCGCTGACGGCGATCCTGGCCCGGCTGGCCGGACGCCACGCGGCGCTGCGCACGGCGATCGTCACCGGCCCGCAGGGCGAACGCCAACTGCGGGTGGACCGCGACCCGGCGGGCCCGCTGCTGCGCTGGACGCCGGTGGACACCGTCGTCACCGGTGCGCTGGACGCCGGTGAGCGGCTGCGGGAGCTGCTGGAGCCCCCGTTCGACCTCACCGTCCCCGCACTCTGGCGTTTCGAGCTGCTCGACGGCGGTCACGGCGGCGATGACAGCAACGGCGGCGGCCAGATCCTGGTCTTCGGCGGCCACCACGCGGTGAGCGACCTCCAGTCGCTGCTGCTCGTCGCGGCCGAGATCGACGCCGAACTGTCCGGCACCCCGCTGCCCGGCACCGTCACCAACCGCGACCTGGACCTCCTCATCGAGGCCCAGCAGACACCACCGGCCGGGGCCGCCGATGGCCAGGCCGCTGCCGCTGCCACTGCCGCCGCCGAGTGGCGCGCGGCCTTCGAAGGCAGCTCGCGCCTCGACCTGGAACTGTCCCGGCCACGCCCGCAGACCCGTTCCTTCCGGGCCGGCAGCGTGACCGTGGCGATCCCCGACGGGCTCATGGAGCGCGTGTCGGAGCGGGCGAGCCGGCTCGCGATCACGCCCGCCGCGTTCTGCCTGGGCACCCTGACCGTGCTCCTCGCGCGCAGGCGGCAGCAGGAGCGGTTCGTGCTCGCCGTCCCCGTGGACACCCGCATCCACGCCGACGCCTACGACGCGGTCGGCTTCTTCGGAGTGCCGGTGCCGTTCCCGGCGCAGGCACTCGGCGACGAACCCGTCGAGGAGGTGCTGCGCCGCACGGACGGCCGGCTGAACCGGGTCCTCGCGCGGGGCGCGATGTTCTCCGACGTGCTGCCCACCCTCGCCCGCCAGGGCCTGCACCGGCCGGCCGCGCCGCTCGTCGAGGTGTACTTCAACTTCGTACGGGCGGCGGGCGGCGGCCGGCTCGAGAACCTCGCCGTCCTGCCGGTCGGGACGGGCTACTCCGACCTCGACCTGATGATCACGATGTTCCCGGACGGGCGCTGGATCCGCTTCGACCACAACCTCGACATCCTCGACGCGGCGGCCACCGCCGAACTGGGCGAGGACTTCGTGCGCCTGCTCACGGAGACGGTCGACGACCCCACCGCCCCCGTCCGCCCGACACCGCCCCCGAGCCCGCCCGTCGGACTCGAACGCGGACTCGGACTCGCCCTCGCCGCCACCTTCGCGCTGGGCAACCTCCCCCTGATGTGCGAGGCGGCGCTGAGTGACGGGGCACCGGGCGACGCCTCCGTGACGGTCGCGGAAGCCCCGTACCACCAGGTGCTGGCGAGCCTGCACGACCCCGCCGGGGTCTTCGCCGACCCGTCGGCGGCGGTGGGCGTCGTCCTGCTGCGGGCGACGGACCTGGAGCGCTTCGGCCCGGTCGACGACACGCTCCTCGCCGACCTGCGCACCCAGTACCCGGCGGCCCTGCGCTCCCTGGCCGAACGCACCCGCAAGCCCCTGATCGTCGGCTTCCCGCCCACCGCCGCCCCGGACGAGCGCCTGGCCCGCTGGGAACAGGACGTCGCCGACGAGCTGGCGGAGACGCCCGGCATCGCGGTGCTGCGCCCCGGCGACTGGACCCGGCACCACACCGTGGAGGAGCCCTTCGACACCGGCACCGACCGGCTCGCCCACCTCCCCTTCAGCCCGCCCTTCCAGGCGGCGGTGGCCCTGACCCTGGCGGAGGCGGTACGAGCGGTACGGCGTCCCGTGCCGAAGGTCATCGCGGTGGACGGCGACGAGACCCTGTGGGGCGGAGTCGCCGGCGAGATCGGCCCGGAGGCCGTGGACCTGACCGGCCCCCGCGCGCTCCTGGCCCGCCGGTTGCTCCAGTGGCGGGCGGCGGGCGTCCTGCTGGCCCTCGTCAGCAACAACGACGAGGCCACGGTACGGGCCGTCCTCGACCGTCCGGACAGCCTGCTCAAGGCGGAGCACTTCAGCGCGTTCTCCGCGACCTGGGGTCCCAAGTCGGGCCGGCTGGCGCGGGCGGCGCGGGACCTCAACGTCGGCGTGGACAGCTTCCTGTTCCTGGACGACAACCCCGTCGAGATCGCGGGCGTGCGCGCCGCGCTGCCCGAGGTGCTGTCCGTGACCTGCCCGCCCGCGTCCGAACTGACCGAGTTCCTCGGCCGGTTGTGGCCGCTGGTGCCGCCGGCGGGCACGGCGGAGGACTCGTTGCGGGCGGGCTTCTACGCGCAGGAGCGGGAGCGCGACGCGGCCCGCGAGGAGAACGGCTTCGAGGAGTTCCTCGCCGAATTGAAGCTGGAGGTCGACATCCGTGAGGTCACGGAGGACGACGTCCAGCGGGCCGAGCAACTCGTGCGCCGCACCAACCAGTTCACGATGCGGGCCCGTTCGGAGGACGGCCTCGACGTGGCGCGGTGGCGGGAGTCCGGCGAGGTCTGGACGGCGGCGGCCCGGGACCGGTTCGGCGACTACGGGCAGATCGCCCTCCTCGCCGTCCGCCGCGACGGCGACCAACTCGACGTCCTGGCCTGGTCGATGAGCTGCCGGGCGCTCGGCCGAGGCGTCGAGGAACGGCTGCTGGGGTGGCTGGCCGACCGCGCCGGGGAACTCGGCTGCTCGAAGATCCGCCTGTCGGCCGAACGCACCCCGCGCAACGTACCGGCCCGCCGGCTGCTCGCCGCCCTCGGCGGCGGCGACGCGGACGACGAGAGCCTCGGCCTCGTGGCGACACCGGACCACCTGCGGACGTTCCGCTCCTGGCAGCAGCAGTAACCGCAGCGGTATCCGCAGCGGTATCCGCGGCAGTGACCCAACCGATGACGAACAGTGAAGGAAGAACACACCGTGAAGAGCGCACCATGCGTGAGGTGAACGATGGCGAGTCCATCGAGCGGGGCGGCAACGGCCTCAGCGTGACCGACCTCCTGGCCAAGGTCATGGCCACACCCACGTCAGAGCCGCCCGCCCACCCGGCCGCACACCCGGCCGTGCGGACCCCGCGGACCGTGGACGGTCTGGCCGCCGCCATCGCCGCCGAGGCGGGCCGCTACGTACCCGACGGGCACCTGTCACCCGACACGGACTTCTTCGACGCGGGCGGAACCTCCGTCCACGCGGTGGAACTCGTCGCCACGCTCGAACGCGAACTGGGCATGGAGATCGCCCTCGACGACGTGTTCGCCGACGCCCGCCCCCGCACCCTCGCCACCCGCTGGCTGGGCACCACGGCACCCCCCGCCACAACACCCGCCCCCGCCGCGCCCCTCCCGGTCCCCCGCACCCAGGCGGCCCCCGCTTCCCCCGTCACCACGGCCCGCGCCGAGGATCTGGACCAGATCCTCGCCGACCTCTCCCTCGCCGACCGGCTCCCGTGGACCGACGTCCCCGAGCCGCTGCCGCCCACCCGGATCCTGCTGACCGGCGCGACCGGCTTCCTCGGCGGCCACATGCTGCTGGACCTGCTGCGGCACAGCGACGCGCACGTCTACTGCCTGGTCCGCGCCGCCGACGAGGAGGCGGCGCTCGCCCGGCTCGGCGAGGCGCTGCGCAGCTACGAGCTGCCGTGGTCCGCCGAGATCCGCCGCCGGGTGACCGTCCTGCCCGGCGACATCCGCCGCCCGCACCTCGGTCTCTCCGACGAGGTGTGGAACACCCTCGCCCACGAGCTGGACAGCGTCGTCGGCGTGGCCGCGGCCGTGGACTTCCTGCGCGGCTACCAGTCGCTGCGGCAGAGCAACGTCCTCGGCGCGCTGACCCTGGCCGAACTGGCGTCGACCGGCCGCCCCAAGCCGCTGCACCACATCTCGTCCATCGCCGTCTTCAACGAGGTCGGCATCACCGCGATGGGCGAGGACGACCCGCTCGCCCACGCGGACCGCCTCATCTCCGGTTACGACCAGACGAAGTGGGCGGCGGAGGTCGCCCTGCGCCGGGCCCGCGACCACGGTCTGGTGGTCAGCGCGATGCGGCCGGGCGGCATCGGCGGGCACACCGTCACCGGCGCGTTCAACTCCCAGGACCTGAGCAGCGGTCTGATCTCGGCGTTCGCCCGCTTCCGCACCGTGCCCGCCTTCCGCTACCTGAACGCGGCCCCCGTCGACTGGGTGAGCCGCGTCGCGGTCGCCGTCGTCTGCGAACCGGACGCCTGGGGTTACGACTACAACCTCACCGGTGTGCCCAACACGCTGGACGACGTCGTACAGGACATGGCGCTCGGCGGGATGAACGTGCGCGTCCAGGACTGGGACGAGTGGCGCGTCGACGCGCTGGCCCGTCTCCAGGCCGAGCCCGTCCCCGAACTGGGCTTCCTCACCCGGGTGTTGGAGAGCCCCACGGCGCTGAAGCTGTGCGAGGCCACGCTGAAGGGACCGGCGGCCACCGACGAGCGCACCGCCGCGCTGGTCGAGGCGCTGGAACTTCCGGCCGCGGCCCGCTACGACACCCAGGCCCAGCTCAGGACGTTCGAGCGGCTGGCGAGCACGGGTCTGTCCCGGCTGCCGCACAAGGACGACCAGCCGTACCTGTGGTTCTCGGAGACGACCGAGGGCACGGTCGGGGCGGTCGGCCCGGCCGGCGAACCCGCCCCCGCCACCGTCCCCTGCTCGATGGCTCTCACGCTCTCGATCGCGAGCATGTACCAGCTGGTGAAGGACCGCCGGATCGACGTCGCCGGGGAGCTGACCTGTCCGGCCCTGCACGCCGAACCGCTCGTGATCCAGCACGGGGACATCTGGGTCCGCCCGGAGGAGGGCATCCCGTTGGAGGACGGGCTGCGCCACCAACTCCTGCTCTACCGGCTGTGGTTGCGCGACGCCGACGGCGGCACCTGGTGGCTGGAGGGCCGTAAGTTCGCCCGCGCCCGGCGCGACCTGTGGCGGCAGACCCGCGCGCTGAGCGTCGAGATCGGCCCGGAGGGCGAGCCCGCGCGGTACGCGGGTGAGGTCGTCGTCCCCGCCGACAGCTACGTACGCGACCAGATCGACGGCATCAGGGTCGACCCGCGGCTCACCGGCCGGGAGAAGCGGGCCGCGAAGCTGACCTGGCTGGCCTGGTTCGGCATGGAAATGGGCCGCGGCATGCTCGGTCCCTTCACCCGCGCCGCGGCGGACCTGCTCGACCTGCGCCGCAACCCCACCCTTACGGAGCGCAACCGATGATGTTCGGCAGGACCACCAAGTCCACCAAGACAGGGCGGCCGGCGCTGCGCAAGGTCCGCACGGGCGCCACCCTGCGTCCCCTGTACCACCGGCTCGACCCCGCGGCCGTCGAGGAGATCCCGTTCCACACCTCGGACGGCGTCCGGCTCGGCCTCACCCGCATCAGGACCGGCGAGGAGGACCGCCCCGCCGTCCTGCTGCTGCACGGACACACCGCGTCCGCCGACATGTTCCTGCTGCCCGAGACCCGCAACCTGGTCGACAGCCTCCTGGACGACGGCTACGAGCCGTGGCTCCTGGACTGGCGGGGCAGTTGCCGGCTGCCGTACAACGAGACCGGCAGGAAGTACACGTACGACGACGTCGCCCTGTACGACATCCCCGAGGCCGTCGCCCATATCCGGCAACGCATCGGTGAGCGGCCGCTGTTCGTCGTCGCGCACTGCATCGGCTCGCTGACGCTGTCGATGAGCATGACGGCGGGCCTGGTGCCGGGGCTCGCGGGCGTGGTCTCGCAGGGCGTGTTCCTGACGCCGAAGCTCGGCGGGCGTACGTCGCTGGCGATGTCGGTGGCGAACGAGCTGCTGAAGAACCGGATGGACCATGTGCCGGTCGACTTCCGCAAGGTCGGCTTCCGGTCCAAGTACACCCCGCTGTTCGCGCTGGCCTCCCGCAAGGCGGACTGCCCGGACCCGACGTGCCAGATGCTGCACAACTCGGCCTGGGGCATGGGTGCTTCGCTCTTCGTCCACAGCCATCTGTCCGAGACGACCCATCACCGGCTCACCGAGCTGCTCGGCCCGGCGCCGCTGTGGATCGTGCCGCATCTGCGCCGGATCGAGCTGGCCCGGAGTGTGGTGCGCTGGCACGACACCGACCACCGCTACCGGTCGCTGCCGCAAAACGCCCTGGACGCGGCGGCCCGCATCGACACCCCGGTGCTGCTCCTGGCCGGCAGTGCGAACGGCCTGTGGCTGGACTCCCAGAAGCTCTGCCACGACGTCCTCACCCACCGCCAGCCCCAACTGGACGTCACCTACCGGGAGATCCCCGGTTACGGCCATCTGGACACGTTCATCGGACGAGGCGCCGCCCTCGACGTGTTCGGCCACATCCTGGACTTCCTGGCCGAACACCGCTGACGACGCCGTCCGCAGGCTCCTTCCCGGCTACCTCACCAGGTGGCGGGGAGGGTCTGCGGGCTGCGGGTGAGCAGCCCCTGCCGCCAGTCGATGTCCTCGGTGGCGACGGCGAGCCGCAGTTCGGGCAGCCGCTGGGGCAGCTTGTGCAGGGCGAGTTCCATCTCCATCTTGGCGAGCCACGCGCCCAGGCAGTAGTGCGGGCCGGCCCCGAAGGCCAGATGCATGGTGCCCGGCGGGCTGAACGGCTGGTCGCGCCAGTCCTGCGGATACACCTCGGGGTCCACGCTGGCGGTCATCGTGTCCGCCGCGACCACGCTGCCCGCCGGGATCAACACCCCGCCGATCTCGACGTCTTCCGTGGCCCGCCGCAGGAACCCCGGAAGCACGTCCAGGTCACTGATCGGAATGCCCCGCAGCAACTGATCGACGGCGGCCGGGGCCTTGGCTTCGTCCCGGCCCAACTCGAGCCAGGTGTCGCGCCCTTCGGTCAGCAGATAGACCAGGGTGTTGCCGAGCACGGTGGTGGTGACCTCGTGCCCGGCGATCACGAGCAGGACGACCAGCCCGACGATCTTCTCCTCGGTCATCTCACCGTCCTGGTCGGCGGCTTGGATGAGCGAGCTGACCAGGTCCTCGCCGGGACGGGCGCGCCGCTCCACCAGCAGCTCGCCGCCGAAGGCGACGAAGTCGGCGAGGGCGTCCTGCACGTCCTGGGACGGGAAGGCCGTGGTGGCGAAGGCGTGGTCGCCCCAGTAGGCGAGCCGCTTGTGGTCGAGATCGTCGAGCCCCATGAGCCGACTGAACACCGCGACGGGCAACGCCCGCGCGAAGCCCTCGACGAGGTCCACCGGCCGATCCCCCTCGACCAGCCGGTCGATCAACTCGTCGACCACCGAGGCGACCCACGGCCGCCACCGCGCGATGGCCCGGGGAGTGAACGCCCGACTGACGGTCCGCCGCAGCCGCTGATGCTCGACGCCGTCGGTGTTGTTGAGAACGTCGGGGTTGTCCATCAGATTCGGATACGGCGTCAGCGCCGGCGCGTCGGCGTCATAGAGATGGGCCCGGTTCAACCGGGAGTCGGCGAGCATCTGCCGCACATCCGCGTGCCGCTGCACCACCCACACCGGCGTCCCCGTCCGCAACGCGGAAAGAAACGGCGGCCCGAGCACCCCCTTGCCCCGCGGACAGTGCATCGGCACCAACGGCACCCCACCTATCCCACCACTGCTCTCCACAGACGATCTCCCTCCAGCCAATCAACTCAGCGCCAGAACAACGCCGTTGACCATTTTCGCATTGCCGCGCACGGGAGGAGCGGGGGCCGCCCGGGTTGCGTCACCCGACCGCCGTCAGCGGCCCACCGGCCCGGGCGCGGTGACGCGTCCGGGCCGGAGCGGGGGCCGTTGGCATTCATCGGGTCAGAGGCGGAAGACCTCGGTGGTCGACAGGGCCGGGTCGCCTCGGCGTACGTGGAGTTCGCCTCGGGTCGGCAGCATGACGACCGCGGCGACCGTCCGCTCGCGCCGGAT
This sequence comes from Streptomyces sp. yr375, assembly GCF_900110755.1. Taxonomy (GTDB): domain Bacteria; phylum Actinomycetota; class Actinomycetes; order Streptomycetales; family Streptomycetaceae; genus Streptomyces. The sequence goes on from NZ_FOFF01000029.1 coordinate 38,691, forward strand.
GTCGCCGCTGTCCGGGACCCGGATCGGCGGCTCGGCGAGGACGGCGAAGTGCTTCTCCGGGTCGGCGTCGACGGGGAGCGCCGCGAGGCCCGCCGTGGCGGCGTCGAGCCGCCGCAGGGAGGAGTTGCGGGCGAAGATGTTGATCTGGTCCGCCGCCGTGAAATCGGGGTGCAGGTAGTGGTTGGTGTGGACCAGGGTCGCCGCCTCGCGGGTCCGGTACTCGCCCTCGAGGTGCTCCACCCACACCGCCCGGCGGGCGTCGCACAGCGTCAGCACCCGGGAGCTGGTCAGGGGCAGGTCGGACAGGACGGCCAGGGCCTCGTCCACACTGCCCGCCGTGTCGAGCAGGTGGCGGACCGCGAGGTACGGCGACAGGCCCTCGTACGTCCAGTCCCCGCCCAGGACGAGGTTGATGCCGACGGCGAGGCCGTCGCTGTTGAGGCCGAGATAGCCGAGCAGCCCGCCGAAGCTGAGCACCAGCGAGCGGCGCTTCGTGCCGGCCCGCGCCACGTCGAGTACGGCGATGTGGTCGTCCAGGTCGCCGTTGAGGTCGACGCTCTGGGCCAGCACGGGGTGTCCGTCGGCGGCCGGCCCGGTCCGGGCGTACGTCGTGCAGTCGCCCGTCGTCGGCACCGGAACCCTGCGGTAGCCCATGATCTCCCGGCGCAGTTGGAGCAGCCAGGCCTCGGACTCGTCGAGGCCCGCGCCCGCCGCGAGCCCCCGGACCTCCTCGGCCAGCTCCGGCGCCGCCGCCGCGACCGACGCCCGGTGGGCGGCGATCGCGGGCAGCAGCCCGGCCAGGGTGACCGGGGGTTCCATGACCCGGCCGAGCCGGGCGAGGGAGTCGCCGAGGAAGGCGCGCAGGGGGGCGGCGAGGCGTTCACCGTGGGCGCGTCCGGCGGCGAACGGGTCTCCGTGGACGGGTACGAGGGGAATGCCCGCGCCGCCGGTCACCGGACGGCGTCCAGCCGGGACACCTTGGGTCCGGCCGCCAACTGCCGCTTCACCTCGGGCCATTCGGGGCGCAGGACGCTGTAGAAGACGGCGTCCCTGCGCCGCCCGCCGGGCATGTAGTTGAAGCTGCGCAGGGTGCCCTCCTCCGTGGCGCCGATGTTCCGCAGCCCCTGCCGGGCCTGGACGTTGAGCTCGTCGGTCTTGAACTCGACGCGCTCGGCCCCCATCCGCTCGAAGGCGTGCTCCAACAGCAAATATTTCGCCCAGCGGTTGACGCCCTTGCCCTGGAAGTCGACGCCGAGCCAGGACCAGCCGATCTCCAGCCGGGCGTCGGCCTCGGCCATGTTGCCGTAGCTCATGCTGCCGGCGACCCGGCCGGTGCGCAGGTCGGTGATGACGTGGACGGCGCGGCGGCCGGCCGCGTGGTCGGCGAGGGTGGCGTCGAAGAACGTCTCGAAGTCGGCGTCGGTCTCGATGAGGGAGACGAAGTAGCGCCAGATCTCCGGGGCCATGGCGACCGCGCGGATCGCCTCCCGGTCCTCGGGAGTGACCGGGGTGAGCCGGACGTGGTCGTTCGCCAGCGTGGTGGCCGCGCTCTCGGACCAGTTCATGCTGTTCACACCGCCTTCGTGGAGTGCCGGGACAGAGCCGCCACGACATCGCCCAGGGTGCGCATGTCGGCGAGGTCGTGCTCGGTGAAGCTACCCAGGTCGACGCCGGTGTCCTGGCAGACCGAGGTGAGGAAGAGCACCTTGTTGAGCGACGTCAGGCCGTAGACGTCGGTCATGTCCGCGTTCAGGTCCAGGGTGTCGGGGGCCGGGTCCTCGACCAGCACGGTCGCCAGGTTCTCGCGGGCGGCCTGCTCGATGTGCTGAACTGCCTCGGGCATGGACTCAGGCATGGATTCCCTCGCTGTTGTCGTTGATCTCTTGCTGGTGGACTTCGTGGATCTGTTTCCGCCGGGGCTTGAACTGCGAGGTGAGCAGGCCGTTCTCGATACTGAACGGCTCCTTCGCGACGATCACCCGGCGGATGCGCTCGTCCGGCTCCAAGTCGCTGTTGGCGAGCGCCAGTTGGGCGGCGATCGCCTCGTGGTCGGCGGGCAGGCCGGCCGGGGAGACGACGGCCACCAGGTCGGTCTGCGCGGGGCAGTACAGGACGCACTCGGCGATCGCCTCACCGCTCGCCCGCAGCCGCTCCTCGATCGGCCGGACGACGATCTTGCGGCCGTTGTCCAGGACGATCACGTCGTCGGCCCGGCCCTGTACGAAGAGGAAGCCGTCGTCGTCGAGATGGCCGAGGTCGCCGGTGCGCACCGTGCCGTCGGGGCCGAAGACGCGCTCGGAGTCGCCGGGCGCGGCGTAGGCGTAGCGCACGTTGACCGGGTGGTCGCTGCGGACGCTGATCACCCCGTCCTCGCCGATGATGACCTCCTTGCCGGGCAGGACCTGCCCGACACTGCCCTCTCGGTGGGCGCCGGGGTGGTTCTTGGTGACGATGCAGGTCTCGTTCAGGCCGTAGCCCTCGAAGATGGGCAGTCCGGCGCCGTTGAAGAAGCTCAGCACGGCGGCGCTCGCCGGGGCGGAGCCCGTCCACAGGTAGCGGACCCGGTCGCCGAACAGTCCGCGGGCCACCTCCGCCACCGGGGTGCCGGCCCGGCGGGCGCGGGCCTCGATGTGCCGGCGGGCGCTCTCGTAGAAGGCCGGTACGCCCATGACGACGGTGGGCCGCGCCTTGGGCAGCACGGCGAAGGCCGCCTCGTAGGTGCTGACGGTGACGTCGTGGCCGTCGACGAGCGCCGAGTAGATCCAGTAGCGCTGCTGGAGCAGGGACAGCGGCAGGAACACGAACACGTCGTCGCCGGGGCCGTGCGCGAAGATCTGCCGTACGGCGTGCAGCGAGCCGTCGATGCTGCCCGCCGTCGCCGCGAGGCCCTTGGGCACGCCGGTGCTGCCCGAGGTGAACTTGACGGTGGTGGTGTCGAGCGGCGCGTACCGCACGGCCGGCAGGGGCTCGCTCTCCTCGCCCGGCTTCTCGGACATCGGCCGTACGTCGGCGATGGGCACCGTGCCCGGCGCGGTGCCGGGGCGGTCGGTGAAGAGCAGCGTGATGCCGTAGCGGTCCATCAGTTCGGCGGAGGGCTCGAACTTGCCGGGTTCGAAACCGGCGGTCTCCGCCTTGAGTCGCAGCGCGGCGAGGTCCAGCAGGACCCACTCCAGGCTGTTGGCGGCGAGGATGCCGATCCGGCTCCCGGGCCCGACCCCGCGTTCCCGCAGCCGGGCCGCGAGCCGCCCGGACCGCTCGTAGAGGTCGGCGAGGCTCAGGGTCTCCGTACCGTCGAGGCGGGCGAAGGAGATCCGGCCGGGGTGGACGGGCGGGGCGGAGACGATCCGGTTCAGGTACGAGTCCGCATGGGCCGAGTCCGCATGGGGCGAGTCCGGATGGGCCGAGTCCGCATGGGGCGAGTCCGGATGGGGCGAGTCCGGATGGGGCGAGTCGGGAGGGTACGAGTCCGTGGGGGCCGTCATCAGGCGTCCGCTCCTTTCTTCGTCAGGGTGATGTGGGCGGCCATGGCGCGCAGCGTCTCCAGGTCGGCCATCCGCTCCAGGGGGATGCTGATCCGGAACTCCTTGCGCACGGCGGTGATGATGCGGGCGGCGGCCAGGGAGTCCCCGCCCAGGTCGTAGAGGCTGTCGGTCGGGCCCGCCTCGGTGCGCAGGACCTTCGTCCAGATGCCGGCGAGGGTCTTCTCCGTCTCGTCGGCGAAGGCGGCGCCGCCGCCCTCCGCGACCGGGTTCCCCTCGGCGGCCGGATCGACGGCGGTGGCGGCCAGCGCCTTGCGGTCGACCTTGCCGTTGCGGGTCAGCGGCAGTTCCGGGTGCCAGACCAGCACCGACGGGATCATGTAGTCGGGCAGGTCGCGGCGGAGCGCCTCGCGCAGTTCGGCCAGCGCGGGACGGTCCTCGCCGGCCGGCACGAGGTGGGCCACCAGCCGGTCGCCGCGCGCGCCGGGCCGCGCCGCGACCACCGCCTGCCGTACGGCGTCCAGCGCCACCAGCCGGGTCTCCACCTCGCCCGCCTCGATGCGGTAGCCGTTGACCTTGATCTGGAAGTCGCCCCGGCCGAGGATCTGGATCGACCCGTCGGGCAGATAGCGGCCCAGGTCACCGGTGCGGTAGAGGCGTTCGCCGCGCCGGGCGTCGTGCCGGAACCGTTCGGCGGTGCGCTGTTCGTCGCCCCAGTAGCCGCGGGCGAGACCGGCGCCGGCGGCGCAGATCTCGCCGGTGACCCAGTCGGGGGCGTCCAGGCCGTCCCGGTCCAGGACGTACGCCCGGTTGTTGGCGTTGGGGCGGCCGTACGGGATGGACTCGCTGCCGTCCTCGTCGGGGCCCACGGGGTGCAGGATGTTCCAGATGGTCGTCTCGGTGGGGCCGCCGAGGGAGACCACCGACAGCTCCGGCATGGTCCGGCGCAGCGCTGCGGGCAGCGTGGGCGGGATGCGGTCGCCGCTCATCATCACCAGCCGCAGCGCGGGCGGTACGGCGGAGTCGGCGAGCGCCTGATCGTGCATCAGGGACACGATGGCGGGCACCGAGTTCCACACCGTGACCCCGGCCGAGGCGCACAGCTCCAGCCAGTGCGCCGGGTCGGCGGCCCGCCCCGCGTCGGGCATCACGAGGGCCGCACCGGCCGACAGGGCGCCGAAGACGTCCCACACCGACAGGTCGAAGTTGAACGCGCTGACGGCGAAGAACCGGTCGGCGGGGCCGATGCCGAACCGCTCCGCGCAGTCGGCGACGACGTTGGCCACACTGCGGTGGCTGACCATGACGCCCTTGGGCTCCCCGGTGGTCCCCGAGGTGTAGAGGACGTACGCGAGGTCGTCGGGACAGGCACCGGGCAGCGGCGCGGGCGGGGCGGGCGAGGTCGCCGCCGGTGCCGCCGCGCTGCCGGTCAGGTCGAGTACTTCCCGGTCCGTGTCCTCGTAGCCGGTGTTGGTGAGGACCAGTCGGACGCGGCCGTCGCGCAGCATGTACTCCCGGCGGGCGGCGGGCAGCGCGGCGTCGACGGGCAGGTAGGCGCCGCCGGCCAGGACGGTGGCGAGGATGCCGGTGATCTGGTCCGGGCCCCGGGTCGCCACCAGGCCGACCAACTCGTCGCGTGCCAGGCCCCGTTCGCGCAGCCAGTGGGCGGCGTGGGAGGCGCGGGCGAGGAGTTCGCCGTACGTCACCGTGGCGTCGGAGGTGATGACGGCGGGCGCGTCCGGGGACTGCCGGGCGCGGGCGACGAAGGCCTCGCCGAGCAGGGTGTCCGGCAGTGCGACGGCGGTGTCGTTGGCGGCCCTGCGCCTGGCGCGCTGGGCCTCGGGCAGCAGGTCGAAGTCGGTTGCCTGCCAGGCGTGTTCCTCGGTGAGGGTCTCCAGCAAAGTCCGGTAGCCGTGCACGAGGGCGGCCGGCAGCCCTTCGGGGAACAGCTCGTCCACGCTGTCGAACTGGACGACGAGCCCGCCGCGTCGCTCCATGGCGAACACGTTGAGCCACACCTGCGGGGTCTGGCTCACCGTGTACGTCTCGGGGCCGAACAGTTCCAGCGCGGAGCCGTCCACGCCGTCCTGTCCGTGTCCGAGGGCGCTGTTGAAGGTGAACGGCATCCGGGCCCCGGCCGGTCCGCCGCGCCTGCGGGACAGTTCCCGCAGGGCGTCCAGGCCGGAGAAGTGCCGGTGGTCCAGGTCGGTGCGCAGCCGGGTCTGCACCGCGCGGGCCCGCTCCACGAACGGCATCCGGCGGTCGACGGCCACCTCCACCAGCATGGTGTCGGAGAACTGGCCGATCGCGTCGAAGGCCCGGGGGTGCACCGGCGGGCGGTTGGCGACCGTGGTGTTGAGGGTGAACGCGGACCCCGCGCCCCAGGTGGCGAGGGTCTCCGCGTACGCGGCAAGGAGCAGCGCGGACGGGGTGAGCCCCGCCTCGGCCGCCCGCCCCCGCAGCACCGTCCACCGCCGCGCGTCGAGCCGCACCTCCCGGGGCACGAACCGCGCCCCGGTGATCGACGCGGGAGAGACCCGCAGCGGGAGATCCGGGTGCGGCGCGAGGTCGTCGAGGCGGTCGAGCCAGTACGCGCGGGAGCGGCGGGCCGGGGCGCGGGCGGCGGCCTGCTCCAGGGCGGCCACATGGTCGCTGAAGCGCAGCTCCTCGGGGCCGTCGGCGTCGACGTCCGGTCCCTGCTCGTACGCCTGCCACCAGGCGCGGAAGAACAGGAACATGCTGATGCCGTCCATCACCAGGCCGTCGTGGCTGATGTGCAGCACCGTCAGGTCGTCGGCGAGGACGGTCGCCTCGACGGCGATCAGCGGGCCGTCGGCGGGCAGCACCCGGTGCGAGCGTTCGGCGCGCAGCGCCGAGCGGATCTCGCGCCGCCGCTCCGCGCTCTCGCCGCGCAGGTCCAGCCGGGCGATGCGGAGCGCCGCGCCGGGCGGCTGCTCGGTCTGCCGGTCGTCGGCGGGGAAGCGGGAGCGCAGCGCGCTGTGCCGGTCGACGACGTGGGTGAGGGCGGCCTCCAGCCGGTCCAGGTCCCAGACGCCCTCGACCTCGTGGTAGACGTGGCTGGCCACGTCGCCGATCTCGAAGAGGCCGTCCCGGCCGAGCAGATAGCCGCGTTGCAGGGGTGTCAGCGGGAAGCCGCGGGTGCGGCGGGCCTGGTCGGCGAGATGGGCGACCAGGCCTTCCTTCGCGGCCCTGATCCGGGCCACGAACTCGGGGTCCATCCGCTCGCGTACGCCCTGGAGCCGCAGGTCACCGCCTTCCAGGGTGATCGCAAGGCCCCGCTGCTCCATCTCCTTCAGGAGGTCGAGGTGGGAGCTCACGACCGGTCCCCTTCCGGCGCGGCACGCTCGGCGCGTTCGGCGAGCAGTGCGGCGAGCGCGGGGACATCGAGGTCGCCGAGGAGTTCCTCCATGGTGACGTCCACGTCGAGGTGTTCGAGGATCTTGTACTGGAGGGTGACGGCGGACAGCGAGGTGGTGCCGAGCGCGCTGAGCGTGCGGCCGGTGAGGTCCTCGTCCGGCGCGAGCGTGAGGATCTCCCGTACGACCTCGCTGAACCAGGGCAGCGGCGCGGGCTCGGCCGCCGCGTCCTCGGGCAGCTTGAAGAACACCGCGTCGGCGAGGTTCACCGGGGTGCCGGGCGCGAGGAGTTCGACGGTGCGCGGCCAGGCGGTGGGTTCGGGCAGGCCGAGCGCGTCGGTGAGGCGGGCCGCGAAGCGCGGCATGAGGGGGGCCGCGCCGTGCGCCAGCAGCTTGGCGGCGGCCAGTTCCAGGGCGGTCGCGGTCCGCAGTTCGCTGTGCCAGTCCGCGCGCCCGGCCAGCAGGGCGGCCTCGCGGCGGCTGAACCGTACGGTGTCCTCGACGAGTCCGGTGAGTTCGGCGGCGGCCTCGCGCAGCGAGAAGCCCTCGGGGCCGAGGCTCGCGGTGAGCGCCGTGAGGCGGCCGCCGAGCCGGGCGAGGAACGCCGACTGCTCGGGCGTCCAGGTGCCGGCGTCCGGCGCGACGCCGTCGTAGGTCTTCGCGACCCGGACGCCCAGGTCGTTCAGCCAGGTCTGCCAGGTGCCGACGAGGGTGTCGCGCAGCGCCGTCTCGTACGCGGCGCGCCGGAAGTCGGTGCGCTCGCCCTCGGGGCGGGTGCTGGACAGGAAGTAGCGGACGGCGTCGACGGTGTCCGGGTTCAGGATCTCCTTGCCCCAGATGGCGTGCCGCCTGCTGGTGGAGAACTTGGAGCCTTCGAGCAGGTAGAACTCGTTGACGTGGTAGTCGATGTCGGGCGTCCAGTCGGGGAAGGCGAGCTTGTACAGCACCGGGTAGAGCACCCCGTGGTAGAAGCTGTTGTCGTAGCCGAAGAAGTGGACGATCTTCCAGTCCTGCTCCGGCTCGCCCGCCCGCCAGGACTCGCCGAGCCCGGCGCCGAGCGCCTCGACGCCGTGCAGGAAGCCGTGGCTCATCTCCGGCCAGACCCAGATCACCTGGCCCTCGCCGGCCGGTTCGGCGGGGCCGACGCCCCAGGACGAGGGGTGGCTCACGGGGATGTCCAGGCGGGCCTTGGCGAAGATCCGGTCGGCGAGTTCGCGCAGCCGGGCCGGGGTGCGGCCGAGCCGGTGGTGGTCGGCGACGGCGTCCTTGAACTCGTGCAGCGGGAGGGAGAAGCGGGTGGCGGTGCCCCGGCGGGGGGTGGCCGCCGAGCGGCTGGTGACCGGGTCGGTGAGGTCCGCGACGGTGTTGGGCTCGCCGCACTCCTCGCAGATGTTGCCGCTGGTGCCGTGGCCGCAGCCGGGGCAGCCGCCCTTGACGTCGACCTCGTAGAGGTACTGGCCGGTCTCCGGGTCGAAGAGCGAGTCGCCCGGCGTCGGGGCGACCGAGCCGGAGGAGACCAGCTTGGAGAAGAACTCCCGCAGGCCGTCCCGGTAGCCGGGCGCGGTGTCGGTGACGGTGTACTGGTCCAGCGGGATGTCCATCAGCCGCAGCGTCTCGGCTATCTCGGCGCTGTAGTGGGCGGCGGTCTCGGCGGGGGTGCGGTCCTCGGCGCGGGCGGCGGCGGTGACGTAGCTCTGGAAGTCGTCGCTGCCGGTGAGGTGCCAGACCCGCGCGCCGTTCATCCGCTGGAAGCGGGTGTACGCGTCGGCCCCGAGGTAGGGGCCGGAGAGGTGGCCGAGGTGCAGGTCGCCGTTGGGGGTGGGGGGCGTGGAGAAGACGAAGACCGGACGGTCGCCGAAGCTCTTGCGCCCGGTGTCGGCGGCCGAGCGCAGGGCGCGGTCGGGGTCGCGCCAGTACTGGGTCAGGAAGACGACGTCGGTGGCGCCGGTGTTCTCCAGGACGTGCGACTCGAAGGGCTCGAACAGCGCCACGGTGCCGGGCCGCGCCGGGTGCCGGCGGCCGTCGACGACGAACTCGCCCTCGCCCGCCACGATCACGAACATCTCGGTCTCGTCGTGCTGGTGGCTGTCCGAGGCGTGCCCCGGGCGGACCCGGCCCCAGCCGGCCCCCGTGCCGAGGCCCTCGATGTCGCTCATGTCGATGCCGAAGGCGTCCTCCAGGACGCTGTCGTCATAGGTGTCGATGATCACGGCTTTCGCCTCTCTGCGGGAAGGTCGATCAGGTCGGCGGCCTCGGCCGCGAGGGCGGGCGCCAGTCGGTAGCCGGAGCCGTTGGCGGCGCCCGCGAACACCACGCGGCGGTCGGCGGTCAGGGCACTGACCAGGGGCTCGCCGGCCGGTCCGTAGGCGTCGCAGAAGACCCGCCCGGAGACGCGGCGCGGGTCGCCCAGGCCGGGGGCGTAGCGGTCCAGGACGGCCAGCGCGTCCCTCAGGTCGGCGGGAGACAGTCCGTCGTCGCCGACGGTGTCCGGGTCGACGTCCCACTCCTGGCAGGTGTAGCTGAACAGCCAGTGCCCGCGGTCGGCCAGCGGGAGCAGGAAGGCGTCCTCGTCGTGGAAGACGCTCACCCGGTCGCCGGGGGCGGGCGGGACGTCGATGTGCAGGGCGACGATCTTCTTCACCCGGGCCCCCAGCGGCGCCACCAGCTCCCGCCAGGCGGGCGCGGCGAGCCAGGGCCCGGGGGCGAGGACGACCCGGCCCGCGGTCAGGGTCCGCCCGGTGCCGAGGCCCAGTTGGACGCCGTCCGGCCCCGGTTCGAGGGCCGTCACCGCCGTGCCCTCGCTGAGGGTGGCGCGGCCGCGCAGGTCGCGGGCGAGCGCCTGCGTCAGGGCGTGCACGTCGGCGTACTGGCCGCCCCGGACGTCCCAGGCGGCGTGGCCCTCGGGGAGCCGCACCCCGGCCACCGCGTCGACGGGGGTGAGCGCCGCGCTGTCGAGGTACACCTCGCGCACCCCGGGCTCGGAGGCGCGGGCCGCCAGCACGGTCATCGGCACGGGGTGGATGGGCAGTTCGGGGCGGTCGGCGAGGAGCTTGGCGTAGCGGTCCTGGCTGTGGGCGGTCATCCGGCGCACCCGCTCGGTGATCCCGCGCGGGAAGTGCAGTCCGGCCGAACGGCGGCTCGCGCCGGCCCCGACGATGTCCCGGTCGAGCACCGTGACGGAGGCGGCGGGGTCGCGGGCGAGGATCTCCAGGGCGGTCATGCAGCCGAGCACCCCGGCCCCGACGACCGCCACGTCCGTGTAAGCCGGGTCCGTGTGTGCCGGGTCCGTGTTCCCGGTGTCGGCGTCGGTCATGACGCGCTCCAGGACTCTTTGGCCGTCTTCGAGGACCACTCGATGAACGACGGCAACTGCTCGTCGCTGTGCACGCCGCGCAGCCGGCCCGCGATCCGGCTGCTGCGCCAGGCGTTGAGGCTGAGGTTGAGGTCGGCGAGGCCGCGCTGTCCGCGTACGGCGTTCTGCACGAAGATGTTGCGGTCCAGCGGGCCGTCCCACTGCGCGGCGAAGTCCTGGTCGACGCGGAGTTCGTCGCCCTCGCGCTCCAGCCGGTCGGCGATCGGGGCCAGGAAGTCCATGGGCGCCGGCCGGAAGCCGGTGGCCCAGACGACGACGTCCGCCTCGTGGTGTTCGGTCGAGCCCGCGTCGGCGTTGTGCCGCACCGTGATGTCCCACGGCCCGCTGCCGCCGTTCGCGCCGGTCACCCCGGTCACCTCGCGGTTGGGCTGCAACCGCACCAGGCGCGGGTCGCCGTCGACGAAGCGGTGCATGTAGACCTTCTGGTAGAGGTCGCGGAGCGTGGACTCGGAGATGCCGTCGCTGCTGAGGATGTGCTCGGTGTTGAACGCGGCGCGGTCCTCGGCGGGCAGGCCGTAGAAGTAGTCCGAGTGGGACGGCATGTAGAAGTCGTTGGTGAACGGCGAGTCGTCGATGGGGAAGTAGCTGCGCCGCCGGGAGATCCAGCAGACCTGGCGCGGCAGCCGGTCGTGCGGACGGGACACGAGGTCGAGGACCGCCTCCGCCCCGGACTGCCCGCCGCCGACGACCACGACGCGCTTCCCGGCGAGGTCGCCGGCCCGCTCCAGGTACTCGTTGACATGGAACTGGGTGTCCCCCAGCAGCCCTTGGGCCTGCGGCGGCACCCAGGGCCGGCTGCCGACGCCGATCACGATGTTGTCGGCGGTCACCCGGCGGCGGTCGGTGCCCACGGTGAACACGCCGTCCTCGAAGCCGACTTCGGCGACGGTCTCACCGAACGCGATGTTCTCGTTGCGCCTGCTGGCCCACTCCAGGTAGTTGCGGAACTCCTTGCGCGGCACGCTGTCGAACTGCGCGTTGAGGTAGTGGTACATCCGCCCCTGGTCGTGCAGATACGACAGGAACGAGAAGGCGTTCGTCGGGTCGGAGAGGCTGACGAGGTCCTTGAAGAGGGACACCTGGAGGGTGGTGCCGGGTATCTGCTGGCTGTCGTGCCAGCCGAAGGCCTCCCGGCGGTCGAGGAAGAGGTTCGGCACCTCCGGGTAGCGGTGCAGGAGGGACGCCAGACTCAGGTTTGCGGGGCCCACCCCCACCCCGACACAGCGGTAGTGCGCCGAAGGGCGAGGGGAGGGATCGTGCGGGGAACTCTTCTGTCCCATGTCCGGGACTCCCTTTCTTCCGGTTCTGCTGCTGGCTCTTCTTCGGGCTCTTCTTCTGGTTCTTTCGGCGTGTTTTTTCCTGCTATTACGGTGTATTTCTTCCCTGTTTCAGGGCGTGACGGTGCACGGGTGCGCTCCGTGGGACGAGGAGGGCTGGAGGAGAGGCTGGAGAAGGGGCTAGCTGTGGAAGGCGGGGCGCAGCCCGTGGCCGGCCAGGGCGGTCAGCCAGCGGGCGGCCTCCGCCGGGTCCTCGGCGGCCCGGTTGAGCCCGGCGGGCAGCGCGCCGGCGAGGACGCGGGTGATGCCGAGGGCGAGGGGCAGGGAGACGCACCGGGCCATGGCGCTCTCCTGCTCCGTGCCGGTCAGATCGAGCACGTACTCGCCCCGCCAGCTCTCGCCCGCCTGCGTACGGGCGGTCAGCGCGACGGCGAGGACGACGCGGTCGCGGTCGGCGGGCGTCGTCGGATAGCGGTCGGCGAGCTCCTTGGCCAGCGCGGCGATCTCGGCCTGGTCGCCGCCGCGCACGGTGGCGAAGACCGGCTCCCAGGCCTGCCGCCAACCCGCGTTGCGCAGGGTGCCCCGGACGAACGTACGCGTCCGCCAGCCGTCCGGGACGCCGTACTGGGCGACGAACGGCACGCTGTCACGGTTGGGGTAGACCTCGAACTCCTCGCCGCCCAGCCGGAGTTCACGGGTGGCCTCCCAGGGGCGCGGCGCGGTGCGCTCGGCGCCGTCCTCGATGTACCGGGCCGGCGAGCCGAGGGCGGCGAGCACCCCGTACGGCGCCCAACTGAAGCGGTAGCGGAAGTCGTTGGGCTCGGCGGGGATGCCGCCGCAGTAGGAGGTCAGGACGACGTCCTCGGCGCTGTCGCCGAGCGCGGCGCGGGCGTCGGCGACCAGCCGGTGGGCCAGCAGATGGTCGATGCCCGGGTCGAGCCCGGCCTCGGTGAGGACGACGAGCCCGGCGCGGGCGGCGTCCTGCGCGCCCTCGCGGAGCGCGTCGGACACGTAGCTGGAGCAGGCGAAGTGGGCGCCCGCGTCGAGGCAGAGCCGCAGCAGGGCGGGGTGCTCGGTGGCGGGCAGCATCGACACGACGACGTCGCCGGGCCGCACCTCGGCGGCCAGCGCCTCGTGGTCGAACGCACGGGGCGAGACCGTGCCGGTCAGGCCGAGTTCGGCGATCCGGGCGGCGGCGCGCTCCTCGGTGCGCCCCCACAGCAGTACGGTGCCGGCCTGTTCGCGGAGCAGGCCGAGTCCGGTGCGGCCGGTGGACAGGCCGGTGCCGATCCAGTGCACGGTGCCGCTCGCGGGCACGGGGGCGGGCGTCGGGGTGGGCTCAGACATGGGCGGACTCCAGGGCGGTGTGGAAGGTGCGCAGGCACCGCTCCCAGGGCGGGCCGCCCAGGTCGAGCAGGTGCGGCAGCAGGTCGGCGGAGAAGGAGCGGGCGGCCTCGGCGGGCAGCAGGGAGGGCAGGTTGTCGATGGTGATCACGTCCAACGGCCGCTCCCCGTCCCGCAGTCGCCTGACCGGCCGCTCCCAGGTGGTGGTGCGGTCGTTGAACGGCAGGACGTTGCAGTCGGAGGTCACATCGCAGGTGACGTCGCTGACGACGGAGAGCCGGCGGCCGGGTGCGTCCAGGTGTCCGGCGGTCAGGAACGGCGGCACGGGGCGGCCGGTGAGGACGGCGTTGACCAGGATGTCGTGGTCGAGCAGCGCCGGGCGGTCGAGGTCGCGGGTCTCGGCGAGGTCCCAGCAGGTCGGGTCGATCCCGGCGGTGGCGAGCGCGTCCCGGGCCCCGCTGCCGCAGCGGCCGAGTGCGCCGGTGACGAGCGCGCGCAGCCCGTCGTCGGTACGGGATTCCCGTAGGGCGGCGTCCAGTTCGGCCCTGCCGAGCGGGGCGAGGGGCGTGGTCAGGCGTCCCCTGCGGTGCAGGACGGCGAGGGCCGCGCCGACGTATCCGGCCCAGTAGCCGAAGGCGGCGAGCCGACGCCCGTCCTCGTCGGTGAGGTACTCCAGGTCGAGCAGCGCGCCGCCGCCCGCCGCGAAGCGGTCCAGCAGCAGCCGTGCGCCGGTCTGGCCCTTGTAGGCATGGCCGAAGAAGATGTGCCGGTGCGTCAACTTGGCGGGTTCGTCGGGGAGTTCCTTCAGTCCGACGACGTACACATCGGCGGGCGCGGCGGTCCAGGAGCCCGCCGGGGCGATCGCGCAGCCGGCGGCCCGGTAGTCGCCGATCGCGAAGACCCGCTGCGGCGACTCCTCCACCGTGACCGGGATGCCCCGGGCGACCAGGGTCGCGGCATCCTCGGGCGTCAGAGGCGCGCGGCGCTCGCTCGTCCGGCTCTCGTGCCGGATCCACAACCGTGGGACGTCGTCGGGCATGGTGCGGTGCTCCCTGTTCTGTGCGCTGTGTGCTGTGTTCGGTGCTCTGTGCTCTGTGCTCTGTGGTGGGGGCGGTCAGAGGAGGGGGATGCGGGCGTTGGCCAGTGGGCGGTAGGCGGGGGTGGTGGGCAGGGTGGACGGGTGTGCGCCGGAGGTGAGCAGGGTGTCGATCGTGGCGGTGGCGATGGCGACGGCGAGGTCGCGGCCGGGGCAGTGGTGGGCGTCGGCGCCGAAGGTGAACACCGTCGGGTCGGGCCTGCCGGGGCGCAGGGTGTGCGGGTCGGCGTTGGCGGCCGGGTCGCGGTTGGCGGCGGCCAGCAGGACCAGCACCGACTGGCCGGGCTCGACCTCCGCGCCCCGGTGGCGGAACGGGCGGGCGGCGAAGCGCCGGGTGTTCTGGATCGGGGCGTCGTACCGGACGACCTCGCGGACCAGGAGCTCCAGCCCGTCGGCGGTCGGGGGCACGGCGTGCCCGCGTGCGAGGGCGACGAGGGTGTTGCCGATCAGCCCGGCGGTGGCGTCGTAGGTCTGGGACAGGAAACCGATCGCGTTGGCGAGCAGCGGGGCGGTGTCCGCCCAGTCGGCGGCGCGGGCCGCGCGGACGAGGTCGCCGAGCAGACCGTCCGCGGCCCGCTCGATGCCCGGGCCGAGCAGCTTCTGGAGCTGGCCGGCGGCCTCGGCCGCGGCCCGCTGCTGATCGGGCGTGGCGGTCGCGGGGATGCACTGGACGAAGTCGCCGATCAGCCGGGCGGCCTCGTCGTCGACGCCCGCGTCCAGGCCGCACAGCCCCGCCACCACACGGGCGGGCACCCCGAACATCAGCTCCTCGTACGGGACTTCGCCGCCCCGGGCGAGGACGGCCCGGGTCCGGTCGGCCGCCAGCCGGGCGGCCGCGGCGAGGTCGGCGTGGCCCAGCGCGTCGACGACCACCCGCTTCAGCCGCCCCCGCACATCGCCGTCGGTCATCCGCACCAGGCTGCCGAAGACCTCCCCCGCCGGTGTGCCGACGATCCCGGCGGGCACCGGCTCGGCGGGCGGCCGCACCCGCAGCGCCTCGGCGCGCAGCACCGCGGTCACCGCCTCGGCGTCGCTCGCCACCCAGGCGGACAGGTCGTCGTCGTAGGCGAAGGGCCGCTCGGCGACGAGGGTGGCGTAGTAGGGGTACGGGTCCGGCAGCCGCACCGCTGAGATCGGGGAGGTCGAGGAGATCGGGGAGGTCGGGGAGGACGGGGAGGTCAAGGGAGGTTCTCCAAGAGGGGGTTGGGGCAACAAGGCCCCTTACTGACGAGGCCGGGTGGTGCGGAGTCAGCCAACGAGGTTCGCGCGGCGCGTGTCCAGTGCGCCCGCGATGGTGAGCCGCTGGACCTCCGACGTGCCCTCGTACATCCGCAGCGACCTGATCTGGCGGTAGAGCCGCTCGGTGACGCTGTCCTTGACCAGCCCGGCCGCACCCATCACCTGGACGGCCGCGTCGATGGTCTCCTGGGCGGTCTCGGTGGCGTACAGCTTCGCGATGCTGGAGTGCTTGGCGAAGTTGCGGCTGCCCCGGTCGGCCTCCCAGGCGGCGCGGGCCACCAGCAGGGACCCGGCGTTGAGCCGCACCTCCATGTCGGCCAACGACGCCTTGACGAGCTGGAGATCGAGCAGCTTGCCGCCGTAGGCGGGCCGGCTGCGGGCCCGGGCCAGCGCGGTGTCGGTGGCCCGGCGGGCGAAGCCGAGGGCGGCGGCGCCGACCGTCATCCGGAACCGTTCGAGCAGGTCCATGGCGATGACGAAGCCGCCGCCCGGCCGGCCGACGACACTGTCCGCGGGCACCCGGCAGTCCTCGAACGCGAGGTGCGCGAAGGACCTCGGGGCGATGGCGTCGATGCTCTCGCGCACCCGCAGCCCGGGGGTGTCCGCCGGGACGAGGAACGCGGTCAGCCCGAGCGGACCGGGGCCCTCGCCGGTCCGCGCGACGACGGTGTACAGGTCGGCGATGGTGCCGTTGGCGATCCACGCCTTGCCGCCGTCGAGGACGTACCCGCCGTCGCTGTCGCGGTGGGCGGCGAGGGTGAGGGCGGCGACGTCCGAACCGGCGCCCTCCTCCGAGATCGCGAACGCGCCGATCCGGGAACCGTCGGCCAGCCCGGGAAGGTGTTTGCGCCGCTGCTCCTCGCTGCCGTACCGCAGCAGCGGGGTGGCGGACAGCGCCTGGATGGAGAGGGCGAAGTCGGCCAGGTCCTCGGCGTGCGCGAGGGTCTCACGCATCAGGCACAGCGCCCGCAGGTCACCGGGGTGCCCGCCGGTCCGTACGGCGTCGGGGTCGAGGAAGGCGAGCCAGCCGTCCGCGCCCAGCTCGCGGGTGAGCCGTACGCCGGTCTTGTCGGGGCCGCTCGCCAGCGCGTCCGCGTTCCAGCGGTCGGCGCGCTCGGCGCACCAGGCGTCGAAGGCGTGGGCGAGACGGCGGTGCGGCTCGTCGTAGAAGGGCAGTTGGAGAAGGTCCGGGTCGAGGTGGCGGAGGGGCGGGGTCATGGCGGGCACCTCAGATGACCAGGTCGGCGGCGGCTGCGGGCGGGGCCGTGCGCAGCCGTTTGACGAGCTCGTGCTCGACGAAGTGGGCGAAGGAGGCGTACCCGCGCCAGATCCGGCGCCACTCGCGCCGCACGGCCTCGGGACCGGCGTCGCGCCGCACCCCGTCGAGGTGGCCGACGATGATCTCGGCGGACTGGCGGGCGTGTCCGGCCGACAGGTTGTCGATCGACAGGTGCGCCTCCTCGTACGCGATGTCGAAGTGGTGGGCGCGCAGTTTCTGTATCTCGTGCAGGCGCATCTGGCCGAGCCCGAACATCTCGATGCCGAGGTTGTAGCCGAGGATCTCGTTGTAGAGCGAGTCGGGGAACAGGGCCAGGCTGATCTGGTGGATGGAGAACCCGTACAGGTGGTCGGGGAGTTCATCCTGGTCCAGGAAGGCGTCCTGGCGGATGTGCGGCAGGTGGACGGACATGCTGGCCAGCACCTGGTGGATGATCGTGATGTGGTTCTTGGCGAGGTCGCCGCGGCCCATCTCGTCGGCGTAGATGGAGAAGAGCATGGTGTCGCCGTCCCGGTGGCGGCGGCCGAGGTTGCCGATCCGGTAGGCCCAGGTGCCGTCGATGAGGCTGCCGAGCGCGAACGTCTTCTGGCCGAAGACCACCTCGTCGCGGTCCGGGATCTCGGTCAGCGGCCGGTAGGGGTCGACGAGCTTGTCCCAGTAGATGCGGTCGACGCGCTCCAGCAGCGCTTCGGGGGTGTACTCGAACCAGGAGGCGTCGGTGTGCCGGCCTTCGGTCCCGTGCTCGAACAGCTCCTCGGCGGCGGCGAGTCCGGCCTCGGCGCGCTCGCGGGCGTGCGGCAGCAGGTGCGGGAAGTGCTCGATGTTGACGAGGCGGTGGAAGAACTCCCGGTCGTCCGCCGGGGCCGGCGCGGCGGGGACGGTGACGATGTCGTCCGGCGTCGAGGCGGCGAGCGCGGCGCTCCAGACGGCGGCCTGTTCGTCGCCCGCCGTGCAGGGCCGGAAGTCCAGGTCGGGTGGGTCGCCCGCGGCGATGGCGGCCGCCCAGGCGGTGAAGTCGGCCGCCTCCTGCTCGTCGAAGATGCCGAACATCGGCCCGCCGAACTTGATGGACTGCAGGAAGCGGCAACTGCCGTCGGCCGTGGGGCGCAGTTGGCGTGAGGCGCGGAACTCCCGCATGAACGCGGCGAGATCGAGCTGCTCGGGGTCGGCGAACCAGTCGGTGAGCCGTTCCTTGCCGATCCGCACGGCGCGGTGCTGGCGGCCGGCGAAGGGCGCGTGCCGGGCCACGATCGCGGCGACCCTGGCGTCCGGGGACAGCCCGTCGTGCCAGGCGGCGAGCTCGGTGAGCGCGGCGACGTGCTCGCGCTCCAGCCGCAGGACGAGCGTCACGCCGGCCAGCAGCCTGCGCCGGTCCTCGGGCCCGGTCGGCGCGTCGCGGGTGAACTCCAGGTATTCGGCGAGGGTTTCGCGCAGTTCGGTCTCCGGCAGGAACGCGTCCGCGCCGGTGAGCAGGTCGTCCACGCCGAGCGCGAGCAGCGCGTAGTGCACGCCGACGAGTTCGGGGAGGAAGGCGGCGGGCAGCCGGGACAGCGCCAGTTGGAAGCAGCCGTGCCACTCGGTGAGCGGACGGGCCCCGGCCTTGTGGAGGAAGTCGGCGGTCTCGATCTCCGGCAGGAACACCCCGAGGTCCTCCAGGGCGCGCCGCCGCAGTCGCGGCAGCCCGCGCTGCGGGTTCCCGGCGCCGAGCAGCCGGAAGTGCTGTCCGAACAGCCGGTTGACGACCACGGAGGGCTGGGTCGCGGGCTGGGACACGGTGTCCAGCCAGCAGCCAGTCAGCAGGGCGAGCGGCGCCCGCTGCCGCAGCACCGCCCGGCGGGTCGCGGGGACGGCGTCCCGTAACCGGCCGAGGTCCGCGGCGAGTTCGTCCCGTACCCCGCCGACCAGCGCGGCGATGTCGTCGGCGCCGATGTCGGTGTCGGCCGTATCGGCGTCGGGTTCGGGCAGGAAGGCGGCGAGGACGTGGCGGGCCAGCAGCAGCGCGGTGGCGGACTCCTGGTCGCTCAGCAGCCGGCGCAGCAGCTCGCCGGGCGGCGCGGTGCGCAGCGCGGCGGCCTCGGCGACGGCCACGGGATCGCCGGCGAAGGGGGCGCGGGGCAGGGACGTCGTCAGGTCGGGGAGCGGGAATCCGGCGGCGGTGGTCGGTCCGGCGGAGGCGGTCATCACGGTTGCCTTTCGTCGTCGTCCGGCTTGCGGAGCAGTACGGCGGCGCGTGCCCCGGGCACGCTGGAGGCCAGCAGACAGTGGCCCCCGGCCCGCAGCCGTCCGGCGGTGTCGAGGTCGACGAGGTTGATCAGCGGGTCGGCGGCGAAGCAGTGGCCGATCCGGGTGATGTTGTCGGTGAACAACTGCTGCTGGGCGAAGCCCGCCTGGCGCTCCTTGAGCACCACGACGGGGGTGTAGAGGTTCGGGTGGACCAGGAGGTCGAGGTCGCCGGTCTTCATGCCGAGCGGGGTGAGCATCCGGTCGTTGACCTCGCGGGCGAGGTCCGGGCTGATCTCGTGGGACCAGTCGAGCGTGCCGGGGCGCTGGACGTGCGCGCCGGTGACGATCTCGTACGCGCCGCCGGTGCGCCCGTCGGCGGCCGACGTGATCAGGCAGGCCGCCGCGCCGTCGCTGAACAGCGCGTAGCTCTCCATCCGGGTGCTCTCGTCGGTGACCCGGTCGGTCGTGACGACCAGCACCCGGCGGTGCTGCCCGGACACCACGAGGGCCTGCGCGAGCCGGATCCCGACCAGCAGGGTGGTGCAGCGGTTCAGGGTGACGCCGGTGCAGGTGGCGGCGGTCAGGCCGATGCCGGTCAGGACGGCGTCGGTGAAGCCGCCGTGGGTGCGCGGCCCGCCCGGGAAGCGGGTGGAGCACAGGACCAGCCCGTCGACGTCCTGGGGGGCGACCGCGGCGGCGGCCAGCGCGGCCCGGCCCGCCTCGGCGGCCAGGTCCTCCAGCGGCCGGTCCGTGCGGCGGACGTTGCCCCAGCCCCACAGCTCCGCCTTGGGCGCCATGGACAGCTCACGGGCCCGTTCCGCCAGGCCCTCGAGCCGCGAGTGGTGCACTTCCGTCTCGCCGAGCACGTAGGCGGCGCCGCCTAACAGGACAGGGTGGGCTGAAAGGACGGGGTGTGCCGTCATGCCGGGCCTCCCGCCGGGTCCGTGTCGCGCATGAGGGCGTTGGCCCGCGGGTACGGCACGGCGTCGGCCGTGTAGGCGAAGGTGCCGTGCTCGTGGACCTCCTCGGCGGCGCGCAGGAACGCGCCCAGGGCGGCCCGGGAGAGCGAGGAGCCCAGGCTGATCCGCCGTACCCCCAGCGCCCGCAGCTCGGCCACGGACGGCCGCCCGGGGCCGCCGGCGAGGACGTTCACCGGCCGGGACACGGCGTCGAGCACCGCGCGGACGGCGTCGGTGTCCGGCAGCGAGGGGGCGAAGAGCACATCGGCGCCCGCGGCCTCGTACGCCTGGAGCCTGCGGATGGTGTCGGCGAGGTCGTGGTGGCCGTGGAAGTGGTTCTCGGCGCGGGCGGTGAGCGTGAAGGGGAAGTCCAGGGACTTGGCCGCCTCCACTGCCGCGGCGACCCGCTCGACCGCGACCTCGAAGGGCAGGATCGGGTCGTCGGGGTTGCCGGTGGAGTCCTCGATCGAGCCGCCGACCAGCCCGGCCGCGGCGGCGAGCCGGATGGTGGTCGCCACGTCGTCGGGGGTGGGGCCGAAGCCGCTCTCCAGGTCGGCGGAGACCGGCAGCGCGGTCGCCTCGACGATCGCCCGGGCGTTGGCGAGGGTCTCGTCGCGGTCCACCCCGCTCGTCCCGTCGCCGCGGCCCAGGGTGTAGGCGAGGCCCGCGCTGGTGGTGGCGAGGGCGGCGAAGCCGAGGCCGGCCAGCAGCCGCGCGGTGCCCGCGTCCCACGGGTTGGGGATGACGAACGCCTCCCGCCGTTCGTGCAGCGCCCGGAACTCGGCGCCCTTGCGGTACTGGTCGGTGGGGCCGGTGAGGTCGGTGGGGCCGGTGGAGGGTTCCGGCACGGCGTGTGACGGCATGGGGACCGCCCTTCTGTTCTCGTCTGTTCTCGTCAGCTCGTGGCGTCGGCCGGGAGCTCGTGGCATCGGCCGGGGCCGGGCCGACGGCGGCTCAGATGACCTCGACGTGCTGCCACCGCTCGCCGCCCGCGTCCCGGGCATCGGCTATCACGGACCGTACGACGGCCGTCACAGCGGTGGGGTCGGGTTCGAAGTAGAAGTGTCCGCCGTCGGCCCAGCGCAGCTCGGGCGGGCGCACGCACTCCCGCTCCCACGGCGTGAGCGCGGTGGCGTCGACATGGGGGTCGTCCCGCCCGTTGACCAGCGTCACCGGTATGTCCAGCGGTGCGCCGGGCCGGTACTCGTAACCGGCGACGACGCGGAAGTCCGCGCGCAGGGACGGCAGCAGGAGTTCGGCGAGTTCCTCGTCGGCGATCACTTCCGGAGGCAGTCCGCCGAAGAACCCTACGGCCTCTGTGAACGTCTTTCCTTCCAGCCGGGCGATGTCCACGACCCGGCGCGTGGGCAGCAGGGACGGCGCCGAACAGCCGGAGGCGATCAGATGACGCAGATGCGAGTGGCCGCTCAGCAGCCTGGCCGCCTCGAAGGCGACCACGGCGCCGAGGCTGTGCCCGAAGAGCACGAACGGCCGGTCGGCGGCGGCCCGCACGGCCTCGGCGGCCCCGGCCGCCAGTTCCGCCACCGAGGCGACGTGTGGTTCGCGGTGCCGGTGGCCGCGGCCCGGCGGGCAGAAGGCGGCCAGTTCGGCGTCGTCACCGAGCGCGCGCTGCCAGGGAAGGAAGGCCCGGGGGCTGCCGCCGGCGGGCGGGAAGCAGAAGACGAGGGTGCCGGGGCGGGTGTCCGGCCCGGCGAGGTCGGACGTCAGGAACGGGCTGGGAGTGGGCAAGAGACACCTCCGTTGTTCACGTTCGCGAATCCCTGGTCAGCGGCCGGCGGCCGGCTTGCCGCTGTTCCAGCCGACGTCGGTGGCGAGCGGGTCGACGGGAGAGGTGAGAGAGGTATGAGGGGTGAGAAATATTCCCGGAACCAGAAAGGGCCTGAGCTGATTTTTTTTCGAAGCCGACGACGAAGAAATATCGCCCTTGATGTTACTCGGCACGGCTGGACACCTACTTTCCGTTACCTCGTCGGGTGTTCACGCCATCGGCCGGAGAGTGGTTGATGGTGGAACCTGCCCGGGTTGGCGGTCTTTCCTGTGAATCCACTTTCCTCCATCTCCGTGGCGGTGGAAAGTTCTACGATGGTTCGGGTATCGGCAATACGGAAACCTGAGGGATGGCGCCCGTGACAAATGCAGGAAAGGGCAACGAAATGGACATTCGAGGTGTGGTTGTACGTGCCGCTTCAGGGCGATTGCTGGAGCCCGGGGTGACCACCTCGGTGGACCTGGGGGATGTCGGGGAGAAGCTGGCCGAATTATCGCGGATCATGCTTGACCAGGCTGCCCTCAGGGGCACCGAGGAAGCCTCTTCGGGCAACACCGGAATGCCCTTGAGGGTGGTCCACCTTCGGGACGTCCAAGAGATAAACGAGGCCATCGACGCCGTCCTCGAGGACGCGAAGGAGGAGATCCTCACAGCTCAGCCGGATGGCCCACGACCGGGCCCGGTACTGGAAGACGCCCTGGAATCGGTACGCGGCCGAATCACCGGCGGAGTGCGAATGCGGACGCTCTACCAACACACGGCGCGCTTTGACGAGCCGACGAAGGAATACGTCCGCAGAGTCGCCGAGTACGGGGCGGAAGTACGTACGCTGGAGGAGTTCTTCGACCGGCTCATCATCATTGACAAGAGGATCGCGTTCATTGCCGAGAACGACGAACGCACCGCGGCGGTCGCCGTGGAGGAGCCTGCCGTGGTGAGGTTTCTCTGCGATGTCTTCGAACGTTCATGGGTTCGCGCCGAACCCTTTCCGTTCGTCCCGGTGGCCGCTACCGAGGCGGCCCGGGAAGTCATCCCGGCCATTCGGGAGTCCATCAGGCGCATGCTGATCGAGGGCCACTCGGACAAGCACATCGCCCGGCGGCTGGGAATCAGCGAGAGGTCGCTCCAGGCGCACGTGGCGTCGATGAAGAAACAACTGAAAGCGCACAACCGGCTGCACCTGGGCTACCTGCTGGGCCGCAACGAAGCCGAATACGTCCTGTAGCCGAACGCCGGCGGTCACCTATGTGAAGCGTTCTGCACATACCGAACTGCAAGCACCGATCTGCCCGCCCGACCGCCTGGAGCGGTCTGCGAGGCAGTGAACGAACTCGACCGGGTGTGGTCACCGCCTCGCAGCAGCCGACTCAGTCGGACGTGGCGGAGCCGGTGGACGTGGCGGAAGGCGTGGAGTTGGCGGTGGCGGTGGCGGTGGCGGTGGCGGTGGCGGAAGGCTCGGCCGAGCGTCCGGCATCCGGCCCGCTGTCCGTTACGGGGGAATCGGACGTACCAGTGGACGTACGCGCGGGCGTGGCCGCGCGTCCCGACAGCCGCGAGACCGCGACGCCGCCCAGACACAGCGCACCGCCCACCACGGCCAGCCATGCGGGGACTTCGCCGAGAAGAACCCAGGACATCGCGACGACCAGTGCCGGTACGGCGTAGGTGGTCGCCCCCAGCTTCCCGGCGGTGGTACGGGCCAGGGCGTAAGCCCAGGTGGTGAAGGCCAAAGCGGTGGGGAACGCGCCCAGGTAGAGGATGTTCAGCGTCGCCGACAGGGGCGCCTGCGACACCTGCGACACCAACTGCCCGGCGAACGGCAGACAGACGGCCGTACCGGTGAAACAGCCGAATGCCGTCACCTGCAACGCGGACGCGTGGCGCAGCGCCGGCTTCTGGCCGACCACACCGATGCCGTAGGTGACCGCCGCCAGCAGACACAGCAGCACTCCGCCGAGGGACGAATTCCCGCCTCCCGAGGAGGAGATGCCGACCACGATTGCTCCGGCGAACGAGATCGCCATCCCGATGAGCACCATCCGCGGAAATCCTTCCCGCAGCAGCCACCCTCCGAGAATCGCGATCACCACGGGTCCCACATTCACGACCATCGCGGCGGTGCCGGCGTCGACCATCTGCTCGCCCCAGTTCAGCGCCACCATGTAGAGGCCGAACCAGAACACGCCGGAAATGAGAATGCCCCGCCATGCTTCACGTGGCGGAAAACCGATTCCCTTGATGAGCAGCAACGCGCCCATGATGACGGATCCCGTCAGAAGACGCCCGAGCGCCAGCGCACCAGGACTGAAGTGATCGGCCACACCCCGGATGGAAACGAACGCAGATGCCCACAGAACAACGGTTATCGAGGCCGCCACCAGGGCACGTCGGTCGATCCGCGAGTCTTCCGAAATCGAGTGATCCATGTCGGCAACGTAGACCGGAACCCGGAACCGGACCAGAGCAGTAGACACGTTCCAGCCACCCTCAACTGTCTCGACCAGCGCCTGCCGAAGCCGAGTTGCCCAAGCCGCATCGATCCCCCGGCACGGCCCGTCACCTCCCCCATCCGGCTCCCCGCAGGGTCGACGAGACACTCCCGCGACCGACCCCCATAGTCCGCACCTCCCGGCCACCGCCGGAGCGGGCGCGCCGACGCACCCTCCCTCCTTTCAGCCGCCGCCACCACGCGGACGACGCGTCCACGGGGCGCAGCGGGGCCCCGACAAGACGTATCCAAGGTTCACGCGAGCAAAACCTCAGAGCGATGCCGGCCCGGCGGGCCACCAGTCGGAGAGCAGGGCCGCCAACTGGTCCGGGGTGGCGACCGAGCGGACCGGCACCTCCGGGGGCAGCAGGCGGCGGGCGAGTCCGCCGAGGGTGCTGCCGGGGCCGAGTTCGGCCAGCCGCAGCGGGCCCCGGGCCACGGCGGCGAGGGTGCGCATCGAGCCCGCCCAGCGCACGGGCATGACCAGGTGCCGCAGCATCAGGTCCCGCCAGCGCTCGGGGTCGCTGCGGTGCGCGCGGGCGTCGACGTTGGCGATCACCGGGCAGTGCGCGGGGTGCAGTTCGACGGCGGCGACCGCGGCGGCGAGGCGGGGGCGGGCCGCCGTCATCAGCGGGGTGTGGAAGGCCCCGCCGACCGGGATGCGGACCACCCGGGCGCCCGCCGCCTCCGCCTGCTCGGTCAGCGCGGCGACGGCGTCGGCGGTGCCGGAGACCACGACCTGGGCGGGGCCGTTGAGGTTGGCGACCCAGATCCGCGCCTCGGCGCCGGCCCGCAGCCGGGCGGCGAGCCGCTCGGCGTGGGCGGCGACATCGGGTCCGACCAGCACGGCCATGGTGCCGGGCACCCGGCGGGCCGCCTCCGCCATCGCCGCGCCGCGTTCGCAAACCAGCCGTCCGGCGTCCTCCAGGGTGAGCACCCCGGCGGCGGTCAGCGCGGCGAACTCGCCCAGGCTGTGCCCGGCGCACACGGCCGGCCGGACCCCGCCGACGGCCGTGTCGAGCGCGTCGAGGATCACCATCTCCAGGGTGAACGTGGCGAGCTGGGCGTTGTCCGTGCGGGTCAGTTCGGCGGCGTCGGCGTGCAGCAGCAGCCGGCCGAGGTCACGGTCGCAGGCCTCGGACAGCCGGTCGACCACCTTCCAGTGCGCGGTGTCCCGCCACGGCTCCCCCATCCCGGGCCGCTGGGCACCCTGGCCGGGGAAGAGGAGCGCGGTCGCGGGGGCCACCGCCACCGGCATCGGCGTCGGCACGGATAGGGGGTCAGCCGTGGTCGGCGGCATGGTGGACGGCATCGTAGACATCGGCGCGGACACTCTCGACGACCTTCCAGTCCTTGTCAGTTCAGTCCTTGTCAGTTCAGTCCTTGTCAGTTCAGTCTTTGTCGGTCCAGTGCTTGTCAGTCCGGGGCGGCGGGACGGGGGGCGGCGGGGTGGTGGGGCCGGGACGTGCGGGACGGGGGTGCCGAGGGCCTTGGTGAGGAAGTCCGGGAGGGACGCCCGTACCCCCGCGAAGGGTTCGTGGCCGTCGGCATAGCGCTGCCAGGTCACCGGGTGGCCCCAGGAGCGCAGCAGGTCGCGCAGGCCCTCGCCGCTGCGCTCCGGGACGACCCAGTCCCGCGCCCCGTGCCCGATCCACACCGGGAGCCCGGCGTTGGCGGGGTGCGGGCGTCCTTCTTCGAGCAGTGCGGGCAGGTCGGGGGGCAGGTAGGGGGCGTACAGGGCGGCGCCCGCCAGGGGCTCGGGGTGGGACAGGGCGAGGGTGACGGCGACGGTGGCGCCCTGCGAGAAGCCGGCGAGCAGGACCCGGTCCGCGCCGATCCGCCCGGTCTCCTCGGTGAGCAGGGCGGCCAGCGGGCGGCGTACCGCGTCCAGGCCCTCGGTGTCGATGCGGTCGATCGCCAGCATGCTCTGCGGGAACCAGCAGGTCACCGGGAGTCCGGTGAGGAGGCTGGGCGCGGTGACGGGCGCGCGCGGGAAGACCCCGCGCACGCCCGCCTCCGCGAGCCGCAGCCGGCCGGCCACCTCGGCCAGGTCGCCGGGGACCTGGCCGATGCCGTGCAGCCACACCACGGTGGCGAGATGCTGCCCGGCCGGTTCGATCTCCTCGTGGTCCAGCCGGTCCACGGCCGCGGCGCTCATGCCGGCTGGGGCTCGTGCGACGGCGCCTGCTCGGGTGCCGGGCGGGGCGTCGCGGGTCGGCGGAACAGCATCGACGCGTACTGGCCGCCGAAGCCGAAGGAGTTCTTCAGCACCGCGGCGACCGGGCGCCGTACCGGGGTGAGCGAGGTCTTGACCCCGCACGCCGGGTCGGGTTCCGTGCAGGTCACCACGGGCGGTACGACGCCCCGGCACAGGGTGAGCGCGGCGACCGCGGTCTCCACCACGCCGGAGGCGGCCGAGCCGTGCCCGGTGAGCGACTTGACGGCGCAGGTGTCGATCTCGGCCATGCGCTCGCCGAACACCTGGTGCAGGGCGCGGGCCTCGGTGACGTCGTTGAGGCGGGTGGAGGTGTCGTGCGCGTTGACCGAGTCGACGTCCTCGGGCTGCGCCCCGGCCTCGGCGAGGGCGGTGCGCATGACCCGTTCGATCATCTCGACCCGGGGCGCGGTCATGTGGGCGGTGTCCACGGCCAGCCGCCAGCCGCCGATCACGGCGTGCGGACGGGTCATGCCGCGCCGGGCGGCGTGCGCGGCGGTCTCCAGGACGAGGGCGCCCGCCGACTCGTTGATGACCATGCCGGTACGGCGCTTGTCGAACGGCATGGACGCCTGCCCCGGCTCGCCCTGCCAGCGGGACAGCGCCATCAACTGCCCGTACTGGGACAGCGCGTAGGGGGTGTTGCGGGACACGGCGGCCGAGACGACCGCGTACTCGGCGCGGCCCGAGCGGAGCAGCCGGGCCGCCTCGGCGATGGCGCGCAGGCCGCCGGAGCAGGTGGCCTCCAGCCGGACCGGGAGGACGGCGGTGCCGAGGCGTTCGGCGATCTCGCGGGGGAAGGCGGACAGGTCCTGGGTCTCCAGGGAGAGGCGCCGGCCGCGCAGGCGTTCCAGAATGCCGACGGGGTCGTTGCCGACGGCGTCGTAGCGGTCGGCGAGGTCCGCCATGTGGGTGACGTAGTCCTGGGGGAAGGAGCCGGTGGGGCCGGGCCAGACCCGGGCGTAGACCAGGGCGGCCGGGCCGTCGGCGGGCGGGCGGCCCGCGAAGTCGGCGTCGGTGAGGGCCTGTTCGACGCAGGCGTGCATCAGGGAGTCGCCCCAGGACCGGTCGAGGGCGCCGTGCCCGGCCCGGACGGTGTCCTTGACGTCGTCCGGGTTGAGTCCGGCGGTCCAGCCGCAGGGCAGGCCCCGGGTGTCCATCCGTTCCTCCAGGACGATCCCGGAGCGGCCCTCCAGGTTGGCCGCCCAGAACGTCTCGACGTCGCCGCCGATGGGGGTGACCACGCCCAGGCCGGTGATGACGATGTCGTCCGGGCGGTCCAGGGGATCGTCGGTACCGGGGTTCTCGTGACTCGGGAAACTCATGCGGGTGCCTCTCCCTCTGCTTCTGCGGTGCCGGTCACCGTCGCGATCAGCGCCGCGCCCGCCGCCGCCGCGCCGCGCCCCTGGTTGAAGGCGGTGAGCAGGACGGTCGTACCGTCCGCGAGCGGGCGGGGTCCGCCGAGGACCGGGTCGAGCGCGCCCAGTGCCGGGTCGGGGCGGTCGAGCAGGCCGACCGGGGGGAGTTCGCGGCGGACCAGGCTCTCCACCGCGAGGGCGGTGTCGAGGAGCGCCGCGCACTCGAAGGCGTTGCCGATGGTGCCCTTGGAGCCGGTGACCGGCAGGACGCCGGCCCGGGTGGTGACCGTGTGGGCCTCGACGGCGTCCAGGGTGCGCGAGCCCGCGCCGTGCGCCCACCAGACGTCGGGCGGCGGGGCGGCGGCGAGGACCGCGTCGACCGCGTACCGGGACGCGCTCTGCGGGTCGCGGGCGGCCAGCACCTCGCAGCCGAGGAACCGGGCGAGCGGTACGCCCCGGGCCCGGTCGGCGCGTTCCAGCAGCACGGCGGCGGCGCCCTGGCCGGGGAGGGTGCCGGCGCGGTCGGTGGCGAAGGGTCCGGCACCGGTGGTCGCGCGGGTGCCGAACGCCTCGTAACTGTCGAAGGCGGCCAGTGAGTTCCACCAGGTCCACCACGTCGGCCTCGACGCCGACGTCGGCCTGGTGCAGGGCCGCCCGGCCGCCGGACTCCTCGATCTCCTTGACGACCCGGAGTCCGGCGTCCCGCGCGCTGCGGCACACCAGGTGCACGGTGAGGCCGTCGGCGGCGAGGCGGTGGGCGATGGCCGCGCCGATCCCGCGCGAGCCGCCGGTGACCAGCGCGACCCGGGGGGGGGTCGTGGGCGTCGCGGCGGCCCCGGTCGCTGTCGCCTCAGGCATGGCTGCCGGCCGCGCCGGCGGCGGCGATGGAGGCGACGCTGCGGTGGTGGTCGTCGGCCTCGGCGTTCCAACTGTCGAGGTCGAACTCGGCGCCGAACTGGCGGTTGATGCGCCGGGAGAGCTGGAGCAGGTCGAGGGAGTCGAGGCCCAGGTCCTCGACGACGGACTGGTCGGCGGTGACGGACTGGTCGGCGATCCCCGGCTTGACCTCCTTGATCAGGCCGATGATCTCGTCGAGGGTGGCGTGGGAAGCGGTCGTCATCGAAGGACTCCTTCGTGGAGGGGCGCGGCCCGCCTCGATGAGGGGGCGCTGTCGACCCGGCCCGAGCGGCCGGCTCATCCATGCCAACAGAGCGTGGAATGCGGCGGCAAGACGCGTCGGATGCCGGGCGCCGGACACCTTCCGGGGCGTCCGAGTCAGCTACCGGAAAAAGAAACTGGTCGATCGACGGAATTGGTTTCTCCACTTCCCGGACGGATTGAAACAAGGGGTCGCCGGGCGCGGCCACAAGAAGACGGGAGAGGACGCGAGAGGACGGCAAGAAGACGCAAGAGGGTTTGCCGGTAAAGCTGAGTAAAGTCTTCTTGACCCCTCAACGGACCCCTCCATAAGGTTGTCCGGGATAGTCGATTTCGGTACGTAAGTGATCCTTTAGTGATCCGTAGACAATCCGAGCGATGCATGCGCGATCCGTCCGCGCCGTGAATGCCGCACGTCCAAGGGTCTTGCCGTCCAGAGGAGCAGTGGTGGTTCGCTTGCGAGAACCCGTGCCGTCGTCCGCGCGGTACGAGGAACTGGCGCAGTGGCTGCGCGCGCTGAGGCAGCGTGCGGGGCTGACGTACCGGCAGATGTCGGAGCTGACGGAGCGGCCACGGGTCGCCGGGCCGGCCTGTTCGGCGGTCACCCTGTGCCGCGCCGACAGCGGGACGGCCCTGCCACGCCAGCAGGTGGTGGAGACGTATGCGCAGGTCTGCGGCGCGACCCGGCGCGAGGCGCGGCTGCGCTGGGAACGAGCGGCGGTGGGCGCCGAGTCCACGGCGGGCGGTCCGCAGCCCCCGGTGGCCCCCCGGGCGGGGCGCCGCCTGGAACTCGTCTACCACCCGGCCCACCTGCTGGAGGCGATGCACCGGGTGCGGCTGGCGGCGGGGCAGCCGTCGCTGCGCGAAATGCAGAGACGGGCGCGTGAACTGGGCGCCGGCCCGTTGCCGCGCAGCACGGTCGCGGACGTACTGGCCGGTCTGCGGATGCCGTCGGAGGAACTGCTCGTCGCCTACGTACGGGCCTGCGGACAGCACGACCCGCACGTCGTCCAGTGGCGGCGGGCCTGGGCACGGGCGGTGAACGCGGAACCGGGTTGACGGACCTGGTCAACGAACCGGGTTGACAAGCGGAGCGCGCCGGCCCCCCAGGGAACGGGAAATTCCACATTAACGCCCGCCGTTTTCAACACATCGACCGGCGAATCAATCAGCGGATCGGCGGCGACACAGCATGTTTATCGCGTCGAAATAACCGCAGAGGAAACCGGCCGATTCCGTAAACCGGCCATGACACTTACCGCCCCCCGGAATTAACGGGCGTCGGGTGATCACCATGCGGGTCGGTCCGGCGCGACCGTCGAGGCGGCGACCGACCAGCCGAGCGGGGGCAGGACGGCCGTACCGCTGCCCGGCTCGATGACGGTGTCTCCGGCCGCGTGCGCCCAGGGCGCGGCCGGGACGCCCGCCGTGACCGGCGCGGTGCCGAAGTTGAGGGCGACGGCGACGGCGGAGCCGCCCGCCGGGTCGACGGCGGTGTAGGAGAGCGCCGCGTTGCCCAGCGTGTGGACCTGCGTGTGGGCGCGCACCAGCCAGGGGTGCCGGCGGCGCAGCCCGATCAGCGCCTGGTGCAGCCGCTGGACGTCGAGTCCCGCCTCCCCCAGCCCGGCCGGATCCGTGGGGAAGGCGGGCCGGATCGCGTCGTCGCCGCCCACCCGGTCCTCCTTGACGGCGCGCATCGCCCGCTCGTCCCCCGCGTACACCGACGGGACACCGCCGAGGGTGAACAGCAGCGTGAGCGCGTGCGCGAGGTGGCGTCGTTCGCGCAGCCGGCTGGCGACGCGGGTGACGTCGTGGTTGCCGACGAAGGTCTGGGGGGCGAAGACGTCGAGGAAGGCGTTGTGGCGCTTGAGGGCCCAGGCCAGTTCGTGCGGGTTGGTGTCGTTGAGGGAGCTCCAGACCGCCTTCCACAGTTCGTACTGGGTGACGGTGTCGAGGCCGCCCTCGGTGACGTACGCGCTGTAGTCGCCGTGGATGACCTCGCCGCTGAACCAGGCACCGGGATGGCTGCGCCGGACCCGGTCGGTGACGGCGCGCCAGAAGGGGCGCGGCACGGCGTACGCGGCGTCGAGCCGCCAGCCGGCGATCCCCCGGTCCAGCCAGTACTCCATGACGGAGGCGACGTGGTCGGCGACAGCCGGGGCCGCGTGGTTGAGGGCGACCAGGTGACGGTGGCCCTCGAACACCTTGTGGTCGTCCCCCTCCGGGACGAACCAGTCGGCGTACGGGGACCGGGCGCCGTGGGCCGTGACATCGGCGAACGGCCCGAAGGACCGGCCGACGTGGTTGAACACACCGTCCAGCAGGACCCGTACGCCGCGCTCGCCGGCCCGCTCGACCAGCCTGGTCAGATCGTCCTCGGTGCCGAGGCGGGGGTCGATCCGGAAGTGGTCCACGGTGTCGTACCCGTGGGTCTCGGCGGCGAACACCGGGCCCAGCGCGAGCCCGTTGCAGCCGAGGGACACCAGGTGGTCCAGCCAGCCGGTGAGTACCGGGAGCCGGTGAACCGGGGCGGAGCCGGCGGGCAGGGCGGCGCGCTCGGCGTCGAGGAAGCCCAGGGGATAGACCTGCCACCAGATGGCGTGATCGGACCAGGACACGGGTGCCCCTTCGTCAGTGGGAGGGCGAGGGTACGTGTGTGGGCGCGGATGCGGGCAGTTCGGCCGGGGAGTCGGCGAGCCGCCGGAGGAGGCGGGCGGCGAGCAGCAGCACCTGGCGTTCGGTCTCGGTGAGGTCGGCGAGGGCCACGTCGAGCCAGGCGTCGCGCCGCGCCATGTCCTCGGCGAGGGCGTCCCGGCCGGTCTCGGTCAGCTCCAACACCCGCTGCCGGCCGTCGTGTTCGTCCCGGGCGCGGCTGATCAGCCCGTCCCGTTCCAGTTCGGCGAAGACCCGGGTGAGGGACTGCGGCTGCTGGTGATCGGCCGCCGCCAGGGCCCCGGCGGACATCGGCCCGTTGCGCCGCAGATGCGCGAGGACGCTGCTCTTGTTGAGGCTCAGCCCCTCCGCCGGCCGCTCGGCGCTGAGCCGACGCGCGAGCCGCACGACCCCCTGCCGGATCTCGGCGGACTCCTGCCCACCGACCGCTCCAAGCGTGCCACCCACATCGATGCGCCCTGGCCTCTGCAACGTCACATGAGTAAGATACCACTTACTAAGTAGGGGCGACCGACCCACGCCAGAGCCCCGCCAAAACCCCTACAGAGCCCCCATCGAAGCCATCCTGAGGCCAGAGAAGTGACACCGAAGCGACGATGATGTTACGCGATGCTTAGTTTCTGGACGCTGCTGCGCCAAAGTCTCCGCCAGGCCCTCCACCACGCGCTGCACTTCGACCCTGCTGTACGACTGGTTCGGCCAGGACGCCGGCAGCCTGCTGCACACCCGGCTGGCCGGGATCGCGGTCGGCGCGGTGCTGGGGATCGCCGCCTCCTGGCTCGTCCTGCCCATCCCCACCTCCGGGACGGTACGGTCCCGCACCGCGGCGGCACTGGCCGCCCTCGGCGAGGCCCTGTCGGCCGACCCGCACGACACCCGGGCGGTACGGGTGGCCCGGGCCCGCTTCCTGTTCCGGCTGGACCAACTCACCCTGGCGGCAGCCCCGTTGCGCGTGGCGCAGTCGCTCCCGGTGCCGTCGGCGCTGGCCGCGCGATGGCGGAAGGGCGGCCTGGCGATCCTGGCGGCACCGGCCGCCCTGGGACGCTGCGCCGCCCCCTGACCGCCTACACCACAGCGGTCACGGCGGCCCCGGACACGGTCACCGCCGATCCCGACCTGTCGCGTCGACTCCGCGAGATCACGGCACACGGGGTGGCGATCCGCCGCGCAATCGGCCGCCGCCCACCCCCGACGCCGACCGACCGAGAGCCCCCGACGGACGGCGAAGCCCAGGCCGCCACCACCCCGCGATCGCCCGAAGCGACCACCGCCCGCGCCGCCCTGGACGCGATCAGCCTCCAACTCGACACCCTCACCGAGCTGTTCGGCCACCCCCCGACCGAACGCGGCGGAGCGCGGGCCCCGGCGACCCAAGCCGCACCCTGAGGACTGTCCTCCTCAAGGACTGTCCTCCGCGGGCTGGGGCGCGGGCCCGAGGTAGTAGGGCCGGTTGTGGGCGGCGACCGGCGGTGACTGGTAGGTCCACACCCCGGCCGCGGGGGTGTCGCCGATCAGCCGGGTGAGGTCCTGACCGGCCTCCGCCGTGCTGTCTTGGACGGTGAGCCGTACGCGGGCGGCGGTCGCCGGGCCGAGGGTGTACTGACGGTAGGGCTGGTAGACGTTCATCGGCCCGGCCAGTGCCCGGCCCGCTTCGTCGGTGCCGTAGCCGGTGATCGGGGTGTTGTTCGCCGGGGTGTGGTCCAGCCCGGTCAGGTCGGCGGTGAAGGAGAACAGGTCGGCCTCGTGACGGGTGATGCTCTCGGCGTCCGGTCCGGGGGACGCCTTCTTGCACCGCACCGACCAGGCATCCCCACCGGGCCCGTTGAGGGAGGGCATCGTCGTCTCGAACCAGCCGGGGTACTTGGGCTCGGCGTACAACTTGCGCCCGGCGTCGATGGCGAAGGGGTTGTCGCACAGGACATGGATACGGGCGATGCCCAGCAGCTTCGTCTGGTCGTAGCCGTGGGCGTACTCGTCGTACGTCAGGTGCGGCAGACGGCCGGCGGCGGCCGTGGGGAAGGCGACGATGTTGCACTCGATCTCCTGCGTGACACCGCCGCCGAAGGAGTACTGGGCGAAGTAGAGCTGGTAGTTCAGCGACACCAGAGCGGCACCGTCGTCGAACTCCGCGGCGCTCAGGGCCGGATGGTGTTTGGCCAGCAGCTCGCGCACCGGCTCCGGATCGACCAGGAAGTCCAGGCCTATATGGTGCAACGCCCCGTAATGAAAGGGGAGTTGAAAGGGAGCCGCAACAGGCGGCAGGCTCAGCGGACCGGGGGTCATAAGGCAGCTCCGGGAGAGTCGGGGTCGACGGAAAAGTCGAGGGAATCGGGGGAGTCGGAGGAATCGGCGGCGACGGGGGCGGCGACGGGGTCTGGGCCCGCGAGGCCGACGGGCCGGTCACGCACCGAAAGATCGCGCTCGATCCGCTCGGCGCTGCGCAGGGCGAGGGCGGCCATCGTCAGGGTGGGGTTGGAGGTGGCGACCGAGGGCATGCTGCCGCAGCCGACGGCGTACAGACCCGGGTGGTCCCAGCAGCGCTGCCACTCGTCGACCACGGAGGAGTCCGGCGAACCGCCCATGATGTGGGTGCCCGCGGCATGCCCGGCGCCCCGGTAGGCGTACGACCGCCCTTCGTGGACGAAGTGTCCCGGCCAGGCCGGGCCGGGCGGGTAGTCGGTGTGATCCTCGGCGCCGAGCAGCGCGAAGATCTGGTCGGAGACCGCCTTGGCCGCCGCCATCCCGTTCCTGACGTGCTGCGAGAGGTCGTACGTCGCCACGGGGCGGGGCAGACCCAGCGCATCGCGGCGCTCGGGGTCGAGGGTGATCCGGTTGGCCGGATCCGCACTCTGCTCCATCTCGAACTGCAGGGCGAACTGCCGCCCGATGCGCTCCCCCAGCGCGCTGCGCAGCCCGGCTCCGAACAGCCCGCGCCCGTCCTCGCCCCCGGTGCGCAGCAGTTCCGCCACCTCGCCATCGACCGGGTTCTTCGCCCACACCCAGCCCCAGTTCCCGATCTCGACCCGGAACGGGGCACGGGAGCGGCGGGCCGGCCCGAACCGGAAGCCCTCGAGCCCCGAGGTGGAACCGGGACCGCGATAGGGCCCGATCGGTTCGGGCATCAGCCCCCAGGTGAGCAGCACCGGATGGTCCATCAGATTGCGCCCGACCTGATCACTGCGATTGGCCAGACCGGAGAGCAGCAGCAGCCGAGCGTTCTCAATGGCGTGAGCAGCAAGCACGACGACATCAGCCACAACCGTGCCCACCACCGCACCCGTCCCTCCCCCACCGTGGGAGAGATACTCGACCCCTGTGGCACGGCCGTTGCCGTCGACGAGGACCCGGCTGACCACGGCACGGTCGACCAGTTGTACGGTCGGCCCCCACTGCGCCTGGGTCTTCAGCGGCGTGTACTTGGCGTGGGACGGGCAGATGGGTATACAGCTAGCGCTGCCCCTGCAGCGGCTGCCCGGCTCCGCCCGGCCACCCGCGCCGACGGGCACGAACCCGGCCCCACCGTCGTACGACGCATTCGGGTCGCCGTTGCGTCCCTGCGGTGTACCGGTCACCCGCAACTCGACCGGCACGCGAGCGGCCGGATCCTTGACGCAGCGCCCGTCGAGCCGCTCGGCCATGACCCGGTCCAGGTGGCTGGCGGGCAGCGACCGCATGGGAAAGACATAACCGTCCGGGAACGGCAGCCCGACGTGGGCGCGCTGCTCCTCGACGTCGGCGGCGACCCCGATCTCCCGTTCGGCGGCCCGGTAGTAGGGCTCCAGTTGGCCATAACCAATCGGCCAGCTACGGCCGTAGCCGAAGTCCTCGGTCCGGAAATCCTCGGGATGCATCCGCGGGGTCAGTCCGGTCCACACATTGCCGGTTCCACCGTTGACCCGTACGTACCCGCTGCCATATGGCAGTTCACCGCGCTGGAGGAGATGGCCGTCGGCCCGATAGCCGCCACCGTCGAGACCCGCGACGTCGGTGACCTCGGCCCAGGGCGCCGCGGGCCGGGCCCGATAGGGAGAGCCGGGCACCTTGGCCGCCGCAGAGTAGTAAGTCTCCAGCGCCTTGAGATGACCCTGCTCAGGATCGGCCGCCCGCACACCGGCCTCCAGGACCAGCACCCGCCGCCCCCGCTCCCCCAGCGCTTTCGCCACCAGCGACCCGGCGATCCCCGCCCCCACGACGATCACGTCATAACGCGCCCCGCCCGTCACTCCCTCTCCCGCAGTCACCGGCCCGCCTCCACATTCGAGGAGGGCACGCCGGGCGGCTCGCCCCACACCCCGAACCCAGGCCGCTCAGCACCGGGCGCGCTCCCCCCGAACGTGCGCCACACCAACCCCCCGGCATAGGCCCGGGGCGAGACGACGAAGGGACTCTCGCCTCCCCCTCCGGGCCAACACCCGGTGTACCAAAGGTGCGTGACCGCTCTGGCCGTCTCCAGTAACCCCTCGTCCCGCACCCCATCCAGCCCGCCGCCCCGCTCCAGCACACCGGCAAGCCGCCCCAGACTCCCGGCCTCGACCCGCTCCGCCACGACGCCCGCGTACTCCTCCGCCAGCCCCAAGGCCTCCAGCTCGTCAACACTGAACCCGGTCAACAAGGCGGACACGGCGACGAACTCACCGCCCCGCCCCGGCAATCCCCTGTCCACGCCCGCCATAAATCCCTCTCCAACCACTCCGACAGCAGCCCGTCACCCGGCAGTACCGGCCATCCGGACATGCGTCCGAAAGCAGCACACGGCTGTGATCACTGCCCACCCCCAGCCCACCCAACCGCCCGGATCCGGACAAACTCCACGGACATGGCGCGGCGGTACGCCCGACCCGAGGGGGTCCTCGGCGAGGAGACACCGACCCCGATCGCCACGGCCCCAGCGTCGGCCTCGCCCCCTTCGCCCTCGCCTGCTCTCAGTACCTCCCTGAAGGCCGCCACGGAAGCGGAGACGGCTCAGGCCGGCAAGAACGTCAAGAACGGCTCGGGGACCGGTGTCGGCGGGCTCTTCTCCGTCATCGACGAGATCAGGCCGCGCGGGGAGCCCGAGCGCCTCCCCAACGAGTGCCACGACCTCATCGTCTGCGACAAGATCGTGTACATCGCGCACTTCGACGCGGTGGTCAGTTTCTACCTGTGCGCGAACCCGGACGTGCCCGCCACCCCGGCCGGCTGCCCGTCCGACGACACGCACTTCCTGAAGACGGTCACGATCGAGGACCAGACCAAGACGGTCAAGATCTCCACGTGGGACGCGACCGTCGACGTCTGGACGGGCATCGCCAAGTCGATCAAGGGTGACTTCACCGGCTGCTGTCACAAGGCCTTCGGCGGCGGCGAGGGCAGCGCGAGCGACTGCTTCTGGGCCGCGAGCTGGCTTCCGCTCGGCGGGCCCATCGCCAAGGTCGCCGACGCGATCCGTGCCGTGGACGCCGCCATGCGTACCGGCATCGGCGTCGCCGACGCGATGAAGGCACTGCGGGCCCTGGACGTCGACGCGGAGGCGCTGGCGAGCATCGAGCGGTCGGTGAACGCCTACGAGGAATTGCGCCTGGCATGTCGGCCCAACAGCTTTCCCGGCACCACGCACGTGTTGATGGCCGATGGCACGACCAAGGAGATCGAGGACGTCAGGATCGGTGACACGGTCCTCGCCACCGATCCCGGAAGCGGCCGGACCGCAGGCCGCACTGTCACCGACACCATCTACACGCCGGACGACACCGACTTCGCCGACATCACGATCGACGCCGGCCGGTCACGGATCACCGCCACCCACCACCACCCGTTCTGGTCGCCCAGCGCCGACCGATGGGTCGACGCCGGCGATCTCCAGCCCGGCCAGACGCTGCGCACCAGCAGCGGCGAGACCGTCACCGTCGTACGCGTCCACCGCTACCAGCGGCTCCACTCCGCGTACAACCTCAGCGTCGCCGAGCTCCACACCTACTATGTGCTGGCGGGGACCACGCCGGTTCTCGTGCACAACACGTTCTGCCCGATCGGCTTCGCGGACCTGGGCGGCGGCAAGCTCGAATCGCCCGGCGGGCTGATCTACGGTTTCGACAAAAAATACGGCAACAAGATCGACCATGTGCTCGCCCACACGGTGCCCGATGCCTCGAAGGTGAGCCACACGGTGTTCATCGAGAAGGACCCCGGCAAGGTGCTCGCCCTGGTGGACGAGGCGTGGGCCGAGTCCCCACCTGACGAACCCGAGGCGAAGAGATTCCACCATGCGCAGCGACCCGACTCAACGGATCAAAGAACAGCTAGACGGTGACCTCTCGGCTACGTCCGCGCTTGGCGAAGAGATCCGGCATCGGGTTTCGTCCGAAGACTTCGAGTGGGCGACGCTGCTCGGCGCGGAGCTCGCCCGGCGAGCCGCCCATGAAGGCGAGGACTCGTCTGAACTCGCCTTCCTGCTCGACCGGTTGCAGACGGCTCTCGCCACCACGGCGGGACAGCGGAGCCTGCGCGCTTTGCTGTGCCTGCCAAGCAGCCTTCGCGCCGGAGAGCCGGCACAGGCCAGGGCTGAGCGGCGCCTGGCCCAGATGGTGGCCACGGGGCACCGGCCTGCGGACATCGTCCCGGTCGTCTACGGCGAGCAGCTCGGCACTGCGGCGTCGGACGAGTTCAAGGCCTGCCTGCTGCAAGAGCTGGTGCTCGAAGGCGTCGCAGTCCCGGAGTACCCCCTTCTGCGGTCCTTCGGCGAAGCGCTCGTGACGGAGGATCACCCGCTCGCGCCCCTGCCACTCCACCTGCTGCCGACGGAGCGTGCGCTGCTCAGGCCGACGCCTGCTCCGCACGACTGGACGTGGGCCCTGCCCCCGGCATCGGTGGAGAAGCACAGCGGCCAACCCGAAGTCCGTGTCTCGCCGGAGATGCGCCGGCGGAGTGTCGCGGTCGATCCGGCGGAGATCACCGATCCGGAGGTGGCCGAGGCCATGAGCGCCGCGGTGCGGCACTGGCTCGAGGAGTCCAACGGCATGGTCGCCGCGCAGGAGTTCTGGTCCGCGTCCGCTGTCTCACCGGACGACTTCGCAGCCGTCTTCGAGCGGCTGCCCCTCACCGCCTGGCCAACGGGAGAGACCAGGGCCCGGTTGCACCCGGCCAGCTCCGACAGAGTGCTGCAGGTCCTGCTCACCACGGCGGTGCGCAGCCCCGCCTACGGCAACGGCATGTTCGGTGCGTATGGGCGGCTCGCTGCCTGGCGCTCCCTCGGCGGCCTGGTCGGTGCCGCCCCGGACGCGCCGATCAGCCACACGGCCACACTGGTCGAACAGGCCCACTGGTTCATCGCCGACCCCTCATCGGATTGGTTCCACCAAGTGGCCTGGGACCTCGCCGTAGCCGCCTTGCGACCGGGCGGCCAGGACATCGCAGTCCTCACTGCCACGGACACCGACTGACCGATTCCCAACAGCACAGTGGGTGCGGCGGGCGAGGCATCAGAAGAGCCACGCCTCCACACCGCTTTGGAACCCACGATTCCACACGCGACACGGGAAGATCCTTCTGCGGCACCCGCAGATCACAGGACGGCACTACGCGGCTGCGCTGATCAAATGCAAGACGGGCTGCGTCGCGTTGCCCGCTCTGAGTGCAGCCTGCATCCGCTCGGCCGGGCCGGTGACGACGAGTTCCTTGTCGTCCAGCGTGAAGGTGGTGCGCACCGAGGTGTAGAAGGCGCCCACGCTGTCGCCGAACTCCCGGTCCGCCGGGCTCTGTCCGGCGTATTCGCGGGTCTCGACGGTCCGGCCTCGCGCGTCGACGATGGTGCGCTTGGCCACGCCGCCCTTGAGGGCCGAGGTCGCGGTCGAGTCACCGGTGTACGCGGTGGTGCTGGTCCAGCGCTTCACCCCGTAGAAGGAGACCGTGCGACTGATCTCCCGCCCGGCGCCGTCGTATGTCGTGGCGGTCTGCGTCGGCGACTCTCCGTACTCGGTGCGGGTGTAGGTGTTGGTGGGGATGCTGGTGCTGTCGAAGATATCGGCGTACGTCTCGTAGGGCAGGCTGCGCGAGTCGTAACGGGTGTCGGTCAGGATGCGCCCGTTTCCCGCGGGAGTGGGCGACTGCGTCTGCAGCTTGCGCAGCAGCGCGTCGTACAGGTCGTACGTCGTGTTGTAGGTCTTGCCGTCCGCCCTCAGCGTGGAAGTGGACACCCAGGAGGGCTTGGTGGCACTGAGCCTGTAGGCGAACTTGCTGTTGGGGACGTCGCCCCCGCCCTTGCTGCGGTTGGGCAGCCAGACCTCGGTCAGCCGGCCCATCGCGTCGTAGGTCAGTTCCGTCTTCTTCAGGTTCGCGTCGTACGTGCGCTCCGCCAGACCGCGGCGCGGATCCAGGAACGTGGTGGTCTTGTGACCCTTGGCGTTGGTGACCACCGTCTTGGTCAGCGGGCCCGCCGCGGGAGGGGTGTACTCGGTGGTGGTCGGTTGCTTGTTCGCGTCAGAGACGCCGACGACCCGGCCCAGGGTGTCGTACGTCGTGGTGCTAACGGTCTGCCAGCCGGACGGCATGCGCAGGCCTGCAGTGTCGGCCGTGGCCGCGTAGCCGGTAGCCCGGCCCGTCCAGGTTGCCTCGCCCTTGGTCGGCTCCTGCGCAGCCTTCCAAGT
This sequence comes from Streptomyces sp. yr375, assembly GCF_900110755.1. GTDB lineage: Bacteria > Actinomycetota > Actinomycetes > Streptomycetales > Streptomycetaceae > Streptomyces. Next base: position 78,639 of record NZ_FOFF01000029.1, read on the forward strand.
GGTGACGCCAGCGGTGTCGTACACGGTGGCGGTGTCGGATAGGACGTCGCCGCGCTTGTCCGTGCTGGCGGGCAGCGCCAGGGAAGCGTCGGTGACCGAGCACAGTCTGCCGACGGCTCGGACCCGGGAGGTCAGGCCGGTGATGCCGACGTCGTCGTTGCGCGCGTACCAGGTGCGCGTGCAGCTCTCGTCGCCGCTCTTGGCGGTGTCACCGGTGTCCTCAGAGGAGGAGACCATGCCGTAGCCGTCGTAGGTCTTGGCGACCGTGCGGGCACGCCACGTCTTCGAACCCGTCAGATAGGTGTACGTGGTGGTCTCCGCGCCGCGCACATAGCGGGCGCGGTGGTCGGCGGCACCGGGCACCGTCTGGTGGGCGGTCTCCTTGGACCACGGCTTGTTCACGGTCGCCGTGATGGGCGCCGAACCGGAGTAGACGACCTGTTCGCGCAGCTGCCCGGTGTACTGGGAGCTGTCGGTCAGCGCGGCGAGGTCCAGGGCGGGGGCGGACAGCGGGGCGAGGGAGACCGAACGGGTCGTGCCGTCCGACTTCCTGTCGCCGTCCATGCCCTGCATGTAGAGCGAGACGGTCTTGGAGCGGATCGTGCCGACCGCGCCCTTGGTGACGGTCACCTCGCGGTAGCCGCGCCAGTCGGACCAGGTCCGCTCGTCCGAGGGGGTGAACGGCTCGTCGTTGTAGTGCCAGGCCGCTCCCGCGTAGTCGTAGGAGTTCTCAACCGCGTCGTTGTTGCCGGCCGGGTCGGAGGTCACCACGGCGAGGACGCGATACTTGTGGAACCAGTCGACGGACGCGTTCTCGGCGCCGTTGATGTTCCAGTACTGCGGGTAGCAGGAGCGGGTGTTGGTGTCCTGCGGGGCGTCGATGACGCTGCCGCGCACGCACTCCTCGCCCGACAGCGTCACCGTGGTCAGGGCGCCGGTCTCGGAGGTGACGGTCGCGATGCGGGGCCTGTGGAGGGGCAGGATGTCGTCGGTCCCGTCGACCCGGTTGGGCCGCATCTGGTAGGTGAAGCCGATCGGCTCGTTGACGATCGCGGTGCCCGCCTTGGCCGTACGACGGATCGACGTCAGTGTCAGGGTCTGGTCACTGCTGTCGCCGATGTCGCCGCCGTCCAGGTACTTCTGGGTGAGGTCCCAGGTGTCGACGGCCTTGTAGCCGCTCTCGGCGGCCGACCAGGAAAACGTGTTGATCTGGGTCAGGCGCTTGCGGGTGAAGAAGGCTGGCCCGGAGGAGTTGCACTCCTTGTCGCCGTTGGAGCAGATCGCGTCGAAGGGGACGTCCGGCCAGTTCTTCGCCGTGTCCTTGGTCAGCGAGGAGCAGTCGTCGGCGGTGCAGCGCTCGGCCTGCGCGAAGGTGACCTTCGCGTCGGCGTCGTTGGTGAACAGCGCGCCCTTGCGCAGTCCGTACTTGATCTCCTTGAGGTAGCCGCCGCGCGTGTAGACGGTGTTCGCGGTCTCGGCCTTGTTCTTCTTGTAGTAGTTCGTCTCCTTCGCGTACCAGTACGTGGCCGCGTTGCCGCGCGTGGTCTCGGCGTAGTCGAGGTTCCACCGCCAGGCCTGGGTCAGCGCGCGGTCGCCGAAGGCGTCGCCCTTGTTGTAGCCGGGCTCGCCGGAGTCGTCGCCGAAGACCGGCACGGTCCACACGGAGTTGGTGCGCTGGTCCCCGGCCCCGTCGAGCTTGTCCAGGCCGAAGACGTACTTCGTGCCGTCGCCGGTGACGACGGTCCAGTACTCGCCGTCGTCGTCGCCGTTGTCGGCGCCCGTGGTCCGGGTGACCTGCGAGGCGTCGTCGTCCTCCAGACGCCAGCGCCTGGTGTCGTCGTCCTTGACCAGCCGGCTGGACTTGCCGTTCAGCACGAGGCGCGCGTTGTCGTACTTCCAACAGCGGTCGAACACGTCCGCGTGGCCGTCGTCGTCGCAGCTGCCGTAGGACCGCTCGACGTAGGAGTCGGTGAGGCTGAAGCCCTCACCGATCGCGGTGCCCTGGTTGTTGGTGGTCGCCGTACGGCCGTCCACGCTCCCGGAGTCGTACGACATCGTCAGCGTCGGGGTCGGGTCGGCCGCGGCAGGCGGCAGCGGGAACTTGTGCGTCCAGGTGAAGGCGCCGGAGCTGCCGCCCGCCTCCCAGGACGAGGCCGCGGACAGCTCGGTCGCCGAGTAGTCGCCGGTGCCGGATGGCGACTCGCCGGACCCCGCCGCGAGGGCGGTGAGGGCGAGCACGGTCGGGGCCGCCGGGGCGCCCAGCCGGGCGGAGGGACCGTTGCCGGCCGCGGCGAGCGGTGCCTCGGCCGAGACGATCCGGGACGTCTGGTCGTTGTCGGACTTCAGCGGCGTCTGCCGGCGGCACTCGTCCTTCTCGGGCGTCGTCAGCGCGCACGCCGGGAGCTGGACGAGGCGCAGCCGCCCGGCCCACCCGCCGCCGATGACACCGGCGAACGAGTCGTAGCCCACGCTGACGCGGGCCCGTACCGAGGTGTCGGCCTCGGCGGTGAGCAGCACGCCGGTGACGCCTGCACGCAGGGCGGCCTTCTGGTCGAGGACCGTGACGCGGGCCTCGATGCCTGCCTTGGTCAGCGCCTTCGAGGACGGCTGCACCCGCACCGGGACGCCGGACGTCGAGACCGCCGCCCGTTTCCCGCCGCCGAGTTCGACGACGGCCTCGCCGGCCTTCGGCCAGGCGGCCTTGCGGTCCTCGGCCGCACGCTGGGCCTGCTCGGTGTTCAGCTTCCGGTACTCGGCGGCCTTCTCCCGAGCCTTCTTCGCACCAAGGGTGTTCACCTCCTTGACTTCGCGGAGTCCAACTGGGACGTCGTCTACCTGGGGATGCAGGTCATCGTCGAGGGGCTGGCCCTGGCCGCGACCCGGCTCGCAGGCAGCGGTTTCGGCGACCCCATCATCACCTCGATCACCAAGATGATCGCCCGGGACGAGGCACGGCACGTCGGGTTCGGCTCGGTCGCGCTCGCGGGCCTGTACGACGGGATGACGTCCAAGGAGCTGGACGAGCGGGAGAAGTTCCTGCTGGAGGCGGTCCACCTGATGTCCCGGCGCTTCCTGCTCCGCGAGGTCTGGGAGCGCATGGAGCTCGACGTCGAGAAGGGCGTGAAGTTCGCGCAGACGGACCCGATGATGTTCGGTTACCGGCAGCTCCTCTTCCAGCAGGTCATCCATCTGCTGCGGCAGTTGGGGCTGCTCACCCCGAAGCTCAGGGACCTGTTCCTGACGGAGAACCTGGCGCGGCCCGAGGCGTTCCGCAACCTCGCCTGAGCCCGGTCCTCAACGCACGGACGCCAAGCGCGTACCGACCCGGCCGGGACGCCTCACGCGTCGGCCGGCACCAGGTCGTCCCTCGCGGCCTCGGCCGCGTCGCCGTCGCGGCGCCGCCCGCCGTCGCCGGTGAGGCTGAGGAAGACGTCGTCCAGCGTCGGCCGGGACAGCCCGGCGTCCTCCAGGGCGATGCCCGCGTCTTCCAGCAGCCGCAGTGCGCGGGCCAGCACCGGAGTGCCGCCGTGCACGGCGACGGCCACCTCGCGGCTGCGCTCGTCGTACTCGGCGGGGCGCGCACCGAGCCCGGTGAGCACCTCGGCGGCCTCGGGCAGCCGCTGCGGATCACGGACCACCAGGCGGATCCGCTCCCCGCCGGTCTGCCGCTTCAGCTCGTCGGCGGTGCCGCGCGCGATCACCTTCCCGGCGTCCACGACGGCGATGGAGTCGGCGAGCCGGTCAGCTTCCTCCAGGTACTGCGTGGTGAGCAGCACGGTGGTCCCGTCCCGCACCAGGTCCCCGATGACCTCCCACATGTTGATCCGGCTGCTCGGGTCGAGGCCGGTGGTGGGTTCGTCGAGAAACAGCACGGGCGGCGCCGCGACCAGGGACGCGGCCAGGTCGAGCCTGCGGCGCATACCTCCGGAGTACGTCCGTGCCGGGCGGTCGGCGGAGCCGGTGAGCGCGAAGCGGTCCAGCAGTTCGGCGGCCCTGGCCTGCGCGGCCTTCCGCCCCAGGTGGTAGAGGCGCCCCACCATGACGAGATTCTCGCGGCCGGTCAGGGTCTCGTCCACGGCCGCGTACTGGCCGGACAGTCCGATGATGCCGCGCACCTCGTCGGGCTGGGTGGTGACATCCCGGCCGAGGACGGTGGCGCGGCCCGCGTCCACCTTGAGCAGGCTGGTCAGCACACGCACCGTGGTCGTCTTGCCCGCGCCGTTGGGCCCGAGCAGCCCGAGCAGCGTGCCGGCGGGCACTTCGAGATCCAGGCCGTCCAGGGCTCGTACCGGTGTCCTGCCCTGGTATGTCTTGACCAGGCCCTCCGCACGGATGGCTGGAGTCATAGGTATCTTCCTCGGTGTCTTCCTCGCGGATGGGAATTCCATGATTGGCGCGGCCGAGTGGGACGTGGAATGGATGCGGCCGTAATTGCTGACGGGTTGCCGCAATGTTGCCGCTGACGGTTCGACGGCATCGACCCATTTGCCGGAACCGATACCTGTCCCGCGCATCGGCGCACGGTCATGATGCGAGATGATCGGATGGCAGCCGACCCATGACCAGATTCCAGGGGATTCTCCACGGGGCGCACTGTCCAGCCAGATTCCTTTCCCATCGCATTCGCCGAACGGCTGGGGGACTTCTTATGTCTGCGACCGAACGGGTCCGCGTCGACGACGTGGTCGTCACCGGAATGGGCGCCACGACACCGCTCGGCGGGGACGTGAAGTCCAACTGGGCCGCACTGCTCAACGGCCGCCGGGTGGCCGTGCGCCTCGACAACGACTGGCCCGAGGATCTGCCGGTCCGCATCGCGGCGCGCGCCGCCACGGACCCCGACGCCGTACTGGACCGCATAGAACTGCGCCGACTGGACCGGGCCAGCCAGTTCGCGCTGATCGCCGTCCGGGAGGCCTGGGCGGACGCCGGCTTCTTCGGCCGGGCCGGGGAGACCGGCCAGCCGGACGCGGAACGCGTAGGGGTCGTCCTCGGCAGCGGCATCGGCGGGCTGAGCACCCTCGTCGACGGCTACGAGCAGATGCGCGCCCGGGGAGCCCGGCGCCTGTCGCCCCACACCATGCCGAAGATGATGATCAACGGCTCCGCCGGGCAGGTCGGTCTGGAGATCAACGCGCGGGCCGGAGTGCACGCCCCCACTTCCGCCTGCGCGGCCGGCGCCGAGGCCATCGCCGCGGGCCTGGACATGATCCGGCTCGGCCGCGCCGACGTCGTGGCCGTCGGAGGCACCGAGGCGATCATCCATCCTCTGACCGTCGCGGCGTTCACCAGCATGAAGGCGATGTCCCGCAGGAACGACGACCCCGAGCACGCCTCCCGCCCCTACGACACGCAGCGCGACGGTTTCGTCATGGGCGAGGGCGCCGCCGTCCTGATCCTCGAGACGGCACGGCACGCTCGGGCCCGAGGAGCCCACGTCCACGCCGAGTTGGCCGGAGCGGGCATCAGCGCCGACGGCCACCACATCGTGGCGCCCGAGCCGGGCGGCCGGGGCGCGTCCGCCGCCCTGCGCAAGGCGCTGGCCGACGCGGACCTGAGTCCGCGGGACATCGCCCACGTCAACGCGCACGCCACCTCGACCCCGCAGGGCGACTTCGCCGAGAGCCTTGCGATCCGCTCCGTCCTCGGCGACGACGGAGGCGCGGGCGCCGACTACGCGGTCTCCGCGATCAAGTCGACCGCGGGGCATCTCATGGGCGCCTCGGGGGCGTTGGCGGCACTCGTCAGCGTGCTGGCGCTCCGCGACAGGACGGCGCCGCCGACGATGAACATCGAGCACCTCGACCCGCGGATCGGCCTCGACGTCGTACGAGACCAGCCGCGGGCCCTACCCAGGGGTGCCCTCGCGGGTGTGAGCAACTCGGCGGGCTTCGGCGGCCACAACGTCGTCCTCGCCTTCCGGGACCACGAGTGAGCGCGGCGGAGGGCATCGCGCCCCGGGAGACGTCCGGCGACCTGGACCTGGGGAACCTGGCGTGCGCGTGGGAGCTGACACGGGCCGTGCTGCTTCCCTGGACGGGGGCGGCGGGCCATGCGCCGGCGCCGAGGGCTTGGCACGGGAGAGGGAGGCCGAGTAGCTCGTACGAGGGCACAAGCACGGTGGCGCCGGCGGGGAGCAACTCCCCGTCGGCGCCACCGCCGTGTTCCGTGCCGTACGCTCCGCGGCCGGCGTCGGCCTCAGCCCTGGGCCGGCCAGGACGCTCCGTAGCGCGCGCAGATGGAGTTCACCTCGAAGGTGTCCGGCAGCGAGATGGAGCCGTCCTCCACGTGGCCGCCGATCAGCCGGACGATGTCCTCCACCCGCTCCAGGGACATCGCGACCTCGGGGGTCATCGCCTCCAGCTTGAACAGGTCCTCGATGGTGAAGCCGAGCTCGGCCAGCGCCAGTGAGTGGAAGCCGAGGTCTCCGATCAGGCGGAGGTCGGGGGTGACCTTGTCGACCTTCTGCGGAGCGACCAGGCGGACGAGCGTGCAGACCAGGTCGGGGATCTCCGCCGGACTCACCACGACATCGGTTTCGGACATGTGCGAGCTCTCTTTCTGACGACGTGCGAGCCGGGTGTCGAGGCTCGGCGTGCGTCATCGTGCCGGGGCACGGTCCCCGCTCACCAGGCAAGCCGACCGGCAAGCGGACACCTGCCCGCGCGCGGCCTGCCCGGCGCCAATTGCCGCGAGACTGCCGGAGATCCTGCCTGGTCCCGGCCCTCGGCGGCGGGACACCATGCCCGGCATGGAGAACCGCTGGATCACAGGGCGCCTCACGGCGGGTGCACCGCGCGTACGTCTGATCTGCCTGCCGCAGGCGGGAGGGGGCGCCGGCGCTTTCTCCAGCTGGCGCGCGCACCTGCCCGAGGGCGTCGAACTGGCGCCGGTGGAACTGCCGGGCCGCGGCACCCGCGAGGCCGACCCGATGCCGGCCCGGTTCGACGACCTCGTGGACGCCCTGTACAAAGGGCTCCTGCCCGAACTGGACGTGCCCTACGTCCTGTTCGGGCACAGCTTCGGCGGCACCCTCGCCTACGAGCTCACGCTCCGCATCGAGGAACGCGGCGCGCCGATACCCCTCGCCACCCTGGTCTCCGCCTCGCGCGCTCCGCAGACACCCCCCACGGGCACCATCTCGGACGCCCCCGACAAGGAGCTGCTGGCGTGGCTGGTGAACAGCGACGGGCTGCCCCGTGAATTGCTGAAGTACCCAGACTATGTGGCCTATTTGCTGCGCACGATACGCACCGACTTAGCTTTCGCCGAACGGTATCTTGTAAGCGATCCGAGACCGGTGCGCACCCCGTTGCACGCGCTCTGCGGTGAGGAGGACCAGGTCGTCACCGCCGAGCAGGTCCGGCACTGGAAGGAGTGCGCGGCGGGCGGCCATTCCTTCACGGTCATGCCGGGCGGTCACTCCTATCACCAGACGCACGCCCCCCAACTGATGGAATTCGTGCGGGAGATCCTGCCGGCCGACGGGACTCCCGAGGAGGAACGACCGTGACCGACCCCCACACCCTGCACGCCGGGCTGACGCTGGCGGGCGAGCTTGCCGCAAAGGACGACGGCAGCAACTTCACCACCTACTTCAACACCCTCCTCATCGTCGGCATCACGACGATCATCGTCATACGCCAGTTCACCGCCCAGCAGGTCACGAACCGCATGTTCTTCTGGGTAGCCGTGCTCATCGTCCGCGGCTGTGTTCCGCCGGGACCCGCGGAGATGAAGCCGGCGAGCATCGCCCTGCTCGTCCTCTCCCTGCTCGCCTCGGTCGCCTTCGGCCTCTGGCGGGGAGCGGCCTTCCCCATGTGGCGGGACGCCGAAGGACGCGTCTTCCGCAAGGGCGACCGGCGGATCCTCTTCCTGTGGCTCCTGACCGTGGCCGCGCGGCTGGTCTTCGGCGGCATCGGAGCCGTCGCGTTCCACGAACCCTTCAACGCCGACGCGCTCTGGCTCGGCATGGGCGTCACGCTCGCCGTGCAGCACGTGGTCATGACACGCCGCAAGGCAGGCGCACCGCTGCGCGTCGCAGACGGCGGAGTGGTACCGGCGGCCCGATGAGGGACGGCGCGAGGAACCGAGCGAGGGACGGGAACCGGACGCGATGAAGGTGTACGAGCACCACGGGATGTACAGGGCCGGAGCGTGGCGACCGGCGGCCACGGACGAGTCGACGGACGTGGTGAACCCGGCCGACGAGCGTGTCATCGCCACGGTGCCGGCCGGCACCGCGCACGACGTCGACGCCGCCGTGGCCGCCGCGCGGACGGCGCTCCCCGGCTGGGCCACGACAGCTCCGGCCGAGCGGGCGGCGGCCCTGACCGCCCTGGGGCGCGAACTGCGGGCACGTGTCAGAGAGTTCGCCGAGACGATCACAGCGGAGCTGGGATCCCCGCTGGCACTGAGCCGGCTGGCGCACGTCCGCACCCCCCTCACCGTCCTCGACTCCTACGCGGAACTGGCCGCCCGGCACCCCTTCGAGGAGCGGGTAGGCCGTTCCACGGTCCTGCTGGAGCCGGTCGGCGTGGTCGGCGCGATCACGCCGTGGAACTATCCGCTGCACCAGATGGTGTCCAAGGTGGCGCCCGCCCTCGCCGCAGGCTGCGCGATCGTCGTCAAGCCGGCGGAGGAGACCCCGCTCACCGCCCGACTGCTGGCCGAGTGCGTGGCCGCCGCGGAACTGCCGCCCGGCGTCTTCAACCTGGTCACAGGGGTGGGCGAGGTGGCGGGCCGGGCCTTGGCCGAACATCCGGACGTGGACATGGTGTCCTTCACGGGCTCCACCGCCGTCGGCAAGGAGGTCGCCGCGCACGCCGCCCGCGCGATCAGGCGCGTCGCCCTGGAACTCGGCGGCAAGTCCCCGAACGTGGTCCTGCCGAGTGCGGACCACACCACGGCCGTCCGCACCGGCGTCACCAACGTCTTCACCAACTCCGGCCAGACGTGCAGCGCCTGGACCCGCATGCTGGTCCACCGCAGCCGGTACGAGGAGGCCGTCACGCTGGCCGCCGACGCCGCCGCCGCGTACGCCCCGGGCGACCCTCTGGACCCCGCGACCCGTATGGGCCCGCTGGTCAGCGCCCGTCAACGCGCCCGCGTACGCGACTGTGTACGACGCGGAATCAAGGAGGGCGCACGCCTGGTCACCGGCGGACCCGAGGCGCCCGATGGCCTGCCACGGGGCTACTTCGTACGCCCCACGATCTTTGCCGACGTCACCCCGGACATGTCCGTCGCCCAGGAGGAGATCTTCGGCCCTGTTCTCTCGATCATGAAGTACGAGGACGAGGACGACGCCGTACGCATGGCAAACCACTCCGTGTACGGGCTCTCCGGCGCAGTGTGGTCAGCCGAAACGCCCGAAGCGGTGGCCTTCGCCCGCCGTCTGAACACGGGCCAGGTGGACATCAACGCGCTCGCTTCAATCCCCTGGCCCCCTTCGGCGGCTGGAAGCAGTCCGGCATCGGCCGCGAACTGGGCCGGCACGGCCTGATGGAGTACCTCCAGACGAAATCACTGCAAGTGTGAGGCGGAGGCGCCGAGCCCGTGGTGAGTGTCAGATCCCGTCCGCGTACGCCACGACTTCTCGGTGCTCAGTGAGTTCCGCGCCCGGCTGATCGAGGCGGACGCAGGCCGGGTGGTGTTCGCCAAGCCCAGCAACCAGCCTTGCTGTCTGTCGACCCTTCACAGCCCGATGCCGCCCGTCCCCTTCCCTCGGATACACGACCCATCACCCACCGATCGAGAGGAGCGAGAGGATTCTGACGAAGCATCACGCACAGCTGCCCACCGGCTGTCCACCGGACGCGCCGCCCCTCGGACCAATTCAACGCTTCAGTGCAGCAAAACCACAGGTCAAGGCCCCTTGGGCTATCCAGACCCGACAGGTAGTAGATCAACGACCTACGCATTGCGATGCATAGAAGCCAACTGACCGAATAGCCCGAATTCCAAGGTCACCCAAAGGAAGAAACCCCAGGTCAAATCCCTGACCTGGGGTTCACCAAAGAGCCGCCTTCGGGATTCGAACCGAGACCTACGCATTACGAGACCGTGAGCGATCATGTTGCTGGATACCACTTGATGCCGCCGAGTGATGTCGTGCCTGATCAGAGTACCTGCGACAGGTTGCTCCCTGCTACCTCATGCTGCCCCGTCCAACGACGTCCGGCCACCGAGCGGCCACCGGATCGGGCACTCCCGAAGCAACGGGTCTCGAATCGTTGCGTTGTCGGACTCGGACAAAGTCCTCCCGCCTTCGGAACAGGCAAGTTGGTGGGGCGCGTCGCGGCGGTCCGGACGACGAGCGCGACGAACAGGCGGCAGATCCCGTCGCAGGACAACGGGATCAGGTCGTCCGACGTGGGTCGGTATGCGTGTTCGTCGGCGCGGACGACGGCGAGGAAGGCGTGGGCCGGCATCGCAAGGATGGCCCAACGGGCCCAGGCGGGGTAGCGGCGGACCTGGTGCTCATCCAGCCCGGCCAGCCCCGTGACGGCTGATGCCGCCAGATGCCATTGTGCCTGATCAGACCGCATGCGCCGTACCGGACGCCGGTACTGGTACCGCACCGTCCAAAGGCGTCCGGCCGCCCCATGGCCACGCCGGAAGGTGCCCGCTGCCCCTGGCAGTCACCCAACGCCACCTGTTGGGTCCGAACACTTACGGGCCCAGCTCACACCCCGCGTCACAACGCCCGCTCGTGCGGAGGGCTCCCCGCTGCGGTGTGCGCGCACGCCACTGAAGTCCACCCCTGGAGCAGCGCTGTCCGCCGTATCATGACCGCACACGGGAAGGAGCCCGCCATGAGCGTCGACTCGATCATGCACACCGAGTTCCCCAAGGGGTACACGGTCCTGTTCGGGGCCGACGGAAAGGTGATCATGACCCCGCAGAGCGAAGAGCACTCCAGCACCATCAGGTCGATGCAGATCGACTCTCTCGCCCTCGGTCGTCACGCGAAGGTCACCTCCGACGTCTACATCGACTTCCCAGCCGACGAGAACTCCGCCCCCGACCTCGCCATCCTGCGCGAGGACGCTCGCAAGGAAGGCAAGCGCTACAGCTTCGAGGACGTCCTGCTGATCTCCGAGGTTGTCTCGACCTCCTCGGCACGCAAGGACTATGACGACTGCACCACCAAGTACGGGCGCTACGGCATCCCGATCTACCTGGTCGTGGACCCCTACGCCGGTGAAGTCGTCCTGCACACCCAGCCCACCGCGAACGGCTACAGCACCGCGCTCAAGCGCGCGTACGGCACGGGCAAACTCCCCGTCCCCCTGGCCGACGGTCGCATCTTCACCCTCGACCTCGACGAGCTCCCCCGCCCTGAGCCGGAAGCCGGCGCTCACTGAGGAAACACCGGCCGGGCCAGGTCGGACAGGAGCGCGGGCAGGAGGCGTTCCTCCATGACCGCGCCGCCGGACTCCCGCATGGCACGGGCCAGTTCGAGGTCCCAGGGGCTGGTCGTGGGCGGTCCCGCGAGCGGTGTGGACTCGCCCTCACCGAGTGCGGCCGTGTAGTCGGCGGCCGTCATCCGCCAGGGGTGGGCGCCGTGGCGGGCCACGGCGTCCGCGGTGATGCGCAGGCCGGCCCAGTCGAAGTCGGCGCGCCAGTGCAGCCGGGCTCCCGCGCGGACGGCGTCGCCGAGCAGTTTGTGGCAGGCGGCGGACGGGACGCCCTCGGTGCAGACCAGGGCGGCGCCGGTGTCCTGCAGTTCGCCGGCCGCGGCACGCAGGACAGCCGGGTTCTCGCAGACGAAGATGGTGCGGGCTGCGGGGACGACGGGGTCGGTGGCGAGCTGGTGGAGGGTGAGCCGGAAGGGTATGCCGAAGCCGGCGGCGTCGCGCAGCCAGCCGCAGACGACGGTGTCGCCCCTGGCGCCGATGTTGAGGACGAGTACCTGGCTGGCGAGGTCGTCCGCGATGGCTCCGGCGCTCTCCCACAGGGCGCGCCGCCCGGCCCGGTCGCGCGGTACGGCGCGGCCGTCGCCGACGCGCTGGGCAAGGGCGCGCAGGACGAGCTGTTCGAGCGGTGTGCCGGGAACCAGGGCCTTGGTGTCGCCGGTGGCCCATTCGGCGAGGACCGGAAGCGGCAGGACTGCGGAAGACCGTTCCGGCGAGCCCGTGCAGCGGTCCCCGTCGTCGCAGAGCCGTTCCAGGACACGTGCCGCCGCGTCGAGGAGCGGCACGTCCCCCCGGCGTACAAGACGGGTGAGGGTGCCGTCGGCGGCGATCCGCTCCAGCCAGGCGGCGAACCATCCCTGCCCGGCGAGCCTGCTGGAGCGGACGGATTTCAGGGCCTGGTCGCGGCGCGATTCCTCGTCGGCCCGTTCGGCGGGCCGGTCGCGCAGCGGGCCATGGAGACGGCCGAGAGTCTGGAGGAGACCGGTGCCGTAGCGGTCGTACAGGTACCCGTCCAGTTCGCGTATGGGTACGGCGAGACGTCTGGCGGTCTCGGGCCGGTAGCGGCCGGTGACACCGATGACGGTGCGGCGCTCGGCCTCGCTGGGCCCCGTGAGCCCGACGTCGCCGTCGAGCGCGCCGCCGGTGCGCTCCAGTCTGCGGCGGGCGGCGGCGAGCAGCCGGGTCCATCCCTCGCCCCGCAGCTCGTCGTACGCCGACGGCTCACGCTCAGTGGACAACCGCGGCCCCCTCGGGCGCCGGGACCCGCCGGGTGCCGGGCGAGCCGAGGGCCGCGGTGAGGTCGCCGGTGTCGTCGGCGAGGAGCCGGTCGCCGTCCCAGACGAGCAGCAGCGCGGAGACGGTGTGGTCGACGGCGGTGTGCGCCAGGTCGTAGTGCGCGGCGGCGGACACGGAGGCGTGGGCGGCCCACAGGTCGTAGCCGGTCATGAACAGGTCGAGGTCGAACTGCGCGGCCAGCGACATGAGTTCACCGCGCCCGGTGTCGTCCACGCCCGCGAAGGCCTCGTCGAGGGCGAGCAGGCGCGGGGCGTGCGGGTGGGCGGAGTTGAGCATGGCGTGCGCGGCGGCGAACAGCGGCAGATGGAGCGACACCGACTGCTCACCGCCCGACAGGCGGCTGTGCCGGGCTCGGGTGAGCCGCTCCTCCGTCTTGTCGGGGCGTACCAGCTGGAACGCGAAGTGCCGCCAGCGCCGGTAGTCGAGGACCTCGGCGAGCAGTTCGCGGTAGGGCTGGTCACGGTGGCGGGCGCGGGCGTTCTTGATCTGCGCGGCGAAGTGCGTGCGCACCCGGGCGAGACCGTCCGGGCCGAGGCGGACGGCGTCGGCGTCGAGGAGGGCGCAGACGCCGCGCTGTTCGTCGTCGAGGTGGTCGGCGAGCAGCCAGCTCACGCCGACCGTCGTCCCCGAGGACATGGTGCGCCGGCGCATGTCCGCGTTCATCCGCCGGATCAGGTCACGGGCGTCGATGGTGCGGTCGTGGATCTGCTGGGCGAGCCGGGTCAGCAGGGCGTCCTCCAGGATGCGCTGCTCGGACTCGGAGAGCAGTTCGGCCTGGTCACGGCGATGGGCGGAGATCTTCTGCGCGAAGGCCGCCACCGGCAGCGGGCCCTCCTCGTCGGCCACACGGACGACGATGACCCCGTCGGAACCGTCCCACTCGGGCCGGTAGTCCTGCCCGGCGGCGGCCAGCTGCGCCTGCAGGTCGTCCAGGGCCTTGGTGAGACGGGTGACGGACTGCTTGAGGCTGGATTCGGTGGGGGTGAGGTCGCGGGTCGCGGCGAGGATCGCCTCGTGTGCGGCGGCCACGGCTGGCGGGAGTGTCTCGCCGGCCCAGTCGGCCTCCTGGGCGGGCCAGGCGAGGCCGGGCGGGCAGCGCAGGATGTCGAGGAGTTCCCTGACGGCATACGGGCGCAGGGAGCGGGCGGTGTCCTTCTCCTCCGCCGCGGCGACCGACCGGGCCTCGGCCGCGGCTGTACGGCGGGCCTCGGCCGCCGCGGTACCCGCGATCGCGCCGTGCTGAGCGGTGCGGGCCGTCTTTGCCTCCCCCACCAGGGCGTCGATGCCGTCCTCGGTCTCCTGCACCTGGCGCATCACCTCCTGCGCCTCGGCCCCGACGGCCTCCTGGAGGGCCTCAAGTCCCGCGGCCTCCTCGGTGTACCGGCGGCGTGCCGCGCGCTCGGTGTCCGCCGCCGCCTCCTCGTCCTCGGCGGCGACGGTGAGTCGGTCGGTGGCCGCCTCGGCCGCCTCACTCTGGCGGGCGTGTTCGCGGCGGCGGGCGGCCAGTTCACGGACCGCCGTCTCGAAGGCGCGGGTGGCGGTCTCGACGGCGTCGACGCGGTCGGTCTCGATGGCGTGTTCGGCGGCGGTGCGGCGCAGGGCGCGCTCGGCGACCGAGCAGGCGGCCACCGACTCGTCGTAGGAACCCTGGGCGGCGTCGGCGGCGTCGCGGGTGGCGCGCAGCCTCGCCGCGGCTCTGTCCAGTTCGCGCAGCGCCTCGGTGATGCCGGTGGTGCGGGGCAGGGCGGCGCGGGCCGCGGCGTACCCGTCGAGGGCGGCGTCCGTACGGGCCTGCACACGCGCCAACTCGTCGAGCTGGGCGGAGAGTTCGGCCAGGAGCGTCTCGCAGGCGGCGATCCGGGCGGCGCGCCGCCGGGCACGGGCGGTCGCGCCGACGTACTCGGCGTGCTCCTTGGTGTGGGCACCCACCAGGACACCTGCGGCGTACCGGCCGTCGGGGCTGATCTGCGGGATGCCGGTGTCGAGGTCGCCGGTGACGGCGACGGATCGCAGTACGGCGGTGATCCGAGCGGCGGTCGGGATCGCATCGCCGGCCTCGGGGACCTCGGGGACCTCGGGGCGCAGGAGGTCGGCGAGGCTCGGTCCGCTCACCGGGGAACCGGCTCGCAGCCAACCCTCGCTGCGACCGGCCGCCACAGGGGCGTCCTCGGCGGAGAGGAGGGCGTCGAGCAGGCCCGATGCCTCCAAGGCGGCTTCCAGGTCCGCCCGCTGACGGTCCGTCAGGTGATCGTCGAAGTCGACGAGCCGCCACAGCGGAACACCCCCCTCACCGGGCGCCCTCTCGGCAGTGCGGCCACGGGCCTGGGGCGGAGCGTCGTCGTGTTCGGCGGCGATCCGGTCGCGTTCGGCCTCGGTCTCGGCGCGTCGGCGCTCGACATCGGTGCGCTGGGCGCGTAGGGCGGCGAGGGAGTCACGCAGTTCCTGTACGGCGGAGGCGGTGGCCTCGGTGAAGGCGTCCGCGAGCGTGACGGGCACACCCGAGCTCTCCGCCTCGCCGGTGAGTTCGAGGGCTTCGGCGAGTCGGCCGACCCCCTCCTCGGTCAGGAGCTCACCGTGCGCCTCCGTCCACTGTCCCAGTGCCTCACGGGCCTGCTCGCGAGCGGATTCGAGAGCCGACTCGGCGGCCGTCTCGGCGGTTTCGGCCGCGCTGACGGCCTCCTCGGCACGGTCGAGCGAGACCCGGGCGAGGTCACGGGTCTGCTCGGCGCCGCGTGCCGCCTGCTGGGCGCCGCGCACGGCCCGGACGCCCTCGTGGCGGGCCGCGGCGAGTGCGGCGGAGCGTTCGGCGAGGCGGGTGGGCTCGGCGTCGGCCGGGGTCCAGGGGAGACCGGCGGTGTGGGCGTGGTCGGCGACGGCGGCGGCGTCCCGGGAGACTGCGGCGTCGAGTTCGGCGGCGAGCCGCGCGGCGTGCTCGGCCTCGGCGCGAGCGCGGCCGGTAGCAGCCGTACGGCGTTCACGGTCGGCGGTCGCCTGCCGGGCGGTCTGCTCGCAGGTGCGCACCAGGCGTTCCAGGTCGGCCAGTTGCTCGACGGCCTGGTAGGCGGAGGAGGAGCGCAGCTGGTCGAGGCGGGCGCGCTGGGCGGCGAGCGAGGCGTCGGCCGACTCGGCGGTCGTCTCGGCGGCGGCCTGCCGTTCACGGGCCTGAGCCAGGTCCGTGGTGGCGGTGCGCAGCGCGGCGGCGCGCTCGGCGGTCTCGGTACGGCGGACGGTGAGCCGGTCCGCGGCGGCGCGGGCGTGGACCCGCAGGTAGGTGGAGTAGCTCGCGAGGAAGGCGCGGGTGGCGTCGTCGGCGGCGGCCAGTCCCTCCAGGGTGCGCTGCACGGACTCCATGTCGTCGAAGGAGCGGGCGGCCTCGGCGATCAGGTCGTCGTCGAGGGGGCGCAGACCGGCGGTGAGGGTGTCGGAGAGCTTGGCCGGGTCGAGGTTCTTGGCGAGCTGCGGGCGGCGCAGCGTGAGGATCAGAGTGAGCAGTTGCTCGTACCTCTCCGGGCCGAGACCGAACAGGCGCTGGTCTACGGCGGCGCGGTAGTCGGCCGTGGAGGCGATCAGCTCGCGTCCGAGTTCGGCGGCGAGTTGCTTCTTCGTCATCGGCCGGTCGTCGTGGGTGAGGAGGGAGAAGTCCTCGCCGACGCGGCCCTCTGCCACGAAGTGCCAGCGGGCGGGTGTGTCACGGTGGCGCTGGGCGTGCAGCCCGATGCCGCAGGTGACGGCCTCGCCCGTCTCCCGGTGGGTGAACTCGATCCAGACGTAGCCGAGCGCGCTGTCCTGCCCTCGGAAGAGCAGGTTGGACTTCATCGTGCGGTCCTCGGCGGCGAACGGGTTGAGCCGTTTGGGGTCGATACGGCCGTCGAGGACGAAGGGGAAGAGGACTTCGAGGGCCTTGGTCTTGCCGGATCCGTTGGGGCCGCGCAGCACCAGCCAGCCGCCGGCGAAGGAGAACTCCTCGTCCCGGTAGTCCCACAGGTTGATGATCCCGGCGCGGGTAGGGACGTAGCGCGCTGCTGGGGCGGGGGTGCTCACGGAGTCGGGTCCTCGGCGGTGTCGTTGACGGTGTCGTCGGCGAACAGGGCGGTCTGAGAGGGCGGCCCGGCCACCGTACGGGTCTTCACCCGGGCCGTGACCCCCCGATAGCGGGCGATCAGCGGCAGGGCGAGGGCCCCGCCGTCGACCCGGGCGATCAGCGACATGGCGGCCAGCAGGTCGAGCGCCTGGCCGAGCAACCGGTCCGGGTCGCCGCGCAGATCGGCGGCGAAGCCCGCGCCGTACTCGGTGGTGATCTCCTTGAGCCTGCCCCGCAGCCAGGAGTCCGTGACGAAGGGGTAGCGGGTCTCCGCCGGCTCCCGGCCCTCGTCGTCGGGCGTCTCGTACACAGACACCTCGTACGCCGACTCCTCGTCCGGCTCGGCGAGTTCGGCGACCAGTCCACGCGACGGCAGGGCCGCGTCGATACGCCGGGCGCGGACCGTCAGGCGTTCGGCGGCGGTGGGCACGGGCAGCAGTTCGAGAGCGTGCCGTCCGGAACGCTGCACGGCGGCGCTGATCCGGGCGGCAAGGAGCAGCGCGGCCTGCGCGACGGTACCGCCGCCGGGGAAGCGGATGTCGGACAGCCTGCCAGAGGTGTCGATGAGCGCCACGCCCTCGGCCCTCCGCTCCACCGTCAACCCGGTCAGTCGCTCCAGGTCCTCGGCGAGGGCGGGGGCCCGCAGCTGGCCCAGGAGTTCGGTGTCGGCGTCGGCGTAGTACGCGACCGGGTTCTCCAGCACCAGGCGGCGGGCGCGGCGGGCCTGGTCGCGGCGCTGAGCGGCACGGCCTGCGGACAGGCCCAGCGCGCCGGAGGAGTCCAGCAGCGCGGTGACCGAGGTCAGATGCTGCAGGACCCGGGTCGGGTGGTGGACGGCGAGGAGGATCTCGCGGTCGATGTCGTACAGGGCCTCGGCGCGTTCGGGATCGCCGGCCCAGGCGGTGGCGGAGCCGTCGGCGAGGGTGAGCGCGCCGCGTTCGGTGAGCCAGGTGACGGCGTCGACGAAGGCGTCCCGGTCGGGTTTGCGGGCGGTGTCGAGGCCGAGTCCGTCGATGCGTACGGCGTCGGCGGCGACCGCGTCGGCCAGTTCGCCGAGCGCCACCTGCGCGCCGTGGCGGCCCAGCGCCGCGAGGGTGAGCACGAGGTAGGCGTAGCGGCGGCGGTCGAAGGGGCGGCCCGCTCGGGTGAGGGCCGGGCGGGTGGTGTCCAGGCCGTCCTGGGCGCGCTGGAGCCGGACGGTGTCGGCGGTGGTGACGAGCCGGTACCCGAGTGCCTCCATCAGGTCGGTGCGCAACTGGTCGGCCCAGCGGCGCACCGTCGCCAGCGCCGCCTTGTCCGGGTACCCGGACGTGACCAGCGGGTGCCGCAGGACGAGCCGTACCGCCTTCTGGTAGTCGGCGAGTTCGAGCGGGGTGATGCCTTCGGCAACACGGCTCATACGACGGCCTCGCTCATGTGGTGACCTCCAGGCGCAGCCCCTCGAGATGGAGACGGCCGCGCACGGTGTCGACGGTGGTGGAGCCCTCGGCGGGGGTGAGGGTGAGCCGTACCCCGTGGGCGGAGCCAGAGGCGGCGGCGATCCGGCGGCTGGTGGGTACGCGGGCGGCGAGCGCCACGTCCAGCAGGGCCAGCAGGGCGCGTGTCTCGGGCTCATCGAGGGTCCGGCCGTACACGCCGTCAGAGGCGAGGGAGTTCGCGGCGCCGCGGCGCTCGGCCTGCTCCTTGAGCTGCTCGGCGCGGAGCAGGGCCCGCCGGTCGTCGTCGCGTTCGATGCGGCCGGGGCCGTGCAGGGCGGGGGTGCGGCCGGACTGGACGAGGGTGCGGGCGAGTTCGACCGGCTCGGCCTCCCACCAGGACGTACGAGACGGGATCCGCTCGGGGTCGGCGTACGGGACCGCGATGTGGCGGGGCGCGCCGAGCCCGAAGACGGCCTGGAACAGGGCGTGCGCGTCCTCGTCGTTCTCGCAGGAGGTGAACCACTGGGCGAGGTGGCGCAGTTGGCTCTCCCGGCTCACCCCGCCCCGGCGGGCCTCGGTGACCCGGCGCAGCAGGGCGAGGACGGAGCGGATCGCGGTGACGGTGGCGTCCTGCAGCCGCTCGGTCTCGCTGTGCTCGCGCTCCGCGAACCAGTGGACGATGCCGTCCCACCGGTGCCGCCAGTCCGCGAGGCGCTCGGCGGGGCTGCGGAAGAGCCGTTCGTCGGCCTCGGCCGCGAACTCGACCATGCGGTCCACACCGGTGGCCGCGGCCTTCTCGACCGCCTCGGCGAGCAGCGGGGCGTAGCGCCCGAGTTCGGCGGTGAACTCCCGCATGTGCGCGAGGAGCGTGTCCTTGTGGGCGAGGAACACCTCGGGCCGGGTGTCGTTGGTGCGCGCCAGGTCGCCCAGCATGAGGTAGAAACGGGCGGCACGCTGCGCCATCTCGTTCAGCACCGAGTCGAGACGGCCGAGCTTGCGGTACACCTCCTCGCCGTCGCCCGCCGTGTTGGCCTCGGCCAGCGCTCGCAGGTCACCGAGGATGTCGGGGAAGACGAGGCGGGAGAGCTGGGCGTCCTCCAGGCTCGCGCCGAGCACGTCCTCCACCGCCCGGTACGCCCGGTACCCGGCCTGGGTGAACTGGTACACGTAGTGCCGGTTGCGGTACTCGGCGAGGTTCGCGGCGCGCGTCCCGTCGTACGACCGGTCCAGCACCTGCCAGTCCGCGAGCGCGTCGAGCAACGGCTGCACACCGGCCGACCCGCCCACCGCGCCCGCGGCGGGATGGTCGGCGGCGAGCCGCTCCAGCAGTCCCACCGCGTCCGAGGCGTGCAGCAGCACCTGGTAGTTGGCACGTCCGCGGTCGAAGGCCCGCAGCAGCCACAGGTACTCGTGACGCTTCTCGGCGGCGGCGAAGTGGAACAGCCGCAGCCGGTCGTCGAGGGAGAACGCGTCGATACCGAACGCGCCCTCGTCGACGGGGTCCGCGGCATCGGGCTCCGGGACGTCGGGCTCGTCACTCACGGAACTGTGGGCTTCCCTTCTCCCCTGCTTCGGCCGGCACACGTCCGGCCGAAGGTGTACCAGCCGATCCACACCAGTCTGCCGCACCCCGCTCGGTGCGTGTGAGCCGCTCCTCGGCCCATGCCACTTGTGCTACTATGCGCCCGTTTCACGCTCCCTGCCGGGCTGTGGCCCCCGTAGGGACCCGCCCTGTGGCCGGCTCAGCGGCGGATCGCCGCGTACGCCCCGAGCCACCCCGTCCCCAGCCGGTCACCACCCCTGGTGAAGACGGCCGCGCCGCTGCTGCCGGGCGAGTTTTCCGACGGGTCGTCGGGCGGCAGGAGCAAGGTGGCCGCCTCGCCGTCGCCGCTGTGCAGCGTGGTGGTCGCGCCGTTCCACAGCCGGATCACCGAGCCCGGTGGGGCCGCCACCCGCAACCTGTCCTCCCGCAGGTCCAGGTGGACGCCTGTGGCACGCTCCGCGAGCAGCGCGCGGTAGCGATCCGGGGTCAGGGCGCAGTCGTTCGGCGGTGTCGTGCCGCTCCAGTCCGGGGCATCGACGCCGCGGGCGCGGGCCGCGCGCCACATTCGGGGAACGAGATCGGACGCGAGCGGCGCGGTGGCCATCCGCTCGCACATCCACAGCAGCCGTCCCGCTCCCCGTCCGGGCCCCAGGGCGCGCCACCGGATGCGCTGGGCCAGATCACCGGCGACCACGGCAGCCCAGGGGTGGACCGTGCCGAGGGGACCCTGCGCACCGAGCCAGGCCAGATAGCGCTGGGCTTCTTCCAGGATGCCGGTCATGGAGTCGACCGGGATGCCGAGGACGTAACCGGGACGGCCGCGGAAGAGGCCCGGTCGGTCGGCGACGAGGTGGAGGACCGCGCGGGCGAGGTCGCCGGCCACCGGCTTCGACGCGTCCTCCTCCGGCTCGTCGCTCTCCTCCGGCTCCTCGTGCTCCCGCTCCGTCTCGCGCAGGACGCGCCGCAGCGCCACGCGGGCCCGGTCGGTGAACGGCGCCTGTTCGAGCACCGGGAGGCGGGTGCTGAGCAGGGCCGCCAGCGACCGCTCGGCGGTGAAGGCGTCTTCGGGTACGGGGGCTTCCCGCACCGCGGTGGCCAGTTCGTCGGCGAGGACGGCGTCGACCATGAAGCGGCTGGTCAGCCTGCCCAGCGGGCTGGTCTCCCAGCAGCCCTCGTCGGCGATGGCGCGCAGACAACCCGCCGCCGTGAGGAACCTCGCCGCTTCACGCAGTGGTTCGACGCCGGCGTGTCCCTGGTGTGCGGCCAGCGTCCCCGACCACCACCGCTCCGCCTCCTCCACGCCGCCCACCCGTTCCTGGACGGCCTCCGCCAGGAGGTGGTCGGGCAGGTGGTCGCCCAGCCGTGACCGCACCGTGTATCCGGCGGCGAGCCGGGCCTGCCAGTGCGCCCGTTCCCCCGGGTCGGCGAGCAGGAACGCCCAGCCCTCGCGCTCTCCGGCGCCGATGCGGCCGGCCCGCCCGAACATCTGCTGGACCATGGACACCTCGACGCGGTCCAGGCCGATGGTGGTGTCGGCGACGATCACGGCCCGGGCGGGGAGGTTGACGCCCGCGGCGAGGGTGGAGGTGGCGACCAGGATGTCTGCCTCGCGGGCTCGGAAGGCCTGCTCGGCGTGCCGCTTGTAGGGCCAGTCCCGGTAGTGGAGCCGCACCCCGGCCTTGGTGCACAGCCGCTCGACGAGTTCGGCGTCGTCCGCGTCGACGCCTGCGGTCGACACGCCACGGTCGGCGGCCAGCGCCAGCGCGGTCGCCCGCACCCGTCGCTTGCTGCCGCAGAACACCAGCACGCTGCCGCCGTCCGCACCGACCCCGCGGGCGATCCGTACAGCGGCCTCGGTGCGGACGGCGGCCCGCGCCGCCCAGTCCGCTTCTTCCGCCGTCGGCAGGACCGGCAGCTGCCAGGTCAGCCGGGTGGGCCGCCAGGCGGTGCGGACCAGGCGAGCGCCCAGCCACTCGGCGACCTCGTCCGCGTTGGCGACCGTCGCCGACAGCCCGACGATCCGCGCGCCCGCACCGTCCTCCCGTACCCGCGTGAGCAGCGCCTCCAGTACGGCGCCACGCACCGGATCGCCGAGGAGATGGATCTCGTCGACGACCAGACAGCCCACCTCGGCGAGCGCGTCGCGCAACGATCCCGCACGGCAGATCGCCTCGAACTTCTCCGTCGTCGCCACCCACACATCGGCCGCCCGGATCAGCCCGGAGTCCACGGCGGCCTCCCCGGTCAGCCGTACCACGCGCAGACCCCGGCGCCGCCACAGCTGGAGCTCCCGGTCGAGTTCGTCGGTGAGCGAGCGCTGAGGCACCAGCCAGGCGGCCTTCTCGCCCCGGGCGTGTGCGTCCAGCGCCGCGACCATGCCGATCGGGGTCTTGCCCGCGCCGGTGGGCGCCACCACCACCAGATGCCCGGTGCCCTCCCGTACGACGGGAACGGCAGCCGCCTGGGCCGGGTTGAACGACGGATGCGGCAGCAGCGCGGCCCACTCGGCGGGCACCAACTCCCCAACGGGCACGTACGCATCGCCGTCGTCCTCCGGCAACTTCTCCAAACCGTCCCACTGCGCGGCGAAGGCATCCCTGGCCGCCAACGCCCAGGGACCCGCGGCCGGGACAGCGCCACCCGGACCGACCGCGACCACATCTGTACGGCCGCCCAACTCATTGACCGTGCCGATCTCTTCGGCCTCTTCCCAGTAGCGGCTGACCCGGTACGGGACGCCGTGCTTCGCGAGCCAGGTCCGCAGCGCGTCGTATCCCGGCCCCTCGGGCAGGATCACCCGCACGTCCTCCGCCGCCGCGACCGCCTCCTCGGTGGGGCGCCAGTCCGGATCGGTCACCTTGCACCACAACAGGGCCCGCTGCTCGGCCTGCTCCGGCACGGCCAGGTCGTCCGGCCACGCCGGAGGGTGTCCCCCGCGCATTGCCCCGGGGAACTGCCCGGGGCCGCGGATCGCGGTCACGCTGACCCCGGGACCACTCGGGCAGGGCCCCAGCGGCACGGACACGGCCGCCGAAGACGCTGCCGTGAGCTGGTCGTACGTCTTCACCCCCAAGTCAGCGAGACTGAACGCGGTGGGGCAGCCAGGACAGACCAGCGCGACATACCGGTACACCCGCCCCTGCGACTCGTACGGCCTGCGCAGCGCGTGCAACTCCCCCTCACAGACGGGACAACGGCGCTCCACCCGTTCCTCGTAGGCCCAGCCGGGCTCGAAGAACCGCGCCGGGAGCTCCCCGCCCAGGGCGACACCCCACCGCCGCCGCACCACCTCGGTCACGGACGCCTCCGTGCCCACCCCCGACTGTGCCGGGACACAGCCGTCCGTCACTCCGTCAGCGCCGCGCATACCCGCGACTGTGGCATGTCGTGATCCACACCCGCAGGCGGTTTCCACGTCTTCCACCACTACGGGTTCCATGACCATGAGCGCGGCCTACACCCAACGGCCAAGGGAGTCACGGCCTCGCCGCGCGGACGCCCACGGATGGCGCCTTGTCGAGCGGCCACGACAGCACGGCGCCCTGACCGGTATCCGCCGAGCCCAAGTCATCCCGCACCGTGCACCGACGCCGCACAGATGGGCCCCGGCTGGATCGGCCGTCACGGCTGTTGTCGTGGGTCGCGAGGTCCAGGGCCGACGGAGCCGAGGCCGCCAAGACGGTCGCCGACGCGGTCGACGCGGGCGGTCACGCGTACACGGCCACTCAGGCGACCGAGGACCCCGGAGCCTCCGCGCAGCAGGTCGCCGTACCGGCCGACGACGCGATCCAGCTCGGTTCGCCCTACGGGGACGGCCGATAGTGAAGCAGCACGTCGTCGCCCACACCCCCCGGAAACCCGGCCGGCCGCGCGATTGTCCGGATGGCACAACTCCCATGCGAAAACGGCGAGGCTGACCGAGGAGCCATCTGCACGACCTCTGCACGCCTGGCCACCAAATGGCCACCAACTCGAACCGGACGGAGCCGGGGAAATCGACAGCCATGAACAAATGCCGAGGTCACAGCCCCGCAATCCGCAACCGAAACTGGCCGTCAACTTCAGACCTACGCATTGCGATGCACAGGACCGCACGAGCCCGATTGGCCCGAATTCCAAGGTCAATCAAAACAAGAAACCCCAGCTCAGAGGCCTGAACTGGGGTTCACCATGGAGCCGCCTTCGGGATTCGAACCCGAGACCTACGCATTACGAGACCACGGGGGTTCGTGACACCTGGTTCCAGCTCGTGCCGCCCGGTGCTGTTCTGCCTGATCAGAACACATGGGAACAGTTCCACCATGACACCCTGTGTTATCCCGTCCAAAGGCGTCCGGCCGCACTCTGGCCGCACATGGCCACACCCACGGGTGTCCCGGGCAGCCGGAACGCCATTGTCCTGCGTTCCGCGCAATTCAGGGGTTCTGGAGTCCCTGTCGAGGTGAAGGTGCAGGTCAGCAGGCTGGAGTCTGGTGACACGGCCGGATTCGCCTAGAGACGCGATTTTCCGGATTCACCTGCGCTGAACTGGTCTTGCTCCGTATGTTCTGGAGTCGTGTATGTGAAGACGACGAAGCGGGAGAACAAGTCCGGCACGGTCCGGTACCTGCACCTGGCTCACAACGAGTGGGATCCGGTGAAGGGCCGGGCGGTCCCGAAGGTGCTGTTCTCGTTCGGCCGTGAGGACGACCTCGACCGGGACGCGGTGAAGCGCCTGGTCGCGTCTCTATCGCGGCTGCTGGAACCGGGCGAGGCACTGGCGTCGACCGCGGCGGGTGACCTGGAGTTCGTCTCGTCGGTCCCGTTCGGCGGCACCTACGTCCTCGATCATCTGTGGCGGCGGCTGCAGATCGACAAGATCGTCGGGCAGGTCGGGCAGCCCAAACGGGGCCGACGCCGGGACATGCCGGTGACGGAGCGGGTGCTGTTCTCCATGGTCGCGAACCGGGCCCTGGCCCCGTCGTCGAAGCTGGCCGCCGCGGACTGGGTCACGCAC
>NZ_FOFF01000020.1 GCF_900110755.1 Streptomyces sp. yr375
TGGACAACTACGCCACCCACAAGACCGAGCCGGTCAAGAAGTGGCTGCTTCGCCACCCCCGCTTCCACCTGCACTTCACCCCCACCTCGGCGTCCTGGCTCAACCTCGTCGAGCGCTGGTTCGCCGAACTGACCTGCCGCAAACTCCGCCGCTCGGCCCACCGCAGCGTGGTCGAACTCGAACGCGACATCCGCGGCTGGATCAACGAGTGGAACAAGAACCCCAAGCCGTTCGTCTGGACGAAGACCGCCGACGACATCCTCGACACCCTCGCCGCATACTGCACACGAATTAACGACTCAGGACACTAGGCTGGACGTAGTTGCAGTTGTGGTTCCCGAAACTTCAAGTGCCTTGGCGACTGTATGTCGTCGGGCATTTTTGTATCTCCGGTGCTTATCCGGACGGGGTTCATTGTGGCAACACAAGGGTTCACACGGTGTGGACCCCTGGGCACTGCCCCGAAGGAGATGTGACATGGCTACTGGCACCGTCAAGTGGTTCAACGCGGAAAAGGGCTTCGGCTTCATCGAGCAGGACGGCGGCGGCCCCGACGTCTTCGCCCACTACTCGAACATCGCCGCGCAGGGCTTCCGTGAGCTTCAGGAAGGCCAGAAGGTGAACTTCGACGTCACGCAGGGCCAGAAGGGCCCGCAGGCGGAGAACATCACGCCTGCCTGACGCTGAGGCGTATACAGTAACTGGGGTTCGCACTTGTTGCGGGCCCCAGTTTGCTGCTTCCGTATTCGTATGTGTGTCGCATGTGCATGTGTATCTACATCTGCATTTATCGATGCACTTGTTTCTTTATTCGCATTCCGGCATCTGTCGGAATGCTTTCAGTCTCGCTTTCGGCTCGTTCTCGCAATTCATCCGGCTCACTTCTGTCGGGAATTCCTCGGTGCGCGCCCCGTCGAGGAAGGTTCTCCATGAGCCGTTCACCCCGTACGAACGACCGCGTCCGGTCACAGGGCGAGTTCGCGCAGCCGCTCACCGTCACGCCCGCCCTCCCCGCCGCCGCGACCTTCGGTGAGCTGGACATGCCCGCCGAGCTGCTGACGACGCTCGCCGGCCGCGGCCTGACCGAGCCGTTCCCGATCCAGGCCGCCACGTTGCCGAACTCCCTCGCGGGGCGCGACGTCCTCGGCCGTGGGCGCACGGGATCGGGCAAGACGCTCGCCTTCGGCCTGGCGCTCCTCGCCCGTACGGCGGGGCAGCGCGCCGAATCGAAGAAGCCGCTGGCCCTGATCCTCGTACCCACGCGCGAGCTGGCCCAGCAGGTCGACGAAGCGCTCGCCCCGTACGCGCAGTCGCTGAAGTTGCGGCTGGCCACGGTGGTCGGCGGTATGTCGATCGGCCGGCAGGCCGGGGCGCTGCGGTCCGGGGCCGAGGTGGTCGTCGCGACTCCGGGGCGGCTCGCGGATCTCATCGAGCGCAGGGACTGCCGGCTGGACCGCGTGAAGATCACCGTCCTGGACGAGGCCGACCAGATGGCCGACATGGGCTTCCTGCCCCAGGTCACCGAACTGCTGGACCAGGTACGCCCCGACGGCCAGCGCATGCTGTTCTCGGCCACGCTGGACCGCAACATCGACCACCTGGTCCGTACGTACCTGCATGACCCGGTGGTCCACTCGGTCGACCCGTCGGCGGGCGCGGTCACCACGATGGAGCATCACGTGCTCGAGGTGCACGGCGCCGACAAGTACGCCACCGCCACCGAGATCGCCGCCCGCGACGGGCGCGTCCTCATGTTCCTGGACACCAAGCACGCCGTGGACCAGTTCACCCGGCACCTGCTGGGCAGCGGCGTGAAGGCGGCGGCGCTGCACGGCGGCAAGTCGCAGCCCCAGCGCACCCGCACCCTGGCCCAGTTCAAGGACGGTCACCTCACGGTCCTGGTGGCCACCAACGTCGCGGCCCGCGGCATCCACATCGACGCCCTCGACCTCGTCGTCAACGTCGATCCGCCCGCCGACCACAAGGACTACCTGCACCGCGGCGGCCGTACCGCCCGCGCCGGCGAGTCCGGCAGGGTCGTCACGCTGGTGCTGCCCAACCAGCGCAAGGACATGGCCCGTCTCCTGTCCGACGCGGGCATCCGGCCGCAGACCACGCGGGTCCGCTCCGGCGAGGCCGAGCTGAGCCGTATCACCGGCGCCCAGGCTCCCTCCGGTGTCCCCCTCAACGGAAACACGCCGGTCACGGAGCGCCCCAAGCGCGGCGGTGCTCCCTTCCGCGGCATGGGCACCCGCCCGGGGCAGACCGGCCGCGGCGGCGGCGAGTCCCGCCGGGCCGCCGAGCTCCGTCAGACGGCCGAGGCCCGCAAGGCCGCCCGCGTCCGCCGCGGCGCATAGCCTCCCCCTGAACTCCAGACGCATAGCCTCCCCCTGAACTCCTGCGGATGTACTCCGACGGATGTACTCCAACGGGGGGAGGAAGGCGGGGCGTGCGGCAGCCTGCGTCGGTGCGCGCCGCATCCTGGCGACTCGTGCGGCGACTTGTGCGGTCCGCACGATCGGTCGTACAGCCGCAGCCGCAGCCGTAGCCACAACCACTGCCGTAGTCACCGTCGTAGTCGTCGCCGTAGCCACAGCCGTCATCATCCGCTGTTCGGTATTCGCACAGCCCGCACCCCACGGAGAACCATGGCCGAGTCCACCATCCCTCAGGCCAGTGTCGCCGCGCTGCTGCGCCGTCCCAAGCTGTGGCTGCTGCCCGCGATCCTCACAGGGCTGCTCGCCCTGCTGCTGTCGCTGCTCTACATGGGCGGGATCGTCAACCCCAACCGGGACCTGCACGACCTGCCCATCGCCCTCGTCAACAGTGACACCGGCAAGCCGCCGGCCGGCCAGAAGCAGAACCTGGGCGCCCAGGTCACCGCCGCGATCGCCGCCGACACCGCCGGCGGCAAGGCCGGGTGGCGTACGCTCACCCGCGCCCAGGCCCAGGACCAGCTCGACTCCGGCAAGGTCTACGGCGCACTCGTCGTCCCGGCCGACTTCACCAACTCCGTCACCGCTCTCTCCACGACCGGCGCCACGAAGCGGCCCGTGCTCACCGTGCTCACCAACCCCGGCAAGGGCAGCCTGGGTTCCTCGCTCGCCGCCCAGATCACGACAAAGGCGGCGCACCAGGCGTCGCAGACCATCGGCGCACAGCTCACGGCGGCCGTCGGCACCCGGGCGAACTCCACCACGCGGTTGCTGCTCGCCGACCCGGTGAACGTCGTCACCCAGGTCGGCCACCCCATCGGCACCAACAGCGGACTCAGCCTGACCGCCTTCTACTACACCCTGCTGCTCGTACTGGCCGGCTTCATGGGCGGCAACGTGATCAGCAACGGCGTCGACACCGCCCTCGGCTACGCCGACAACGAGATCGGCCCCTGGCACACCCGCCGCCCCACCGTGCCGATCAACCGCACCCAGACGCTGCTGCTGAAGATGGGCATGACCGCGGGCATCACGCTCCTCAGTGCCTCGCTGGTGATGCTCTCCTGCGTGACCCTCCTGGGCATGGACGCGTCCCACCTGCCGTTGCTGTGGGTCTTCTCCTACTGCGCGACCCTCGCCGTCGGCCTGGGCGTGCAGGCCATCAACGCCGCCTTCGGCGGAATCGGCCAACTGGTCTCCATGTTCGTGTTCATCGTCCTGGGCCTGCCGTCCTCGGGCGCCACCGTCCCGCTCCAGGCGGTCCCCGGCTTCTACCGTTTCCTGTCCCACTTCGAGCCGATGCGCCAGCTCAGCGACGGCGTGCGCGCCATCCTCTTCTTCGACGCCCGCGGCGACGCCGGACTCACCCGCTCCTGGATCATGATCGCGATCGGCACGGTCCTCGCCCTGCTCTTCGGCTTCGCCATGGCGCGGTACTACGACCGCAAGGGACACAAGCGCCTGACGCCGCAACCCGCGTGACTCCGGGGCCGACGGCATCGGCGTCGGCGTCGGGAGTTGGTCAGGAGGGTTGCCCAAATCGTGGGGGCGGTTTACGTTCGAATAAGTTAGGAGTCCTGACCAAAGGGGTTCAGTCATGACCGTCACGCCGCCGCTGCCGCACTGGGAGACGGTTCCCGAGGACCTGCCTGGGGCGATCCGCCAGGTCAAGGCCGCTCTGCGGGCCCGTATCGAGGCCTCGGGGCGGAGCGTCGAAGAGGTCTTCGGCGTCGTGGAGCGGCGGGTCGCCGCGCGGGTGGCCGAGATCGAGGAGGCGAAGGAGCGCGGCGAGAGCGTCTGGCCCGTCGTCGACTACGCCGACATCGAGAACGGCACGGTGTCCCCGGCGCAACTGGAGAAGCTCAGGCGGCGCGGCTGTCTGGTGGTGCGCGGCCACTTCGACCGCGCGCAGGCGCTGCGCTGGGACGCGGACATCGTCGACTACGTGGAGCGCAACGCGTTCTTCGAGAACTACTCCGGCCCCGGCGACGACTTCTTCGGCACCGTCGGCTCCAAGCCCGAGATCTACCCCGTCTACTGGTCCACGGCCCAGATGGAGGCACGGCAGAGCGAGCGGATGGCCCGCGTGCAGTCCCTGCTCAACTCCCTCTGGAAGCACGAGTCCGAGGACGGCGTCCGGTGGTTCGACCCGGAGCGCGACGCGATGTACCCCGACCGGATCCGCCGCCGTCCGCCGGGCACCGAATCCGGTGGCCTGGGCACGCACTGCGACCCCGGCACGCTCGACCTGTGGATGACCCGGGCGTACCAGAAGGCGTTCCGGCACCTGTTCGACGGCACCGTCGAGGAGTACGACCCCTGGGACGCCGCGTACCGCACCGAGGGGCCGCAGTACCCGGGGTCGACCATGTGCTCGGCGTTCCGCACCTTCCAGGGCTGGACCGCGCTGTCGGACATGGCGCACGACCAGGGCGTCCTGCACACCGTGCCGATCCCCGAGGCGATGGCGTACCTCATGCTGCGGCCGCTGCTCGCGGACGTGCCGGAGGACGACATGTGCGGCGTCACCGTCAACCAGGTCTTCCCCTCCGGCGAGCGCTGGCATCCGCTGCTCATGAAGGCGCTCACCGGCATCCCCGACGTCCGGGCCGGCGACTCCGTCTGGTGGCACTGCGACATGATCCACAGCGTTGCGCCCGTGAAGGACCAGCAAGGGTGGGGCAACGTCATGTACATCCCCGCCGCGCCCTGGTGTCCCCGCAACGAGGAGTACGCCGCCCAGGTGCGGGAGGCCTTCCTCACCGGCTCCAGCCCCGGCGACTTTCCCGAGGAGCACTACGAGCGCGACTGGACCGGCCGCTTCACCGCCGACCGGCTCAACGACACCGGCCGCCGGGGGTTGGGGATGGAGATGGGGCAGTCGGATAGGAGTTGGGGCTGAGGCGTGGGGGAGGTGTCATGGAGATCCGCCGGGAGTTCGGGGGCTCGGCGCTGCCCAGCATGGCGCTGCTGCGCGAGCTGACCGACCAGATCGTGCTGGACACCGTGTTCGAGCAGGCGCCGATCACCCGCGCGGAGATCGCGCAGCGCACCGGCATTTCCAAGACCACCGTCTCGGAGTCGGTGCGTCGTCTGGAGCGGATGAAGCTGCTGTTGCCCGCCGGGGAGCAGCGCGGGCGGCAGGGCAGGGTCGGTACCTACTACCAGGTCGCCGCGGACGCGGGCTTCGTCGTCGCCGTCGACCTGCATCCGACCGAGATCAGGCTGTGCGCCGCCGATCTGTTCGGCCGGGCGTTCCTGGAGACCACGCACCAGCCCGTCCCACCCCGCAACCCCGACCACATCGCCCGGCAGGTGCGTGCTCTCGTGGCCGGGGCGATCGAGGAGGGGAGCGTCGGGCATGGCCGGCCGCTGGCCATCGGGGTGTCCGTCGCCAACCCCGTGGATCCCAGGACCTCCGCCGTCATCCCGCTGGCGGACACCCCGTACCCGGAGGGCGTCTTCCAGCCGCAGGAGGCACTGGCCGGTCTGACCGACGCCCCGCTGCTGGTGGAGAACGACGTCAACCTCGCAGCCGTCGCCGAACGCCGGCACGGAGCGGCGCGCGAGGCGGAGAGCGTCGCCTACGTGTTCATCGGGGCCGGTATGGGCATGGGGCTGGTCGTCGGCGACCGGCTCGTTCGGGGCGCGCGGGGGGTGGCCGGGGAGATCGGATACCTCAGCGTCGGCTCCCAGCCGCCCGAGACCGGCGACGACGTCGGTATCGGTAGCGGCATCGGCGTACGGCATGGGTTCGCCAGGGCTGTCGCGGCGGCGGGGTTCGGGTCGCGGCGGCACAACACCAAAGCCGATGGGGCTGGCAGGGCCGATGGGGCCGATGGGGTCGATGGGGCCGACACGGCTGACAGCGCGGACGCTGTCGTCGTCGCGCGGGAGATTTTTCGCCTCGCCGCCGAGGGGGACGTCGAGGCTCTTGCCGTCATCGAGCGGGAAGGCCGCACGATCGGGGAGGCGATCGCCACCGTCTGCGCGGTCGTCGATCCCGAACTCGTCCTGCTCGGGGGGCCCATCGGCAGTCATCCCGCCCTGCTGGACGTCGTCCGCGAGACCGTGAACCGGCTCGCGCCGCTGCCTCCGCCGGTCGAGGCCGGTGCGCTGGGCGAGGCGGCCCCGCTGCGCGGCGCGCTCACCGTCGCCCTGCGGCGCGCCCGCTCCGACTTGCGTGCGGACGCCGGAGGGGAGTGAGGCGGGCCGGCTCGACCGGGGGAGTGCGTTTGCGAACGTCGCGGGGTCGGTGCCGGTGGCGGCGACTCCCGTCACGCCTCGCCGGGGGACGGCGCGGAATGCCGCTGTGGGATGGCCCGAGCCGCGCCCCCGTCGTACACCGGGGGGCGCGTCGTGGGATATGGTCCCCCCGTTTCCGGCTACCGAATGAAGACGAGCCGGTACGGGGAGTGTCGGAGGGGCGGCAGAGCGATGGAATCCCAGGCGGGCGACGGCGGATCCGTGGAGCTGGACGGCGCATGGTTGGAGACGCTGTCTCCCGAACCGCTGCTGACCAGGGACTACGAGACGCGCCCCTCACTCGTGTACGAGAGGCTGCGGCAGCGGCACGGCCCGGTCGCGCCGGTCGACCTGCTCGGCGTGCCGGCCTGGCTGGTCCTCGGCTACCGCGAGGCGCTCGACGTGCTCCAGGACGACGCCGGGTGGCCGAAGGGGCTGGAGAACTGGCGGGCCCGCTCGGAGGGCAGGGTGCCGGCCGACTGGCCGCTCGGGCCGTCCCTGGAGGTCAACCACGTACTGATCCAGGGCGGGCCGGGATACCGGCCGTTGCGCACGGCGTGGGACGCGGCGCTCAAGCCGTTCCAGGACCCGCGGCACGCCCAGGCGAAGCGGCTGAAGACGGCCGTCGCCGCCTACGCCGACGACCTGATCAGCCTGGTGGGGCAGGCCGGCGGTACGGGGCTTGCGGACCTGTCCGCCCAGTTCTCCCGGCCGCTGCCGCTGATGGTGGCCAGCCATCTGCTCGGTTTCCCCGGGTCCCAGGGCGACGACGCGCTGATGGACATGTGGCGGGTACTGGACGCCGGCCCGGACGCGGAGCTCGCGCTGGAGCGGCTGCTCGCCGCGCTGGCGGAACTCGCGGCGGTAAAGCTGAAGCAGCCGGGGGACGACTTTCCGTCGTATCTGCTGGCCGCCCACCCCGACCTCTCGCTCGACCAGTTGGCCCGTGAGCTGTTCATGCTGCTGGGCATGACGTCCGACCACGTCGGCATCCTCATATCCAACACGGTGGTCGAGGTCATCTCGGGCGAGGGCGGTGTGCGGGCCAGTCTGTCCGCCGGGATGGTCCGGGAGAGCATGAACCGGGTGGTGATGCGCAAGCCGCCGCTGGTGAACTTCGTGCCGCGCTTCGCGGCCAGGGACACCCCGCTCGGCAACTACACGATCCGGGCGGGCGACCCGGTGTGGGTCTCCTCCGCGGCGGCCCACGCGGACCCGCTGTTCGCCGACAAGGTGGCCGAGGGCACCGCGGTCAGCACCCGGGCGCATCTGGCCTGGGGCGCGGGCCAGCGCCAGTGCCCGGCGCGTGAACTCGCGTCGACGGTCGCGGCGGTCGGCGTGGGCCGGCTCTTCGAGCGCTTCTCGAACCTCGAACTCGCCCTCCCCGTCGATCAACTCCCTTGGCGTTCCTCGCCGTTCATGCGCGGCCTGCGCTCGCTGCCCGTACGGTACGAACTGGCCGCGATGCCGCCGCAGCCGTCGGCGCACGCCCCGGACGCGGAGGCGGGCGACACGGCGGAGGCAGCGGACGGGGTTCGGGTTGAGGCGGGTGGGGCGGGCGGTGCGGTGGAGTCGGCGGACGCGGCGGACGTCGTGCTGCCGGACTCGGCCGTCCGGCAGCGCTCGTCGCTGTGGCGCTATCTGACGGGACTCATCGGCGTCGGCCGCTGACTCGTCGGCTGCTGACACGTCTGCCGCTGGCGCGTCGGCCGCGGACTTTCGGGACGCTTTTTCGGGTGCCCTGAGGCACCGGATCGCATCGATATAGGACTGCAACTGGCCCATGAATGGGGCCAGTTGGATGCGTCCGGTGCCCGGGGCGCACACGCCCGCGTTTGCGAAAGTCACGTGGTCGACGAGCGGGGCTGCTGGGTCGGCCGGCGTCAGCCCATGCTCTTCGAACCGTCCATGGACTCGCGGATGATGTCGGCGTGACCCGCGTGCTGGGCGGTCTCGGCGACGATGTGCAGCAGGACCCGGCGGGCCGACCACTGCGCGCCGGGCTCGAACCACGGAGCCGACGGCAGCGGGTGCGCCACGTCCAAGTCGGGCAGGGACACGACCAGTTCGTCGGTACGGCGCGCCACCTCGTCGTACTCCTTCAGCACACCCGCGAGCGTTTCGCCGGGCAGCATCCGGAAATTGTCGGCCCGTTTGGCGAAGTCCGCCTCGGTCATGCTGGTGAAGTCGGGCATCGCCGACCGGCCCGCCAGGATGAAGCCCACCCAGTTCTGTTCGACCGACGTGACGTGCTTGATCAGACCGCCGAGACACAGCTCGCTGGCGGTGCTCCGCTGCCCGACCTGTTCGTCGGTGAGGTCGCGGGTGGTGAAGCGCAGGAAGTGCCGCTGCTTGGCCAGCGCCTCCAGCAGGTCGGCGCGCTCGCCGGTGACGGTCTGGCCGAGGGGCGTGGAGTCCGTGGTGGAACCGGTGGTGGAGTCAGTCGTGGCGTCGCTCATGGCCTCTTCTTCCGTTCTTCCGTGAAGGCTTGTGTGCCGCTTCTCTGCCGCTGTTCTTCCGCGGTCGAGTGACACGTTAGGAGCGATCGAGGTCAGATCCTGACCTAAAGAAGCCCCTGAAGAAGCCTTGGTCTAGAGAGACTGCGAAACCGGCTCCCTGCTCGGCCCCCAGGCCGCCGCGCACAGCGATCGTTCGACCTCGGACGTGTAGACGGCGGCGGCCAGCCAGGCGCGGGCGAAGCGGTCCGTGTCGGCGGGGAGCAGCCGGCCGAACGCGTCGCGGGAGCGGTCCGCGGCGGCGGCCCGGAGGTCGTCGAGGAGGTCGCCCGCGGTGGTGAGACCGACGCGCCGCAGCCGTCCGCTGTCACCCGGCCCGCTGCCCGGGAAGGCGAGCACCCGGCGGCCCCCGGACACGGCCTGGTGCACGCGGCGGCGCAGGAGGTGCAGCGGGGCCTCGTCCGGCACGGGGGTGCGAGCGGGGGTGGGTGCGGGGACCGTCGTCCGCGTGGGCAGGTCGGCGTGTTGGAGGCGGTCCAGGCCGAGGTCCACCCGGGCGTCGGGCCGGGCGTCGGGGTGTCG
This sequence comes from Streptomyces sp. yr375, assembly GCF_900110755.1. Classification (GTDB taxonomy): domain Bacteria; phylum Actinomycetota; class Actinomycetes; order Streptomycetales; family Streptomycetaceae; genus Streptomyces. The sequence continues at coordinate 9,719 of NZ_FOFF01000020.1, forward strand.
GGCGGGGTGTTCGACGGCGAGCAGCAGCGCGCGGGGGAGTGGCCCCGGGGCGAGCCGGGCGATGATCCGCAGTCGGCTGCCCCGGGCGCCGGCCAGCAGCCGGAGGTTGTCGCGGTACGGGAGCGCCGGGTCCTCGTGGGCCATCGCCAGCCGGAGGGCGAGGCCGTCGCAGTCGGCCAGCAGACAGTCGCCCGTCGCCTCACGGACCGTGCCCGCGAGGGTGACGTCGAGGAAGAGCAGACCGTGGCCGCCGCCGTCCAGGGCGCGGGCGACCTGCTCGGCGACGGGCACCGCCCACAGCCGGTCCAGCGGCGCGGCGTTCCAGGCGGCGCCGGAGGCTCGTACCGCCCGGACCCCCGCCCCCGCGCCGAGCCGGCCCGTCGGCGAGACGGTCGCGCCGGAGACCGCGAGCCCCGCACGCGACAACTCGCGGTGGCTCAGGGCGGTGTCGCCGATGCGTACGGCGCGGTCGGCGGCGCCGGTCGCCCGGCCGGGGCCGCCCGGTGCCACGTCGGAGACCGTGTAGAGGCGGCCCTCGGCGTCGGCGGTCCAGGTGACCGCGCCCGCGTACCCGGTCGCCGTCAGGACGGGCTCGGAGAAGAGGCCGTACAGGCGCAACGAGCCGTCCGGGGTGTACGGCTGCCGTACGGTGCCGCGCAGTTCGGCGAGGTCGGGGCCGCTCGCGAACGGCAGCCGGTGCGCCACGCCGAGGACGGTGCGCAGGGCCTCCGCCAGCTCGGGCTGCCGGTAGGCGGGGTCGGCGGAGCGAGCCGCGCGTATCCCCGTGACCACGGAGATCGCCGAGGCGGCGGCCCGGGGGAGTCCCGCGAGTCGCGCGGTGTGCGCGGCGCGCAGCAGCTCCGCCTGGAGCACGGCACCGGAGCCGTCCGTACCGGCTTCGAGGACGGCGGCCGCCGCGTCGAACACGGCCTGCGCGGCGGCGAGTTGGGCCGGGGCGGCGGTCTCCGGTTCCGCCTCAGTCCCAGCCTCCGCCTCCGTCCTCGGGTTCTGCTCCGCCTCGGCTTCCGGGGAGGGCGCAGGGGGCGTGGGTGTGTTGTCGGTCGGTTCGTCGTCGGCGACCGGTGCGGCCGAGGCCGCCGCCGGGCGGTGCAGACAGTCGGGGGCGAGCAGACAACCGCAGCGGATTGCGTCCGCGCTGGTCACCGTACCGCCGGGCGCGTGGAGTTCGAGGTCGGTGTCGTCGTCGACGGCGATCCGTACGGTGTCGCCCTCGCGGACGACCGGACGCGCCGCCAGCTTGGCGATGCCCGCGTCCAGCCGCTTGCGTAGCCGGGGCGAGAGCGCCTCGACGAGCTCGGCGGTGACGGACGGAGCGACCGGAGGCAACAGTTCAGGGCTCATGCGATCTTCTCCCCTACCCAGCGGGCGAGTTCGAGCGGGCTGAGGGCGGCGACGGGCATGCCCGCGGCGACGAGTCGGCCCGCGACGCCCGTGGAGTAGCGCGGCCTACCGGTGTCGTCGAGGCTCGCGCAGCCCAGGACGTGACAGCCCGCCCCGACCAGCGCGCGCACCTCGCCGAGCAGTCCGCCGAGCGGATAGCCCTCCTCGAAGTCGCTGACGACCACGACGAGCGTCCGCGACGGCACGGTGACCAGCTCGCGCGCGTGCCGCAGCCCCGCCGCGATGTGCGTACCGCCTCCGATGCGCACCTCCAGGAGCAGCGACAACGGGTCCTCCACCTGTTCGGTGAGGTCGATGACCTCCGTGGAGAACGCCAGGAAGTGCGTGGACAGCGTCGGCACCCCGGCCAGCACCGAGGCCGTCAGCGCGGCCCACACCGTGGACGCCTCCATGGACCCCGACACGTCCGTGACGAGGATCAGCCGCCAGTCCGCGGCGCGCCGCGCCCGCGTACGGAACACCGGACGCTCGGGGACGACCCGGACCGTGCCGTCGGGGCCGCGCCGCGCGGTCGCCAGGTTGGCGCGCAGCGTGCGGGACAGGTCGAGACCGCCGCCCGGACGCCGGCTGGGGCGCGGCAGAGTCGTGCCGTGCAGGGCGGGGCGCAGCCGCGTGGCGAGCTGCCGGGTCAGCGCCTCGACCAGTCGCCGGACGAGCGGGCGCAGCGCGGCGAGCCGGGCCTCGGGCAGTCCGCCCGCGTGTTGCAGCACCGTGCGCAGCAGATCGACCGAGGGGCGCACACTGTCGGCGTCCAGCTCCGTGAGCACGTCCTTGCGGCCCGACGCGGCGGCCGCCGCCAGCACCTCCTCCCGGATGCCCGGCCCGAACAGCGCCGCCAGCTCCTGCGACCACTCCCGCACCCCGGGATACGGCGCTTCCCGGCCGCCGCCGGCCCCCGGGCCCGTCAGATCCCCCCGGCTGCCCTCGCCGCGCCCGCTGCCGTACAGCTCGTCCAGTGCCGTCGCCAACGAGCGTGCGGACGAGGGGAGTTGGTCGCTGCGGCGGCCCAGCAGAAGCCGCCAGCGGTCGGCGGGGACGAGCAGGTGATCCTCGGTCGCGCAGCCCACGACGGCGTCAGACACGGGAACGGATATGGGGACGGGTGACTGTGTGTCGGCACCGGGTGCGGGTAGCAGGCCCAGTGACCGGAGGGTGGCGCGGGCCGCGAGGTCAGCCTGTGTCCAGGTGGCGAGTGCGGCCGGGTCGATGCCGTCGGTGTCGGTGACGGGCCCGGTGTCGAGGCGTTCCTCGACGGCCGCGAGGAGACGGTCGCGGGCGGCGGGGCTCAGCGTCTCGAAGCCGCCCCGCAGCGCGGGGAGCCGATCGAGGAACGCCCGGTCGGGCAGTTCCGAGACACGGTTGAGCAGGGGTTCGAGCGCGGGTGCCGCGGCTTCCAGCAGCGGGCCCGCGGCGGTCAGCAGACCGCTCAGCCGGGCGGTCAGCGCCGACCGGGCGTCGGGGTCGACGGCCCCGTCGACCCAGGAGGCGACGCGGTCGCCGAAGGCGCGCGCGTCCTCCTGCCCGAGCAGCACCCGGACGGCTCCGGCGGCGCCGCGCATCAGCGGGGAGCCGTCGGCGGCCAGCCGGGCGAGGGCGTCGGTGAGCCGGATGCCGCCCAACAGGTCGGCGCGGTGGGCGAGTTCGAGGAGCGAGTGAGCGTCGGCGGGGTCCTCGGACCCGGTCAGGCCGTCCACCTGCCGCACCGCCGCCGCGGTGAGCAGCTCGGCGACGGAGGCCGCCCGCGCCGTACGGTCCTCGTCGGCGTCGAGCCCCGGCACATGACCGGCCCGCAGACGGTCCGACAGGGCCAGCGCGGCGAGGAGTTCGGGCAGCGTGCCGGCCTGCGGGAGCACCTCGGCGACGTCGTCGAGCCGCTCGTCCGCGAGCTGCGGCAGCCCGCACTCCGCGGCTTCCGCGAGCCCCCGCAGCACCTGCGCGGCCGTCGAGCCGCCCTCGTCGCGCTCCGCGCGCCGCCGTTCGCGCAGCAGGCCCTCGGCGGCCTGGGCCGCGGTGACTCCGCGCACGCCGGCCGCGGTCAGCATGGCCGCCGTCGCCGGCGTCCAGCGCACCTCCCAACGGGAGGTGAGGGCCTCGCCGCCGCCCGCGCCGACGACCTCCTTCGCCTCCGCGTACGGCACCCCGCACACCGTCAGCCGCCGCAACAGCAGTTCGCGACGCCGGTCGAGGTCGGACCGCAACGGGTCGAGCCGTAGGTCCCGGGCCGGGCCGGAGGCGTTCTCCGGCCCCGGCAGGCCCAGCGCGGCGGCCTCGGCCTCGACCGCCGGGGCGAGACCGCTGCGCGGCGCGCCCGGCGCGGGCCGGCCGGTACGCGTGCCGACGAGCACCCGCTCCATCGCCCGCGCCACGGCCCGCCCCCGCCCGTACGGCTCCCCCTGCGCGAGGACCGTCTGCACCGCCTCGACCAACTCGCCCCGGCCCGCCGCGGGCAGCCCGCGCAGCCTGGCGAGGTCCGAGGCGAGTCGGCTGATCTCCCGCGCGTCGGCCGGCCCGGACGGATGCCCGAGCCCCCGCAACTCCGCACACACCCGCACGGCCGCCCGCGTCAGCGCCTCCGCCAGCGCCGCGGGATCCCCCGCCGCCCGCACCACCATGTCCTGCCACTCGGGATCCCGGATCCCGGCCGGATACCCGGACCGCTCGTCCAGCAGGGCATAGGTATAGGGAATCAACGAGGTGCTCCACGCCCCCCGCCCCACCGCGCCGACGTCATGTCCGGTGAAGGACTCTTCTCCGGTGAAGGACGTTGCCGCGGTCAGGGCCGGTGCGTGGAAGGCGCCGGTCAGCACCGCGGCGCGTTCGCCGTCGGCGGTGCACTCGGCGATGCGGGAACGCATCCACTGCTCGCGGCGGAGGTCCAGTTCGGGTACGCCGCCGGAGGCCGCCGCGTCCGCGCGCAGCGCCCACCCCGTCAACAGGGCCGCCCGGCGCAGGGCCTCGGGCGGCGAGCCCGGGGCGGTGGCCTCGACCAGACGGTCCCACAGGTCGTCGCCGGGGCGGCCCGTGAGGCGGGCGCGGAGCGCGTCGGTGAGCCGGTGCGGAGCGCCGTGCTGCGTGCCGTCGCGGGCCTCGGACCAGGCCGGGTCCGCGAGGGGCAGGTCGCAGGCGACCACCGGGACGCCGTGCCGAGCCGCCCAGCGTACGGCGGCCAGCTCGGGCGAGAAGTCGGCGAACGGATAGAACGCCGGGCCCCGCCCGTCACCGGGCGCGGCGGCGAGCGCGACCGGGGCCCGGGTCTCCTCGTGCCCGAGCCAGGGCAGCCACTCCTGCATCTCGGCCGGCAACTCGACGAGCACCACGTCCGGCCGCGCCTCGTCCAGCAGCGCGGGCACAGCAGCGGCCAGCGACGGCGCGTGATGCCGCACACCGATGAGGTACGGCCCGGCCGGGTCGGTGAGGGCGGCGAGGGCCTCGTCCGGGGATGCCGGGGAGCCCGGGGAGTTCGGGAAGTTCGGGAAGTCCGGGACGTCGGGGGAGCCCAGAGAGTCCGCGGAGCCCGGAGTGATCGGGCTCTCCGGAGATCCCGGAGAGCCTGGGAAGTCCGGGGATCCTGGAGAGTCCGGGAAGCCAGGAGTGATCGGGAAGTCCGGGGAGCCCGACGCGGCCGACGCGGACCGTGCTGACGGTGCGGCCGACGTGGACGCCGCGGTGGGGTGGAGGGGCAGGGACACGGCCGTCAGCCCTCCAGTACCGTGCGCAGGTCCCACAGGGTGCGCCAGGTTGCCGAACCCTGCTCGGCGCGGCGGCGTACGGGGCCGTCCCAGTAGCCGCGCAGGCGGGCCGCGTCGGCCGGGTCGTCCTTGCGGACCACGCCGAGCAGGTGGCCCGGCAGCAGTCCCAGCACGTCACGGTCGCCGGGGAAGTACGCCGCCGCGAGTGCCAGCGCGCCCGCGACGGACACGGCCTCCGCGGTGGACATCACCGTGGACGGCCGCTCCACCTCCCAGCCCTCCGCCGACCGGCCCTCCCGCAGATCGCGGAACGCGGTGACCAGGGCCTCCAACACGGCGTCGTCGACCTGGAAAGGCGCACCGGCCCGCTCCACCGAGGCCCGCGCCTGACTGCGCACGAGCGCGGTCTCCGCGTCGAGGTCCGGAATCGGGCCGACCGTCTCGAAGTTGAAGCGGCGCTTGAGGGCCGCGGACATCTCCGAGACGCCCTTGTCGCGCAGGTTGGCCGTGGCGATCAGGTTGAAGCCGGGCGCGGCATGCGCCAACGCGTCGTCCGTGCCCGCCAGTTCGGGTACGGCGATGCGTCGCTCCGACAGCAGTGAGACCAACGCGTCCTGCACCTCGGGCAGACACCGCGTGACCTCCTCGACCCGGGCGATGCCGCCCCGGGACATGGCGGTCAGCACTGGCGACGCCACCAGCGCCTGCCGGCTCGGCCCCTGCGCCAGCAACAGGGCGTAGTTCCAGCCGTACTTGAGCTGGTCCTCCGTCGTACCCGCCGTGCCCTGCACGACCAGACCGCTGGTGCCGCACACGGCGGTGGACAGCAGCTCGGACAGCATCGACTTGGCGGTACCGGGCTCGCCGACGAGCAGCAGCCCGCGCTCCCCGGCCAGCGTGACCACACACCGCTCCACCAGCGCCCGGTCCCCGACGAACTTGCCCTCCACCACCAGCCGCCCCGGCACCCCCTCGGGCACGTCGACGCCCTCGGGCAGTTTCAGGGCACGGCCGTCGCTGCCCATGACGAACGTGACGACGGCACGCGGGGTGAGCCGCCAGGCGGGCGGGCGCGGCCCGGCGTCGTACGCGGCGAGGAAGGCCAGCTCGGTGGCGTACCGCTCCTCGGGCGGGACGATCTGCCGGACGGGGGTGGGGGAGGTGGGCGTGGTGGACCGGACGGTCGTGGTCATCGGCGCGCGTTCTTCCAGGTGAGGCGGGACGGTGGTCATCGGCGGCGGCCCTTGCGGGTGGCGCGGGTGGTGAGCTCCTCGTAGGCCGGGGCGTCACCGGCGCGGACGCGGTCCCACGCGCGCGTGAACAGTTCGGGCACCGGGACCACCGGCACCGTGCGCCCGTAGGCGCGCACCGGGTAGAGGCCCTCCTTCCAGATCTCCACCGGCAGCGCGGGGGACTTGAGGTCCAGCCAGCCGCACGGCAGGAAGAGCGTGCGCCCCGCGCGCGGTCGCTTGGCCTCCACGACCAGACCGCTCGCCGCGAGTTCGGCGCGGGCCTTCTTCGTGCGGGCGGGCTTCCAGCCGGTCCAGCGGGCGCAGTTGCGGTCCATGGGATCCGGGAGGGCCAGCAACTGGAGGTAGAGCGCCGCCGCGTCCGCGCCGAGCCCGTGCTTCGCCGCGACCTCGGCGACCAGCTCGGGCACGCTGAACGCCGGGTCCTGGGCGTACCCGGCAGGCCCCTCGGGGTCGGTCCCGGCGGCCAGCGCGCGGGCCAGTTCCTCGTCGAGGATCGTCCGCAGCGCCCACATGCCCTGACTGCGTCCGGCCCCGACAAGCCCCTCGACCAGCCCGAACACCGGGTCGTCGGGGGAGCCGAGCGCTGCCGGCCGCACGAGCACCGCCTCCTGGTCGCGGTACCACGGGCGCAGCACCAGCGCCTCGCCCACATACGTCAGACCGTGCGCGTCGGCGCCCCCGGCGGCGGGCAGCCCGTACGCCTTGCGCAGCCCGACGGCGGTCGAGGTGCCCTTGTCCGTCCACTCGACGTCCAGGTCCAGCAGCAGTCCCGGATCGGCGACGCGGTCGCGCAGCGCGGCGAGGCTCCCCGGCAGGACAGTCCGCAGCGGATGCCCGTACGGCAGGGAGTAGGCCAGCCCGGCGAGAGCGGCCACGGCACCCGTCAGGTGGCGGCGGGCGGGCAGCGCCGCCGGGTCCGCCGCGGCCAGGTTGCCGTCCTTGTCCGGCCGCTGGACGGTGGTGCGGCTGATCCACGGGGTGCGCCCGGGGTTGAGGATCTCCTCGACGGAGCCGGTCGACAGGCCGTCGAGGGTCAGCTCCCCGGCGAGCTCCTCCGGCAGCCGGACGACCGTGCCGAGCCGCTCGGCCCACACCCGGCCCGCCGCCTCTGTGTCCGGCCCCTCCGTCCACAGGTCGCCGGGCTGATGCGGCAGCAGCGCGCCGACGAGCGCCGCCCGGTCGCCGCTGTCGACCGTGCCCAACAGGGCGTCGCCGAGCTGCTTCTGACGAGGCTTCAGACCGGTCGTGGCGATCACCTCGGCGGTGAGCTGCTTCGGTTTGGCGGCGAGCAGCAGCGCCGCCTGCACCGGCCCCAGCCCGTCGCGCGACACCGCGGCGAGGGCGGTGGGCGCCTCCGGCAGCCAGGGCGCGGGGCCCTTGTCCCGGACGAGGGTGGTGACGGCGGTCAGCGCGTCGGCGGGGAACACCGCCGGGTGCGCGGTCTCCCGCTCCAGGGTGAAATGGGCGACCGCGCCGAACATGCCCGTCGGGTCGTGGTCCAGGGCGAGCCAGTGCACCCGCCCGGCCTGCCGGTCGACGTTCTGGCAGCCGAGGACGACGACGGTGCGGCCGTCGCGGCGCAGCACCTGACCGACCCGCTCCTGCTTCTCGTGCGGCTCGCTCAGCACGACCTCGCGCAACGCGGCCCCGGGCACGACGAGCGGCCCGTCCGCGATCGCCTCGCACAGCAGGAGCAGCGCCTCGCGGTGCGCCTCGGTCACCGCCGGGGTGACCGCGCGGTACGCGAGCGGGCGCAGCACGTCCAGCACGGCCGGCCACACCAGGCCGATGCCGGGCACGGTGAACTCGTCGCTGCGCCACCCGTCGGCCACGCCGGTGGACCGGGAGGCGTCGGCCAGGGCCTTGCCGTCGGCCGGCTTCCCGGACAGCACGTGGTTCACGCCACGGATCTGCCGCAGCGCGTTCCAGCGCCGCTCGCTGCCCCACCAGCCGTGCAGCTCGACGAGGCCGGTGGTGGCCTCGCGCAGCGTCTCGTCGTCGCCGTACTCGGGGCTGACGTCGGCGAACATGCCGTCGATCCGGCGGCCCGCCGCCTTCGGCCGCTCGACCGGCGGTGCCACGAACGAGGCGAGGGACTCCGCGAGCCGCAGCACCGCGTGCGCCAGGGCGGCGACACCGGAGCGCAGCCGCGCGTCGCCGAGCGCGGGCAGGCAGCGGGAGACGACGTCCTGGAGCACCTCGTCCGCGGTCGGCACCGCGGGCTGGTCCGGGGCGGTGACTCCACCGGTGCCCGTGGCTGCGGTCGCCGCAGGGGCGGTGGAACGCTTCGCGCCCATGGACCGCTTCGGGCGGGTGGCCTCCTCGGCGACACCGGCCGCCGCCACCTGCGCCAGCTTCGCCTGCCGCTCCGCCAGCGCCCGCGCGCCGGCCCGCAGGACCTCGGCCGCCTGCTCGTCGGTCAGCGCGCGCAGCACGGCCGACGCACGCTCGTCGCGTGGGCGAAGCGCGTGCCAGAAGTCCACCGGCGGGACGAACCGGGTGCCGGCGGCGAACTCGCCGCCGCGCTCCATCGGCGTCACCCGGCCCAACTCCCCGGCGGCCGACGGGTCGCCGCCCGCGTACAGGGCGATCTGCCGGTGCAGGCCGACGGCGACGGGCTCGGCCCCGCCGGGCAGCCGCAGCGCGCCGATCAGGACACCCGGCGACCGGCCGTCCGTCCAGGGCAGGGCGGCGGTCCGGCCGTCCGGCGTACCGGCGACCGTACGGGTCTGGTCGCCCTCGCGCTCGGTGCGCACCCAGCGGCCCAGGACCGTGCCGTCGGTGCCGAACGGGCTCTGTTCCAGGCCCGGTTGGAGCGGCAGCACCTCGCACTGCTGCTGGAGCAGGGTGGTGTCCTCACGGATGCCGGAGCGCAGGAACGCGGGCAGCGAGGCCCGCCCGTGCGTGCCGGTGACCGGGTCGTACTCCAGCCACACCTGCTGCGTGCCCTGCCTGCCCTGACGCCAGTAGGAGGTGCCGTCGCCGATGACGCGGCGGCTCGGCGGCACGGCGGTGTCACCGGCGTGCAGGGCGCGGCCACCGGTGGCGCGACCGCCGCCGGGCAGCGGGATCGACGGCTCGCCCGCGTCGTGGCCGCCGTACCAGTGGGGGAGCTGCTCGCCGCCGAGGGGGAACACGTCGGTTGGGCGGGCGGACCAGTAGCCGAACTGCTTGCCGTCCTGCCGCCACATGACGAGCAGTTCGCCGTCGGTGTAGCGGTAGTGCGGGCGCTGCCAGCGGTCCAGTGCGACGGGCAGCCGCAGGTCGTGCTCGAGCAGGATCTCGTCGGGTCCGACGACGAACACCTTGTGCGCGCGGGCCAGGATCAGCGCCGGCCAGGCCTCGCTGACGGCCAGCGTGTCGTCCCTGTCCCCATGCTGATTACGGTCGCGGTCGCGTTTCGTCTCGGCGTCGAGCCGGCGCAGCGCCTCGTCGAGCGCGGGCCAGCCCAGTTCGTCCAGGATTCCGGCGCGCAGCGTGTGTCCGAGCAGGGGCGCGGTCGCGTGCGCGGCGACCTTCGCGACGGCCGCCGGGCTCACCTTGGCGGCCACCGTGCGGAACGGACGCAGTCGCTCCAGCGCGGTCCGCGCGGCGGGCAGGCCGACCGCCGCGGTCAGTTCTCCGGCCGCGTCGTCCAGCCACTCCCGCAGCACGTCACCGAGGACGGGGTGGTCGGCCAGCCCCGCCAGCACCTCGGCCGCGGGACGGAAACCGCTGATCGTGCCGATGTCGGCGTACAGCAGGCGGCGCAGCCGCGGGTCCGCCGCCGTCGCCGTCAGATCGCGGCGGCCGGGCCGGGGCTCGCGCAGCCAGCGGTCCAGGGAGAGGTACACGACCTGGTCGGGGTCGGGCAGGGCCAGCGGCACGCCGTGTGCCGCGCACAGGTCGAGCAGGTCGAGGTCGGCTCCGGCGTGCCAGCGGCCCGTGCACAGGTCGACGCTGCGGCCCCGCTCGCGCAGCCGGGGCGCCATCCGCTCCACGAGGGCGAGCGTGGCCGGGGAACGTTCGCTGACGTTGCCGCCGTGCTTGCGGTGCAGGGCCCACCGGCCGAGCCAGTCCGCCGGATCGACCTCGGCCCCCGTCTCACCCGTCGTCTCATCCGCCGCCTCCCCGGTGAGGAGGAGATCCGCGCCGCACTCGGTGAGCAGCGTCAGCCAGAACTCGTCGTCCTCGACGGAACGCTCCAGACCGGCAGGCATGATCTCCAGCAGCCGCCCGCGCACCTCCGGACGCTGCGTCGCGAGGACGGCCAGCGTCGGCCGGTAGGCGTTCCAGAAGGACGCGGGCGCACGGACCGCGGCGGGCGAGGCGAGCAGGTCGGCGACCAGGGCGCACTCCTCGGCGACCCGGTCAAGACCTGCCGCCTTGAGCAGCCCGCGCGCGTCCTGCGGCAGCGACGCGTACGGCGGCATCCCGGCCGCACAGCGCTCCACGGTGAGCTGCCGGAACTGCGCCCAGGCCGCGGCCGGGTCCAGGCGCGCCGCGAGATCCTTGACGTGCTCCTTGAGCGCCTTGACCGTCAGCGCCCCGGCGAAGGCGAACTCCAGGAACACGGCCCGCTGCCGCTCCTCGTCCACCGCCAGCGCGTGCACCCGCTCGGCCTCGCGCGCCTTGCCGAAGAACGCCGAGGCGTACGTCGTGTTCTCGTGCTCCAGGAAGACGCGGGCGGCCTGCTCGTAGAAGGTCGGCAGGAAGTGCGGGACCGCCCGGCCGAGCCGGGTGCCCAGCTCCTCGAAGCCGTCCTTGGCGGCGCCCGGGCGGGACTTGGCCTGCCGTGCGAGCCGTTCGACGTCCTTGACCAGCGCCAGCGCGTGATGGCCGTTGGCCGGGTCGTGGACCAGCGCCCAGGCGGGGAAGCCGAGCGTCTCCCGGCGCACCTGACCGACCTCGGGGACCTCCGTGTCCCGGGCCAGCCCGAGGAAGTCCAGCGCGAGATCCTCCGCCTCGCCCAGGGTGCCCGGCACCAGCCGCACGATCCGCCGGTCGTCCAGCGCGGGGTGGGTGTACGTGCGGACGGTGAGCGTGTCGGCGTCCTCGCGGCTCGTGCTGCCCGGGGGCAGGACGGCGCCCGCGTCGAGGAGGGCGGCCGCGGTGGTCTCGTCGTAGGTCGTCATGCCGCCCGCTCCTCGTCCTCGATGTCGCGCCCGGCGTACAACGCCGCCGCCATGCGCATGCCCTCCGACCAGGCCACCGGCCCGACCAGCCCGAGCTTCAGCACCCGTCCCGCGGGGTCGGTGAACACCAGGGGGCCGGTCTCCGCCTGCTCGTAGCCCTCGTAGTCGCCGACCCACACCCGGGCCTCGACCGTGCGGCCGCCCTCCAGGACGGAGACGACGGCGTGCCCGCCGCGGACGCGGTAGCCGAGCTGCGCGACCCGGCCGTGCAGGAACCGCTGCTCCTTGAACGCTCCGCCGGCGTACTCCGCCACGGCGGTGCCCTCGGCGTCGAGCGCGGCGGGCCGCTGCCACACCTCGCGGAAGAGCTGCTGGGCGCGCTGCGCGACGCCGAGTTCGACGGCGAACTCCCGCAGCTCCGCCAGGTCTTCGAGGAGGACCGGGTGCGGGAGGCGGACGAGTTCGGGGGCGATGCGGACGGTGTCGCCGTCGAGGTCGACCAGGCCGAGGCCGCGCTCGGGGTCGGCGTCCCGCAGGAACCCGGCCACTTCGCCGTCGGCCCCGGTGACGACGAGGTCGCGCAGGGCGGCCTGCCAGGCGGGGTCGGGCCACACCCGCGCGACGACGGTGAGCGGCACCGGCAGCGAGCGCACCATCCACCGCTCCACGTCGGCCAGGCACTGGCGTTCGTGCCGCTCCAGCCACTCGGTGAGCTGGCGCAGGCCCACCACCGCCGGATCGTCGGCGATCTTGGGCGGTACGGATTTCAACCGCCGCCCGGCCGCATTGCGGCACACCACCTTGCCGTCATCCAGAGCGACTTCATAGTCGCCGGCCGACACCCACCCCATGTGTGCCTCCCGCACCCGCAGTGATCAAGTGACGGGAACTGTAGGACAGGCCACTGACAACGGGGTCCGGGAGACGACAGGGCGGCTCTTTGGCCAGGTCAGCCCTCGACCCAGCCGTGGTTCTTCGCGAACTGCGCGAGCCCGGCGCGCACCTGGACGATCTGCTCGCCGGTGAGCGAGGGCGCCGACGTCAGCAGCGCCTCGGTGACGTCCCGGACGAACTCCTCCGTGCTGAGCACATCGCACAGGACGTCGTCGTCGGCGGCGAGGGGCTTGCCGTCCTCGCCGCGCGCGAGGCGCACCCCGGACGCCTTCGGACCACGCTCGCCGTCCTCGATCTCGAACTCCACCACGATGCCCCGGCGCACCTGCGACTCGGGCATCAGCATGTCGTTGACGTGCAGGAAGACATCCTCCCCGCCGTCATCGGGCGCGATGAACCCGTAACCGCGCTGACTGTCGAAGCGCACCACACGACCAGCAACCATCCCAACCCCCAGCAACCTCGAAACACCCACGTCGGTGAACCTGCCCAGATCGTAGTCAGAACGACGGCCTCAGGGCGACCCGCACCGGACGTCGGCACAGAACGTCAGGACTCGGTGCGCTCCGCGTCACGCTTCTTGATGCGGACCGTCTCCTTGCGGACCTCTGCCTGGACGGCCCGCTCCTTCTCCAGCCACTCCGGCCGGGCGTCCTTGATCGCCTCGATCTGCTCGGTGGTCAGCGCCTCGCTCACGCCGCCGCGTGCCAGGCCCGCGATGGAGACGCCCAGCTTGGCCGCGACCACCGGACGGGGGTGCGGACCGGTCTCGCGCAGCGCCCGCAGCCAGGCGGGCGGGTTCGCCTGGAGCTCGCTCAGCTCGGCGCGCGAGACGACGCCCTCCTGGAACTCGGCGGGCGTGGCGGGGAGGTACACACCCAGCTTCTTCGCCGCGGTGGCGGCCTTCATCGTCTGGGTGCTCGCTTGCGACTTCATACGGTCCAGGGTATCGGCCGCCGACGAGACCTCCGACCACAGCCGGTAACCTGGCGGGATGACCGACTCGGCGGATTCCCCCTCGTTCCGGCTCGCGTACGTCCCCGGAGTGACACCCGCCAAGTGGGTGCGGATCTGGCGTGAGCGCCTGCCCGACACGCCCCTCACCCTTCTCCAGGTGACCCCCGCCGAAGCCCCCGACGTCTTGCGCGACGGCACCGCCGACGCCGCCTTCGTACGCCTCCCCGTCGACCGTACGGTGTTCAGCGCGATCCCCCTCTACACCGAGGCGACCGTCGTCGTGGTCCCCAAGGACCACGTGATCACGGCGGCCGAGGAGATCACCGTGGACGACCTCGCCGACGAGGTGGTCCTGCACCCCCTGGACGACGTCCTCGGCTGGGAGCGGCCGCCCGGCGAGGCCGCCTTCGAGCGCCCGGCGACCACCGAGGACGCGATCGAGCTGGTCGCCGCGAACATCGGCGTCCTGGTCGTACCCCAGTCGCTGGCCCGCCTCCACCACCGCCGCGACCTCACCTACCGCACGGTCGTCGACGCCCCGCAGTCGGACATCGCCCTCTCCTGGCCCGAGGAGGCGACCACCGACCTGGTCGAGGACCTCATCGGCATCGTCCGCGGCCGCACCGTCAACAGCACCCGGGGCCGCACCCAGCAGACCCCGGCGAAGGAGACGAAGGACGCGAAGCAGGCCAAGGAGCGGCAGCCCCGCAAGGCGCAGCCGGGCGGCCGGTCCGGGGGCGGTACCAAGAGCGGCGGTACCAAGAGCGGCGGTGCGAAGAGTGCCGGGGGGCGGCGCGGCACCGGCGGCGGCAAGCCCCGCCGCCGGTCGTAACGCCCCACAGGCCACACCGGCCCCCAGAGGCCCGCAGGCCCTACAGTACGAACGTCGCTCCGCGTGCCGTGCTCACCACCCTCTCCCCGTCGGCCCGTGCGAGCAGTCCGGCGCTCACCCACGCGTCCACCACGCTCCGTACCCGCGTGACGAGCGCGCTCTTGGACGCGAACGGCGCCGCCGCCCACACCTCGTCGAGGAGGGTCGTGCGGTCGGCCTTCGCCGGGTTGGCCACGCCCGAGTCGCTGGTGCCGAACACCACCCGGGGTTCGGCCCTGCGCACATACGCGTGCGTCGGGTCCTCGGTGCCCTCGTGGAAGGGGGCGAACTCGGTGCCGTCGAGCGTGAAGTGCAGCGGCTTCCCGCTCACCGGCGTGAGGGAGGGCAGCAGATCGCCGGAGAGTGCCGCGTTGCGGTAGAGGCCGAACTGCATATACGTGGTGGCGGAGTTGCGGGCGACCAGGTTGACCGGACCGAGGAACAGGCTTTGCAGGGAAGGGTCGTCGAGCGCCTTCTCCACCCGCAGCCGGAACGGCATCGCCACCCGGACGACGTCCCCGTCCCGCCAGGTCCGGGACACCGTGAAGTAACTGCCCGGCGCAGGCGTCCCGTTGACGCTCCGCCCGTTGACCGTCACCCGGAACCCGGCCGTCGCCCAGACCGGCACCCGCAGCCGCAGCGCGAACGTCGAGGTGCGTCCCCGGACCGTCAGCGTGCTGCCCTGCTCGCGCGGGAAGTCGGTGCTCTGCGCGACCGTGACGCCCCGCTCGGTCCAGGTGAGCGTGGCCGGGCTGTAGAGGTTGACGTACAGCGCGCTGCCGTCGGCCGCCTTGAAGTACACCGAGTCCTGGTACTTGGTGGCGCTCTCCATGCCGGTGCCCTCGCAGCAGGTCGTGCCCTGCTTGGGCGTGTAGTCGCGCACCGTGCCGGGCGCGAGCCCGATGAAGTACGTGACCAGCGGTTTCTCCGCGTCCGGGGTGTCCTGCCGGGAGCCGAGGACCTGGTTGTACAGGGCCCGCTCGTAGTAGTCCATGTACGCCGGATCCTGGTCGTGGAAGAACAGGGTCCGGCTCAGCTTCAGCAGGTTGTACGCGCAGCACGTCTCGGCGGTGACGCCGTCGATGGTCCCCGCGATGACGTCCCGCGCCTTCCAGAACTCGCCCTGGCTGGTGCCGCCGATGCCGTACATGCGGTGCGGTACGACCATGGCCCAGAAGTTCTTCGCGGCGGTGAGGTACCGCGTCTCGCCCGTCGCGTCGTACAGCCGCACCAGCCCGGTGAAGATCGGGATGTGCTGGTTGGCGTGCAGCCCGTCGAGCGTGTCGGTGTTCGCCGCGCACGCGTCGATAAGCTTGTCGAGGTCGAACAGCCGGGCCAGCGCGAGGTGTTGGGCCTTGCCGGACAGCGCGTGCAGATCGCAGATCGCCTCGACGATGCCGCCGAACTCGCCGCTGGAGAAGATGCCCCACATGCGCTGGAGCGTGGCCGCGGGCAGCTTCGACAGCCGGGCGTACATCCAGTCGCACATCCCCGACGCCAGGTCGAGCGCGCGCTCGTCGTCGGTGGCGAGGTAGGCGTCCAGCAGACCCCGCAGGATCTTGTGGGCGGTGTAGTAGGGCGCCCACACCTTGGTGTAGTCGGAGCCGGTCATCGACTCCAACTGGATGAACTGGGTCTCCGGGTAGGCCGCGAGGAACCCGGGGTGGCTGGGCCCGCCCCAGGTGCGGCGCAGGGTGGCGGTCAGGCCGCGCCCCGAGGCGTCGGCGAACGTGCCGCCCGAGGTCTCGTCGAAGGCGTAGGAGGCGAGGTCGCCGGGCGTGCGGCGGTCCTGCAACTGCGCGACCTCGGCGGCGGTCAGGGCCCGCGACCACACGTCGAAGCCGCCGAAGGCGCCCGCGAAGACCGGGTCGGAGGCGTAGTGGGACCGGCCGAGCCAGTTGCCGGTGAGGGTGCCGAGGGCGGCCGGGGTGAGGGACATCGCGGTGTTGCGGGCCACGGCCCTGCCGTCGACGTACAGCGTCCCGGTGCCCGCGGCGATGGTCACCGCGAGGTGGCTCCACCGGTTCAGGGGCAGCGCGGCGGTGCCGTCGAGCCCCTGCTCGCCGCCCGCCCCGCCGGTGGTGACGGCGAACCGGGGCACACCGCTCGCGTTGCGCGCGGCCAGGTACAGGTACCGGGTGGTGTCGTTGCCGCAGTCGAGGATCCGGGTCCAGTCGGCGTCGTGGGTGGGCTTCACCCAGGCGGCGAGGGTGACCTCCGCCGCGCCGCCGAGGACACCGGACGGCAGGTCGACGTACTGGTAGGAGCCGCGTACGTTTTCCGCCGCCGTACCGAACCGGCCGGCGACGCTCAGCACGGTCGGCTCGCGGCGCAGCGCCTCGCGCACCTCCGTCAGCGCGTCGATCGCCGTGCGGATCTTGTCGGCGAACACCTGCTCGCCGGTGCTCGCGTACGCCTGGGACAGCATTGTGAGGAAGTGCCCGGTGTAGTGGCCGCGCAGGTTGCCGTTGGCCTCGCCGTCCAGGCCCTCCCAGCCGCCGGGGGCGACCGCGCCGAGCGTGGCGCGGCCGGCGTTGGCGCGGAAGACCTGGAGCAGCCGGTTCACGTCGTAGCCACGGGCGTGGTCGAGCATCAGACGGCGCTTGTCGGCGAAGAGCCCGGGGCCGAGCGCGACGTCCTGGAGGGGGAAGGGCTGGAGGGCCCAGGCGGCCGGCGGCGGGAGGACGGCCGCCGCGGCTTCGGCGGCCGCGGTGCCGGCGAGTGGGGGGACGGCCGCCGCGAGGATCGCGCTCTGGAGAAGGGTCCGTCTGCTGAGGGGCGGTGCCATGGGGGTGTTCCTCCGGTCCGCAATGCATCGGGTGACGTTCGCGATCACGATGTTCGATATCGCGAACGGTGTGCGAATGATCGACCAGACGCTAGAGGCGAGGACGGGAACACGTCAACGGTCCTGACAGGACCGGAAGTTGCGGACGGGAAGGCTACGTGGCGGCGGCCCGCCCGATCGACTCCACGAGCGGCAGCAGCCGGTACGGCACCCGTTCCCGCAGGGCCACCTCGGTGCGGGTGCGGACCACGCCGGGCACGCTGATGAGCTTCTGGATCACGTCCTCCAGGTGCGCGTTGTCGCGCGCCACCACCCGGGTGACGAGGTCGCCGCCGCCGGTGATCGAGAACGCCTCGACGATCTCCGGTACGGCGGCCAGCGCGTCGCCCACGTCGTCCAGGTGGCCCTGGGTGACCTCGATGTGCACGAACGCGAGCACCGGGTGGCCCAGCGCGGCGGGGGAGAGGGACGGCGCCGTGCCCGTGATCACGCCGTCCCGCTCCAGCCGGTCGAGGCGGGCCTGCAAGGTGCCGCGCGCGACGCCGAGGAGCCGGGCGTACTCCCGCACGCTGGTGCGCGGCTGCTCGAGCAGCAGCCGCAGAATCCGGGTGTCCAGCTCGTCCACGGGCATGGCCCCGGCCTCCTCGTACGTACGTGACCAGCGCCGACTGTACGTCAGACGGCGAACTCGTGGTCGCGTGTCTCCGGCAGGGCCAGCAGGCACAACAGGCTCACCAGGCACAGTCCGCCGGTGTAGAAGCCGAGCACCAGCGGCGATCCCCAGTGACTGTTGAGCCAGGTGGCGACCAGTGGGGCGAAGCCGCCGCCGAGGGTGTTGGCGAGGATGAAGGCCGCGGACGCGCCGGTGTACCGCAGCCGGGCCGGGAACAGCTCGGGCAGGAAGGCCGCCACCGGCGAGAACATCAGCGCCAGCAGCACCAGCCCGACCGTGTACGCCCCGGTGATCACCCAGCCGTCGCGCGTGCTGAGCGAGGCGTACATGGGCACCGCCCACAGCACACTGCCGACGGCTCCGGTCAGCATCACCGGGCGGCGGCCGATCCGGTCGGCCAGCCTGGCGGCCGGCAGGGTGACCGCGATACCGGCCGCCGCGCCGACGCTCGCCGCCGTCAGCATCGTGTTGCGGGAGATGCCGAGTGCCTGCGGCGCGTACGACAGGCTGTAGACGATCGTGAGGTAGTAGACCGCCGAGCCGCCCAGCGCCGCGCCGATGCCGAGCAGCAGCCGGCCGGGATACCGGGTGACCAGCGTGCCGAGCGGGAAACGGGACTCGGGGGCCGGTGCTCCCTCGGGTCTCGGCGCGGACGCCTCCGCCGGTGTGAACGCGGGTGACTCGGAGACCGTCGCGCGCACCCACAGGCCGACCACCACGAGCACCGCGCTGAGCAGGAACGGGATCCGCCAGGTCCAGTCGGTGAAGGCGTCGCGGCCGCCGATGTTCAGGGTGGGCAGGATGACCGCGGTGGACAGCAGGAAGCCGAGCGAGGGCCCGGCGTTCGGGATGGACGCGTACAGCGCACGGCGTCCCGGCGGCGCGTGTTCCGCCGCGAGCAGCACCGCGCCGCCCCACTCGCCGCCCATGCTGACGCCCTGGAGCAGACGGAGCGTCACCAGCAGGACGGGGGCGAGGAGTCCGGCGGTCTCGTACGTCGGGAGCAGTCCGACGCCGACCGTCGCCACGCCCATCAGCATCAGGGAGAGGAACAGCGCCCGGCGCCGGCCGAGCCGGTCGCCGATCGTCCCGAACAGGGCGACGCCCACCGGGCGGGCCACGAAGGCAGCGGCGAACGTGAGGAACGCGGCCAGCGAGGAGACGGTCGCGTTGCCCGACGGGAAGAAGGCGGGGCCGAGGACGAGCGCGCTGGCCGTGCCGTACACGGCGAAGTCGTAGTACTCGATCGTCGTGCCGACCAGGCTCGCGACGGCGACGCGCGGCGCCGGGGTCGCGGTGGGCGCGGCGGGCGCTTCGGCTCCGCTGGGGGCCGCCGCCGTCGGGGAAACGGCCTTGAGGGTGGTATTGGGCGGTAATTGAGGCATGGGGAGTCACTTCCGATACGCCCGGGTCCGGGCGATTGCTCGGTCCGGGCACGAATGGGGAGGGAAGGCCTCGCATGTAACACGAACAGGGGTGCCCCTGTCACCTCGTGCGGTAATTCAATTTAGGCCCAGAAGGCCTCTTCGCCTAATTCGCGGCCTCTTTACACGTGACATCGGCAATAAAGCGCAGAAAACGCCCGAACGGCATCATCTAGCCGTGTCAACCCGCCTGACCTGTCAACTCGCTGTCGGATACTCATGCGTTGGGCCGTATGAATATTGGAAGGCGGTCACACCTTGCCAATCGCTGATCACGCACGGAATGCTGAGGCGGGGGAACTTGAAAGTTCTACGACCATCGTTTTTCGGACATGGCGACCGCATGGAGCTGCTTCCGGTCCGGCTTTCCTGAAAAGCGGTCTCCAGGCTGGGAAGGCGTATTACCCGTGCTGAAAACCGGCAAGCTATTGCGCATTAGAAGACTTTCGCTGGCGGGGGACGGCCGGCATCTGTTCGTGCCGCTCGACCACAGCGTTTCGGACGGCCCGATCGTCCCCGCCGACAAGTGGGACGACCTGTTGCGCGCGCTGGTGGACGGCGGCGCCGACGGGATCATCGTCCACAAGGGACGTGCCCGCGCCTTCGCGCCGGACATCCTCAAACGCTGCGCGCTGGTGGTGCATCTGAGCGCGAGCACCGCCTGCTCCACCGACGTCAACGCCAAGGTTCTGGTCGGCGACGTCGAGGAGGCGGTGCAGCTCGGCGCGGACGCGGTGAGCGTCCATGTGAACATCGGCTCCGACACCGAGGCGCAGCAGCTCGCCGATCTGGGGGCGGTGGCTCGTTCCTGCGACACGTGGGGCATGCCGCTGATCGCGATGGTCTACCCTCGCGGCCCGCGGATCGACGACCCCCGTGACCCGGCCCTCCTCGCCCATGTGGTCAACGTGGCCGCCGACCTGGGCGCGGACATGGTGAAGACCTCCGTCGCGCTGCCGGTGGAGCGGATGGCCGAAGTGGTGGCCAACAGTCCGCTGCCGGTGCTCGCGGCCGGCGGTCCGCCGGACGACTCCGACCTGGTCGAGTACGGCACCGCGGTGATGGCCTCGGGTTGCAGCGGGCTCGCCATCGGCCGCCGGATCTTCTCCTCGCCCAACCCCTATGCCCTGGTCTCCCGGCTCGCCGCCGTCGTGCACGGCGCGGGCGGGCTGGCCGCGGACATGAGCATGACCCCCTCAACCAGCAATTACCCGACGATCGTGGCAGGTGTCGCATGAGGTTCGCGTGGATCGATCTCCGTGAAGTCCCCCGTACGCAGCTCGAATCGGTGGTGGACGCAGCCGTCCACGCCCGGATGGCGGGAGTGCTCTCCGCCGACGCGGAGCTGCTGGCCACACTCCCCCCGACCATCACCAGAGTCCTGGCCGCCGACGGCGCGCCCACGGCAGCGGTGACGGCCGGCGGCAAGAAGCCCGGCGACAAGGAGACGAAGGACGCCGCAAGCCCGAAGGACGGCGCGGGCGCGAAGGACGCCAAGGAGAGCAAGGAGGGCAAGGAGGGCAAGCCCGCCGGTGTCGACCTCCTGCTGCGGACGTTCCACACCCAGGACGAGCTGGACGCCCTCGCCGCGGCCAACCGCGCCACCGGCACGGCTACGGGCACCGGCACCGCCCCCGCCACGCCCGTCGTCGGCTTCATCGGCGTACGGGACGACCGCACCCTGCGACTGTCGTGCTCGGGCGCCATGGCACTGCCCTACACCGTCATCCACTTCGCCGACCCGACCAAGATCCCCCTGGAGATCGTGCTCGCCGCGGCCGAGTCCGCCGAGGGCAAGCTGGTGACCGTCGTCGACGGCCTGGAAGAGGCGGCGATCGTCTTCGACGTCCTCGAACGCGGCTCGGACGGCATCCTGTTCACCCCCCGCTCCGCCGACGACGTGTTCGCGCTGGCCCGCCTGCTGGAGGCCACCACGCCCCAACTGGAGCTCTCCACCCTGACGGTGGAGAGCATCCGGCACGTCGGACTCGGCGACCGGGTCTGCGTGGACACCTGCTCGCACTTCGAGGAGGACGAGGGCATCCTCGTCGGCTCGTACTCCTCCGGGTTCGTGCTGTGCTGCAGCGAGACCCACCCGCTGCCCTACATGCCGACCAGGCCGTTCCGGGTCAACGCCGGTGCCCTGCACTCGTACACGCTCGGCCCCGACAACCGCACCAACTACCTCAGCGAGGTCGGTTCCGGCAGCGCCCTGCTCGCGGTCGGCGCCGACGGACGCACCCGCCGGGTGGTGGTCGGCCGGGCGAAGCTGGAGTCCCGCCCGCTGCTGGAGATCCGCACCCACGCCGAGGACGGCCGACTGGTCAGCCTCACCGTGCAGGACGACTGGCACGTCCGGGTGCTCGGCCCCGGCGGCAAGGTCCTCAACGTCACCGAACTCCGGGCGGGCGACGAACTGCTCGGCTACCTGGCCGCCGACAAGCGCCATGTCGGCCTGCCCATCGGCGAGTTCTGCAAGGAGGTCTGAGGCCCGATGGGCGAGCACCTGCCGGTCCCCGGCACGGACGACAACGGCGACGACGGGATGGGACCGCTGCTCCGGCGTCTCCTCGAGGCACAGGACGACCGCCTCCCCTACCTGAATCACCGTCAGGAGACCGTGACCCGGGGCGAGTTGCGCGAACGGGTGGCCAAACAGGCTGCCGTGTTCGCCGGATACGGCATCGGCCCCGCCAGCACGGTCGGGCTGCGCACCCCGCCCAGCTTCACCCAGGTCGAGGTGCTCCTCGCGCTGTGGCGGCTCGGCGCGCAGGTGCTGCTCTTCGACTTCCGGCTCAAACCGGCCGAGGTCGCCGCGCTGTGCGCCTCCTGCCGGCCGCAGTTCATGGTGAGCGCCGGCACCAACGTCCAGGCCACCTTCGGCTTCCGCTCCGAGTGCGAGGTCGTCACCGAACGCCAGGGCGGCGGCCGGCCGGCCGGCACCGACCACCGGCTGGTGCAGTTCAGCTCGGGCTCCACCGGACGGCCCAAGGTGATCGGCCGCACCGCGCGGTCGCTCGCCGCCGAGGTCGACCGGTTCACCCGGATCCCCGGCATGCCGGGCCCGGGCGACAAGCTGCTGCTGCTCAGCTCGACCGCGCACAGCTTCGGCCTGGTCGCGGGGCTGCTGCACTCGCTCGCGGCCGGGGTCTCGGTGGTCTTCGCGCCCCGGATCTCCGCCCGCGACATCCTGCGCACCGCCGTCGACCACCAGATCACCGCCCTGTTCGGGGTGCCGATGCACTACGAACTGCTCGCCGCCGCCATCGATCCCCCCGCCCTGCCCGACCTGCGGGTCGCGGTCTCGGGCGGGGAACTGATGCCCCCTGCGGTGGCGGCACGCTTCACCGAACGCTACGGGGTGAACGTCGGCGAGTCCTACGGGACCACCGAGACCGGGGTGGTCGCCATGGACACCGGCGGCACCCTGCGCCCCGCGGTCGGCCGGGCCGCCCCGGGCGTCGTCCTGCGCGAGCACCAGGGCGAACTGGACGTCGCCCTCGACCAGTCGCCGTACCTCTTCGACACCGGCGGCGGCCAGTACGCGGACGGCTGGCTGCACACCCGGGACCGGGCCACCACCGACGCCGCCGGGGCGGTCACGGTGCACGGCCGCGCCGACTCCCTCGTCGTCATCGGCGGCCTCAAGGTGGACCTCGTCGAGGTGGAGAACGTACTCCGCGACCACCCGGCCGTCGAACAGGCGGTCCTGGTCCACGAGGGCGTGACCGAGGCGTACGTCTCGGTGACCGCCGGGGCAGGGCAGCCGACCGCCGAGGAACTGCTGCGCTGGTGCCGGGAGCGGCTGGCCGACTACAAACTGCCGCGCGTCATCCGCCTGTTGGACACCCTGCCCCGCACCTCCAACGGAAAGCTGCTGCGCCAGGCGGCGGCCCTCCAGGCCGCCGCGACGGACGGCGCGTAACTCCCGCCTTAAGCTGCCCTGTTGCGAACCACACTGTGTGAACTGCCCTGAGCGTACCGCCCTGTTGTGAACACCTCTTGCCGAACCCCACTTTCCGACCCTTCACGTGGAGACACCGATCATGAGTACGTCGACCCTCGAAGACGAGATCCGCGAGTTCGTCCTGACCGCGGTCATCGACGAGATGAACATCCTGATGAGCCGCGACGGCATCACGGACGAGAGCCCCGTGACCGTCGGCGGGCTGGAGGTGGACTCACTCAGCCTGATCGAGCTCTCCCTGCGCCTGGAGGCGCGCTTCGAGGTGGAGATCCCGGACACCGACATCGAGCCCCTGGCCTCCCTGACCCTCGGCGCGCTCGTCGCCGAGGTCGTCCGACGCGGTGCGAAGGCATGAGCACGGACACCTTCACCACCGACACCGTCCGGGAACTGCTGACCGACCGCAACGTCTTCCCGGGGCTGCCCGACGACCTCGGCGAGGACGCCGAACTCGTCCTGGACTCCCTCGGGTTGGTGTGGCTCCTCCATGTGGTGGAGGAGCGCTACGGCCTGATCGTGGAGCCCAGCGACGAGGACATCGCCGGACTGACCTCGCTGCGCCGCCTCACCGACTACCTCAGCGCCGCAGCACCGGTCCCCGCCGAAGGGGGGCGACCGCGATGAGCGGTGAGGTCACGGTCACCGGATTCGGCGTACGCACCGCGTTCGGCACCGGCGCGGACGCCCTGCGGCGCGGAGTCTTCGAGGGCGTCCCCTCGTTCGCGCCCACCACCAGGTTCGACACCGGCCCCTACCGGACGCCGATGGCGGCCGCCGCCCCCGACGGCCCCGACGCGGTCGAGGACTGGGCGCTGCGCCACGCCCTCGACCGGTGCGGCGCGCAGGCCCTCGACATGGCGGGCCTGCGCCCCGGCACGGAGGCGGCGGTCCTCCTCGGCATCGCCGGCGACCACACCGCCGTCACCCGGCACTGGCGGACCGAGGCGGGCGCACCGCCGGCCGGGAAGGTGCCGCTCGCCGACGCCGTCCCCGCCCGACTGGCCGAACTGCTCGCCGGGCACCTCGAGTTGAGCGGGCCGCGGCTCACCTTCACCAACGCCTGCGTCGCCTCCGCCGCCGCGATCATCCACGCCTGCCGGCTGATCTCCTCGGGGCGCACCGACGTGGCGGTCTGCGCGGGCGGCTACCTCGTGGAGGAGGAGACCTTCGGCAAGTTCGACTCCGGGCGGGCGCTGTCGCGGGACGGCATGGTCCGCCCGTTCAGCGCCGACCGCAGCGGACTGCTGCTGGGCGACGGGGTCGCGGTCGTCGTCCTGGAGTCCGCCGAACACGCCCGGCGGCGTGGCGCACGGCCGCTGGCCTCCGTGGTGGGCTGGGGCGCGGCGACGGACGCCCACCACATCGCCCAGCCGCACCCGGAGGGCGCCGGTCTGGCCCTGGCGGCTCGGCAGGCGATGCGGCTCGCCGGCGACCCGGACGGCGCGGCCCTCGGCTACATCAACGCCCACGGCACCGGCACCAAGTACAACGACGGGGCGGAGACCCGCGGCCTGCGGGCCGCCTTCCCCGAACACGCCGAGTCCATCCCGGTCAGCTCCACCAAGTCCACCACCGGCCACCTCCTGGAGGCGGCGGGCGTCGTGGAGTTCGTGATCACCCTGCTGGCCCTGACGGACGGCGTCCTGCCGCCCACCGCCGGGTACACCACGCCGGACCCGGAGTGCGACCTCGACTACGTGCCGAACCGGCCGCGCCAGGCCGATCTGCGCCGGGCCCTCACGATCAACGCCGCCTTCGGGGGCGCCAACACCGCACTCGTCCTGGAGCGGCCGTGACGACCAAGCCCCTGCTGCGCTCCGCGCTCGGCGTCCTCGCCACGGCCACCGCCACCCATGGCACCGGGCGCGAGAGCGACATCCCGCTGCCGCGACTGCCCGGCTTCGTGGAGTCCGCCTTCAGCCCGCTGGCCTACGAGGTCGCCAGCCGGTGCCTGACCGAGCGGCCCGGCGACGGGGCCCGCACCGCGGTCGCGCTGGCGAGCCTGGCCGGTGACACCACCACCGCCGACCTGGCCAGCAGCCGCATGGTCTCGGGCCGGGTCCACAACCCGCTGCTGTTCATGCAGGCCACCCCCAACTCCGTGCTGGGCCACACCAGTCGGGAGTTCGGCATCACGGGACAGATGTTCAGCGTCTCCACCTTCGACGACCCGGTGGCCGAACTCCTCGCCCTGGCCGACCTGTTGTTGGAGGACCCCGAGCTGGACCGCGTCCTGGTGCTGGGCGTGGAACTGGGCGGCGGCCCGCGGACGGCCGCCGTGCACCGGGAGTTGAGCGCTGACAGCGGCCGTCCCGTGCCCGAACTCCCCGCGGCGGCGGGCCTCGCGGCGGCGGTGCTGCTCGGCCGCGCCGACACCGGCGCACCGGTGACCGTCACCTCGGACCAGCCGTCCCCGCACGGCGAGGACATCCGCCATCCCGGCAGCGTCCAGGGCCTGTTCGAGCTGGCCGAAGCCCACCGGCGACTGCTGCGGGACGGCGGCAGCCACCGCCTGGAGCCCTCCGCGTTCCTCCTCACCGCCGACAGAAACGAGACCGAGACCCATGCTCATCAGTAGACAGGAGCGGGCCCGGATCTGCTCCGACACCGAACTGGGCGCCGGCAACGTCCTGGAGCGCCTGAAGGCGTACGGCCGTCCGCTCGACGAACCCGTGCTGCGCACCGACGGCGGCTGGCGGGCGCCCGACGGCAGCCACCCCGACGTGCTGACGCTCGGCGAGCTGTACGAGGCGGTCGAGACGTACGCGGGCTGGTACGCGGCGCAGGGCGTGCGGCCCCGTGACCCGGTCGCCGTCCACTCCTTCTCCAGCACCGAGTTCGCGGTGAACTTCCTGGCGCTGACCTCCCTCGGCGCGATCCCCTCGTTCGTCAACGGCAACCTCGCCCCGGAGACCGCCGCCGCCTACATCCACCGCCAGGGCGCGGTCGGCGCGTTCACCGACCAGGCCCACCGGCCGGTGCTCGCGGACTCCGGGCTCGGCTTCCTCGTCGCCGCCGACGACATCCGCCCCGAGCACCGCGCGTCGCTGCCGGCGGCGTACCCCTACCGGCACGACCCGACCGACCCGGTGCTCATCTCGCACTCCTCCGGCACCACCGGCATGCCCAAGGGCGTGCCGCACACCCACCGCACGCTGATGTACGCGCAGTTGCACCGGCTGCGCTACTCCACCGGCACCGACATGGAGCGCACCCTGGTCGGGCTGCCGGGCGCGCACAACGCCATGGTGGCCACACTGCTGTACTGCCTGCTGCTGCGCACCGACCTCAAGCTGCTGTCCAGCCAGTGCGGCGCCGAAGTGCTGGACGCCGTCGAGGAGTTCAGGCCGACCATCGTGCTGGCCTTCGCCGGCACGTTCGGCGAGATGGCCGCCGAGGATCTGACGAAACGTGACCTGTCCAGCGTGCAGGTGTGGTTCAACACCGGGGACGCGGCGCACGAGGCGCACATCAGGGCCCTCGTCCAGCACGGCGGCCACCTGGAGATCCGCCGGGACCTGAGCCGCGTGCGGGTGGACGGCTCGGTCTTCGTGGACGGGCTCGGCTCCTCGGAGGCCGGCTACTCCGTCTTCCACAACCGGCACACCAAGGACACCTCGGCCTACTCGCGCTGCGTCGGCAAACCCATCAGCTTCGCCGAGGCCGCCGTACTCGCCGAGGACGGCACCCTGCTGCCGCCCGGCCAGGTCGGCCGCCTCGGCCTCAAGTCGCCGACGCTCACGCCCGGTTACTGGAACGACTCGCTGACCTGGAACCGGATGCGGCTCGGCGGCTACTGGCTCACCGGAGACCTCGCCCAGCAGGACGAGGACGGCAACTTCTACCACCTCGACCGGGCACCGGACGCCGTCCGCACCCGCGACGGGATCGTCTTCAGCACCCGCACCGAGGAACTCCTCCTGGCCGAACTGCCCGAACTCGCCGACTGTACGGTCGTCGGAGTGGCCCCGGACGGCGTCCGCGCGGACTGGGACGGCGACGGAGAGGCCGAGGCCTACGCCCTCCTCCAACTCGCCGACGACGAAATGGAGTTGGAGCAGGAAGACGGTGACGGTGAGGGTGGCGGTGGGGACGCGGTGTGGACCGGGCGGGTCAACTCCGTGCTTGCGAACGCCGGTTACCCCCCGGTGACCCGGGCCCTGCGGATGAAGCCGGACGACGTGGCCAAGGGCGCCACCGGCAAGGTTCTCAAACGAGTGATGCGCGACAGGTTCGCCGCCAAGGAGCAGCACGCATGAGCACGAACACGGACACCGACGGTGTCAACCACCGCGCCCGGGCGGGGGAGGCGTACCGGCTGTGGTGGCAGCACGACGCCCACTGGTACCAGGGCGTGGCCGCGCGGTTCGGACAGGAGGCCGCGAACGAGCTGAACGCCGAGGCGCTGCGCAAGGTCGCCCTGCACGTCGGACAGCGCGTGAGCCGCCTCTCCGGGGCGCTCCCCGACAGCGGGGACACCGGCAAGGACCTGGAGGAACTGCGCCGCCGCTACGACGACTGCGGTGACCGGATGTTCCCGCCGGAGCTGCGCAACGCCTCCACCGAGGTGGAGGGCGACGACACGATCGTGCTCACCCTGCGGCGCAGCTTCGCCGTCACCATGGTGCGGATGGCCGGTTCGCTGGACGGCTACCAGTGCCCCTGCACCGACATCCACGCCGGCTGGTCCGAGGGTCTCGGGGTGACCCTGACGGAGAACCGGGCCGAGAGCTGCCTGCGCGACGGCGACAAGGCGTGCCGTCTGCTGATGCGGGTGGCCTGCCCCGTCGCGTCCCCGACGGAGGGCTGAGCCGTGCGGGTACTCGTCGCCGGCGCCACCGGCGTGATCGGACGCCCCCTGGTGGGCGCGCTGCGCGCACGCGGCCACGAGGTGAGCGCCCTGGTCCGGGAGTCGTCCCGGGCCGACGCCCCGGACGCGGACGGGATCGTCGTCGCCGACGCCCTCGACCGCGAGGCACTGCTGTCGGCGGTGTCGGCCGCCCGGCCCGAGGTCGTCGTCCACCAGATGTCGGCGCTGCGGCTGCTGCGCGACGACCCCCCGGAGGCCTTCGCACAGACGGCGCGGCTGCGCACCGAGGGCACCGCCCACCTGGTCGAGGCGGCCCGCGCGGCCGGCGCCCGGCGGCTGGTCGCGCAGTCCATCGCCTTCGCCGCCGCCCCGGCAGGGCCGCCCGTCCTCGACGAGGACGCGCCACTGTACGTGGACGCCCCCGACCCCGGCTGGGCCGCCACCGTACGCGCCGTCGCCGAACTCGAGCGGCTCGTCCTGGACGCGGGACCGGACCTCGCGGGCGCGGTGCTGCGGTACGGCACCCTCTACGGCCCCGGCACCGCGTACGCCCGCGACGGCGGAACCGGACAGCGGGTGCTGGCCGGGAAGCTGCCGCTGCCCGAGGGCGGGGCCGGCGTCACGTCCTTCCTGCACGTGGCGGACGCCGTGGGAGCGGCCGTCGCCGCCGTCGAGTCGGACGCCACCGGCGTCTTCCACGTCACGGACGACGAACCCGCCCCGGCCGCGCAGTGGCTGCCGCACTACGCCCGCACCCTCGGCGCACCGTCGCCGCGCACCCTCCCGGCGGCCCTCGCGCCCCGGCTGCTCGGCTGGTTCATGACCCACCAACTCACCGAAGCCCGCGGGGCGTCGGGCGAGCGGACCCGGGCGACGCTGGGCTGGAAGCCGCTGCGGCCCGACTGGCGCGAGGGGCTGGGCCGGGAATGACACACCCCGCGGGCACCCTCGCCCTCTGCGTGATCGGTGCGGGTCCGCGCGGGCTCTCCGTCCTGGAGCGGATCTGCGCCAACGCCGCCGGCACCGGCCGGCCGGTCGCGGTGCACCTCGTGGACCCGTACCCGCCCGGTCCGGGCGCGGTGTGGCGCACCGGCCAGCCGGGCGAACTGCTGATGAACACGGTCGCCTCCCAGGTGACCCTGTTCACCGACGACAGCGTGGACTGCGCGGGCCCGACCGTGCCGGGGCCCAGCCTGCACGCCTGGGCGCGCACGATCGCGGAGGGCGCCGGCGACCACCCCGACCGGGTCCGGGCCGAGGCCCGGCGGCTCGGCCCGGACACCTATCCGACCCGCGCCTTCCACGGCCACTACCTGGAGTGGGTGTTCGGGCACCTGCTGCGCACCGCGCCCGAGGAGGTGACGGTCCACACGCACCGCTCGACCGCGGTCGCGCTGGACGACACCCCCGACGGACGCCAGACGGTGACGCTGGCGGACGGCGACCGGCTGACCGGCATGGACTCCGTCGTCCTGGCCCTCGGCCACGGGGAGTCGCTCCCCGACCAGGAGGAACGCGAACTGGCCGACTTCGCCGGCCGGCACGGACTGACCTACGTGGGCCCCGCCAACCCGGCCGACGCCGAACTGGGCCGCATCGCACCGGGCACCCCGGTCGCCCTGCGCGGCCTCGGGCTGAACTTCTTCGACCATCTGTCCCTGCTCACCGAGGGCCGCGGCGGCACCTTCAAGGACAGCGAGACCGGCCTCGTCTACCTTCCCAGCGGCAACGAGCCCATCCTGTACGCCGGTTCGCGGCGCGGGGTGCCCTTCCACGCCCGGGGCGAGAACGAGAAGGGCGCGTTCGGCCGCCACCACCCCCGCTTTCTGACCCCCGAAGTCATCGCCGGGCTACGCCGGTTGGCGGACGACGGACGGCCCGTCGCCTTCCGCGACGCGATCTGGCCGCTGATCGACCGCGAGGTGCGCACCGTCTACCACGAGGCGTGGATCCGGGCCGCCCACGGACCCTGGGACGCCGAGGAGTTCGTCCGCCTCACCCTCACCGGCCGCTGCCCGGACGAGGAGCTGCTCGACCGGTACGCCGTACCGCGCGACGCCCGCTGGGACTGGCAGCGCATCGAACGCCCCTACGGCGCACGCGACTTCACCGGCCGCGACGACTACCGGCACTGGCTGCTGGAGTACCTGCGGCGGGATCTCGCCGAAGCGCGGCTCGGCAATGTGAGCGGCCCGCTGAAAGCCGCGCTGGACGCGCTGCGGGACCTGCGCAACGAGATCCGGCTGGTCGTCGACCACGGCGGGGTCTCCGGCGCGTCGTACGCCGGCGAACTGGACGGCTGGTACACGCCGTTGAACGCCTTCACCTCGATCGGCCCGCCCGCCTTCCGCATCGAGCAGCTCATCGCGCTGGTCGAGTCCGGGACCCTGCACATCGTCGGACCGGGGATGCGGGTACGGCCCTCCGCGCCCGACGGCGGGTTCCTGGTGGACGCGGAACGGGTGCCCGAACCGCCGGTGCGGGTCGCCGCGCTGATCGAGGCCCGGCTGCCCGACGTCGACCTGCGGCGCAGCGCCAACCCCCTGCTGCGGGCGCTCCTCGCGGCCGGCGCCTGTGTCCCGTACCGGCTGGACGGTCACGAGACGGGCGGGCTGGCCGTGACCGGCGGCGCGCCCCGGCTGGTGGACGCGGCGGGCCGGGCGCACCCGCGCCGGTTCGCGTTCGGCGTGCCGACGGAGGGCGTCCGCTGGGTGACGGCGGTCGGCGTCAGGCCCGGCGTCGGCTCGGTGACGCTGGAGGACTCCGACGCGATAGCCAGGGCGGCACTGCTCCTGCCAGAGCCCGAAGTGCCGTCAGTCGAAAAGCATGTGACGGCACATCAGATAACGATGCATCAGATATCAGACACAGGGAACATAGGGAGTCGATGAGCGTGAACGCGCTGTCCGTGGGCACCGACGCGGGCCTGCTCGCCCCCACCTGGGCGGACACGCCGGCCGCGGCCGAGGCGACCGACGAGGCCTGGCTCCAGGCCATGCTGGACGCCGAAGTGGCCCTGGCCCGGGCCCAGCACGCCGTCGGCCTCACCCCGGCCACCGCGGTGGCGGCGATCGCGGCGGCGGCGCGCGCGGACCGGCTGGACCCGGTCGCCCTCGCCCGCGAGGCCCGGGCCACGGCCAACCCGGTCGTCGCCCTGGTCACCGCCTTCACCGAGGTGGTCGCCGCCGAGGATCCGGCCGCCGCCGAGTACGTGCACCGCGGCTCGACCAGCCAGGACATCCTCGACTCGGCGGCCATGCTGGTCGCCCGCCGGGTGCTCGCCCTCGTCGCCGCCGACCTGGACCGGGTCCGCGCCGCCCTCGCCACGCTGGCCGACACGCACCGCCACACCGTGCTGGCCGGGCGCACCCTGACCCAGCACGCGGTGCCCACCACCCTCGGCCTCAAGGCGGCCGGCTGGCTCCAACTCGTCGCCGACGCCCAGGCCCGCGTAACGGCGGTCGCGGCCGCCCTCCCCGCCCAGCTCGGCGGCGCGGCCGGCACCCTCGCCGCGTACGTCGAGTACGCGGAGCTGGACGGCGGGAAGGGCGAGGGCGGGGTCGAACTGCTGAGGCCGTTCGCGCAGGCGCTCGGCCTGGCCGAACCGGTCATCCCGTGGCACACCGCGCGCACGCCCGTCGCGGACCTGGGAGCGGTGCTCCAACTGGTCACCGGGGCGCTCGGCAAGTTCGCGCTCGACGTGCAGACGCTGTCGCGCACCGAGATCGGTGAGGTGTCCGAACCGGCGGCGGCCGGGCGCGGGGGCTCCTCGGCGATGCCGCAGAAACGCAACCCCGCACTCGCCACCCTCATCGTGTCGGCCGCCCGGCAGGTCCCCGCGCACGCCCTCGTCCTGGCGCAGTGCATGCTCGCCGAGGACGAGCGGCCCGCCGGGGCGTGGCACGCCGAGTGGCAGCCGCTGCGGGAGGCGTTGCGCCTGACGGGCGGGGCCGCGCACACCGCCGTGGAGCTCGCGGAGGGGCTGGCCGTCCATCCGGAACGGATGCGCGCCAACCTGGAGTCGACCGGCGGCGCGATCGTCACCGAACGGCTGACGGTGGCACTCGCCCCGGCGCTCGGCAAGGCCCGGGCGAAGAAGCTCCTCACCGCCGCCACGGCCGAGGCCGACAGCACCGGCCGCCCCCTCACCGAAGTCCTCTCCACCCACCCCGAACTCTCCACCCGCCTCACCCCGGACCGCCTCGCCGAACTCCTCGACCCGACCCACTACACGGGCGCGTCCGACGCCCTGATCGACCGGGCACTCCACAGATACGGGGCCGCCGCGAGTACCGCCCCGACCTACGGAGAGACTTTCCCGGCGGGCGACGGGGGTGCCCGGTGAGTGCCGTGAGTCGTACCGAAGAGGCCGCGGCACCGGTGACGGCCCGCCGGTCCTGGCCCGTTCTTCTGGTCGTCGTCTGTGCTCAGATGTTGATCTGGCTGGACACCTCCATCCTCAACGTGGCGGTCACCACGCTGGCCGACCCGGCCGACGGACTGGGTGCGACCCCCGCCGAGCTGGAGTGGGTGGCGAGCGCCTACACCCTGGTCTTCGCCGGCACCCTCTTCGCGGGCGGCGCGCTCGCCGACCGCTTCGGCCCGCGCAATACGCTCCTCGCCGGTCTGGCGCTGTTCGGCGCGGCCTCCGGGGCCGGCGCGTTCGCCGGGAGCGCGGGCTGGCTGATCGTGGCGCGCGGCTTCATGGGCGCGGGCAGCGCGCTGCTGATGCCGGCGACCCTGTCGGTCATCGTGCAGAGCACCCCGCCGGAGAAACGCACCCGGGCCATCGCGATCTGGAGCTCGTCCAGCGGCCTCGGCGTCGCCGTCGGCCCGGTCGTGGGCGGGGCGCTGCTCAGCCACTTCTGGTGGGGCTCGGTGTTCCTGGTCAACGTGCCGATCGTCGTCCTGTGCATGACCGGCGCGGTGGCCGTGGTGCCCGCGCTCAAGGGCCCCGCCCGCCGGGTGCTCGACCTGCCGGGCCTCGCGCTGTCGGTGCTCGGCCTCGGCGGTGTGGTCTACGGCGTCATCGAACTCGGCAACGGACAGAGCTGGCACGGTGTGCACGTCCTGCTGCCCGTCGTCCTGGGCGGCGCGCTGCTCGCCGCCTTCGTGGCCGGGCAGCGCAGGTCCCCGGCGCCCAGCCTGGACCTGCGGCTCTTCCGGCAGCCCGGGTTCACGGCCGGCAGCGTGGTGCTGCTGATCGCGTTCATGGCACTGGCCGGGCACCTCTTCTACGCGGCCTTCTACCTCCAGGGACCGCGCGGGCTGTCCCCGGCCGACGCCGGCCTCGTGATGATCGCCGCCGCGGTCGGCATCGTCCTGGGCAGCCAGGCGTCCCCGGCGATGAGCAGGCTGCTGTCGGACCGGTGGACGGTCGCGGCCGGCGTCCTGGCCACGGCGGCCACCTATGTCGGCTACCTGTGGTTCGACGGCGGGACCCCGATCCCGGTCGTCGTCGTCCTGCTGTTCGTGCAGGGGTTCGGCATGGGTCTGGTCGGCACGCCGGTCACGGCCGTGATGATGAGCGGGGTGCCGCCGCAGCTCGCGGGCGCGGGATCGGCCGTCAACAGCGTCACCCGGCAGGTCGGCGGGACGCTCGGGGTGGCGATGACCGGCTCGATCCTCTCCGCCGTGTACCGGGACCGCATGGCGGACGCCACACTGCCCGGCGCGGCGGGCGAACTCCCCCCGGCCGCGCAGGAACAGGCCCGCACCTCGGCCGAGGCGGCCCGCTCACTGGCCGGTTCACTGCGCCTGCCGGAACTCGCGGCCATGGCCGACCGCGCCTTCCTCGACGCCATGTACACGGCCACCTTCTGGACCGCCGTACTGGCCCTCGTCGGGTGCGTCGTGGCCGCCGGGGGCCTGCGCGCACGCAAAGCGGCCGATGAGCCCGCAGCAAACGGAAACGGCAGGGACGCGCAATGACCGAACTCGCAGAGAACCTCGCAGAGAACAGCGCACACACGGCGGCCCGGTCGGTCTTCGTGACCGGCGGGAACCGGGGCATCGGACTCGCCATCGCCCGGCGCTTCGCGGCGGCCGGAGACCGGGTCGCGGTCACCCACCGGGGCGAAGCGCCACCCGCCGCCGACGACCTCCTCGCCGTACGGTGCGATGTGACGGACAGCGAGCAGGTGGACCAGGCGTTCAAGGAGGCCGAGGCCGCGCACGGTCCGGTCGGCGTCCTGGTCGCCAACGCGGGGTTCGCCAACGACCGGTTGCTGATGCGGATGAGCGACGAGGACTTCACCTCCGTGATCGACACGAACCTCACCGGAGCGTTCCGGGTCGTGCGGCGCGCGGTGCGCGGGATGCTGCGGCAGGGCCACGGCCGTATCGTCCTGATCTCCTCCACGGCGGCCCTGCACGGCGCGGCCGGGCAGACCAACTACGCGGCGGCGAAGGCGGGACTGGTCGGCTTCGCCCGGTCGCTGACCCATGAACTCGGGGCCCGGGACATCACCTGCAACGTGGTGGCCCCCGGTCTGACCGAGACCGACATGAGCCGCGCGCTCACCGAGGAGCAGCGCCGGCACCTGCTCGCCCGCACCCCGGCCGGCCGCCTGGGCCACCCCGACGAGGTCGCCGACGCGGTGGCGTTCCTCGCCGCTGCCGGCACCGGTTACGTGCGCGGCGCAGTGATCCCGGTCGACGGGGGCGCGGGACTGGGCCACTGAGCAGCGGGGGGCGCGTAGGCCGTGTAGGCGGGCCGTTGGCCGACCGGTGGCGGCGGACGCGACGTCCGCACTGGGCCATTGGCCCAGCATTTCCACCCCCGGTTGAACCATCAGCCGTCCAGGTGTTGAGATAGCGGTATCGATGGCGCTGCGGACTCCGCGGCGCCTTTCTCATGCCGTGGCGCGTCCGCGGTGCGCCAGGGTGGGGAAAGGGCGGGACAGGTTGCTGAAGAGGGCGTTCATGGCACCGGATCCGGGGCAGGCGCGGCTGCGGTTCGCCGCCCGGGCCGTGCTGGGCATCGGGCTCGCCGTCGTACTGTGCGCGCTGGCCGGGCGCTCCATGCCGGCGACCATCACCGGAGGTCTGGCCGCCCTGCTCGCCCTGTTTACGGTGACCGACGCGACGGTGCGCGGGCAGGCCGTGACCACCGCGCTGCTCCCGGCCGTCGGGCTTCCGGTGCTCGCCCTCGCGGCCGTCCTGCACGACCTGCCCGTCGCCCGTGACCTGGCCTTCCTCGCCGTCGTCGGGGCCGGCGCGTACGCCAGGCGCTGGGGACCGCGCGGGCACTCGCTCGGCGTGTTCGCGTTCATGACCTTCTTCGCCGCGCAGTTCCTGCACACCGTCCCCGGCCAACTGCCCGAGCTCTACGCGGCCGTACTGCTGTCGCTGGCGGCGTCGTCGACGGTGCGGTTCGGGCTGTGGTGCTACGAGCGGCGACGACCGGTGCCCGTGGCCGCCGTCGCCCCGCCGACCGGCGGCTGGGGACTGGCGCGGATCACGACCCGGCAGGCGATCCAGGCCACGGCGGGCGCCGGGATCGCCCTCGTCGTCGGGCAGGCACTGTCCGACCAGCGGTGGTACTGGGCGGTCGGCGCCACCTGGTGGGTGTTCGTGAACACCACCTCGCGCGGCGAGACCCTGATCCGGGGCTTCCGGCGGTTCCTCGGGACCGTCATCGGCATCGTGCTGGGCCTGGTCGTGGCCCTGCCCCTGCACGGGGAACCGGTGGCGACCGCCGTGATCGTCACGGTCGCCGTCTTCGGGATCTTCTACTCCGCCGCCGTCTCCTACACGTGGATGATGCTCGCCGTCACGGTCCTGGCCAGCGCGCTGTACGGCCTGCTCGGCCTCCTCGACCCGGCGCTGCTCGCGCTGAGGGTCACCGAGACGGCCGTGGGCGCGCTGGGCGCGGTACTGGCGGTGCTGCTGGTGCTCCCGGTGACCACGCACTCCGTCACCGACGCATGGGTGGAGCGCGCCCTGCGCTGCGTGCACGCCTGCACCGCCGAGGCCGCCGCCCGGCTCGCCGGCTCCCCGACGGCGGACCCGGCCCGACGGGTGGCCGAACTGGAACAGATCCTCGCCCGGGTCCGCCAGTCCCTCGCGCCCCTGGTGCATCCCCTCAGCCCGCTGCGCGCCCGCAAGGGCCGCGCCCGGCACATCCTCGAGCTCCTCGACGACTGCGCCCGCGAGGTACGCGGACTCACCTCGGTCGCCGCCGACCCCGAGGCCTCCCACGACGCCCGCCTCGTCACCGCCTGCTGGCGAGTCGAAGCGGCTGTCGAAACACTCACCACCCCGCCGGCCGACGAACGGCCCCGCCGAGCGGGGGAGCCCGTCGCCGCGCCGCAGGCTGTCGCACTGGCCCTGGCTCGCTTCGATGGCGTGGAGGCCGCTGTCAAGACGCTCACTACCCCGTCCACCGACGGACTGCCCCGCCGCGCGGAGGAATCCGTCGCCGCGCCGCACACTGCCGCACCGGAACCGGCCCGCCTCCACGGCGTCGAGGCCGCTGTCGAAACGCTCACCACCCCGCCCGCCGACGGACTGCCCCGCCGCGCGGAGGAGTCCGTCGCCGCGCCGCACACTGCCGCACCGGAACCGGCCCGCCTCCACGGCGTCGAGGCCGCTGTCGAAACGCTCACCACCCCGCCCGCCGACGGACCGCCCCGCCGCGCGGAGGGAGCCGCCGCCCCGCTGCACAGTGCCGCACGGGAACTGGCCCGCCTCCACGGCGTCGAGGCCGCCATCGGGACATTTACTACCCCGCCGGTCGACGGACGGCCCCGCCGCGAGGGGGAGACCGTGGCAGCGTCGCACGCTGTCGCACCGGTACTGGCCCGCTTCCACGGCGTCGAGCCCGCCGTCGAGACGCTCACCACCTCGCTGGCCGACGGACTGCCCCGCCGCGCGGAGGAGTCCGTCGCCGCGCCGCACACTGCCGCACCGGAACCGGCCCGCCTCCACGGCGTCGAGGTCGCCGTCGAGACGCTCACCACCTCGCTGGCCGACGGACTGCCCCGCCGCGCGGAGGAGTCCGTCGCCGCGCCGCACACTGCCGCACCGGAACCGGCCCGCCTCCACGGCGTCGAGGTCGCCGTCGAAACGCTTACTGATGGACCGCCCCGCCACGCGGGGAAGACCCTCGCCCCGCCGCACAGTGCCGCACCGCACGAACCCGTGCTGGCCCACCTCCACGCCTTGGAGCAGGCACTCCTCGAACTCGCCGGGCCCCTTCGCGGCGCGCGCCGGGCCCCGAACGGTGCCTGGGGCGGTGTCGGGCGAGCGTGGCTGGTCTAGACCGTTCGTGATCGACTGCTACGGTCGCCTCGAGCCGCGGCGTCAGCAGCGGCAGCGGCGACCCGGGAGGGGACAGCGGTGGCAGACCTCGGCGGAAGGCGACAGCGGGCGTTCATCGGCTCGTTCACGGCGGCTGGAGGGCCCGGGATCGTGGCCGCCGCCGTGGACCCGACCGACGGCGCGCTCACCGTCCTGAGCAGCGTGAACGGCGTCCCCGACCCCTCCTACCTGGCCCTGTCGGCCGACGGCGACACGCTGTACGCGGTCAGCGAGACGACCGACGGCGCGGTGGCCGCCTACCGGGTCACCGGCGACGCCCCGGAGCCGATCGGGCCGCCGGTGCCGGTCGGCGGCAGCGGCCCCACCCACCTCAGCGTGTTCGACGGCCACGTCCTCACCGCCAACTACGGCTCCGGCAGCGTCACCGCCGTCCCGCTCCGCCCGGACGGCACCCTCGCCCGCGTCGCCTCCGGCGTCCTGCGGCACACCGGTTCCGGCCCGCACACCCGACGCCAGCAGGGCCCGCACGCCCACCAGGTGCAGCCCGACCCGAGCGGCCGGTGGGCGGTCAGCGTGGACCTCGGGACGGACTCCGTGCGGGTGTGCGCCCTGCGCGACGGCAGCCCCGTCCTGCACGGCGAGCACGCGCTGCGCCCCGGCTCCGGACCCCGCCACCTGGCCTTCCACCCCGGCGGCGAGTACGCCTACGTCGTCAACGAACTCACCCCGACCGTCACCGTCTGCCGCTGGGACGCCGCCGACGGCTCGCTGAAACCCCTCGCCGAGACGGCCGTCCTGCCCGGCGCCCCGGCCGGCGACGCCTACCCCTCGGGCCTCGTCGTCTCGCCCGACGGCCGGTTCGTCTGGACCGCCACCCGCGGCGAGGACGTCCTCTCCGTGTTCGCCGTGGAGGGCGGGGGAGAGGCCCTGCGGCTGGCCGGCACGGTGCCCTGCGCCGGACACTGGCCGCGCGCGATCGCCGTCGACGCCTTCGGCGGCTTCCTCTACGTCGCGAACGAACGCTCCGGCGACGTCACCTGGTTCACCCTGGACCCGGCCACCGGCCTGCCCCGGCGCGGCGGCTCGATCGCGGTCCCCGCCGCGTCCTGCGTGATCCTCGGCTGACCCCGCCCACGCCCCTGTCGCGCGCACGACGAAGGGCCCGCACCTCGCCAGGTGCGGGCCCTTCGTGTCGTACTGCGTCCTGACGGTGGTCTCAGCGGACCGGCGCGCCCTGCGGCTGCGGTGGGGCGATGCCCAGGGCGGTCGTGTACTTGGCGAGCGCGAGCTTGCCGATGGCCGGGTACGGGCCGAGCGCCTCGGCGGCTGCGCAGCCCGCCTCCTTGGCCGCCGCGTCTATCAGCGTGGCGTCGATCTCCGGGCCGATCAGGTACGGCGCCAGCGCCAACTGCTGGGAGCCGGAGGAACGGAGCTGCTCGGCGACCGAGGCGATGGACCCCTCCTGGTCGAGAGCCGCCGCCATCACCGGCACGGCGAGACGCGCGGCGAGCAGCATGCCGGTGATCCCGGCCGCCTGCACGGCCTCCTCGCCGCCCACGGAGGCCAGGATGATGCCGTCCGCGGCCGTCGCCACGGTGAACAGCCGGGCACGGTCCGCGCGGGCCAGCCCCGCCTCCGACAGCCGCACGTGCAGCGCCTCGGCGAGCAGCGGGTGCGGGCCGAGCACATCGGTCAGCTCGGCCGCGATCCGGCTCTCCATGACGGCCTGGCGGACCTGGCGCAGCAGCGCGCCGTCGGGGCCGGCCAGCAGCGGCACGACGACGGCGACCGGGCCGTCGGGCTCCTTGACGTCCAGACCGGCCGCACGCGCGTGCTCGAAGCGCGCGGTGCGCTCCTCGGCGGCGTACCGCAGCATGGACTGCAGGGTGGGGAACTCGGCGTCGTCCCCGTCGAGGTAGCCGATGCGCGCGTCCAGGCCGGGCAGCTCGGAGCGGGCGATGCTCACGATCTCCTCGGCGAGACCGCGGACGGCGGCACTCGGCCTGCCCGGCACCGCGAGCACGAGCGAGGGCGCGCCCTCGGGAGCCGCCAGCGGCTCGGGTCGGCGGTGCCGCCCGGGCTGGCGAGGTCGCGGCATTCGTACTGGCAGGCCGGACGCGGGCCCAGTGGGGGAGCTCATGGCGACGCATGTTACTGGCTTCTTGGGCTCCCCTGTTCGGGGAGGGTGCAGGTGAGCGGTATCCGTCCGGTTTTGTCTGATGAGTTACGTGCGGATCAGAAGTGATCAGCGTGTTTTCCGGGCGACGTGCCCTCGAAGGGAGTAATCTCCCTTTTCGCATCATGCCGTACGTTGACGTACGTTCCCTACGCCCCCTGCATTACGTCTGCCGCACCACCGACAGCAGGCTCTCCTCATCCGGCAGTCTGAGCGCGCCCGTCGCCAGTGCGGAGGCGATGCGTACGGCCCCGTCCAGCGGATCGCCCTCGGCCGGCACCCGCAGCGCGTGCGGCAGCCGCCTCGCCAACTCGCCCTCCAGCGGGACGAGGAGGGGGTCGCCGATCTCGAACAGGCCCCCGGTGAGCGCGATCCGGGGCTCGCCGCCCTGCGGGCATACGGCGGCTGCGGACTCGGCCAGGTGTCGGGCCGCCGTGCGCAGGATGCCGGCGGCGACCGGGTCGTCCGGAGCGCAACCGGCCACGTCGGGCGCGAAGGAGGCGAGGACGGCCGGACGGTCCGGGCGCGGGTAGAGCAGCCCGGGCAGCCCGGGCATCGGCCCGAACCGCTCCTCGGCGCGGAACAGCAGCGGCGCGGATCCGCCGGGCCGCCCGTCGTACGCGCGCAGGGCGGCTTCCAGTCCGGCCCGGCCGATCCAGGCGCCGCCCCCGCAGTCGCCCAGCAGATGGCCCCAGCCGTCCGCCCGCTGCCATGCCGTCAGATCCGTGCCGAGCGCGATCAGGCCCGTGCCCGCGACCACCACCGCGCCCGGCCGCGCCCCCAGCGCGCCGACGTAGGCGGTCACGGCGTCGGCGGCCAGCGCGGTCGTACGGATCCCGAACTCGCGGGCCAGGGCGCCCGGGAGCTCGGCGCGCAGGGCGGCGCCCAGGGTGCCGAGCCCGGCCGCGCCCACGACGGCGGTGGATGGCATGGGGAGCGGCGGGACACCGCTCTCGTCCGTCAACGCCCGTACCAGCGGCACCAGTTGCGCCATCAGGTGATCCGGGTCGATGCCCCGCGCGCCGGTGCGCACGGGCACCGGGGACGAGCGTCGGGCGAGGGCGCCGCGCTCGGCGGTTCCCAGGGCGACCCGCAGCCCGGAGCCGCCCGAATCCACGGCGAGGATGCCGCGGCCGGTCACGGCAGGCGCCAGTCCACCGGCTGACCTCCCTGCCGGACCAGCAGGTCGTTGGCCCTGCTGAACGGCCGTGAGCCGAAGAAGCCGCGGTCGGCCGACATCGGGGAGGGGTGCGCGGACTCCACCGAGGGCAGGTCCCCCAGCAGCGGACGCAGGTTGCGGGCGTCGCGGCCCCACAGGACGGACACCAGGGGCTTGCCGCGCGCCGCCAGCGCCCGTATCGCCTGCTCGGTGACCTCTTCCCAGCCCTTGCCGCGGTGCGCGGCCGGCTTGCGCGGGGCCGTGGTGAGCGCCCTGTTGAGCAGCAGCACCCCCTGCTGCGTCCACGGCGTCAGATCGCCGTTGGACGGCTGGGCGAGCCCCAGGTCGGTGTTCAGCTCCCGGTAGATGTTGAGCAGGCTGCCGGGCAGCGGGCGGACCTCCGGAGCGACCGAGAACGACAGTCCCACGGCATGCCCCGGCGTCGGATACGGGTCCTGTCCGACGATCAGGACGCGGACGTCGTCGAACGGCTGCTGGAAGGCCCGCAGGACGTTCTGTCCGGCCGGGAGGTAGGTGCGTCCCGCGGCGATCTCCGCGCGCAGGAAATCGCCCATCTCGGCGATCCTTCCGGCGACGGGTTCGAGGGCCTTCGCCCAGCCGGGTTCGACGATCTCATGCAAGGGTCGTGGTGCCACGGCGTCACCCTACTGCCGTACACGCAGCGGTGATCAACCAGTGGCCAAAGCCGGGCGCCCGCCCCTGCCGCCGCGTACGCCTCATCCGCATGGTCCGCCTGGTCCGCGTGGTCCGGTTCATCCGACCACCGCGGCCCGTACGCACAGGACGTCCGGCAGGTGCGAGGCCAACTGCTGCCAACTGTCGCCGTCGTCGGCGGAGGCGAACACCTCGCCGTTGCGGTTGCCGAAGTACACGCCGGCCGGATCCGCGTCGTCCGTGCGGAGCGCGTCGCGCAGGACCGTCCCGTAGTGGTCCTCCCGGGGCAGGCCGGCCGTGAGCGGCTCCCAGCTCCTGCCCGCGTCCGCCGTGCGGAAGACCCGGCACCGGTGATCGGCGGGCACCCGGTCCACGTCGGCGTTGATCGGGAACACGTACGCCGTGTCCCCGCGGGTCGGGTGCGCGGCGACGGCGAAGCCGAAGGTGGAGGGCAGACCCGCGCCGATGTCGGTCCACTCCCGGCCCGAGTCGTCGCTCCGGTAGACCCCCCAGTGGTTCTGGAGGTAGAGGCGGTCCGGGTTCACCGCGTCCCTCGCGACCTTGTGCACGCACTGGCCGAACTCCGGGTTCGGATCCGGCAGGAACACCGCGGACACACCGGAGTTGGACGGCGCCCAGCTCGCGCCGCCGTCGGTCGTGCGGAACACCCCGGCGGTCGACACGGCCACGGTCACCGCCTGCGGGTCGCGGGCGTCGGTGAGGACCGTGTGCAGGCCCTCCCCGCCGCCGCCCGGCACCCACTTCCCGCGCGTGGGGTGCTCCCACAGCGGGCGCACCAACTCGAAGCTCTCGCCGCGGTCCTCCGAGCGGCACAGCGCGGCCGGTTCCGTGCCCGCGTACACCACGTCCCGTTCGGCCGCCGCCGGGTGCAACTGCCACACCCGCTCCAGCGAGGCGTCCGTGTCCCGCGGGAACCTGACGGCCGGTTTCGCCGGTTCGGTCCAGGTCCGGCCCAGGTCGTCGGAGTGGAACACCGACGGGCCCCAGTGCGCGCTGTCGCCGCCGGCCAGCAGCCGCGGGCGGTCACCGCGGGTGTCGATGGCGACCGAGTAGATCGCCTGCGCGTTGAAACAGGGGGCTTCGTCGAACCCCCACGCGCCGCCCCGCCGCCGCCCGATGAACAGGCCTTTACGCGTGCCCACGGCGAGCAGTACCTCACTCATGCCGATCACCTCCACTGTGTCCTCGACCTCTTCGTCCCAGACACCAGCCAGTCTGCACCCCGCCACTGACAGTCACCTCTGGACAGTTCGTCGCCGCAGGTCACAGCGGGGACGGTGGGCCGGGACCGCATGACATCGGCCACTTTCGCCGGGACGCCTGCGCGGGCGGTGCGGCCATGGGAACGTCGGGACGAGGGAGTCGTCCTGAGCATCCGGCCCGCCTGCCCCGTATGGGAGGGCGGCCGGGATGTTCATGTGCTCATGAGGAGGAAGCCTTCGATGGCGTTCCGTGGTCCGAAGGTGTGGCTGTGGCGCTGGCGGCGCAATCCGCTCAAGCGTCGCGCCGACATGGTGGAGTCCTGGGTCGTGCTCGGGGTGTGGGCGCTGACCGTCCTCGCCGGGGTGCTGGCGGGGTTGACGACCGCAGGGTCCGTCGAACACGGCCTGGCGCGGGAACGCGTCGAGTGGCGACCCCTCGTGGGGCGACTGTCCGAGCAGGCCCCGGGCAAGGTCGCCGCGAGCGGTTCCGCCAGCGGCGATCGGGTGTGGGCGAAGGTGGGCTGGACGGGGCCGGACGGCTCCGCGCACACCGGCCAGGTCCGCGTCGGCCCCGGCAGCGCGGCCGGCACCCCGGTCACGGTCTGGACGGACCGCCAGGGCCGCATGGTGACCGAACCGGCCACCGCCGCCCAGGCCAGACTCCGCGCCTCCCTGGTCGGCGGCGTCGCCGGCGTGGCCGCGGCGACCCTCCCCTTCACCGGCGGCCGCGTCCTACGAGGCCGCCTCGAACGCCGCCGAGTAGCCCAATGGGACACCGACTGGGCCCACTTCGACACACTCTGGGGCCGCCCGACAGGCTGATCCGGCATGGGAGCTGGGCGGGGCGGAGGTTTGACGGCACGGCGGGCGTCCGACGTCCGGGCGGAGCCGTGCAGCCCCGGGGCGGTCGGTCGGCTGGCTGGTTACGTCTCCTTCACCAGCGCCCGGCACAGCCTCAACAAGGCCTCGTCTCTTGGGATGTCGTGGCTGCGGTGGCCGCCGGGGCGGGTGGTGGTGTGGCGGCGGTGGAGGGTGAGTTCCGTCGCGGCCAGGTCGCGTAGTGGTGCGGCGGCCGTGGGGCCGAGGGCGGTGAGGCAGGCGGCTATGGCGGTGCGCGTCGGGGGGTGCTCTGCCCAGGCGGAGCGCAGCGCCCCGCCGACGGCCGGCTGCACCTCCCCGGTGATCCGGCAGACCGCGCATCCGGCCGCCGCCCGCTCCGCCCCGTCGCCCGTCTCGATCACCCGGCGCAGCGCGGGCAGCGCAGGGTGGGCCTCGGGGCCGAGCCGTTCAAGCGAGCGCGCGGCGAGCGCCCGCTGCCGGGGATCCTCGTGCCCCAACTCCCGTAGCAGGACGGGCAGGACGGCGGAGGCGTCACCCTCGACGGCCCACAGGGCGTCCGCCGCAGCGAGGGCGTGTTCGCCGGCCAGCAGCCCACGCAGCACCGGTACGGCCTCGCGCGCACCC
Source organism: Streptomyces sp. yr375 (assembly GCF_900110755.1). GTDB lineage: Bacteria > Actinomycetota > Actinomycetes > Streptomycetales > Streptomycetaceae > Streptomyces. Next base: position 53,542 of record NZ_FOFF01000020.1, read on the forward strand.
GCCCCGAACGCGCCCAGCGCCTCGAGGGCGGCCGGTATGTGCCGCTCCCCGGTGCCGGTTCGGGCGGCGGTCAGCAGCCGCAGCACCTCGGGCACGGCCGCCGCGTCGCGCAGTGCCCGCAGCGCGGACAGCAGCGGCGTAGCCGTGTCGGGGGAGTCGAGCGGCACGGCGGCGAGCGCCCGCCGCAGGGCCGGCACGAGCGGGGCCGCCGGGGCGCCGAGGTCCGCGACGGCGGTTCCCAGGTCCCGGGGAACGACCGGCCCGGCCAGCACCTGGGCCAGGACGGGCACCGCCCGTGCGTCCCCGCTCCTGGCCAGCGCGTGCAACGGCCCCGCGAGCAGGGGCGTCTCGGGCCGCCACCGCCGTATCCACTGGTCGGGGCGCGCGGCCACCAGCGCGTGGAGGCGGTCGGCGGCCGGGGCGGCGAGCGTGAACAGCTCGGCGAGGACGGACACTGCCGTGTCCTGTAACCGCCCCTCGTCCTCGCCCGCCTCCGGGCGCAGTTGCTCCCCGATCAACGCCACCGTCGCACTGTGGTCGCCCCGCCACTCCCGCAGCAGCGCGGCGGCCAGCAGCACGGCGTTGCACCGGTCGGTCGGGCAGGGGCTCCGCAACTGCCCGTGCAGCAGGGCGATCCGGTCCGGCAGCCGGTCGTCGAGCGCCGTGTGCAGGGTGCGCAGCAGCCGGGTCCCCTCCTCGTCCGACGGTCGCAGGCGCCGTAACCGGTCGACGAGGGAGTGCACGGCGGACGCGCCCGCCGCGCCCGGGCGGCAGGGGTGGTGCGCGGACCGCTCCCCGAGCAGTCCGAGGACCGTCGGCACCAGATCGGCCGGAAGTCGCCCGGGAGCGCAGGTCGCGAGCTGGCCCAGCGCGGCCAGGCGCGGTCCCGGACCGTACGGCGGACCGCTCTGCGCGGCGAGCAGTTCCACCGCCTCGGCGGCCCGCCCGGGATGCCGTCGCGCGAAGTGGCCGAGGTTCTCGACGAGGACGATCACGAGCCGGTCGTCCCGCTCGACCGCGAGCCGCTCCCGTAACAAGGCGAGGACGCGTGCCGGTTCGTCGAGGAACCGCACGACCGCCGCGGCCGCCGCCCGGCGCACCCCCGGGTCCGGATCCCCGGCAAGCCGGACGAAGACGTCGGCGCCCTCCTGCACGGCGGCGTCCGCGCACTCCCCGATGCTCACCAACAGCTCCACCAGCCCGCCCCGCTCCCGCACCCGCTCGTCGGCGGCGAGCGCGAGTAGAAACGGAACGCAGGCGAGCGTCGAGTCGTACACCTTGCCCTCGTGGTGCACCGCGTCGTACATGCGGTCCAGCGCCGCCGCCCGCTCGCCGGGCTCGGCGGAGGCCAGCCCTCTGAGCAGCGCGGGCACGTCCCGCGCGCTGCCGTACGCGTGTCGCAGTGAGGCCCAGTCGATCTCGTCGATCCCCGTGAACACGTTGTCCTCCCCCGGACGAAGTGCGAGAAGCGCCAACTGATCACGAGTCTGCACCACGCCACTGACAACGAATCGGAATCGAGCGATGACTCACAGGTGAGAACGATCAGTTCGGGACGGGAGGCCTCCGCTCCAGGATCCCGTCCGCGACACACACGGCGGCGGCCGTACGAAGCGCCGGGTGGGGACGCTTCGTACGGCCGCCTTCTCACCGTGGGGGGAACGGTGCGCGGGACTACTTGTAGGTGATGTCGGACGACGAGTACTTGCAGTAAGTCCCGTCCGCGTCGGTGCCGTTGGTAGTCGGCTCCTTGCCCGTGTTGTTGCCGATGTACTTCTGGCACGGGATGATCTTCTTGCTGCTGTCCCCGACGATCGTGATCTTCTTCAGGGTCGCGCTGTCGCCGTAGTTGGTGTTGATGCCGACGAGCTTGCTTCCCTTGTACGTCGCCTCGATGGTGTTGAGGTTGATCGTGCGCTTGTACTGGCCGCTCTTGCAGTTTCCGCAACTGCGCACGAACGTACCGAAGTTCCGCGCGGCGAAGTTCGAGACGTTCAGCGTCCCAGCGCCGTTGAACTGGAATATCTTGTCGCTGGCCTCCTTCGCCCCGCCGCCGGAGACGCTGTAGACGTTGGACGACGAGGAGCCGAGGAAGGTCGCCGCGTCCTCGCCGACGTCCTCCCACCAGACGTTCTGAAGCGTGCAACTGCCCTTGCAGTGAATGCCGTCGGCGGCGGGCGCGCCGATGATGACGTTCTTCAGGACGGCGCCGGCCGCGAGTTCCAGGATCGGGTCCTGGTCCTCGCTCTGGCCGCCGGTGCCGAGGTCGCCGCTGCCGTAGAGGCGCTTCATCCCGTAGTCCTTGGTGCCGGAGACGGGGATGGTGGCGGTGACCGCCTGGCTGCCGTTCGCGCTGGGCCAGGTGGCGGCGCTCGCGGGGGTGAGCGCCCCGCTAGTCATGATCATCCCAACCGTGAGGCCGACGGCGGCCAGCCCGCCGGTGAGGGCGCGCCCACGGGTGCGCCCACGCGCGCGCCGAGGTGCAGGTGTCGGTGAGAGTGCTGGTGAAGTCATGTCGCGATGCCTTCTTCCAGAGCCTTGAGGGTTTTGAGGGTCTTCGGAGTCTTCGGAGTGGGGGTGGGGGCGGTGCTCCGGGCGGTCAGAGCTTTCCGGCGCCCGCGCCGGACGTCACCGAGGCGACGACGGACGAGGCGGGCTCGGCGGTGTAGCTGTACGGCGGCTTGGTGAACGTCCCGACCTGCGAGACCTCGGTCGCGGCTCCGCCGAGGTCGTTGCCGGTCAGGTTGGCGTAGCCGTCCGCGTCGCTGTCGCGGCTGGTGGTGACGGCGACCACCGTCGAACGGAAGACGTTGTTCTCGACGAGCATCTGGGCGCCCATGCGCGAGTGGACGGCCGTCTCGGCCCCGACGACGTAGTTGTCGTAGAAGTGGCCGGTGCCGAAGCGCAGACTGGGGATGCGCGAGTAGACGTTGCTGAAGTAGTTGTGGTGGTACGTCACCCTCAAGTGCCCGGTGTCCTGGCTCGCGTTGTTGTCGCTGTGGCCGACGAGCGAGCCCTTGAAGTGGTCCTTGAAGGTGTTCCAGGACACCGTCACGTAGTCCGAGGCGTGGTTGATGTCCAACAGGCCGTCGTAGTAGTCCTTGTCGTGATCGCGGTCGGCCGAGAAGGAGTTGTGGTCGATCCACACCTTCGTCGAGGCCTGCACCTCGATGCCGTCGGCGGGCTTGAGCGGCTTGCTGATGTTCAGGTTGCGGACGACGACGTTCGTCACCTTCTTCAGCCGCAGCCCGCCCCCGGTGAACCCGGACGACGAACCGACGCCCAGGACCGTGGTGTTGGACCCGATGTCGACCTGACCGCTCAGCGGGACAAGGGCGTTGACCTTCACGACCTTCGCCGCGCTGCCGGCCACCGCGGTCCTGAAGGCGGCCTCGGTCGAGACGGTGACCGCGGTGGCGCTGCCGCCGCCGGTCGTGCCGGCGCCGAACCCGACCGGCGAGCTGTCGGCGGCACCGGCCGCCTGGGGGAGCGCGAGGACCGCCGCCGTGCCGAGAGCGGCGGCCACCGCCATGAGAGCGGACCTTTGCGCGTGTGTACGTGGGGGGCTTGTGCGCATGCGGGTGCGTCCCTTCGGGGAGGCAAGTGACACATGTATGTGAATGACGTACGTATGACTGAACGTCGTGCACGGGCAGTGCGGCCCCGTGTGGGGGTCGGTGCGAGATCGGTGCGAGCGGCTCGGTCACACTGCTGAACGGAACGTAGGGGGTAAGCGCTTTCTAGTCAACGCTTTGCGCAGAACGTATTCGGCCACCCCTGCCCGGCTCCGGCCAACTGGCAAGGGCTTCCGGGCAGTTGGCGTGGGAGCGCTTCCATGGCAGGCATGCGCATGCCACCATGCGATGCGCACGCTTCCCTTCATGGCCTGTCAGAGAGGGGCGAGTCGATGCCGACTCCGCGCACGCGTACGTTCACCGCAGGGCTGGTCCTGCTCCTGATCGCCGTCACCGGCCTGGTCCTGTCGCCGGGGCCCGCCGGCGCGACCACCACGTCCCCGGAGCGGGCCGGGCCGCTCCCCGGCTCCTTCGCCTGGACCTCGACGGGGCCGCTGATCAGCCCCAAGCCGGACGCCACCCACCCGATCGTCTCGGTGAAGGATCCGACGGTCTTCCGCTACAAGAACCGCTGGCACGTCTACTTCACGACTGCCAACACCGCCGGGGCGTGGAGCCTGGGGCACACCAGTTTCACCGACTGGTCGCAGGCCGCCGCCGCTCCGCAGACCTTCCTCGACACCAACCCGAACATCGGCAACCGGTACGCCGCCGCACCCCAGGTGTTCTACTTCGCGCCGCAGAAGACCTGGTACATGGTCTACCAGACCGGGCCGCCGTCCTACTCGACCACCAAGGACCCCGCGAACCCCGCGAGTTGGAGCGCGCCGAAGTACTTCTTCGACGCCGAGCCGCAGGTCGTCCTCGACAACAAGGGCACCGGCGGCTGGCTGGACTTCTGGACCGTCTGTGACCGCAGCGACTGCTACCTGTTCTTCTCGGACGACAACGGCCACCAGTACCGCTCCCGCACCACCCGCGCCGAGTTCCCGAACGGCTTTGGCGACACCGAGATCGTGCTGTCCGAGCCCAACCGCTTCGACCTCTTCGAGGCGAGCAACGTCTACCGCCTCGGCGACAGCGGAAAGTATCTGATGCTGGTCGAGGCGCTGGCCACCGGTTCCGACTGGCGCCGCTACTTCCGGGCCTGGACCGCCGACAGCCTCGGCGGCACATGGACCCCGCTCGCCGACACCGAGGCCAACTCCTTCCTCCGGTCCGACAACGTCACCTTCGCGGCCGGTCAGTCGGCCTGGACCACGGACTTCAGCCACGGCGAGCTGATCCGCGACGGAGTCGACCAGACCCTCACCATCGACCCCTGCCGACTGCGCTTCCTCTACCAGGGCATGGATCCCGCCGCGAGCGGCGACTACTCCCAACTCCCGTGGCGGCTCGGCCTGGTGACCCAGACGAACTCCACCTGCTGATTCCGCCCGCCTGCCCACTCATACGCACCTCACGTACGACGTCCCCCGAGCCGCTACAGAAAGGGACAAGCACGTGTCCAACTCACCTGCGAGAGCGCTGCGTTGGCTGTGCGGGGCACTGATGCTCCTGCTCGCCGCCGCCCTGCTCACCGCCCCCACGGCCACCGCCCGACCACAGGCGTCCGCCCGGAACCAGGCCGCCGCGCCGGTCCCCGCCGCCACCCTCACCGAGGTCACCGGCTTCGGCGCCAACCCCAGCAACCTCCAGATGTACGTGTACGCACCGGCCACCGTCACCGCGCACCCGGCCGTCCTGGTGGCCGTGCACTGGTGCGGAGGCTCGGGACCGAACATGTACACGGGCACGGAATACGCCCAACTCGCCGACCAGTACGGGTTCGTGATCGTCTACCCGTCCGTCACGCGCAGCAGCAAGTGCTTCGACGTCGCCTCGCCCCAGGCGCTCAGGCGCGGCGGCGGCAGCGACCCCGTAGGCATCAAGTCGATGGTCGACTGGGTGATCGCGGCCTACGCCGCCGACACCAGCCGCGTCTACGCCACCGGCATCTCCTCCGGCGCGATGATGACCAACGTCCTGCTCGGCGACTACCCCGACGTGTTCGCCGCCGGCGCGGCCTTCTCCGGCGTGCCATTCGGCTGCTTCGCCACCACCGACGGCTCCGAGTGGAACAGCGCCTGCTCCGGCGGCACCGTGATCCACACCGCGCCGGAGTGGGGCGCCCTCGTCCGTGCGGCCTACCCCGGCTACACCGGGAGCCGGCCGCGGATGCAGGTGTGGCACGGCACCGAGGACGACACGCTGCGCTACGCCAACTTCGGCGAGGAGATCAAGCAGTGGACCGATGTGCAGGGGGTGAGCCAGACCCCGGCCGCCACCGACACACCCGCCTCCGGCTGGACCCGTACCCGGTACGGCGGTACGGGTGACCAGGCCCCGGTGGAGGCCATCAGCCTCCAGGGCGTCGGCCACAACCTGTACGCCTGGGGCATGGCCGCCCGCGCGCTCACCTTCTTCGGCCTGGACGCTTCGGGCCCGGCTCCGCAACCCGAGCCCGGCAGTTGCCGGGTGACGGCGACGACCAGCGCCTGGAGCACCGGTCTGACCGCCTCCGTGACCCTCACCAACACCGGCGCCGCCACGGTCAACGGCTGGCAACTCGGCTTCACCCTGCCCAGCGGCCAGACCATCACCAACGGCTGGGGCGCCACGTACGCACCGGCCTCCGGAGCGGTGACGGCGACGAACGCGACGTACAACGCGACGCTCGCCCCCGGCGCGAGCGTCACCATCGGCTACCAGGCGAACCACACGGGCAACAGCGCGGCACCGGGAGCCTTCACCCTCAACGGGGCTGTCTGCACGAAGAGTTGAGGTTTCCCCTTCATGGTTCAAGGCGTCGAGGGTGTTTGAGGGTCGTTCCTGGACGACTTCTGGCCGGGAAGGTGGTTGAAGAGCAGGTTGAGGGTGATCGCCGTTACGCAGCCCGCGCTGATGCCGCTGTTCATCACCGTCTGGAACCAGTCCGGGAACTTCTCGTAGATCGTCGGCACGCCGACCGGGAGCACGCCCATCGCGACCGAGACGGCCACCACCGTCAGGTTGTGGTTGTCCTTGAAGACGACGCCGGCCAGGGTGCGCACCCCGCTCGCGGCCACCGTCCCGAACATGACCAGCCCGGCACCGCCCAGCACCGGTGCCGGAACGGCCGCCACCACCGCGCCGAGCTTGGGCAGCAGACCGAGCAGGACGAGAATGCCGCCCGCGGTGGCGACGACCCAGCGGCTGCGCACCCGGGTCATGCCCACCAGGCCGACGTTCTGCGCGTACGCCGTGTACGGGAACGTGTTGAAGACACCGCCGAGGACGGTCGACAGGCCGTCCGCGCGCAGGCCGTCGGACAGGGTGCGCCGCTCGATCCCGCGGCCCGTCATCTCACCGACCGCGATGAGGTCGCCGGTCGTCTCGGTCATCGTCACCAGCGCCACGACCAGCATCGCGATGATCGCCGACGCCTCGAACGTGGGCGCGCCGAAGTGGAACGGCGTGCTGATCCCGACCCAGTCGGCGTCCCCGACCCCGTCGAAGTCCGTGAAACCGAACGGTACGGCGACCGCGAGCCCCACCACGATGCCGATCAGCACCGCGATCCGGCTCAGGAACACCGGCGCGAACCGCTGCACACCCAGCACCACCACGAGCACGAACGCGGCCAGCGCGATGTTCTTCGGCGCCCCGAAGTCCGCCGAACCCACCCCGCCCGCAACCCAGTTGCCCGCGACCGGCAGCAGCGAGACACCGATGATCAGGATCACCGTGCCCGTGACGAGCGGCGGGAAGAAGCGCAACAGCCTGCCGAACACGGGCGCCAGCAGCATGATCGCGAGCCCTGCCACGATCACCGAGCCGTAGATCGCGGGCAGCCCGCCGCCCGTCGTCCCGATCAGCACCATCGGCGACACCGCCGCGAACGTACAGCCCTGCATGATCGGCAGCCGCACGCCGAACCGCCAGAAGCCCACGCACTGGATGAGCGTGGCGATGCCGCACACCAGCAGGTCGGCGGTGATCAGGTACGCCAGATCGGCGGGCGACAACTTCATCGCACCGCCCACGATCAGCGGCACGGCCACCGCGCCCGCGTACATCGCGAGCACGTGCTGCAGCCCGAACGCGGCCAACTGCCGTACGGGCGGCACCTCGTCGACGGGATGGACGGGCGAGGTCGTAGCCATGGGCACTCCAGAGCGGCGGCGAGGGCGAGATCGGTGGGGGGTGACAATCACACTGCACGAGACCGTACGAGTCTTGAACAGTTTGTTGATTTCGCGGACGTTGCCGCCGTGTGTCCCGTACATCGACCCCGGCCGGCTCCCGCCGCTCCGCTGACAGGGTGTTGTGCGGTCGTGGTGCGCGCGCGTTCGATCGTATGGAAAGTGATCATGTGGTTACGTCGCGTGTGTGCTAGAAGCATCGTTTCTTAATCTTTCTGATCGTTCCGCCGAGGACGGCACGGTGTCCGTGTGGCCCGCGTGGGAGGTCCAGGAGGGCGAGGGCGCCACGTCCTGGTGCCACGTCCGGCTGGCGTTCACCGACGGCGCGCGCGTCGAACTGCTCGCCGTGGTCTGCGAGGGCCGCGTCTCCATCGAGGACATCCGGTCCCAGCCGGCCCTGTCCCTCGTCGACCTGACGGTGCTCGCGGACTGGATCGAGGGGCCCCTGTTCGAGAACTGCGACGGGGACGGCTCCGAGGCGGAGGGCGCGGAGGATGTGGCGGACGGTGCGGACGTGGGCGGCGTCGACGGGTCCGTCGTCCCCCGTCGTGCCCGCCCCGCCTGGCCGCGCGGTGTCGAGGGGCGGTGGCTGGTGGCGCAGGAGTACCGCGCGGCCCAGGGGGAGGGAGTGGACCCCGTCCTCGCGGTCATGTGCGCGACGGGGCACAGTCGACGCCGGTCGCTCAGACTGATCGCGCAGGCGCGGGACGCGGGATATCTGACACCACGTCACGCCCGGCGCTGACGCGGCCTGTTGTAAGGCGGACGGGGCTTCGGCTACTGCATTCCGCGCATCCGCGTGATCTCGCTCGTCTGCTGCGCGACCACGTCGTCCGCCATCTCCTCGATCCGCACGTTGTTGCCCTTCGCCTTGACGTCCGCTGCCATGGTGAGCGCGCCCTCGTGGTGGGTGATCATCAGCGTGAGGAAGAGCGCGTCGAACGCCTTGCCGTGCGCCGCGCGCAGCTCGGTGAGCTGTGCCTCGGTCGCCATGCCGGGCATCATCGTGTGCGTGTGCCCGGTGCTCGCCGTCTCCTTGCCGTAGGTCGAGAGCCAGGCCTTCATGGCCTCGATCTCCGGCCCCTGCGCGGCGCCGATCCGCGCGGCGAGCCCCTTGACGGTCGTCGACTGGGCCTGTTTCGGGGCCAGTTCGGCCATTTCCAGTGCCTGGGTGTGGTGCTCGATCATCATCTGCGCGTACGAGACGTCGGCCGAGTTGGGCGTGTCGTCGTCGACGCGCTGTTCGGCCGCGTCCTGGGCGGAGAGGGTCCGGTTCGCCTCGCCCGGCTTGCCCGGCGCGATCACCGAAGGCCCGCTCGCCGCACCGGACTTGGCGTCATCCCCGGAGTCGCAGCCCGCGAGGGCGAGTGCGAGCAGCAGCGAGGCTGCGGCGAGGGGCACGCGGCGAACGAGCACAACGACCTCCTGGGACGGCTGAGTTGGGGACAGGGGGACCCGCCCTCGTAGGGATCTTCGCATCACCGGCCGCGCCGCTGAACAGAAAGACTCGTTACGAGTGCGTTGCCAACCCTTGATATGTGCATGATGAAGACGATACTTCGGAGCACCGTGAACCGTTCCTGTCCGAACGGCGACGAGGGAGGATGCAGTGACCCTGTTGAACGATCCCCGAACACGCCGCAGACGGCTGGGAGTCGCAGCCGCGTGTGCCGGACTCCTGGCCGCGCTCCTGACGGCGGCACCGGCGGCCGCGACCCCCGACCCGGGGGACGGCCCGGCCGCGCAGCGCGAGGTGTCCCAGGGCGTCCAGGCCGAGGCGGCCGAGGCGATCGCCGAGGGCGAGATACCCGGCAAGGACGAGATCGTCCACTCCGCCAACATCGAGCACCTGACGAACATCCCCAAGGAGGCCCTGCCCGGCACCAACTCGGACCTGGCCTTCCAGGGCAAGTACGCCTTCGCCGGCAACTACGACGGCTTCCGCATCTTCGACATCAGCGACCCGAAGTCCCCGAAGACCGTGGCCCAGGTGCTCTGCCCCGGCTCGCAGAACGACATCTCCGTCTCGGGCAACCTGCTCTTCCTGTCGACCGACTCCTCGCGCAGCGACAGCAGTTGCAACAGCACCACGCAGCCGGTGACCGAGAAGTCCTCCTGGGAGGGCATGAAGGTCTTCGACATCAGCGACAAGGCGAACCCGAAGTACGTCGCCGCCGTGGAGACCGCCTGCGGCTCGCACACCCACACCCTGGTGCCCGAGCGCAAGAACGTCTACGTCTACGTCTCCTCGTACTCGCCGAACGCCGCCTACCCCGACTGCCAGCCCCCGCACGACGGCATCTCGGTCATCAAGGTGCCGCGCAACGCACCGGAGAAGGCCGCGCTCGTGGGCTTCCCCGTCCTCTTCCCGGGTGAGGGTCCGGACGGCGGCGGCAACCCCGGCGCTCCCACGAACCCCGGCGTCTCCAAGACCACCGGCTGCCACGACATCACCGTCCTGCCGGAGAAGGAACTGGCCGCCGGTGCCTGCATGGGCGACGGCATCCTGTTCTCGATCAAGGACCCTGAGCACCCGAAGGTCATCGACCGGGTCCAGGACAACGTGAACTTCGCGTTCTGGCACTCGGCGACCTTCAACCAGAAGGCGAACAAGGTCGTCTTCACCGACGAGTTGGGCGGCGGCGGTGCGGCCACCTGCAACGCGGCCATCGGCCCGGACCGCGGCGCGGACGGCATCTACGACATCGTCGGCAAGGGCGACAAGCGCAAGCTGGTCTTCCGCAGCTACTACAAGATCCCGCGCCACCAGGCGGACACGGAGAACTGCGTCGCCCACAACGGCTCGCTGATCCCGGTCAAGGGCAAGGACATCATGGTCCAGGCCTGGTACCAAGGCGGCGTCTCCGTCTGGGACTTCACCGACTCGTCGCAGCCGAAGGAGATCGCCTACTTCGAGCGCGGTCCGCTCAGCACGGACGCACTACAGGTCGGCGGCTCGTGGTCGGCGTACTACTACAACGGCTACATCTACTCCAACGACATCGCCAAGGGCTTCGACGTGCTGAAGCTCAGCGACCGGCGGACCGATCCGGCGAAGCGGGTCCACCTGCGCGAGCTCAACGTCCAGACCCAGCCGGACTACTTCGACTGATCCCCGGGGGCCGATTCCCGGAAGGCTGGTCCCCAGGAGGCCGGTCCCCGGGAGGCCGGTCCCGTAAGGGCTGATCTCCGGCCGGCGGGTCGGTCGCGAAGAAGCGCGACAGATCGGTGTCGGCGCCACCTCTCCCGCCGGGCGCTTCGGCGTCCGGCGGGACCCCCTGCTCCCAGTCGAGTCGGTAGCGCGCGAACAGTTCGGCGCGCAGGGTCGTGAACGGCAGGGGCGCGTTCGGCAGCACCAACGCGTAGACGGCTCCCATCAGTTGGGCGCGCAGCAGCGGGTAGTCGTGGTCGAGGTCCTGCGCCCCGTGCCGGGTGGCGGTGTCCCGCAGCAGTTCGGCCAGCCGCTGCTGCTCCGGACACCGCACGAAGCCCTCGGCCTGGAGCAGCCCCGCCATGTGCTGGCGCATCAGCACCGTACGGTCCCGGGCCAGCCCCAGGATCGCGTCGATGGCCCGCGCCATCCGCTCCCGGCCGTCCTCGGTGTGCGGCTCCCGCTCGAGCGCCTCCTCCAGCGTGCGGTGCATCAGCCGGTGCACCGCCGACTGCACGAGCTGCCGCTTGCCGGGGAAGTAGTACGACACCAGACCGCGCGCCGAACCGGCCCGGTCCGCGATGTCGGCGAGGGTCGTCGCCTCGTACCCGCGCTCGCTCACGAGCTCCACCGCCGCCTGCAGAAGCCGCTCCCGGGAACGCCGCCGCAATTCTTCATTGACCGAGGCGCTGCGCGGGCACATCCTGTAACTCCTGGGTTGACTGGCTGCCAGCCAACTATACTCAGGGAGTCCCGGTCGACTCCGTACGGAGCGGACCGGGCTGCCGCCTGCTCTGGGCGACGCGGGGGATCGTCCAGAGTGGGCGCGCTTTTCCCGCAATGGTGGCCTGAGGCTACCGTCGACGGGAAGCAGATCAGCCCTCGAGCCCCTTGAGGCCCTCGCTGCCCACCAGGTTCAGCACTGGTCGCAGGCCGTGCGGGCGTTCGTCCGTCGGCAGATGGTCCACGAAGTGCACCGCGCAGCCCAGCGCCGCCGCCCCGCCGTCCGCCCGCCGGTCGTCGCCCACCATCAGGGTCCTGCGGGGATCGGCGCCCAGCGTCTCGCAGGCGACCATGAACAACCGCGGGTCCGGCTTCTGCACGCCGTGTTCGTACGACAGCACATACGCGTCGACGTACCGGTCGAGGCCGTGCTCCCGGAACACCGGCCGCAGATCCCAGCCGATGTTGCTGACCACGCCGACCCGGACTCCGCCCCCGCGCAACCCGTTCAGCACGTCCAGTGCGTCGGGATACGGGGTCCAGGCCGCCGGCGTCCGGTGCCGGTCGTACAGCGCGTCGTGCAGCGCGGGATCCGGCAGCGTCACCTGACGGGACAGGCCGGTGTACGCGGCCCGGTGCAGTGCCGCGCTCTCGTCCCGCACCCGCCACGCCCCGGCGAGGTCGTCCGGCACCCGGACGGGAGCCGGACCGCCCGGCAGCGCGCCGGCCGTCTCCAGCGCCGCCGCCTTCGCCAGCAACTCCGACTCGGGCAACGCGACACCCGCCGCGTCCAGCACGGCCCGCAGCCAGGACTCCGCGGACTCGATACGGAAGAGGGTCCCGGAGAAGTCGAACAGCACGGTCGTCATGCGGATGATCCTATGAACCCCGGTGGGACGACATCATCGGTGCGGTGCCGGGCGGTGCCGGGCGGTGCCGGGCGGTGCCGGGCGGTCCTGTCAGGGTCGCCGGCGCTGGTGTGCCGCGATCGCCAGGGCCACCAGCATCGAGCCGAGCAGCCAGCCGCCCAGGACGTCCGAGGGCCAGTGCACGCCCAGCCAGATCCGGGTCAGTCCCACGCCCGCCACGGACACCACCGTCACCGCCAGCGCCGTACGCCACACGACGGGGCCGACGCCGTGCCGGTGCAGCAGCCACAGTAGGAGGCCGAACATCACGGTCGCGGTCAGCGCGTGCCCGGAGGGGTACGCGGCGTAGTGCGCGGAGTCGACCGGGTCGGGCCAGACCGGGCGGGCGCGGCCCACCGCGGCCTTCAGCCCCTGCTGGATCAGCGTGCCGACCGCCGACGTGACGACCAGCCATCCGGCCGTCCACCAGGCCGCGTGCCGCCACACCAGCCACCCGGCGACCGCCGCGCCGAGCAGGCGCATGGTCAGGGGGTCCCAGACCCAGTCCGTCAGGATGCGGCAGACCTGGGTGACGCCGGGGTCGGCGACGGCCCAGCGGTGCGTGGTGCGGGAGATACCGCCGTCGAGCGAGATCAGGGGATGCCACTCGGCCCAGACCAGGACCAGGAGCAGGACGGAGCTCAGTCCGAGCACCAGGGCGCTGCACAGGGCCGTGCGCGGGGCACGGGGGTGGAGGCTGGGCCGGGGCGGGGAGTCGACGGGCGGGTTGTGCATGGGGTGATCCTCGCCCAACGGTGGGGCGGGAGGCGAACCCGGGGGTACTCGTGCCACTGTCGGTCAGTGTCCGGCGGCGCGTGTGGTGAGGTCCTCGTCGGTGATGGAGCGGACCACCCGGCAGGGTGTTCCCAGCGCGACGGACATCGGGGGAATGTCGCGGCTGACGACGCTGCCGGCGCCGATGACCGATCCGTATCCGATTCGGACGCCGGGCAGAACCACCACGTTGCTGCCGATCCACACCTTGTCCTCGATCACGATCGGCTCGGAGAACCGCCCGAAGTCGACGCGTCGCGAGGGGTGAACCGGGTGTCCCGTCGTGGTGAGCGTCACGCTGGGAGCGATCATGACGCCATCGCCTATGCGGATGTCCACGTCGTCGACGAACGTCAGGTTCACGTTCCCGAAAAAGTCGTCGCCGATGTGGACGTTGCTGCCGAACCCCGCGTGGAACGGCGGCAGCAGCACCGTGCGTTCACCGACCGAGCCGAGGATCTCGACGAGCAGCGAGCGACGCTTCTCCGCTGCGGAGGGTGGCGTGTGGTTGTACTCGAAGATCTGCTCCGTGCGGCGCCGAGGGGCCTGGAAGGCCGCTTCCGACTCGGTGTAGACCAGCCCCTTGGCAATCCGGGCCAGGACTTCTTCCTCGTGACTACCCGTCACAACTCCATCTTCCCCTCGCTCAGTTACCCAGGCACAGGACCAACGCGCCGCCGTCGACGGCGCGTTCACGTTTGAGGTGCTCAACCCAGCGCGTGCAGTCCCGGCACCAGTGCCACCAGTACCGGAATCACCGGTACGAGCGAGGCCGCCGCCGTCAGGCGCAGTCTGCGGGCCACGGTGAGCCGGTCGGGCGGGGTGAGCAACCGGTCGACGCGTTGCGGGAGATGGGACTGCGGGGCGGCGGAGGGGCCGAACACCCCCCGGTCCTCGTTGAGTTCGACCAGTGCCAGCGCGGTCGTCAGACGGCCGAAGCGGCGGGACGCCATGTCGTCGGCGGACAACTCGACCAGCCGGTGCATCTCGTCACGGAACGCGGCGAACACCGGTACCTGCGGGAAGCCGGTGGCCAGCGCCGTCGAGCAGTGCAGCAGCCAGTCGTGCCGCGCCTGGGCGTGCCCCTGCTCGTGCGCGAGCACCGCATCGAGCTGACGACCCTTCAGGCGTCGCAACGCGGCGGTGGTGACGACGAGTTGGGGCTCCGCGCCGGACATCCACCAGGCGTCGGGGCGCTCACCCTCCAGTACGAGCAGCCGACCCGCCGCCGATTCCTCGCCCGGCAACAGCGGGGCGCGCAGCCGGAGTTCGGCACGCCGGGACCGGGCTCGGGCCCGGCTGCGCAGCACCTCCCGTACGAGCATCGCCCCGCTCCACAGCCCGCCGCACGCGAGCAGCACCGCGGTCGCCGCAGCCCAAGGGCCGGTCGCACCCAGCGCGTAGGCCTCCACGACTCCCTGGGGAGCCGGTGCGAACACGTGCCCGCGCACCGCGTGCCAGGCCGCCGCCGCGCTGAGCGTCATCGACAGCGCACAGCACAGCAGGACCGCCGCCACCGCGCACTGCCACGCCCACAGGGCGAGCACCGGTTCACGGTCCGGCCAGTCGGCCCGGGCGATCAGCCGGGGGGTGACGACAGCGGTCAGGGCAGCGAGCAGCAGCAGGACCGCGGGGACCATCATGGACAGCACCCTATGAGCGGCGTACCGCTCAGGGGTACGACTTATTACGGCGAAGTGACGTAGGCCACGTCCAGGTGGCGTGGATCACGGCCGGGCGGCGCGGTCGACAGGGGAGGGCAGGGGGCGCGGCGGGGGTCGGTTCTTGCGGACTGGTGCCGCTCGTACGGGAGTTGGGGTCACATCGTCAGCAGCATGGCGAGCATCCCGATGCCCATCGACAGTCGGCAGGCGCGTGCCACCTCGGGCCGGTCGCTCCAGGCGACGGCCGCTCCACCCGCCCCGGCCACCGGCAGCAGCCGGACCCCGGAGAGCAGCACGTATCCGGTGAAGTACAGCAGCAGCACACCCGTCAGCAGCGGGATCCCCGCGCCGCCGTGCGCGTGCTCGTGGGCGTGTGCGGATATGGATGCGGACGAGGAGGGGGATGAGGGTGAGGCGGCCATCACGGCCGCCATGTAGACCATGGCCCCGGTCCCCACCAGGTGGTGCAGGTGGTGGGTGCTCGTGCGGGCCGCCCACAGGGCCCGCAGCCCGGCCGCGCCGAACACGGCCGCGAACGCCGGCCAGGCCCACACCGGCGGGGTGAACACCGCCGGGGGTACCGCCATCGCGGCCATCCCGAAGCCCATCAACGCCTCGCCGCCCGCGGCTCTGCGCTGTTCCTCGACTCCGCTGCGCATCCGCAGCAGGCAGTAGGCCCCGGTCGCCGCACACAGCGCGACCAGCAGCCAGCCGGGCGAAGCCGGTCCGGGCACGCGCACCTCCCCGCTCGACGTTCGACGCTAGACACTCGACGTTCGCGACTCGACGTTCGCGATCGAGGGATGCGATGCCCACGCCATGCCGCGCGCACGCGGGCGCAAGGGTGTACACGGGGAGCATTCGACGGAGCACGGCAGGTGGAGAGGGCGGGAGGAGGAAATCGTTCACAGGTAAAACACCTGTTAAATTAATAAGCATGCCTCGTCCACGCCTACGTCTCCCGCTCACCGGTGTGCTGCGTCTCGGCCGGCCCTCCGACATCTGGTTCAAGCCCGCCGTGAGCGTGGTCGCCGCGGTCGCCCCGCCGAACCTGATCCTGCTGGCGCTCGGGCGGCTCGACCTGGCGATGTACACGATGGCCGGGTCCCTGTGCGCGCTGTACGCCCACAACCGCCCCTATGCGGCCCGCGCCCGCGTCCTGGCCCGGGTGGTGCTGGGCATGACCGTCGGCCTGGGCGTCGCCCTGCTCGCGGCCTCGCTCACCACCAGCGCCGTCGCCCTGGTCACCGTCGGCGCCCTCCTCGCGGCGGCGCAGAAGGCACTCTGCGACGCGACCCGCCTCGGCCCGCCCGCCAACGTCGTCCTCACCTTCATCAGCTCCGCCGCGCTGTTCGCGCCGCAGACCCTCGGGCAGGTCCCCGGCCATCTGGGACTGGCCCTCGCCACGGGCGCCTGGGCCTGGCTGATCGGCATGGCGCCAGGCTTGGCGCGCCCGCACGGCCCCGAGCGCCGCGCCACCGCCCACGCCCTGAACGCGGCAGCCGCCCACGCCGCCACGGACGGCACCGGCGACGGCCACGACCGGACCCGTACCGCCGCGGCCGACGCGGTGCACGCCGCCTGGCAGACGCTCCTGTCGGCCCGCGCCGGAGAGACGCGCCGCGCCCTGGAACGTCTCGTCGTCCGAGCCGAGATCGCCCTCGCGGCCCCCGCCGACACCGACCCGACCCGGCTGCGCGGCTGGGCCCGCGACCTACGCGGCACCGGCCCGGTCCCGAGCCCGGGCGACCTCGTGGACGACGCCGAACTCCTCGGCATCGACACCGAACTCCCCACCCACCGACCGCCGTTGTGGCACCGTCTCCGCGCACTCGGCCTCCTCGCCCCGATCGCCGCACGCACCGTGCTCGGCTGCGCCCTCGCCGGGTACGTCGCCCTCGCCCTCGGGGTCGGACGCCCCTACTGGGCCCTCGTCACCGCCGCCTCCCTCTACCAGGCGAACGTCACCCTCACCTGGAGCCGCGGGGTGCAGCGCGTCGTCGGCAACCTCGTCGGCGTCCTCGCTTTCGCAACGCTCGTCCCGCTCGCCCACGTGCACCGGGCGGCCCTCGTCCTGGTCTGCCTCGCCCTGAACTTCGGCGCCGAGGCGCTGATCAGCCGCAACTACTGGCTCGGCAGCGTCTGCGTGACCCCGATGGCCCTGCTCATCACCGAGTTCGCGCAGGTCCAGGACTCGGGCCGACTGATCACCGAGCGGCTCGTGGACACCCTCGTCGGCGCGGTGGTCGGCTTCGTCGCCGCGGTCGCCGTCACCAACCGCAGGGCGGGCGACCGTCTCACCGGTGCCCTGACGGCCGTCGAACGGGCCCGCGAGCACGCCGCCCGCGTCCTGGCGGAGCCGCGCCCGGCCCCGGGAGCCCTGGAGTCCGCCCGCCGCAGCCTCGCCGCCGCGCTCGTCGACCTGCGCGCCAGCGCCGACGCGGCGTCCGGCGAGTGGTGGCAGCGGGTGCCGCCCCGGGAGCGGGTCGTGACGGCCGAGCAGTCCGGACACCGTACGCTCGCGGCGACGGTACGGCGCCAGGGGCTGGTCCTGGACCGGGACGCGAGTACGAAAGCGGAGGACGCGCGGCGATGACGGCGACGCAGGGACGGTCGGCGACCGGGAACGGGACACCGGAAGGATCCGAACAACCGACAACCGGCGAAGCCCCGCAGAAACGGGCCGCAACCCCCGATCCCAAGACCAGCGGCGACGGGGCAAGCGACGGTGACCGGCCGGCCAGCGGCGACGGTTCGGAGGCCGCCGATCAACCGGCCGACGGCGACCGACCGGGGGATGGCACCCGGTCAGGCAGGCACGCCGGTCCGGAAAGCGGCGCCCGGTCAGGCAGAGACGCTGGCCCGGAGAGCGGCGACCGAACGGGCGGCGCTGACCGACCGAGCGACGGAGGCGGACCGGGGGACGGCGACGGACCGGGGGATGCTGACGGCCGGGGGAGTGTCGACCCGACGGCCAGCGCTGACCAGCCGGGCCGTGACGACCAGTCGGACCGTGGCGGCGAGCCGGACCATGACGACCAGCCGGGCCGTGGAGGCCGGCCGGATTATGGCGGCCAGTCGGACGGCGGCGACCAGGTAGAACCTGGCGACCTGCTGGAGCCAGACGACCAGCAGGAACCCGGCGATAGGCAGGAACCCGGCGACCGGCTGGACCCCAGTGACCAGGCAGGTGTCGGCCCTCTGACGCGAAATGACACGGTCGCGGCTGTCGTACGGCAATGGCAGGCCGTGCGGCCTGAGTTGGACACCGGGCCGATGGAGATCATCGGGCGCGTGAACCGCTGCGCCGCCCTCCTTCAGCAGACCGAGGACGCGCCTCTGCGGCGGACCGGTCTGAGTCGCCCCGAGTTCGACCTGCTCGGCGCGCTGCGTCGCACCGGGCACGAGCTGACCCCCGGCGAGCTGGCCCGTGAGACCTTCTCCTCCGGGGCGGCCGTCACCAAGCGTCTTAAGCTGCTCACCGAGCGCGGTCTGGTGGAGCGCCGCGGCGACGACCGCGATCGCCGCGTCGCCCACCTCCGCCTCACGGACGCCGGACGTGACCTCGTCGACGGCATCCTGCCCGAGCAACTCGCCTACGAGAGCGCCGTACTGTCCGCCCTGGACGGCGGTCGACTCGACGAACTGGCCGATCTACTGGGCGAGTTGCTGAGCCGACTCGAGGGACACATGCGGTCGCTGCGGGTTTGAGCGCCGCCCACGCCCCAGACCCGTCACGGCAGTTGGCATACCGACCCGAGGCATGCCGACCCGTCGAGGATCACCCCTCGTCTCCCGCGCGGTACACGCCGAACACCGCGCCCGGCGGGTCCCGCAGTACGGCGATCCGCGGGCCGTCCGGTACCGACGTCGGCTCCATGAGCGTGGTGCCGCCCGCGCCGACCGCCGTCTGCGTGGACGCGTCCACGTCGGCCACCGCGAAGTACGGCAGCCAGTGCGGCGGCACCTCGGGCGGGAACTTCTCGTCCATCGTGATCATGCCGCCGACCGACAGCTTCGCCAGCGAGCGCCGCTACGCCATGGCGGGCGACGCCGCCAGCATCATCGACGCCTACTACAGCCAGGGCATCGCCCTCGCCCTGGTGACGAGCTGGCACCTGGCCAACGTCATCCAGTGCGACGTCCAGGACAACCGGCTGGACCAGCCGTACATCCGGCGCATCAACGAGGCCACCCGCCAGGACTGGCACATGCTGCGCAACATGGTCCGCGAGAAGTACACCCCGGCCATCGAGGACCCCAGGTTCTTCCTGCTCTCGCACGTCCTGGACATGATGGTCTTCTGGGGCATGGGCAGCACGCGCGCCAAGCTCACCAGATGGCTCGTGGACACCGACGGCGACACCGGGCGCGAGACACCGGAGCTGCGGCGCGCCCGCACCGCCCTGGAGACGCGGCTGTTCTACTCGCGCGCCCCCTACTGGGCCTTCCTGTCTCCGGAAACCGTCCAGCGCCTGCAACGACACCTGCAAGGCCGACTCGCGGAGCGCGCCCGCTGGCGGCTGGAGAACGGCGTCCGCCTGCCCACGCTCACCAGTTGGCTGAGTCTCACCGCCCCCCAGCCCAAGGTATGGAAGCTGCCGTTCGCCCGAGCGTCGGACCATGTCGACATGAGAGGTCGCGACCTCGTCCAGCCCGCCGCGCTGCGACCCCCCGGCACCGCGACCCTCTACGACCGGCTGCCGATCTCCGCCGACACCCGTCTGGCCTGGGTCCTGCGGCTGCGCCCGCTCGCCCTGATGGCGACCTTCGCCGCCGCCTACACCTGGGACGGCGTCGACACCGCCGTACGCAGACTGCGATCGCGACGAGTTCCGCAGCCCAGCCCGCAGGACATCACCCGCTGATCCTCGGGTGCCGTATATACACCGACCTCAACTCCCCAAAGAACAGTTTTATTTGACATGTCATCAGGAGCCACGATGAACGCGAATCAGGGAAGGACGGATGTGGTGTACCTCAGCATGGGGTCGCCGCACCGGGAGTACAGCGGTGTCGCCGCCGCGCTGGCCGAACGGGGAGTACGGGCCCACCTGGTGCACCTGGACGACGTGGACGCGGTGGACTGGTCCGGGGTCGGTCTGGTCAACGTCCGCATGTGCAGGGGCTATCACACCGACCCCGACTTCCTGGCCCGCCTGGAGCGCCTGCACGACGTGCTGCGGGAACTGCCGCAGGGGCCGATCCCCCTGGCCAACTCCCTGCCCCTGCTCAGGGGCGCCGTCGACAAGGGCCGCTACCTGCGGTTGCTCGCCGACAAGGCGGGCATCGGCCTCATCCCCACCCGCTGGCTGCCGCGCGGCACCGATCTGCGGATAGCGGAGCTGCTGGACGACACCGGCTGGGACGACGTGGTCATCAAACCCACGGTGTCGGCGGGTTCCTGGCGGACCGTCAGGATCTCCCGCACCGGTCGCAGCACCTCCGACAGCCACTTCATCCTCGAAGCGTCCCGTGGCGGCACACCGCCGTACGAGGAGCAGTTGCGCCAACTGCTCACCACCCACGACCTGTTCGCGCAGCGCTTCCTGCCGTCGGTCCTGGACCAGGGAGAACTGTCCCTGGTGTTCCTGGGTGGCCAATTCAGCCACGCCGTCCGCAAGACCGTCGGGCAGGACGGCGGCTGGTGGGCCCACGAGCGGTTCGGCGGCATCAACCACCGCGTGCAGCCGACCGACGAGGAGTACGCCTGGGGCGCCGAGATCCACCGCGCCCTCGAACGGCACTACGGCCGCCTGTGGTTCGGCCGCATCGACGGCATCCGCGACGAGAACGGCGACCTGCGCCTGCTGGAATGCGAACTGGCCATTCCCCGCCTCCTGTTGCCCGAGGGCAACGCCTTCGGCAGATACGCCGACGTCATCACCAGCGCCCTGCGCGACCCGGCCGGTGACCTCGGACAACAGCCCGTCCTGAGCTGACACACCCTCCCTCCGCGAGGAGTTGGCAAACGAGACGAGTGCGAGGAACGAGAGGAGTGAAGCGACCGTGACCGTGGCCGAAGAGATGTCCCGCCTGCTGCTCGCCCTGCCGCTCGCCATCGCGGTGTGCAGGGCAGGCGGCGCGGCGGCGCGCCGCCTCGGCCAGCCACCCGTGGTGGGCGAGATCGCCGCTGGCATCCTGGCCGGTCCCTCGCTGGTCGGCCGGCTGTGGCCGCACGCGCAGGCCTACCTGCTGCCGCCCGCGGTCCTGGACCACCTCGATGTCCTGGGCCAACTGGGCCTGCTCGCCTTCATGTTCCTCGCCGGCTTCGCCCTGGACACCCGGCATCTGAAGGGGCAGGGCCGGGTGACGGTCGTGGTGAGCAACGCCGGTGTCCTGGTGCCCCTGCTGCTGGGCGGCGCGCTCGGCATGGCCCTCTACGGGCCGCTGGCGCCCAGCGGGGTCGGCCGGGTCGTGTTCGTGCTGTTCGTCGCGGTCGCCATGAGCATCACCGCGTTCCCGGTCCTGGCGCGGATTCTCACCGACCGCGGGCTGCACCGGTCCCGGCTGGGCAGTCTCGCCCTGGCCTGTGCCGCGGTGGACGACATCACCGCCTGGTGCCTGCTCACCCTCGTGATCGCCGTCGAACGGGGCGGGACACCGCTCGCCTCGCTGACAGCCGCCGGGCTGGTGCTGCTGTACGTCGGCGTGATGGCACGGCTGGTGCGGCCCCTGCTGGCGAGGGTGCTCCGGTCGTGGGCCGTCGCTCCCTCGGCGATGCTCGCGGTGCTGTTCTGCGGGATCTGTCTGTCGTCGTTCGTGACCGACCGCATCGGTGTGCACCCGATCTTCGGCGCGTTCATGTTCGGCGTCGTCACACCACGCGGCCACCCGGTGGTCGAGCAGGCCGTCGCGGTGCTGCGGTCGGCCGCCGTCCCGCTGCTGCTGCCGCTGTTCTTCCTGATCACCGGCCTGCGTACCGACCTCGGGCTGCTCGCCGCCGATCCGGTGGAGTGGCTGTGGCTCGCCGCCATCCTCGTCGTGGCCGTGGTCGGCAAGTGGGGAGGCGTCGCCGCGGCGGCCCGGTTGAGCGGGATCCCCCGACGCGAGGCGCTCGCCCTGGGCGCGTTGATGAACTGCCGGGGCCTCACCGAACTCATCGTGCTCGGCATCGGACTGGACCTCGGCGTCATCGGCCAGGACCTGTTCACCATGCTGGTGCTGATGGCGCTGCTCACCACCGCGATCACCGCTCCCGTGGTGGCCGCCCTCGGACACGGCACCCGCCCGGCCACCGAACCCCCCGACGCGGCAGGTCCAGGTCCAGGTCCAGGGCCGGGCGACGCAGAGCAGGCGCAGGGCGGACAGCGCGCCCTCAGATCCCCGGTCGGTACCGGATCGGATGGTCCGCCGGGACCTCCACCAGGGCGATCGGCGTTCCGTCCGGATCCTTGATCCACATCTCGACCAGCCCCCACGGCTCCTTCACCGGCGCTCGGACGACGTCGACCCCCTTCGCCCGCAACTCGTCGTGCGCCGCCGCGACGTCCGGCACCTGCAGCCACAGCCGTACGGCAGGGTCCGGCGGGGTCGGCGACCGGCCCGAGACCTCCAGGAAACCGCCGCCGAGGAAGTACACGACCCCACGCTCCACCCCCGTACCGAACTCGCGGTAGACGGCCAGCCCCAGTTGCTCCCCGTAGAAGGCCCGGGAGCGCTCGGGGTCGGTCGGGCGGAGCAGGGTCCTGCTGCTGAGTACGTGAACCATGCGTCCGGAGCTTAGGGGCTGCCCGGCCGATCAGGCGGCAGATGCCGGGCCAGAGCTAGGCTCGCCCGTGTTGCCGCCGCGTCAGAGAACCGGAGAACGCCCGCATGGACACCGACACGGACACGAACACCGACAGGGAGATGGACACCGCCGCCCCCGAGCACGCCCCCGCACACACCTTCCGCGACGCCACCCACGCCGACGTGGACGCGCTCGTCGCGCTCGTGGAGTCCGCCTACCGCGGGGACTCCAGCCGGGCCGGGTGGACGACCGAGGCGGACATCCTCCAGGGGCAGCGGACCGACCCCGACGGCGTGCTCGCGGTCATCGAAGCACCCGACAGCCGGCTGCTCGCCGTCGAGCAGGACGGCCGGATCGTCGCCTGCTGCCAGCTCGAACACCGCGGCGAGCACGCCTACTTCGGCATGTTCGCGGTCAGCCCGACGGTGCAGGGCGCGGGCCTCGGCAAGACGGTCATGGCGCACGCCGAGCGGCAGGCCCGCGAGGCCTGGGGCGCCACCGAGATGCACATGACCGTGATCTCCGTACGCGACGACCTCATCGCCTGGTACGAGCGCCGCGGCTACCGCCGTACGGGACGCATGACCCCCTTCCCGTACGGCGACGAGCGCTTCGGCATCCCGCAGCGCGCCGACCTTCAGTTCGAACTGCTGGTCAAGCCGTTGGTCAACCCGCTGGCGACCTGAGCGCCGGTACACCCGCGCACGTCCGCGCCCGCGCACACCCGCGCACGCCCGCTCACGCCGTGAAGCGGCCCGTACGCCTGATCTCCGGGTAGTCGGTGGTCGCCCCGTCCAGTTCCAGCGCGCGGACGAGCCGTAGCTGATCCTGCGTGTTGACCACCCAGCCGATGATCCGCAGGTCCCGCTTCCGCGCCTCTTCGACGGTCTCCAGGTTGAGCCGCCGCAGGTTCAGGCAGACCGTCGCCGCGCCCGCGTCCACGGCCCGGTCGACGATGTCGAGGCCGTAGCGGCTGCCGATGAGCGCGGTGCGCACACCGGGGACCAGCCGCGTGATCTCGGCGACGGCCTCGTCGTGGAAGGACGACACCTCCACCCGTTCCACCAGGTCCCGCGCCCGCAGCACCTCGGCCAGCGCCCGTGCCGCCTGCACGTCCTTGATCTCGGCCTGGAGCGGTAGCTGTACGGCGTCCAGGACCTCCTCGAAGAACGGGACGCGCTCCCCGCGGCCCGCGTCGAGAGTGCGCAGCTCGGCGAGGGTCTGGTCGGCGATGGGCCCGGTCCCGTCGGTCGTACGGTCCACGTCGGGGTCGTGCATGACCACCAGCGCGCCGTCCTTGCTCAGGTGCAGGTCGAGTTCGATGGCGTCGAGACCGGCCTGCTCGGCGGCGACGAAGGAGCGCAGGGTGTTCTCGGGCTCGACACCCATGATTCCGCGGTGACCGATGGTGAGGAAGTTCAAGACGGGACTCGTTTCCGTCGACGGCGGGGTGGGCGGAGCGCTCGCAGCCTAACGACCCCTGCCCGCCAGGGACACGTGTAGGCATGCCGGCCCGCCACGAGGTGCGCGCGACGCCGTCCACTACCCAGCCGAAGAGGAAGTATTCGCTCCTTCGGTTTCAGGCAGGAAAAAGTGCGGTGAAGATGCGAGCGCGCAGGATAATCTCCCGAGGATCCACTTGCTGGAGGAAACCTCATATGCATACGGTGTCCTGACGCGAGGTTCTCCAGTGGAGGATGGGACATGACGGAAATTCTTGTGCGGGCAGCTACGGAGGAGCGGGTTCCTCCGGCGACCAGGGTGGTGGAGCACCCGGCGTGGCGCGTGCTCAAGGATGCCGTGGAGCGGATCCGGCCCTGGCAGGCGAAGGACGGATCGATCGACTTCGCGGCCGAGGGCGCACCGCAGCGCACGGACGCCGAGCAGGTCGTCCGCGCCGTGATCGAGGCCGTCGCGGAGCTGTCCCCGCTGCTCCCGCACGACGCCGACTACCACCGGGCCCTCGCCGCCGACCTGCGGACCTGGGCCGACGGCGGCTTCGAGGTGCCGGACTTCCTCGACTCGCTGCTGGCCTTCCAGCCGGCCGCCGGCCGTGCGGACGGGCTCCAGCATCTCGTCGTCTTCCCCATGTACACGCAGAACGGCAACCCGGACCGCAACCTGGAAGCCGTCGTACTGCGTATGGTCTGGCCGGAGTGGCTGGCCGAGCTGGAGCGCACCCGGTACGACAACCCGCTCTTCTGCGGCATCACCTTCGAGGACTTCACGGCCGGCTACGACACCAACTCCGCCGTCCTCTTCCCGGAGACCATCGCCGTACGCGAAGCGCCGGAACGTTTCTCCTGGGGCGGTATCTTCTGCGACCGCGAAGCCGCCCGCTTCCGCCGCGTCACCGACGCCGCCGTCGGCATCCTGGGCATGGAGCTGCCCGAGGACATCGCCGCCATGGTCCACGACCAGAAGCGCTGCGAGGACGCCTTCGTCCTGTGGGACATGGTCCACGACCGCACCCACAGCCACGGCGACCTGCCCTTCGACCCGTTCATGATCAAGCAGCGCCAGCCGTTCTGGATGTACGGCCTGGAGGAGCTGCGCTGCGACCTCACCGCCTTCAAGGAGGCCGTGAAGCTGGAGTCGGACGGCGTCGACCTCCCGCAGGCCCGTGACGTGCAGTACGCGGTGCTCTTCGACCGCATGTTCCGCTTCCCGGTCACCGGCGAGCGCGTGCGCAACTACGACGGCCTCGGCGGCCAGCTCCTCTTCGCCTACCTGCACAAGCACGACGTCGTCCGCTGGACCGACAACAAGCTGCACATCGACTGGCAGCGCGCCCCCGAGGTCACCAACCAGCTCTGCGCCGAGATCGAGGACCTCTACCGCGCCGGCATCGACCGCCCCAAGCTCGTCCACTGGTTCAAGGCCTACGAGCTGGTCTCCACCTACCTCGCCCCGCACCCGGGCTCCCGGTGGGCCAAGGGCCCCGACGCCCTGGACCTGACCCAGCCGCCGCGCAAACTCGTCGATGACGTGCTTCCGGACGAGTTTCCGCTGAGCATGTTCTATGAGGCACTGTCCAAAAGGCTGAAGAACGTGATCGCCTCCACCCGGGGCATCACGGGGGACACTGCCGAGCGGATCGCCGCGTGAGCGACCTGCGAACCGAGAACACTGCTCCGCAGAACGCTGCCGAGCAGAACACTGCTCAGGAGGCGAAGACCATGGGGAACGGTGCTCTCAGCGGTGCGGTGATCGCGGTGGCCGGTGCGGGCGGACCCGCCGGCCGGGCGGCACTGCTCAAGCTCGCCCGGCAGGGCGCGACCGTCGTCGGCTCGGACAACGACCCCGAGCGCCTGGCGGAGGCCGTCGACCACGCGCGCTACGAGGCCGGCGGCGCCAGCGTCACCGGCGACACCGTCGACCTGCTGGACCTGAAGTCGACGCAGGAGTGGGCCGCCCGTATCGAGAACGACTTCGGCCGCGTCGACGGCCTGGTCCACCTCGTGGGCGGCTGGCGCGGCAGCGAGACGTTCGTCAAGACCAGCCTCGACGACTGGGACTTCCTGGAGCTGCTGCTCGTCAAGACCGTGCAGCACACCTCGCTGGCCTTCTTCGAGGGCCTGCAGCGCAGCGAGCGCGGCCGGTATGTGCTGATCAGCGCGGCCGGCGCGTCGAAGCCCACCGCCGGCAACGCCGCCTACGCCGCCGCCAAGGCCGCCGCCGAGGCCTGGACCCTCGCGCTCGCCGACGCCTTCCACAAGGCCGGGGGCGCCCAGGGGCCCACGTCCGCGGCTGCCATCCTGGTGGTGAAGGCGCTGGTGCACGACGCGATGCGCGCCGATCGACCCAACGCGAAGTTCGCGGGCTTCACCGACGTCGACGATCTGGCCGAGGCCATCGCCGGAGTCTGGGAGAAGTCCGCCCCCGAAGCGAACGGACAGCGTCTGTGGCTCACCGACCAGCCGTGATCCCCCCGAAGACCGCTTTCACGCAGGCTCGTCGCCATCACGACCCCGACGTACGCGGTTTCGCCAGCGACAACTACGCCGGAGCCCACCCGGAGGTGCTGGCCGCCCTGGCCCTGGCCAACGGCGGCCACCAGGTGGCGTACGGCGAGGACGACTACACCGAGAACCTCCAGGGGATCGTCCGGCGCCACTTCGGGGCCACGGCGGAGGCCTTCCCGGTCTTCAACGGCACCGGCGCCAACGTCCTCGCGCTCCAGGCGGTCACCGACCGCTGGGGAGCGGTGATCTGCGCCGAGAGCGCCCACATCAACGTCGACGAGGGCGGCGCTCCCGAGCGCATGGGCGGCCTGAAGCTGCTCACCGTCCCGACACCCGACGGCAAGCTGACGCCCGAGCTGATCGACCGGCAGGCCTGGGGCTGGGAGGACGAGCACCGCGCGATGCCGCAGGTCGTCTCGATCACCCAGAGCACGGAGCTCGGCACCCTCTACACGCCGGACGAGATCCGCGCGATCTGCGACCACGCCCACGGGCACGGCATGAAGGTCCACCTGGACGGCTCCCGCATAGCCAACGCGGCGGCCTCCCTGGACGTCCCGATGCGGACGTTCACCAACGCGGTCGGCGTCGACATCCTCTCCCTGGGCGGCACGAAGAACGGCGCGCTGTTCGGGGAGGCGGTCGTCGTCATCGACCAGGACGCCGTCAGCCACATGAAGCACCTGCGCAAGCTGTCCATGCAGCTCGCCTCCAAGATGCGCTTCGTGTCGGTGCAGTTGGAGGCCCTGTTCGCCAAGGACCTCTGGCTGCGCAACGCCCGCCACGCCAACGAGATGGCCCAGCGGCTGGCGGAGGGCGTGCGGGCCGTGCACGGCGTGGAGATCCTCCACCCGGTCCAGGCCAACGGCGTCTTCGCCCGGCTCCCGCACGACGTGAGCGTGCGGCTGCAGAAGCGGTTCCGGTTCTACTTCTGGGACGAGGCGGCGGGGGACGTGCGCTGGATGTGCGCGTTCGACACGACCGAGGAGGACGTCGACGCGTTCGTGGCGGCGGTCAAGGAGGAGATGGCGGGCTAGCGGTGCCGCAGACATGACGTTCGATGCATAAATATGCGATCACCTGGAAATGAATTGACTCCCAGGTGATCGCATATTTATGCTCTGCGGCCATGGAGCTGATCCAGGAGAACCCCGACCTGTCCGCGTATCTCGCCGCTGACGAGGCCATCGACCATCACCACCCGCTGGTGCGGGCCACGGCCGCGCGTCTCGCGGAGGGCGCGACGGACTCGTATGTCTATGCACGTCTGGCGTTTGACTTCGTCCGCGACACCATTCCCCACTCGCAGGACGCCGGCGACCCGCGCGTGACCTGGCGCGCCTCGGACGTACTGGAGCGGGGGACGGGCATCTGCTACGCCAAGGCCCACGCGCTGGCCGCCCTGCTGCGGGCCGAGGACATCCCGACCGCGCTGTGCTACCAGCGGCTGGCGCACGACGAGGGCGACGGGTACGCCGTCCACGGACTCGTCGCCGTGCGCTTCAACGGGGCCTGGCACCGCCAGGATCCACGCGGCAACAAGCCGGGCGTGGACGCGCGGTTCTCCCTGGACGGCGAGCGACTGGCCTTCCTGCCCGACCCCGAAGCGGGCGAGCTGGACCATCCCGTCCTGTACGCCGCACCCCACCCGGCCGTCCTGAACGCGCTCCAGGCCGCCACGGACCGCCCCCACCTCTGGCGGACGCTCCCCACATCCCTGTGAGCACCCCCGCCGCCGCCCCGCGCGGGGACGCCGACGAGGCCGACCCCCGGTGCCGTCAGCGGGTCTCGGCCTCGCGGACCTGTTCCGGTGTCGGCGCAGTGCCGCCCAGGTGGGCCGGCATCCACCACGTGTCGCTCGTGTCCTTGGGGCGGACGGGGTAGGCGCGCTGAGCGGCCTCCAGGAGCTCCTGGACGCGCTCGCGCAGTTGCCGGGTGATGGCGCCCGCGTACTTGTCGCGGGAGGCCTCGATGGCCTCGCCGACGCGGATGGTGACCGGGGTGTGGCTGCGCTTGAAGTTGCGCGGGTGCCCCTTGGTCCACAGTCGCTGCGTGCCCCACAGGGCCACCGGGATCAGCGGGACGCCCGCTTCCTGGGCCATCCGGGCGGCACCCGACTTGAAGCTCTTCAGGCAGAACGACTGCGAGATCGTCGCCTCGGGGAAGACCCCGACGATCTCACCCGAGCGCAGCGACTCCAGGGCGTGCGCGTACGCCGTCTCGCCCTGGTTGCGGTCGACCGGGATGTGCTTCATACCGCGCATCAGCGGACCGGAGATCTTGTGGCGGAAGACGGCGTCTTTCGCCATGAAGCGAACGAGACGTTTCTGCGGGAGCGCGGCCAGGCCGTCGAAGATGAAGTCGAGGTAGCTGATGTGGTTGCTCACCAGCACGGCTCCGCCCGAGCGCGGGATGTTCTCCGACCCCTGGCAGTCGATCTTGAGGTCCCAGACCTTAAACAGCGTCTGGGCGAGGCCGACGGCGGGACGGTAGACAAGCTCTGCCATGGGTGGGGCGAACCCTTCCTTCTCTTTGCCGGGGAAGATGCTCCCGACGACAAAGTTACGCAGCCGTAGGTTTACGGCATCTCGCAGATCGTGCCCCAAGAACGGCCGGGGAGCCAGCCCTGGTGCCCGGCGGCGGCGAGATTCTTGTCACGTCAACCCCCCTGAGCCACACCCTTGCCCCACCCCCTTGATCCACCTCGGCCTTTTAAGTCTTCTTTACTCTGCGCGAACCGCGACGCGCCGTACGAGCAGGTACATCTCGCAGCCGAGGCAGTACCCGAAAGCGGCATTCAGGAACGCGGCCGCCAGCGCCGCGCCGGTCGCCGCGAGGCCCAGCCAGCCGGGCCCCAGGGTGAGGCCGACGAGGCCGAAGCCCGCGAACAGCAGCCCCACCGCCTGCGCGAACCGCGGCGGCTGCGGAGCCTCGAACGCGGTCGGCGGCCCGAGCCGCGGCCGCACGGCGGTGCGGAACACCCAGCCGTACGGCGAGCGCGCCACCCCGCCCGCCGCGCCGAGCGCGAAGGCCAGCGTCTGCCAGGCCAGCGGCCAGGCGCTGCCGGTGATCAGTGCGACCGCGAGTACTACGGTCGTCACGGCGGCCCCGAACCGCGGGCCTCTCGCGTCGATGTCCATGGAATGAAGCATTCCGCAACGGCGGCGATTCCTGGGTCCGGGAATCTTTGCAGTCTCATGAACGCTGGAGCGGCTGATGACCGGACTGATGGTGTGCGTGGCGGTGCTCGTGGCGGCGAGCGCCTACGGAGTGCTGCAACGGCGGCGGAGCGGGAGGGTACGCGTGCGTGGGCGCGACGACGGCAAGCGGCTCGGGGCGGACCGGATCGGCGGTGAATTCGGTGAGCGGGCCACGCTCCTGCAGTTCTCCAGCGCCTTCTGCGCGCCCTGCCGGGCGACCCGCCGGGTCCTCGGCGAAGTGGCGGGCGTGGTGCCCGGAGTCGCCCACATCGAGATCGACGCCGAGGCGCACCTCGACCTCGTCCGCGAACTCGGCATCCTCAAGACCCCGACCGTCCTGGTCCTCGACGCCGACGGCCGGATCGTCCGGCGCGCAACCGGTCAGCCCCGCAAGGCGGATGTCATCGCGGCCCTGGGGAAGGCGGTGTGACCCTCTCCAGGGGGACGGTGAGGCATCTCCCAGAAACCGGAACGTACTTGACTGCGCGGGCCACCCGTCGTCAGCCTGACCGTATGCCTGAGGAACTCCTTCTCCACGGACGGGCCCACGTCGACCTGGTCCGTACCGCGAGCGCGCGCTGTCCGGCCTGTTGAGCACCCACGGCCAGGCCCGCCACTTCCCGCTCCCGCAGAAGGACAACTCCATGACGGCCACGCCGCCCGATCTCGACGCCCCTCAGCTCGCCTCCCCCGATCTCCTGCGCTCCGTCTTCCGGCGGCACGCGGCCGGCGTCGCCGTGATCACCGCCGCAGGTGAGGGCGGTCCGGTCGGTTTCACCGCCACCTCCCTCAGCTCCGTCTCCGCCGAACCCCCGCTGCTCTCCTTCGGCGTCGGCACCGGCGCCTCCAGTTGGCCGGCGATCTCCCGGGCCGGGCATGTGGGCGTGCACATACTCGGCGAGCACCAGCAGGCGCTGGCCGCCACCTTCGCCAGGAGCGGCGCCGACCGCTTCGGCGCGCCGACCGGCTGGCGGGAGGGCCCCGAGGGCGTGCCCGTCCTGGACGGCGTGCTCGCGTGGTTGGTGTGCCGGGTCGTCGCGCGCGTGCCCGCCGGGGATCACCGCATCGTGCTGGCCGAAGTCGTCCTGGGCGACCCCGAGGGCGCGGGCCGTCCGCTGCTCTACCACCAGGGTCGGTTCACCGCCCTGCGGGATTGATCACTGGACCGCTCTCCTGCGAAGCCGTCGAGTTCCGGTTACGCTGCGTTGCGAAGGTCACAGTTCAAAGCGCTTGCTTAGCGGGTACGAACTGGGTGTACTGGCGAGTAATATTTCGTTCGGTGCGCGGGTCGCCCCGACCGGGATCGGCCGCTTGTGGAGCCTATGCTGCCTGGAAGAAGGCAGCCGAGAACTGACGATGCAGTAGGAGAGCCGGCGTGAGCTTGAGGATCGTTGTCACTGTGAAGTTTGTGCCCGACGCCACTGGCGACCGGCACTTCGCCGATGACCTGACCGTCGACCGGGACGACGTGGACGGTCTGCTCTCCGAGCTCGACGAGTACGCGGTCGAGCAGGCGCTGCAGATCTCCGAGAACTCGGACGACGACGTGGAGATCACCGTCCTGACGGTGGGCCCCGAGGACGCCAAGGACGCGCTCCGCAAGGCCCTTTCCATGGGCGCCGACAAGGCGATCCACGTCGAGGACGACGACCTGCACGGCACCGACGCCATCGGCACCTCCCTGGTGCTGGCCAAGGCCATCGAGAAGGCCGGTTACGACCTGGTCATCTCCGGCATGGCCTCCACCGACGGCACCGCCGGCATCGTCCCGGCCCTGCTGGCCGAGCGCCTGGGCGTCCCGCAGGTCACCCTGCTCTCCGAGGTCTCCGTCGAGGACGGCACCGTCAAGGGCCGCCGGGACGGCGACGCCGCCTCCGAGCAGCTCGAGGCCGCCCTGCCGGCCGTCGTGTCGGTCACCGACCAGTCGGGCGAGGCGCGTTACCCGTCCTTCAAGGGCATCATGGCCGCCAAGAAGAAGCCGGTTCAGTCCTGGGACCTCTCCGACCTGGACCTGGAGGCCGAGGAAGTCGGCCTGGAGGGCGCCTGGACCGCGGTCGACTCCGCGACCGAGCGTCCGGCCCGCACCGCGGGCACGATCGTCAAGGACGAGGGCGAGGGCGGCAAGCAGCTCGCCGAGTTCCTCGCGGGCCAGAAGTTCATCTAAAGGCCCCTCGCCGACCGCCCCTCAACTTCGTTTCGCAGGAGAGCAAATCCCATGGCTGAAGTCCTCGTCTATGTCGACCACGTGGACGGCGCCGTCCGCAAGCCCACCCTGGAGCTGCTGACGCTGGCCCGCCGCATCGGCGAGCCGGTCGCCGTCGCCCTCGGCTCGGGCGCCGAGAACACCGCCGCCGCGCTCGCCGAGCACGGCGCCGTCAAGGTGCTGACCCACGACGCGTCCGAGTACGCCGACTACCTCGTCGTACCGAAGGTGGACGCGCTGCAGGCCGCCGTCGCCGCAGTGTCCCCGGCCGCCGTGCTCGTCCCGTCCTCCGCGGAGGGCAAGGAGATCGCCGCCCGCCTCGCGCTGCGCATCGGCTCCGGCATCATCACCGACGCCGTCGACCTCGAGGCCGGCGACGAGGGCCCGGTGGCCACCCAGTCGGTGTTCGCCGCGTCCTTCACCACCAAGACCCGCGTCTCCAAGGGCACCCCGGTCATCACCGTCAAGCCCAACAGCGCCGCCGTCGAGGCCGCCCCGGCCGCGGGCGCCGTCGAGGCCCTCGCGGTGACCTTCTCCGCGCAGGCCACCGGCACCAAGGTCACCGGCCGCACGCCGCGTGAGTCGACAGGTCGTCCGGAGCTGACCGAGGCCGCGATCGTGGTTTCCGGCGGGCGTGGCGTCAACGGTGCGGAGAACTTCGCGATCATCGAGGCCCTCGCCGACTCCCTCGGCGCGGCCGTCGGCGCCTCCCGCGCCGCCGTGGACGCCGGCTGGTACCCGCACACCAACCAGGTCGGCCAGACCGGCAAGTCCGTGTCGCCGCAGCTCTACATCGCCAACGGCATCTCCGGCGCGATCCAGCACCGCGCGGGCATGCAGACCTCGAAGACCATCGTGGCCGTCAACAAGGACGCCGAGGCCCCGATCTTCGACCTCGTCGACTACGGCGTGGTCGGCGACCTCTTCGACGTCGTCCCGCAGCTCACCGAGGAGATCAACACCCGCAAGGGCTGATCCCCCGACAGTCGCCTCGCACGACTGCCCGAGGCCCCCGCGACCACACCGGTCACGGGGGCCTCGGCCCGTTCCGGACCCGGGTTCAAGGTTCACGCGCAGGGCTCATCCCAGGCTCAGGGAGGCCTGCACCGGCAGGTGGTCGCTCGGGTACTGGCCGTTCACGGTGCAGGGGTCGGTCCACTCCCGGTGGACCGTGACGCCCGGCGTGGCCAGGATCCAGTCGATGCGGTCCCCGCCCGGCGTGAGCGCCTTGTACCCGTGGAACGTCGCGTACGCCCCGCCACGCGCGCGTGCCGCGTCCCAGGTGTCGACGAGGCCGGCGGCCAGCAGGGTGTCGTAGACCGGATTGTCGTGGGCCACGACGTTGAAGTCGCCGGTCAGCAGCAGCGGCAGGGAGCGGTCGAACCCGGCGAGCCGCTCGGCGATCAGGTCGGCGGAGCGCACGCGCGCGTACTGGCTGGCGTTGTCGAGATGGGTGTTGAGGACATGGAACTCCCGCCCCCGCGCCCGCAGATCACGAAAGCGCACCCAGGTGACCATGCGGGGATGGCCCCCGCCCCAGGTGTTGGAGCCGCGCACCTCGGGCGTGTCGGAGAGCCAGAAGTGCCCGTAGTCGGCCGGGGCGAGCCGGCGCGTGTCGTAGAAGACGGCCATCGACTCCTCGTCGCCGCCGCCACGGCTCGTGCCGATCCAGTCGTAGTGCGGCCCGAGGTCGGCCTCGATGTCCCGCAACTGCGGCGGCTGGCCCTCCTGGGTGCCGATGACGTGCGGAGCCGCCCAGCGTAACAGCGCGCGCATCACCGGACGGCGGTCCGCCCAACTGTTGGGCTCCTGGGCCGACGCGTAACGGAGGTTGAACGTCATGACCTCCAGCGGCGGCACGGGCGCGCGCACGAGCGTCTCGGACGGTGCGCGCTGGTGGCGGGCGGCCGAGGCCCCGGCCGTGCCGAGCAGCGGCAGGGCGACCACCGCGCCCACCATCGTTCTCAGTCCCGCCCGCCGGGTCGGCCCACCGCTGCCCGTCATGTGTCCCCCCTCGTCCCGTGAGCAAGGATGAAGGGGTGAACCATTGTGCGGAAGAGGGCGTGGGTGCGGCGGTGAACGCGAGGGGACCATGCCGTGGACAGGGTGTTGACCTGCCGGAAGATCCCCGGATAACTTCATTCTGCGGATACTTTATTCCGTAAAGCGGAAAATTGGAGGGTGTGGAATGGGTCAGGGCCAGCAGGAGACGGTGGCGACGAGCCTCGCGGGCGCCGTCAGCGACGAGATCAGCGCGTCCCTCGTCCCGGTCGACGCCGAACTCGACCGCCGCTACCCCGGGGACCCCGGCACCCGACAGCCCGTCCACACCGTCTACGTCCCCGGCGACGCCTTCGGCGCCGACACGATCCGCTCCTGGGGCGACCGGGCCCTCGCCGCCCTCGACGAGCACGCCCCGGACGCCGCGTCCTTCGCCGCCGTCCTCGGCCTGTCGGACGACCTCGCCGAGCCCGTGTACGGGCGCGTGCGGGCCAAACTGGAGCGCGAGCCCATCGAGGACCTCCGGGTCGACTTCGAGGACGGCTACGGCCCCCGCCCGGACGCCGAGGAGGACGAGACGGCCGCCCGCGCGGCCCGCCTCATCGCCGAGGCGTACGCCAAGGGCACCGCGGCCCCGTACATGGGCATCCGCATGAAGTGCATGGAGGCCGCCGTACGCGACCGCGGCATCCGCACCCTCGACGTCTTCCTCACCGGCCTGATGGAGTCCGGCGGCCTGCCCGACGGCCTCGTCCTCACCCTCCCCAAGGTCACCTACCCGGAGCAGGTCACCGCCATGGTCCGGCTCCTGGAGGCCTTCGAGAAGGCGCGCGGGCTCGACGCCGGGCGGCTCGGCTTCGAGATCCAGATCGAGACCAGCCAGTCCATCCTGGCCACCGACGGCACCGCCACGGTCGCCCGCATGATCCAGGCGGCCGAGGGCCGCGCCACCGGCCTGCACTACGGCACCTTCGACTACAGCGCCTGCCTCGGCGTCTCCGCCGCCTACCAGGCCAGCGACCACCCGGCCGCCGACCACGCCAAGGCGGTCATGCAGGTCGCCGCGGCCGGCACCGGCGTCCGCGTCTCGGACGGCTCCACGAACGTGCTGCCGGTCGGCCCGACCGCGAACGTCCACGACGCCTGGCGGCTGCACTACGGCCTCACCCGCCGCGCCCTGGCCCGCGCCTACTACCAGGGCTGGGACATGCACCCCGGCCACATCCCCACCCGCTACGCGGCCGTCTTCGCCTTCTACCGCGAGGGCTTCGCCCAGGCCGCCGAGCGCCTGTCCCGGTACGCCAACCGGGCCGGCGGCGACGTCATGGACGAACCGGCGACCGCCAAGGCCCTCGGCGGCTACCTGCTGCGCGGCCTGGACTGCGGCGCCCTCGACCTCGCCGAGGTCACCGGCGCGACCGGCCTGACCCGGGCGGCCCTGGAGGGCTTCGCGGCCCCGCGCCGGGGCGATCTGACGGTCACCGGCCCTCGAGGGTGACTACGGCGCGGGGAACGTGTACGGGGCCGTGATGATCTCCATGATGTGCCCCGCGGGATCCATGAAGTACAGGCCCCGGCCGCCGTGGTGGTGGTTGATCTCACCGGGCTGCCTGCGGTGCGGATCCGCGAAGTACGTGATCCCGGCCTGCTTGATCCGCTCGAAGGCCGCGTCGAACTCCTCGTCCGAGACGAGGAACGCGTAGTGCTGGATGACGATCGACTCGGCCGGGAGGGTGGCGAAGTCCAGGGTGACCTTGTTGGCCGTCTCGACCGGGACGAACGGGCCCCACTCGGCCCCGACTTCGAGTCCCAGGACGTGGGCGAGGAACTCGGCGGACTCCCGGTTGTCACGGGAGTGGACGATGGTGTGGTTCAGCTCGACTGACATGTGTGGAATGCCTCCGTAAGGCAAACTCACGGGCACCTCCATGCCTCACCCGGTCGGTGACCGACACGCGATGCCGTCCGATCACCCTAACGGACGCGCAGATGCTCCAGACCGGAATCGGTCACCAGCTTCTCCTGTGCGAACAGCCGGGTGCCCCGCTCGCACAGCCGCGCGTCGGCCCGGGCCCGGGCGCAGAACTCCTCCGGGGTCGCCCCGAACAGACGCCGCAACGCCGGTGAGCCCGCGAGGAGTTCGGTGATCAGGGCACGCTGCCCGGGATGGCCGCGCGGAACACCGGCGCCGTCGTGCAGCACGCCATGGTGGTTCACGTACGCGAACGCACCGGGGAGCGCCTGACCGTCCTCCAGCTCGATCCGGAAGCCCGACGTCGGCAGCAGGACGCGGTCGTAGTTCGGCTCCGTCGCGTCGACTACCGCGAGTTGTGCCGCGTCCAGCCAGATCACGAACAACTCCCGTGTGACGTCAGGGGCGTTGACGGGGGACGCGGACACATAGCCGAGACGGCTGACGTGCGCCGAGACGCCCACGTCGAGGCCCGTCACCCGGGCCCGCACCATCGGGACGGGCGAGGTGATCCCGAACTCGGCCATCTTGTGCCGCAGTTGGGCGGGGCTGGCGTTGGAACCGACGGCCACCACGGGGGTCCGGCCGGGATGGGTCAGACGCTCCAGCGGCAGCAGCCGGTCCCCGTCGAGCAGCCCGGACCCGGCCGGCCAGGCACCGGGATAGCTCAGCGGACGGTCGCGGGGCGCGTCCGCCAGACCCAGCGCCTCCAGCGTGCGGTGCTCGCCACGGTCGTCCATACGCGCCTCAGTCCGCCGGCGGCAGCTCGCCCGAGCCGCGGGCGACGAGCCGGGTCGGCAGTTCGATGCGCTCGGGAGCGAACAGGGTGCCGTCCAACTGCCGGAACAGCCGCTCGGCGGCGGTACGGCCCAGCGCCGCCGCGTCCTGCGCGATCACCGTGACCCCCGGCTGGAGCAGATCGGCGAGCTCCAGGTCGTCGAAGGCCACCAGAGCGACCGGGCGGGCCTGCTCGGCCAGCACCCGGATCACGGTGACCGTCACCCGGTTGTTGCCCGAGAAGACCGCCGTGACCGGCTCGGGCCCCGACAGCATCCGCTCGGCCGCCCGGCGCACCCGCGGCGGATCGGTGATCCCCAGCGACATCCAGGCGTCCTCGACGGGTATCCCGGCCTCCCGCATCGCCGTGCGGTAGCCCCGCAGGCGCTCCGCGGCGGTGTGGATGCGCGGCATGTCACCGATGAAGCCGATCCGGCGGTGCCCGTGCGCCACGAGGTGGGCCACGCCCGCGCGGGCGCCGCCGAAGTTGTCCGACAGGACGCAGTCGGCGTCGATCCGCCCGGCCGGCCGGTCGACGAAGACCGTGGCGACCCCCGCCTTGATCTCGGGCTCCAGATACCGGTGGTCGTCACCGGCCGGGATCACCACCAGACCGTCCACGCGGCGCGCGCACAGCGCCAGCGCCAGTTCCTGCTCACGGTCCGGGTCCTCGGCGCTGGAACCGTTGATGAGCAGCGCGCCGTGCGCCCGGGCGACCTCCTCCACCGCGCGGCTGAGCGGCCCGTAGAACGGGTCGGCGAGATCCTCCAGGACCAGGCCGATGCTGGCCGTACGGCCCTTGCGCAGCACCCGTGCGCTGTCGTTGCGCCGGAAGCCCAGCGCGTCGATGGACTCCTGGACCCGCCGTTCCGTCTCGGGCGTGACCCCGGGCTCGCCGTTCACCACGCGCGAGACCGTCTTCAGGCCGACTCCGGCGCGAGCGGCGACGTCCTTCATGGTGGGACGGTTGCCGTAGCGGCTCTCGGGCCTGCGCTGCGTCTCGGGCACGATGCTGGGTCCTGTCCTGTCGTCCACCGGGGTCGGCTCCGCACGCCGTCCAAGGGTGTTTGTGGACGGGATGCGTGGGTCCTGGTGGGTGTATGAGGATGTGGCGTCGAGCATAGAGCCTGGACAACGTTGTCAGATGCGGGAGACACTGTCCACCGCAAACTCCGGCCCGCGTCCCCACCGCTGGACCGGCCAGCTCTTTTCCATGGTGGACCGGGAGAAACCAGACTGATGCACACCGACCTCGTGGCCGCGCTCGACATCGGCGGCACCAAGATCGCCGGAGCGCTGGTGGACGGCGACGGCACGATCCTGGCCCGCGCGCAGCGCGCCACGCCGGCACAGGAGGACGGCGACACCGTGATGCGGGCCGTCGAGGAGGTGCTCGGGGAGCTGACGGGGTCGCCGCTGTGGGGGCGCGTGCACGCCGTCGGCATCGGCAGCGCGGGCCCGGTGGACGCCTCCGCGGGCACGGTCAGCCCGGTGAACGTGCCGGGCTGGCGGGACTATCCGCTCGTCCGCCGGGTGCGGGCCGCGACCGGGGACCTCCCGGTCGAGCTGATCGGCGACGGCGTGGCGATCACGGCCGCCGAACACTGGCAGGGCGCTGCCCGCGGCCACGACAACGCGCTGTGCATGGTGGTCTCCACCGGCGTCGGCGGCGGCCTGGTCCTGGGCGGCCGGCTGCACCCCGGTCCCACCGGCAACGCGGGTCACATCGGCCACATCGCCGTCGAGCTCGACGGCGACCCGTGCCCGTGCGGTGGGCGCGGCTGTGTCGAGCGCATCGCCAGCGGCCCCAACATCGCCCGGCGGGCCCTGGAGAACGGCTGGCTGCCCGGCCCCGACGGCGACACGTCCGCGGCCGCGGTGGCCGCCGCCGCCCGCGCGGGCGACCCGGTCGCCGTGGCCTCCTTCGAACGGGCCGCGCAGGCCCTGGCCGCCGGCATCGCGGCCACCGCGACCCTCGTCGAGATCGACATCGCGGTGATCGGCGGAGGCGTGGGCAAGGCGGGCGAGGTCCTCTTCGCCCCCCTGCGCCGCGCCCTCCGCGACTACGCCACGCTGTCCTTCGTCCAGCGCCTGACAATCGCACCGGCACAGATGGGCACGGACGCGGGGCTGGTGGGTGCGGCGGCTGCGGCGCTGGCGGGGAGGGCGGGATCGGGAGGAAACGCTGGGGCGGGGGCTGCGGTGGCGGGGGTCTGATCGGCCCACCCCCTTGATCGGCCACGCCTGAAGGAACGTTCCGGCCTTTCCGCGTTGTGGTGGGCGGGGCGAGGGGTGTGCTGGGCGAGTGCCGGTGCCGGTGCCGGTGCCGGTGCTGGTACGTGGGCGGGTGCAGGTTGCTGGGTCAGTGCCTGTGCATGTGCCCGGCGAGTGCCTTTGCGTGTGTGCCGGGCAGGTGCGCTGGACGGGTGCTCGTGCGCGCGTGCCCCGCCCACCGGGTGCGCCTGGCGGGCGGGTGCGGGTGCGGGTGCTGCGTGGGGTGTGGTCGGTGTGGCGGAAGGGTGCACGCGCGTGTGTGTGGCCGACGGGCGAGTGCCGGTGCCTGGCTGCGGCCCGGCTCTCGTGCCTTCGGCGGGCGGATTTCCAGGTGCTGTGGCCGTGCGCCCCGGGTCGCGGATCGTCGTGGTCCGGCGTGACTGCTGTCCGCGTGCGGGTCCTCGTCCGGGTGGCCGTCAGTCGGTGTTCTGGTGGGCTGCTGCGTGGGTGTCCCAGCCGTTCCAGGCGGGGACACCCACCTCGGTTGCCTGGCGCCAGGCAACCGAGGGATGTCGTCCGTGCGGGTGCGGGTGCGGTCCATCGGGGCGCGGATCGCCGTAGTCCGGCGAGTATGTGTGTGGTCCTCGGGCGGGTGGCCGTCAGCCGGTGGCCTGGTGGGCTGCTGCGTGGGCGTCCCAGCCGCTCCAGGTGGGGATGGTCTCGGTCGACTCGCGCCAGGTGGGCGGGATGTCGCCCATGCCGGTGCGGGCCGCGACGACGCCGCCCGCGATGGCGCAGGTCGTGTCTCGGTCGCCCCACCCGCCTACGGTCTGCCACAGGGCCTCGGGCAGGTCGTCCAGGTGGCCCGCGGCGGACCAGAGGGCGAAGGGCACCGTGTCCGGAGCCGAGATCAGCCTTCCCGAGCCCAGTACGGACGCCGCGTGGCGCACCGAGGTGTGCTCGGGGAACCTCGCGGCCACCAGCAGCCCGGAGCGGACGTCGCTGTCGGGCACGTACGAAGCGACCTCCTCCAGGAACGCGGCGCGCGGCGGGGCCTCCCGGCCCTCGCCGGCGGCTGCCAGCGCGGCGGCGACCGCCACGGCCACCGCCCCCGCGACCGCCTCCGGGTGGGCGTGGGTGGCCAGTGCGGACAGCCGCGCCTGCTCGCGGGCCACGGCCAGGTCGTCCCGGAACCAGGCGCCCAGCGGAGCGACCCGCATTGCCGCGCCGTTGCCGTACGAACCCTGTCCACCGAACTGCCCCGTGGTCACCGCCCGCCAGTCCTCGCCCTCGGCGACGCGCCGCAGCACACCGTGCATGGACGGGCCGTACTTGCGCCCCGGGTCGCGGACGTACTCGGCGGCGAACTCCCGCGCGAGGTCGCCCGGACGGATCTCCCCGTGAGCCCTCAGGTGGGCGAACAGGACGAACGCCATCGCCGAGTCGTCCGTCCACGGCCACGGCGCGGGACGCGGCTCGCGCGCCGCCCACAGCTCCTCGGCGGGCTCGTCGGAGTGCGTGAACCAGCGGTCACCGAAGGCGTCGCCGGTCACGAGTCCGTCGAGGGAGGCGTGGGCGTGCTGTGGACCGGTCATGGCGAAACTCCTCGGAACCGTCGGTGACCACGGCATTCTCGTCGCAGGCGGATCGATCGTGCGAGGGGATTACCGGGTTGCGAGCGGATTGCCGGGTGACGCGTGACCCCGCGCCCGTCCGCGCAGTTGATCCGCGCATGAAGAAGCGCAGCATGCTCGCCATCGCCTCCCTCGCCACCGGCTTCGTCGTCGCGGCGATCACCCCCTCGCACGCCCTGGGCGCCACGGACCTCGAAGGACTGAACCTGGGCGACACCCTCAGCACCCTCGACCACACCATCGCCAGCGACAGCCTGGCCGTCGACGACAACGCCCTGGGGCAGAACGACTGAACGAGACGGGCCGAACGGCCGACGTGGCGCCGGTACCCCACCGCGAGGGGTGCCGGCGTCGCGTCGTTCATGCGTCCTCAACTGGAACTGGTTTCCGTGGCAGGGTGGAGCGGGCAAGCCACAGGGGGCCAACAGCAGAGGGGGAACTGTGACCGTCGTCTGGATCAACGGCGCGTTCGGTGCGGGGAAGACCACCACCGCACGGGAATTGATCGACCTGATCCCGAACAGCACGCTCTTCGACCCCGAGGTCGTCGGCGGGGCACTCCCACACCTGCTGCCGCCCAAGAGACTCGCCGAGGCCGGCGACTTCCAGGACCTGCCGATCTGGCGCCGCCTCGTGATCGACACGGCGGCCGCGCTCCTCGCCGAGCTGGGCGGCACCCTCGTCGTCCCCATGACCCTGCTGCGCCAGGAGTACCGCGACGAGATCTTCGGCGGCCTCGCAGCTCGCCGGATCGCGGTCCGGCATGTCCTGCTCGCCCCGGCGGAAACGATCCTGCGCGAGCGAATAGCCAACCGGGAGGTCCCCGCGGACCTCCCGGACGGCGAGATCCGGATCCGCCAGTGGTCGTACGACCACATCGAGCCGTACCACGCCGCCCTCGCCTCCTGGCTCACCGCCGACGCCCACCCCGTGGACAACGGCGCCCTCACCCCGCACGAGACGGCCGCCCGGATCGCCGAGGCCGTCGGCAGCGGCGCCGTGGCCACCTGCGCCATCGTGCAGACCCCCGAGCCCACCGCCGAGACGCTGGCCGCCGGCGTGCTCCTCTTCGACGAGCAGGACCGGGTCCTGCTCGTCGACCCCACGTACAAGCCCGGCTGGGAGTTCCCCGGCGGCGTGGTGGAGCCCGGCGAGGCACCCGCGCGCGCGGGCGTGCGCGAGGTCGAGGAGGAGACCGGGATCCGGCTGGCCGACGTACCCCGGCTGCTGGTCGTCGACTGGGAACGCCCGAAGCCGCCCGGCTACGGCGGGCTGCGCCTCCTCTTCGACGGCGGCCGGCTCGACCCGGCGGCCATCGCCGGACTGCTGCTGCCCGGCCCCGAACTGCGCGCCTGGCGCTTCGTCACCGAGGAGGAGGCGGCCGACCTGCTGCCCCCGGTCCGCTACGAACGGCTCCGCTGGGCCCTGCGCGCCCGCGAAGGCGCCACCACCCTCTACCTGGAGGCGGGCATCCCCACGGGCTAGCCGGTGTCCCCGGAGGGCTCAGCTCGCCGCGTAGTTGCGCAGGAACAGCGCCTCCGTCACCGACAGCCGCTCCAACTCCTGCGGGGACACGCTCTCGTTGGCCGCGTGGATCTGGGCCTCCGGCTCGCTCAGGCCGATGAGGAGGATCTCCGCCTGCGGGTAGAGAGCGGCGAGGGTGTTGCACAGGGGGATGGAACCGCCCTGGCCCGCGTACTGCATCTCCTCGCCGGGGTAGGCGACCGCCATCGCCTCGGCCATCGCCGCGTACGCCGGGCTGGTCGTGTCGGCGCTGAACGCCTGGCCCTGGCCGATCTGTTCGGTGCTCACGCGCGCGCCCCACGGCGTGTGCGCCTCCAGGTGCGCCTGGAGCAGCTTCGTCGCCTCGGCCGCGTCCACGCCCGGCGGCACCCGCAGGCTGATCAGCGCGCGGGCGCCCGCCTGCACGGACGGGGTGGCGCCGACCACCGGCGGGCAGTCGATGCCGAGGACGGTGACGGCGGGCCGGGCCCAGATGCGGTCGGCGACCGTGCCGGAGCCGATCAGCTCGACGCCGTCCAGCACCTTGGCGTCCTGGCGGAACTGCGCCTCGTCGTACTGCAAACCCTCCCAGCGCGAGGTGGCGTCGGTCAGGCCGTCGACGGTGGTCGAGCCGTCCTCGGCGCGCAGCGAGTCCAGGACGCGGATCAGCGCGCCCAGCGCGTCGGGCGCGGCCCCGCCGAACTGGCCGGAGTGCAGGTTGCCCTCAAGGGTGTCGATCCGCACCCGCATCATGGTCATGCCCCGCAGGGTGGAGGTGACCGTCGGCAGTCCGACGCGGAAGTTGCCCGTGTCGCCGATCACGATGGTGTCGGCCGTCAGCAGGTCCGGGTGCTCCTCGGCGTACCGTTCCAGACCACCCGTGCCCTGTTCCTCGGAGCCCTCGACGATCACCTTGACGTGGACCGGGACGCCGCCGTTCGCCTTGAGGGCGCGCAGCGCGAGCAGGTGCATGATGAAGCCGCCCTTGCAGTCGGCGCTGCCGCGGCCGTACCAGCGGCCGTCGCGCTCGGTCAGCTCGAAGGGCGGTGTGGTCCAGGCGCCTTCGTCCAGCGGCGGCTGCACGTCGTAGTGGGCGTAGAGCAGGACGGTCTTCGCGCCGGCGGGGCCGGGCAGGTAGCCGTACACCGACTGGGTGCCGTCGGGCGTGTCGAGCAGCGCGACGTCCTGGAAGCCCTCGGCGCGCAGGGCGGCCGTGATCCAGTCGGCGGCGGCCTCGCTCTCGCTCCTGGGGAACTGGTCGAAGTCCGCCACCGACTTGAAGGCCACCAGTTCGGTGAGCTCCACCCGCGCCCTGGGCATGAGCGAGGCGACGGTCTCGGCGACCGAATTCGGCGACATGGGCACGCTCCTTGTGGGTGCGACGTTGTAGTGGGTGTCACTGGTCCGTTCGGGGGACCGTGCGAGCGTACGCGCTGCTGGGACGGGGTCGCGCACGCCGCCGATCCTTCCACGGCGGACCGTCATCGGACCGTGACGATCTCCGCCGTAGGATGCGGGGGACAGGTGCGGCAAGCGGCTTGATCGGGAGCAGTAGACCATCGTGAGCAGCGAGAACTCTTCGGCGGACGACGAGAACCCTTCGACGGACGCCGAGAACGCTTCGACGGACGACATGCGGGTGTGGGACGTCGTGGTGGTGGGCGCGGGGCCCGCGGGGGCGTCGGCCGCCTATGCGGCGGCGGTCACGGGGCGGCGCGTGCTGCTGCTGGAGAAGGCCGAGCTGCCCCGCTACAAGACGTGCGGCGGCGGCATCATCGGCCCCTCGCGCGACGCCCTGCCGCCCGGTTTCGAGCTGCCCTTCCGCGACCGGGTGTACGCCATGACCTTCTCGAACAACGGGCGTTTCACCCGGACCCGGCGCTCCCGGCAGATGCTGTTCGGGCTGATCAACCGGCCCGAGTTCGACCAGCAACTCGTCGAGCACGCCCAGAAGGCGGGCGCCGAGCTGCGCACGGGCGTCACCGTGCAGCGCGTCGAGCAGCACGGCTCGGCCGTTCCCGACCGGCGCACGGTCGCCGTCGTCCTCCAGGGCGGCGAGACGCTGCTGGCGCGGTCGGTGGTCGGCGCGGACGGCAGTGCGAGCCGGATAGGCGCGCACGTCGGCGTGAAGCTCGACCAGGTGGACCTCGGCCTGGAAGCGGAGATCCCGGTTCCGGAGACGGTCGCCGAGGACTGGAAGGGCCGGGTCCTCATCGACTGGGGCCCGATGCCCGGCAGTTACGGCTGGGTGTTCCCCAAGGGGGACACGCTCACGGTCGGGGTGATCTCGGCACGCGGCGAAGGCGCCGCCACCAAGCGCTACTTGGAGGACTTCATCGGGCGACTCGGCCTCGCCGGGTTCGAGCCGAGCATCTCCTCCGGCCACCTGACCCGCTGCCGTGCCGAGGACTCGCCGCTCTCGCGCGGGCGGGTGCTCGTGTGCGGGGACGCGGCGGGTCTGCTCGAGCCGTGGACCCGCGAGGGCATCTCCTTCGCGCTGCGTTCGGGCCGGCTCGCGGGCGAGTGGGCGGTCCGGATCGCCGAGG
The DNA here is from genome assembly GCF_900110755.1 of Streptomyces sp. yr375. Lineage (GTDB taxonomy): Bacteria > Actinomycetota > Actinomycetes > Streptomycetales > Streptomycetaceae > Streptomyces. The sequence goes on from NZ_FOFF01000020.1 coordinate 98,307, forward strand.
CGCACGACGCGGTGGACACCCGCAGGCAGGCGCTGAACTACGCGTTCGCGATCAAGGCGGGCCTCGGCGTGGAGATGAGCGTCGGCAAGCGGATGCTCACCGTCTTCGAGCGGCGGCCCGGCCTCTTCCACGCTGCCCTCACCGGTTTCCGCCCGGCCTGGCGGGCGTTCACCGACATCACGCGCGGCCGCACGACCCTGGGCGAGCTCGTCCGCACCCATCCGATGGCCCAGCGGGCGCTGACCGCCATGGACCGGCGGCAGGCCCAGGCCCAGGCCCAGGCACAGACCCCGGCCCCCGCCCCGGATGCGGCCGCTGCCTCTGCCGCGGATTCGGCGTCGGCGCCGGTGGCGGAGGAGGGCGAGTAGTCCTTCGGCGGCCAGAAGTCGCGGTACGGGGCTCGGTCCTCAGGGCTCGGCCTTCGACCGCTCAGTCCTCGACCGGTCAGTCCTCGACCGTGATCCGGAAGACCGGGTGGTCGCCGGCCGCCGCGACGATCTCCTCGTCCGTGGACTTGGCCGTGACGCCGTTGAAGTACTGGTTGACCTCCCAGCCCCACTTCTCCAGGTAGGTCCGCAGGATCGGGAGCTTCTCCTCGTCGGGAAGCTCCACCGCGGAGAACGCCCGCACCTTGCGCCCGACCCGCAGCTCTCCGCCGCCCGCGACCCGCATGTTGCGCACCCACTGCGAGTGCCCGCGCGCCGAGACCAGGTACCGGGCACCGCCGTACGAGTGCGGGTTGACCGGGATGCGCTGCATCCGGCCGCTCTTGCGACCCCGTACGGACATCTCCGCCGAGCCCATGAGACTGAAGCCGTGCCGGGCCAGCCAGCCGATGACGCCGTTGAGACGGACGTTGAGCGGGCTGCCCTTGAGGTAGTACGGCGATGACGACATGGCGGGTGACCTCCGGTCAGTGAGAGAGCGCTGCTCTCGGTTCTTCGCTTGGTGCGAGTCTGCCTGAGATCGGTGCATAGAAGCAAGAGCAGTGCTCTCTATTTTGCGCACCAATCCGAAATGTGTTCGCCGATCCGAACCGTGTGCGACGATCCGTTTCATGGGACACTGCTCTCCATGAGCAGCACCATTCGAGGGGCCCGCGCCCGCGCCAGGATCGAAGTCACCGCCGCCATCAAGGACGAGGCCCGCAGACAGCTCGCGTCCGAGGGCGCCACCAAGCTGTCGCTGCGCGCCGTGGCCCGTGAGCTCGGCATGGTCTCCTCCGCCCTGTACCGCTACTTCCCGAGCCGCGACGACCTGCTCACCGCACTCATCATCGACGCCTACGACTCCCTCGGCGAGAGCGCGGAGGCCGCGCACGCCGCCGTCGCCGACGCCGTTCCCGTCGAGCGCTGGGTCGTGGTCGGCGAGGCGGTGCGCGGCTGGGCGCTGGCGCATCCGCACGAGTACGCGCTGATCTACGGCTCGCCGGTGCCCGGCTACAGCGCGCCCCAGGAGACCGTCCCGGCCGCCGCCCGCGTCGGCCTCCTCCTCGTCGGCATCATGCGCGACGCACACCGGGCGCACGGCCTGGAGGTACCGCTCCTGACGGACGACCTGGTCCCCGAGGCGGTACGCATGGCGGCCGACCTCGCCCCCGACCTGCCGCCCGGCGCGGTCGCCGCACTCGTCGCGGCCTGGGCCCAGTTGTACGGGCTCGTCGGCTTCGAGGTGTTCGGACAGTTCCACCGGATCGTGGAGGAACGCGAACCGTTCTTCCGGTACGCGGTCACACGGCTCGCCCATCAGGTGGGGCTCCGCTAGACGCGCCAAGCCTGGGGCGCGACCGCGTCGGCGCGTACTTCCAAAGTGGGGGGCACCTACTTCCAAGGGGGCGCGTACTTCCAGGGGAGTACCGGGGGTGCCCTCGCCCGGCGGACGTCCGGTGCGGGCGGTGGCGTCTAGCGTGGCGGGCATGGACGAAGAGCAGGTGCGCGGGCGCGCCGGCCCGGGCAGGTGGTGGCGGCACGGGCCACCGTGGTCGCGTCAAGGGGAGGGCGAGGGGCCGGGCGCGCCGCGGTGGCCCTGGCCCTCCACCGTGCTGATCACCGTCTTCGTCCTCGTCGGCTCGCACTTCGCAGCCCATGCGCAGGAGGAGGGCGAGCGGGCCTCGCTCGACGTCTTCGCGCGCGTGCTGCTGGTCGTCGCCTGCGGGCTGCTGCTGTGGCGGCACCGGCACCCGGTGGCCGTCGTGTTCGGCACGGCGGCCACCGCCGCGCTCTACCTGGGCGCCGACTACCCGTACGGGCCGGTGTTCCTGACCGTCGCGGTGGCCTGCTTCGCCGCCGTCGTCGCCGGGCACCGGCGGGCCGCCTGGACGGCGCTGGGCATGCTGTGGGCCGTACACCTGCTGGTCGCGCACTGGCTGTACCGGTGGCTGCCGCCCGCCGGTGACGACCCCGCGCCCTTCGGGCAGGAGATCGTCGTCGCCGGATGGGCCGTGGCGGTCGTGGCGGTCGCGGAGCTGGCCCGGATCCGGCGGGAACAGTGGGCCCGGGAGCGGGCCGAACGCGCCCAGGCCGCCCGGCGGCGCGCCGACGAGGAGCGGCTGCGCATCGCCCGCGAACTGCACGACGTCCTCGCGCACAGTCTGTCGGTCATCAACGTGCAGGCGGGCGTGGGCCTCGCGCTCCTCGACGCCGATCCCGAGCAGGCGCGCACCGCGCTCACCACCATCAAGTCCGCCAGCAAGGAAGCGCTGGGCGAGGTGCGCCAGGTGCTCGACAGCCTCCGCACGCCGGGAGACGCGCCGCGTACACCGGCCCCCGGCCTGGACCGGCTGCCCGAACTCGTGGAACAGGCGGCGCGGGCCGGACTCACCGTCGCCGTGACCGGCCGACCGCCCCGCCTGCCGCCCCACACAGACCTCGCCGCCTTCCGCATCGTCCAAGAAGCCCTCACCAACGTCGTACGCCACTCGGGCTCGCGCCACGCGCGCGTGCGGCTCGATCAGACCGCCGGGACGCTACGGCTGCGGATCGACGACGACGGACCGGCGACCGGCGCCGACGCGGGCGGCAGCGGCAACGGTCTCGCCGGGATGCGGGAGCGGGCCGCGGCGCTGGGTGGCACGATCGAGGCGGGACCGCGTCCCGACGGCGGCTTCCGCGTACGCGCCGTACTGCCCACTCGGGACGGGCAACGCGACGACGGGACAGGGGACAACCAGTGAGCGAGGGAGGAGCGGTGAGTGAAGGAGGAGCGGTGATCCGGGTGTTGCTCGCCGATGACCAGTCGCTGGTCCGGGCGGGGTTTCGGGCGCTGCTGGACGCGCAGCCGGACATCGAGGTGGCCGGGGAGGCCGCCGACGGGGACGAGGCGGTGCGCGCGGTGCGTGAACTGCGGCCCGACGTCGTCCTGATGGACATCCGGATGCCCCTCCTCGACGGCCTGGCCGCCACCCGCCGCATCACCGACGACGAGGCGCTCTCGCACGTCAAGGTGGTCATGCTGACCACCTTCGAACTCGACGAGTACGTCTTCGAGGCGATCCGCTCGGGTGCCTCCGGCTTCCTGGTCAAGGACACCGAGCCGGACGAACTCCTGCGCGCCGTAAGGGCGGTGGTCGCCGGGGACGCGCTGTTGTCGCCGGGAGTGACGCGCCGGCTCATCTCCGAGTTCGCCGCCCGTTCCAAGGAGCCTGCCACGGCAGGTGAGTTGAGCCGGCTCACGGAACGCGAGCGGGAGGTGATGGCGCTGGTCGGGATCGGCCTGTCCAACGACGAGATCGCGCGTCGGCTGGTCGTCAGCCCGCTCACCGCCAAGACCCACGTCAGCCGCACCATGGTGAAGCTGGGCGTCCGGGACCGGGCCCAACTGGTCGTCCTGGCCTACGAGTCGGGGTTGGTCCGGCCGGGCTGGCTCGGCTGAGCCGCCGGACCGGCCTCCGTACGGAAGCGGAGCAGCACGGAGATCACCCGGGCCGCGAACACCAGGGGAGCGAGCACCAGGCCCGCCCGCAGCAGCGACTTCTCCGCCAGGTCCGGCAGTTCGAACAGCAGCGCCGGTCCGGCGACCGCCCCGAAGAGCACCGCCGCCGCGAACACCGCACTGCACAGCGCGTATCCGATCTCGACGGTGATCGCGTCCCGCTCGGCCTGAGTACGCCGTCCCCCGTAACCGCTCATCCGGCCAGTCTCACAGGTGTGCGCCCGGCAAGGCAATCGGCCCCGCCGGGCGCACACGGGGAGGCAGGGCTATTGCCCGGCTGCCGGGGCGCGGGGGAAGACAGGTGTCCTTGCATCGCCAGATCGCCCGCCCGTTCGAGCGGGTGTTCACGCACGCAAAGCGCGACGCGCTACTGGCCCGCGTCGCCGACCGCGAGCCGCACCTGCGACTCGCGGGCTCACGACCGGAATTTCCGGCCGTGTGTACTAGGATCCGCCGCTAACATCACTCGATCGATAGGAGGCCCGATGATCGGCGTGCTCGTGACTTTCGCGCAGACCGGCAAGTTCGATCGCTCAACTATCGCAAAGATTGCCGGCGAACTCCGAGGACCGTTCGAAGGCATGGCCGGCCTTCGCTTCAAGAGCTTCATGCTCGACGAAGACGGCGTGCAGGCAAGGAACTTCTACGTGTGGGATGACGAGGAGAAGGGCCGCGCCTTCTTCACGGAGGAACTCGTCGAAAAGGTGACGGGGATTTATGGCGTCCCGCCCAAAATCGAATTTCTCGATATCGTGGGGTTCGTCGACAACTCTGGCACCTGATTCTCAAGGAAGCTGTCGCACAAACCTTTGCTGTCCAGGCCGTTTTGGACCATCGGGGCATGCCACAGAACATCCTCACATGCGATCGAGGTTAAGCGCTGCCGCGCCCTTGCAGCCTCCTGACCTGCGCGACTGGCTGCCTGAGGAGCACCTCGCCTGGAACACGCAGCCCAGCCATGACGGGCTCGAACAGCGGGCGCGTCACCCGCCTGGCCGGGCTGAGGGCGAAGCACAGCGGCCGGCATCCCAATCCAACTCGCCCTCGGCATTGGCCTGGGCGAGCAGGGCAGTGAACACCCGCTCCCAGGTACCGTTGACTGCCCACTTTCGCAGCCGGGTGTAGACGCCCTTCCATCAGCCGTACTCGGCGGGCAGATGCACCCACTGCGAGCCGGTCTGGAACTTCCACGCGGTGGTGTGATCACCTGCCGGTGATCACACCACCGCCCGCCCCGGCCCCGCCTCCGCCCCGGCCTCTGGATCAGCCTTCGGGTCCGTCTCCGGCGCCGTGGACCTGGCGATCACGACTGAGCCCTGGGGGCGTCGGGTGCGCAGGCCGGGGAGGGTGATGAGCAGGCCCGTGGCGGCGATGACGGTCACCACCGCGAGGCCGGAGTGGTAGCTGTCGAGGACGGCCTGCGGGGTCGGGTCGGCCGGGGTGCTCGCGGTCACCACCGCCGTCACCACCGCGAGGAAGATCGCGCCGCCGACCTGCACCGAGGTGTTGAGCAGCCCCGAGACCATGCCCTGCTCGTGGTCCGCCACACCGTTGGTGGCCTGGATGTTGAGCGAGGGGAAGACCAGCGCGCAGGCCGCGCCGATCAGCAGCATCGACGGCAGGATGACGGCGGCGTAGACCGGGTCGAGATCGACGCGCAGGAACAGGGCGTACCCGACGACCATGAAGACGAAGCCCGCCGCGATCAGCCGGGGGGTGCCGAACCGGTCCACGATCGAGCCCACCTTCGTCGAGGACAGGGCGACCAGCGCACCGGCCGGCAGGAACGCGAGCGCCGTGTGCAGCGCCGACCAGCCGAGCAGCGTCTGCATGTACAGGGTGGCAATGAACTGGAAGCCGACGTACGAGCCGAAGAAGGCCATCGCGCCGAGCTGGGCGCGGATCTGGCTGCCGGAACGCAGCACGCCCAGCCGGATCAGCGGGCCCGCCGAACGCCGCTCGACGAGGACGAACGCGGTCAGCAGGACGACGACGGCGAGGAACGACAGCAGCGTGCGGGCGGACGCCCAGCCGGCCTCCGGGGCCTGGACGACGGTGAAGACCAGCAGCAGCATCGACGCGGTGCCGAGGACCGCGCCGGGGACGTCGTAGCCGTCGTGGTCCTTCTCGCGTGCGCTGCGCGGCAGCAGCTTCAGGCCGGCTGCCAGCGCTGTCAGGGCGATCGGTGCGGGCAGCAGCATGGTGAGACGCCAACTCGCCTCCGTGAGCAGGCCGGAGAGGACCAGGCCCATCGAGAAGCCGGTGGCGGCGCAGGTGGTGTAGATGGCGAGGGCGCGGTTGCGCAGCGGGCCCTCCGGGAACGTCGTGGTGATGATCGACAGCCCGGCCGGTGCCGTGAAGGCCGCGCTGAGGCCCTTGACGAACCGGCTCGCGATCAGCAGCGGACCCGAGTCGACGAACCCGCCGAGCAGCGAGGCCAGCGCGAACACGCCGAGGGCGACCAGGAACACCTGGCGGCGGCCGAGCAGGTCGGCCGTGCGGCCGCCGAGGAGGAGCAGGCCGCCGTAGCCCAGGATGTAGGCGCTGACGACCCATTGCAGGGTCGAGGTGGAAAGGCTCAGGTCAGCGCCTATGGACGGCAGGGCCACGCCGACCATCGACACGTCCAGCGCGTCCAGGAACATCGCGGCGCACAGCACCAGCAGGGTGCCCCACAGCCGGGCGGTCCAGCGGCCCTCGACGAGAGGGGACGCGGGGGAGGGGAGCGGAGAGGTCATGCCGGAGACAGTACATGTGCATGCATTGATTGCGTGCGCATTTAATTTGCGCGCAATAAATCTCCTGTGCGGTGCGCGGTGTGGATCGGGATGCCGGCGAACTGACGTCGGTGGCTTGTCAGTTCACGGCGGACGTCTCCCGCCACAGCCTCGCCAGTGAGGCGTCCCCGGTCACGGCGGGCAGCGGCAGGCGGTTCCAGAGCGCGAGATAGAGCAGCGTCGCCGGCCCGGACACCTCGCAGTCGACGACCCCCTCGGCATCCGCTTGGGGGTTCCCTTCCGCCTCGCGCTCCGTCACGGGCGGTTCTGTCGACAGGCGTACGGTCCACACGGCGTCGGCCGTGTCCGTCGCCCGTACTCGCAGGACCCGGGGCTTCTCGGTGCGCACCCCGCTCCTGTCGCGCGCGTGGAAGCCGCGCAGCAGCTCGTCGATGCCGTCCGCCGCGAAGTCGACGGTGAACTCCCGGGCGATCTCCTCGGGTGTCCGGCCCCGGGCCGACTCCGCGTCCACCCGGTGTACGGCCGTCTCGTGCGCCTGACGTCTGGCCCAGAACGCGAGCGGCGAGGGCGCGGGCAGGAACTGCCAGCACCGCAGGTCGGGTGAGGCGGTGGACAGGGTGTCGACGAGCCGTGCGTGTCCTTCACGGAACCAGTTCAGCAGCGGGTCGCCGTCGAGGTCCGGCGGTTCGTCGAAGGGGCGGAACGAAGGGTGGCCCTCGGCCACGAACGACGTGGCCCAGCGGTGCACGGCCCCCGTGTGCCGCAGCAGGTCCCTGACCTGCCACTCCGGGCAGGTCGGTACCTTCGCCCCGGGGCCGGCCTCGGCCGCGGCGGCGGCCAGCGACCGGCCCTCGCGGTCGAGGACGCGAATGAACTCGGCAGTCTTCATAGCTCCATAGTTTCCATGGGGGAGCTGGGGGAGAGCTGCTGTCGTGTGTTCAGTCGGCCGTCGCGCGGCGCGTGGCGAGGCCGATCCCGGCGGCCACCGCTGCCAGTACCGCCACGCTGGTGAGGGCGGCGGACAGGGAGAACCAGTCGGCCATGAAGCCGATGGCGGGCGGGCCCAGGAGCATGCCGCCGTAGCCGAGCGTCGAGACGATGGCGACGCCGCTCGGGCCGGCCAGCGCGCCCGCGCGTTCGACGGCCACCGGGAACAGGTTGGCCAGGCCGAGTCCTGCGACCGCGTAGCCCAGCAGCGCCGCCCACAGTGCCGGGGCGAGGGAGCCGAGCAGCATCCCGACCGCCGCGACCGCGCCGCCGGTCACCACCGTGCGGGTGCGGCCGAGCCGCTCGAGGAGGGTGGTGCCGGTGAGTCTGCCGACCGTCATGGCCAGCGCGAAACAGGCGTAACCGGCCGCGGCGGCCCCGGCGGAGGAGCCCAGATCCTGTTCCAGGTGCAGTGCGCCCCAGTCGGCGAGGGCCCCTTCGCCGTAGGCCGTGCAGAGTGCGATCAGGCCGAAGACGACGACCGGGCGGCGGGTACGGGTGGTGAGGCTGCGCGGGGGTGCTGTCGGCGGGGCCTTCGTGGGGGCCGGAGCCTCGGGTGCGGTGACGGCGTCTTCGGGCGGGCGCGGTGGCTCGTACCGCAGGAGTGTGGGTGCCGTGAACGCGGTGACGAGCAGGCCGATGGCCCCGAGGCCCAGCAGATGGTGTGTGGGGGACAGGTATCCCGCGGCCAGGCCGCCGAGACCGGCGCCGGTCATGCCGCCGAGGCTGAAAGCGGCATGGAAGGTGGGCATGATCGGCCTGCGCAGTGCCGTGACGAGATCGACGGCGGCGCTGTTGAAGGCGACGTTCAGGCTGCCGTAAGCCGCACCGAACAGCAGCAGGACAGCCCCGAGCGCAGTCGCTGAGTGGGTGAGTGGGGGGAGCGTGACGCTGAGGGAGAGCAGGATCGCGCAGGCCACGGTGACCGGGTGGCTGCCGTAGCGGTGGCACAGGCGTCCCGTGAACATCATGGTGATCACCGCGCCCGCGGAGACACCGAGGAGCGCGAGACCGAGGGTGCTGGGGGAGGCGCCGGTCTGCTGCTTGATGGCGGGGATGCGGACGACCCACCCGGCGAAGACGAAGCCGTCGAGGGCGAAGAAGGTCGTCAGGGCGATGCGGAGGTGGGTGAGGTGGTCGCCGTCGCCCGGCACGGCGTTGTGCGTTCGGGTTTTGTTTATGAGCGGCACTAAACGAGGCTAGGGGGTTGCCCTGAGCCGGACAAGGGGACCTGCCCCTAGGGGATCATGGGGGGATGCGAATGCACGGAGACCGGCGGTGGGCCCTGGTGGGGACGGCGCTGATGCTGGTGGGCGGCGCGGTGGCCTGCGGCGGAACCGGAGGAACCAGCGACACCGGCGACACCGGAGGCAGGGGAGAGGGGGCTTCGGCCACTGCCTCGGCCACCGGCGCGGTTGCCTCGCCGCGGCCCTCCGGCCCCCGGTTCGACGAGGAGATCGAGCTGTCCGACGGGCGGCGCGTGGGCATGTCGTACGTCGCCGGGCGGGGGCTCGTCGAGCGGCACCGAGGTGCGGGTGCGGGAGTGTGGAGCGCGCCGCACGTGGTGTACGCGACCGTGACGGACCGGTGTCAGAGCCTGACGCTGAAGGAGTTCGGCGGGACGGTCGCCGTCATCGCGAACTGGGGCGACTACTGCTACGACGGTGAACCGCCGATGGAGTCGATCGCCGCGGTCGGCGTCGGTGACCTGTCCCGCTGGGACACCAAGCTCACCGAGGAGTTCGACGGCTGGGAGAAGGTCGTCGCCGTGGACGACGTACGGGAGTTGGTCTTCAGCGAGGCTTCCACGGAGTACCTGACCCGGCTCCGGTGGAGCCGGACGGCAGGCTTCGCGGAGGTGGAGGAGATTCCGCGCTGATTTCCCGGTATCTCCGGCATGCGCGGGTGCGACCACTAAGCTTCCGCGACGCGTCCGTCGTATCGACGCGTCAGCCCGTCAGTACATCAGCCGTGACTCGGGGGAGCCCGCTACATGAACGCCTGGAATCAGCAGGGCGGTCGGCCACCGTACGACCCCTACCAGCAGCCGAACCAGCCGTATCCGCCGAACCAGCCCTACGGGCCGCCGCCGGTGCCGCCGTTCGTGCCGCGGGTGGGGTTGGTCCGGCGGGTGTGGCGGGCCGTCGGGCCGATCGCCGTCGGGCGTAAGGTGTTTCGGCCGTCGCGGCCGGGGCGGGTCGACGATCCGGTGGTGGCCCGGATGCAGAAGATCCGTACCGGTGTCGGTCTGGCGGCCGTGGTGTGGGTGGTGGTGTCGTATCAACTCGCCCGGTCCGTGGGGGATTTCGCGAACGACCGTGTCAACCAGTCCTGGAACAACGTCCTCGTCCTGTCCGTGACGTTCCCGGTGGTCGTCGGCGTGCTGATCGGTGTGGCCCGGCCGCCGGCCCGGCAGGAGTTGCTGCGGCGGGCGGTCAAGCCGTTCGGCTCGGTCGTTGCGATCATCGCCGCGGTCGGCGTGTTCCCGGTGTTCGTGCTCACCGGCTTCGCCGACGGGCGGTTCGCCACGAACCCCGTGACGACGGCGGTCACCGTCCTCGTCATGCTGCTCGCGGTCGGCTGGATCCTGCCGTTCGTCGTCTACGGCATCGGGCTGTCCTTGGTGCACGTCTTCCGCACCGCCGACATACACGAGACGGTCCCGCCGCTGCTGGCGCTGGTGCTCGTATGGGAGATGGCGCTGCTCGACCTGGTGACCGGGGCGTACGAGGGCGCGCCGGTGCCGGTGCGGATCGGGCTCGTGCTGGGGGCTCCGCTGTCGGTCACCGCGGTGGCCCTGTGGGAGCTGCGGCGGCTGCGCGTGGGCTACGGCCTCACGCTGCGCGGCGCGCTCATGCGCTGACGGGGCCCGGCCGCGCGGACGCGTTCGCAGGGGTTCGCAGGGTTCGCAGGGGTTGGCAGGGGTTGGCGTCGAAGACCGGGCACGCCAGCCTGACTTGGTGTTTTACAGTGGCTCTCGCCAGTCAGGAGACCCCGGAACCTGTGAGGAACACGCCAGACATGTCGACCGAAACGTTTGAGTTCCAGGTAGAGGCCCGTCAGCTCTTGCAGTTGATGATCCACTCGGTCTACTCGAACAAGGACGTCTTTCTCCGCGAGCTCGTCTCCAACGCCTCCGACGCGCTGGACAAGCTGCGCCTCGCCGCGCTGCGGGACGACGCGCCCGACGCGGACGTCTCCGACCTGCACATCGACCTCGAGACCGACGCCGAGGCCCGCACCCTGACCGTCCGGGACAACGGCATCGGAATGTCGTACGAGGAGGTCGGCCGGCTCATCGGCACGATCGCCAACTCGGGTACGGCGAAGTTCGCGCAGGAGCTGCGGGAGGCGCAGGAGGAGGCGGGGGCCGAGGGGCTCATCGGGCAGTTCGGCGTCGGCTTCTACTCCGGCTTCATGGTGGCCGACGAGATGACGCTGCTGACCCGGCGCGCCGGCGAGAACCACGGCACCCGCTGGTCGTCGCGCGGCGAGGGCACGTACACGCTGGAGCGGGTGGACGACGCGCCGCAGGGCACGACGGTCACGCTGCACCTCAAGCCCGCCGACTCCGACGACCAACTGCACGACTACACCTCGCACTGGACGATCAAGGAGATCGTCAAGCGCTACTCGGACTTCATCACCTGGCCGATCCGGATGGTCCCGGCGGCGCCCGCCGCCGACGCCGCCAAGACCGACGACGCCGACGCCGAGGCCTCCGAGACCGCCGTCGCCGCGCCCGAAGCCGAGACGCTGAACTCGATGAAGGCCCTGTGGGCGCGGCCGCGCGACGAGGTGTCCGACGACGAGTACCACGAGCTGTACAAGCACATCAGCCACGACTGGCGGGAGCCGCTGGAGACCGTCCGGCTCCAGGCGGAGGGCACCTTCGAGTACCAGGCGCTGCTGTTCGTGCCCTCGCACGCCCCGCACGACCTGTACAACCAGGGTTACAAGCGCGGTGTGCAGCTCTATGTGAAGCGCGTCTTCATCATGGACGACTGCGAGGCGCTGCTGCCGCCGTACCTGCGGTTCGTCAAGGGCGTGGTCGACGCGGCGGACCTCTCGCTGAACGTGTCCCGTGAGATCCTCCAGCAGGACCGGCACATCAAGATGATGCAGCGCCGGCTCACCAAGAAGGTCGTGTCGACGGTCAAGGACATGATGACCGCGGCCCCCGACCGGTACGCCACGTTCTGGCGGGAGTTCGGCGCGGTCCTGAAGGAGGGGCTGCTGTCCGACTCCGACAACCGCGACACGCTCCTCGCGGTCTCCTCGTTCGCGACCACGCACAGCGAGGACGAGCCGACCACGCTGAAGAGTTACGTGGAGCGGATGAAGGACGGGCAGGACGCCGTCTACTACCTGACCGGCGAGTCCCGGCAGAGCATCGAGAACTCCCCGCACATGGAGGCGTTCTCGGCGAAGGGCATCGAGGTCCTGCTGCTCACCGATCCGGTCGACGAGGTGTGGGTCGACGCGGTGGGCGAGTTCGACGGCCGGCCGCTGCGGTCCGTCGCCAAGGGCGAGGTCGACCTCGGCGGCGAGGACGACGACAAGGCCGACGGCGAGCGCGAGAAGCAGGGCGAGGAGTACGCCGGACTGCTCGGCTGGATGAAGGAGCGACTGGCCGAGGACGTCAAGGAGGTGCGGCTGTCGTCGCGTCTCACCGTGTCCCCGGCGTGCATCGTCTCCGACGCGCACGACCTCACCCCGGCGCTGGAGAACATGTACCGCGCGATGGGGCAGGAGGTGCCGCGTGCCCTGCGGATCCTCGAACTCAACCCCGACCACCTGCTCGTGAAGGGCCTCAACCAGGCCTACAAGGAGCGTGAGGACCACGCGGGGCTCGCCGACACCGCCGAGCTGCTGCACGGTCTGGCGGTCCTCGCCGAGGGCGGGCGGCCCAAGGAGCCCGGCCGGTTCGTGAAGCTGGTGGCGGACCACCTGGAGCGCGCGCTGTAGCCGACGGTTCGTGCGAGACCGGGCAGGAGACCCCTCCTGCCCGGTCTCTTCACGGTCCGCGTACGGTTCGCGCACCAAAAAGTGCTCGTTGCTTGAGTCAATCAAGCGGGCATACGATGCTGCTCTGCAGTGGTGCAGAACCGCATCCCCCACGGAGGCCCCGACCATGTCCCATGCGCAACCCCGGTCCGCGGAGACGGTGACGGGGGAGGGGACCGCCGTACCGCGGGCCGGCCTCGTCGTGGCGGTGCTCGCCTTCGGCGGGATCGTGGTCTCGGTGATGCAGACCCTGGTGATCCCGATCATCCCGGAGCTGCCGAAGCTGCTGGACGCCCCGGCCTCGGACGCCGTCTGGGCGGTCACCGCGACGCTTCTCGCGGCCGCCGTCGCCACCCCCGTCATGGGCCGGCTCGGCGACATGTACGGCAAGCGCCGGATGCTGCTGGTCAGCCTGCTCATGCTGATCGCCGGATCGGTCACGGCCGCCCTCAGCGACGGGCTTCCCCTGCTGATCGTCGGCCGGTCCCTACAAGGGCTCGCCTCCGGGGTCGTCCCGCTCGGCATCAGCATCATGCGCGACGAACTGCCCGCCGAGCGGCTCGGTTCGGCGACCGCCCTGATGAGCGCCTCCCTCGGCGTCGGCGGCGCTCTGGGGCTGCCCGCCGCCGCGCTCATCGCGGACCACTTCGACTGGCACACGCTGTTCTGGACGTCGGCCGCCCTCGGCGCGGTCGCCCTCGTGCTCGTCCCGCTGTTCGTGCCCGAGTCGAAGGTGCGCTCGGGCGGACGCTTCGACCTGGTCGGCGCTCTCGGCATGGCGGCCGGGCTGGTCTGTCTGCTGCTCGCGATATCCAAGGGCGCCGACTGGGGCTGGGGCAGCGCCACCACCCTCGGGCTGTTCGGCGCGGCGGTCGTCGTCCTGCTGCTGTGGGGCCTGTTCGAACTGCGCGTCAAGGAGCCCCTGGTGGACCTGCGGGCCACCGCCCGCCGTCAGGTGCTGGTGACCAACCTCGCCTCCCTGGCCTTCGGTTTCTCCATGTTCGCGATGTCCCTGGTCATGCCGCAGCTTCTGCAACTGCCCACGGCGACGGGCTACGGTCTGGGCAGGTCGCTGCTGGCCGCCGGCCTGGTCATGGCCCCCACGGGGCTGGTGATGATGGCCGTCGCGCCGCTCTCCGCGCTGGTCTCCAAGGCGCGGGGCCCGAAGGTGACGCTGATGCTGGGCGCCGTCATCGTCGCCGTGGGCTACGGCGTCGGCGTCGTGCTGATGGCCGAGGTGTGGCAGCTCGTGCTGGTCTCCTGCATCGTCGGCGCCGGCATCGGCTTCGCCTACGGGGCGATGCCCGCGCTCATCATGGGCGCGGTGGACCCCTCCGAGACGGCCGCCGCGAACAGCCTCAACACCCTGATGCGGTCCATCGGCACCACCACCGCCAGCGCCGTCGCCGGTGTGATCCTGGCCCAGATGACCACCGTCTTCGGCACCACCGCGCTGCCCTCGCAGAACAGTTTCAAGGTCGTCATGGCCGTCGGCTCGGCCGCGGCGCTCCTCGCCCTCTTCGTCGCCGGGTTCATCCCCCGGCAGCGGACGGCAACCCAGAAGCCCGGCACCGAGCCGGTGGTCGTGGCGCAGGTCGCCGTAGCGGACGAGCGGGCGATGGGCGCCGCGGTCCCCGTGCCGCTGGCCCGCGCCGTCGCGGAGTTGGTGGCGACCGTGCCGGGGCTGGCCGACGCCCGCCCGGCCGGCGGCGGGCACCCGGTGCGCGGGCAGGTGCGCGGCGCGGAGGGCGTACCGGTGGGCGGGGCGGCGGTGACGCTGATCTCGCTGGGCGGACGGCAGTTGAGCCGGGCGGTCGCCGAGGCCGACGGCGCCTACGCCGTCGACGCGCCCGGGGAGGGCACGTACCTCCTCGTCGCCGCCGCCGACGGCCATCAACCGCAGGCCACGACGGTCGTGGTCGGGGCGGAGCCGCTGACGTACGACGTGCTGCTCGGCGGTGCCAGCGGGCTGGCCGGTGTGGTGCGGACCGCCGACGGCGGGGTGCCGGTCGGCGGGGCGGTCGTCATCCTCACGGACGCCCGCGGCGACGTGGTGGCCAGCACGCAGACCGACGGCATCGGCGAGTTCTCCGTCGCCGACCTGGTGCCCGGGCCCGTGACCCTCGCGGTCAGCTCGCCCAAGCACCGGCCGCTGGCCCTGCCCGTGGAGATCCGCGCCACCGGTGTCACCCGGGTCGACGTCGAACTGCGGCCCGGCGCGCAGGTACGGGGCACCGTGCGCGGCGCGGGCGCTCCGTTGGGCGACGCGCGGGTGACCCTGGTCGACGCCGCGGGCAACGTCGTCGCGACCGCCAGAACCGGGCACGACGGAGCGTACGCGTTCTCCGACCTGGACAGCGGCCAGTACACCGTCATCGCAACCGGCTACCCACCCCGGGCAACCGGCGTCAGCCTCGGCGGCGGCGACGTGGACGACCACGACATAGAACTGGCGCACGCCGCCGAGTAGTTCACCCTGCGCGGCGGGCCGCTGGACACCGTCTGGTGGCCTGTCGTCTCGGATCCGCCGGGGCCCGTTGCTGGTGGTGCGGCAGTGGCGTCGGCTTCGGTGGTGGCGATGTGGACGGCCCGTGACCTGGAACTGGAGGACGCTGCTGAGTAGTTGACCTCGCGCGGCGGGTCGCCGGAGACCTTCCGGGGGCCTGCCGTCTCAGATTCGCCCCGCCCGCCGCTGGTGGCGTAGCCGTAGTGCCAGATACAGGCCGCCGACCACCCCCGTCACCACGCCCACCGGTAACTGGGCTGTCTCGTGGACGCGTTGGGATGCGAAGTCGGCGGTGACGACGAGGACGGTGCCGGTGCAGGTGGCGGCGGCCAGGTTGGGGCCGGCGACACGGGTGAGGCGGCGGGCCAGTTGGGGTGTGACGAGGGCCACGAACGGGATCGGGCCGGCCCACGGACACCGCGCCCGCCCGCCGGGTACCCCCAAGCTGCCCGCCACGTCGTCGCCCATCTTCAGGACCTTCAGTCGGCTGCCCAGCAGGGTGCGCACCACGTCCGCCGGGGAGATCGGGTACTCGCCGGTGCCAGGGCGAGGACGCCGATCGCGGCGGTGAGGGCGAGCGCCACGAGACAGACCGTGAGCGCGCGGAGCTCCACCCGTAGCGAGAGGCGCTGGGAGCGGCCGCGGACGACCCGGACCCGGCGGGCGGGGGCAGCCTCCGTGGGTCGGCCGGTCACCGTCACACCGCCACCACCCTGCGTTGGCGCACCAGCGCGATGAACATCGGGGCCCCCACCACCGCCGTGACCACGCCCGCGTCGAGTTCGTCGGGGCGTACGACGACCCGGCCGAGGACGTCGGCGAGCAGCAGCAGCAGCAACAGCAGCGACGGCGCGAGCAGCATGGACAGCGGCAGCGTCCAGCGCCGGTCGGCGCCCGTGATCAGGCGGGCCATGTGCGGGACGGCGAGGCCGACGAAGACCAGCGGGCCGACGGCCGACCGCGAGAGGGGCGCCGGCCGGGAGCGGCTGCGCTTCCTCAACGTCTCCCGCGTGCGCGACGTACGGCAGCGGGCCGACGGCTCGCTCGGCATCGCCGTGGAGTTCCTGCCCACCGGCGAGGAGCAGGTGCTCGACGCCGACGTCCTCGAACGGATCGGCACCGGAGTGGGGCTCACCCCCGGCTGGTCGCCCGGAGCACCACGAACTTCCGGTCGCCGGCGACCAGTTCACAGGTGCCGAACAGTCGCTTCAGCTTCAGGTGGTAGCCCAGGTGTCGGTTGCCCACCACCCACAGCTCGCCGCCCGGTCGCAGCGCACGTCGGGCCCCGGTGAACATCCGCCACGCCGTCGCGTCCGTCGTGGCCTGGTGGGAGTGGAACGGTGGGTTGTTCAGCACGACGTCCACGCTGCCGTCCGCCACCCCCGCCAGCCCGTCCCCGACCCGGAACTCGGCGTGCCCCGGCACCCCGTTCGCCTTGTAGGTGGCCTCCGCCGACGCGACCGCCTGGAACGACTCGTCCGTGAACAGCACTTCGGCCGCCGGATTGGCCAGCGCCACCGCCGTCCCCACGATCCCGTTGCCGCAGCCCAGGTCGACGACCCGGCGGGCGCCGCTCGTCGCCGGCAGGTGGCGGAGGAAGAACCGGGTGCCGATGTCCAGCCGGTCGGCGCAGAACACGCCCGCGTGGTTGACGACCGGACGGCCCGCGAGGGTGCCGCCGACGTCGTCGGGGAGGTCGTAGGCGTGCGGCCATGGGTTGACGGGGCGCTTCAGCGATGCATCAGGGGTGCAGAGGATCAGCCGGGCCTTCTGCTCGGCCAGCGAGGTCCGGGTCGGTCCGAGGATCCGCTCGAACAGCCGCAGCGTCGAGGTGTGGATCTCCTTCACCATGCCGGCGGCGACCACGACCGTGTCCGCGTGCACGGCGTGCGCCAGCCGCAGCAACTGGTCCTCCAGGAGCGCGAGGCTCTTGGGCACCCTGATCAGGAGCACGTCGATCCGGTCCGGCACCGGGTCCTGGGTGGTCAGCAGCCGGACCGCGCCGGTCTCCACACCGGCCCGCGCGAGGTTCGCCCGGGTCGCCTCCTGCCCCAGCCAGGAGTCGGTGATCTGCGTCGGACGGTACGCCGCGAGCGCCGTGACCAGCGCACCCCAGCGGTCGCCCAGCACCACCACCGCACCGGTGAGCGGGACGTCCCGCTCCACGAGGTGTCGGAGCAGGTACGCGTCGGAAGCGTCCCAGGCGCGCAGCGTCTCGCGCGGATCCTCGGGGTGGCGGGCCAGCGAGACCTCGCCCCACGGCGTCGTCATACGGTCGTTCATCGTGCGGCAAGGCTAACCGAGCCGCAGCTCAGGCCCGGTGTCGGACCCATGGCGGAGGATGGGTGCATGGACACCGAGCTGTTTCCCCGGGAGCGTGCGCAGGTCGCGCCGGGCGCGGTGCACGTCCCCGACTGGCTGGACGAGGCGCGGCAGCGCGCGCTGCTCGCGGCCTGCCGCGACTGGGCCCGCCCACCGGCCGGCCTGCGCACGGTCCGCACCCCCGGCGGCGGCACGATGACCGCCCGCCAGGTCTGCCTGGGCTGGCACTGGTACCCGTACGCCTACGCCCGCACCGCCACCGACGGGGACGGCGCACCCGTCAAACCCCTCCCCACCTGGCTGGCCGAACTGGGCCGCCGAGCGGTCACCGACGCGCTGGGACCAGAGGAGAGCGGGGAAGGGGTGGGCGGGGAGCAGGAAGGCGCAGGGGCGGCGGCGTACGACATCGCGCTGATCAACTTCTACGACGGCGACTCCCGGATGGGCATGCACCGGGACGCCGACGAGCGGTCCGCCGCGCCCGTCGTGTCCCTCAGCCTCGGCGACACCTGCGTCTTCCGTTTCGGCAACACCGAGACTCGGACCCGCCCCTACACCGACGTCGAGCTGCGCAGCGGCGACCTGTTCGTGTTCGGGGGGCCGTCCCGGCTCGCCTACCACGGGGTGCCGCGGGTCCTGCCGGGCACGGCGCCGGCCGGGCTCGGGCTGACCGGGCGGCTGAACGTGACCCTGCGGGTCAGTGGCTTCCCGGACGCCACCTGACGAAGCGGATCATGGGAGACTCGCTCTCATGAGCGGCAAGGCGGACCCCCGGCCGGCGGGGGAAGGGACCACCTCGAGGGCGCGGTTGGACCGGGGGCGCGGTGCGCTCGGCCCCGCGTTGGAGCTCGTGCACACCGGCCGCGCGCCCACCCGCGCGGTACTCACCGCCGAACTCGGCGTCACCCGTGCGACGGCCGGCGCGGTGGCCGCCGAACTCGCGGCACTGGGCCTGATCCGGGTGGACGCGCGGCCCGGCGCCGCCGCCGGTTCGCAGGGCCGCCCCTCGCACCGGCTCGCCCTCACCGAGGAGGGCCCGGTCGCCCTCGCCGCCCAGGTCCACGCCGACGGGTTCCGGGCCGCGCTGGTCGGCCTCGGCGGGCGGATCGTCGCCACCACGCCCAGTTGCGAGACCGTCGACGCCGACCCCGCCAAGGTGCTCGGCGCCGCCGTCGACGCCGGCGCGGAACTGCTCCGCCAGACGGGTCGGCGCTGCGTCGGCGCCGGGCTCGCCGTACCCTCCGCGGTCACCGAACCCGAGGGACGCGCGCTGAACCCCCTGCACCTGGCGTGGCCGGCGGGGGCGCCCGTGCGGGAGATCTTCGCCGAGCGGATCCGCGCCGCCGGTCTCACCGGCCCCGCGTTCGCCGCCAACGACGTCAACCTCGCCGCCCTCGCCGAACACCGGCACGGCGCCGGACGCGGCGCCCGCGACCTGCTGTGCGTGGCCACCGGACACCGGGGCGTCGGCGGCGCGCTGGTGCTGGACGGCCGTCTGCACACGGGCAGTTCGGGCCTCGCGCTCGAAGTCGGTCACCTCACCGTCAACCCCGAGGGCGGCCCCTGCCACTGCGGCAGCCGGGGCTGCCTCGACGTCGAGGCCGACCCGCTCGCCCTGCTCACCGCGGCCGGCCGCGCGCCGGGCCCCGAGGGCTCCCTGCTCCAGCAGGCCAACGAACTGATCCGCGAGGAGTACGGCGACCCGGTCGTCCGCGCCGCCGCCGACACCCTCATCGACCGGCTCGGTCTGGGCCTGGCGGGCCTGGTGAACATCCTCAACCCGGACCGCATCATCCTCGGCGGCCTGCACCGCACCCTCCTCGACGCCGACCCCGACCGCCTCCGCGCCGTCGTCACCGACCGCAGCCTGTGGGGCCGCAGCGGCGGCGTCCCCATCCTCGCCTGCTCCCTCGACCACAACAGCCTGGTCGGCGCGGCCGAGCTGGCCTGGCAGCCGGTCTTCGACGATCCGCTGGCGGCGCTGGGCGCCGTGTGAGACCGACGCCCGGGGAGGCGTCCGCGTAGGTTGACGGCATGACAGAGCAACTGACCGTGAGCGTCCTGGGCACCGGCATCATGGGCGCGGCGATGGCCCGCAACCTCGCCCGTGCCGGACACACCGTGCGCGCCTGGAACCGCACCCGCGCCAAGGCCGAGCCGCTCACCGCGGACGGTGTGCGGGTCGTCGACACCCCCGCCGAGGCGGTCGACGGCGCGGACGTCGTCCTGACCATGCTCCATGACGGCCCGGCCGCCCTGGACGTCATGCGCGAGGCCGCTCCCGCGCTGCGGGCCGGCGCGGCCTGGGTGCAGTCGACGACCGCCGGGATCGAGGCCCTCGGCGACCTGGCCGCCTTCGCCCGCGCCCACGACCTGGTCTTCTTCGACGCGCCGGTGCTCGGCACCCGGCAGCCCGCCGAGGCCGGTCAACTGACCGTGCTGGCGGCGGGCCCGCCGGCGGGCCGGGACGCGGTGGCGCCCGTCCTGGACGCCGTCGGCGCGCGGACGGTGTGGACCGGCGAGGACGGCGGCGCGGGCAGCGCCACCCGGCTGAAACTGGTGGCCAATTGCTGGGTCATCGCGGCCACCGCCGCGGCCGGCGAGGCCCTCGCCCTGGCGCAGTCCCTGGACGTCGACCCGAACGCGTTCCTCGAACTGATCGCGGGCGGCCCGCTCGACATGGCCTACCTGCGGGCGAAGACCGGCCTGATCCTCGACGACCGGCTCTCGCCCGCCCAGTTCGCGGTGACGACGGCCGCGAAGGACGCGCGTCTGATCGTCGAGGCGGGCCGCGCGAACGGCGTCCGCCTGGACGTCGCGGCCGCCAGCGCCGACCGCCTGGAACGGGCCGCCGCGCAGGGCCACGGCGACGAGGACATGGCCGCCGCCTACTTCGCGAGCTTCGACAAGAACGCCTGATCCCACGCTGGAGGACCGCGCCGGCGGCGGCCTGCGGAAGCAGCCGATCGCCGCGCGCGTACTCCCCGCGCGGTACACGCACTGCCGCTGGCCGTACGACGACCCTGACCCCCTCCCGGCGGGACTCTCGAGACATCGAACGAAGACCCACCGAAGGTCTCACCGAGGAGATGACCCGAGATGAACACCCTGGCGAACTGGGACGGCGGACCCGGCCCGTGGATCCTGTTCCTCCCGCTGATCTGGGCGGCCGTGGTGATCGGCGCCGTCACGCTCCTGCGCCGCACCGTCTGGCGCGGCCGCCGCGGCCCCTGGCACCCGGCAGCCGACCCCCGCCCCACCGGCGACGCGCCCCTCGCGGTCCTCGGCCGCCGCTTCGCCTCCGGCGAGATCGACGAGGACGAGTACTGGCGCCGACTGTCCGTCCTGGACGAGCAGTTCGGCCGCATGGGCAAGGGCGGCGGTCCGGCATGAGCACCGAGACTCCCGCGACCTCCGCGACGCGGGCCGTCGCCACGGAATGACGTACGCCTGACTGACGTACGCCCGGGGGTGAGGTCACCGCCCGGTCAGCCGAGGACGGCCGACCGGGCGGGAGCATGGGCGGGCCGCAGGTCGTCGACGCAGACGACCTCCGCGAACCGGGGCGCGACCTGCTCGCGGGGCGTGCGACGCGGTGGACGCGCCGACAGTTCGCGCGCGGCGACGGGCGCCGGCAGCGTGAACCACACGACCTTGCCGGACTCGCCGTCCGGCCGGGCGCCCCAACTCTCGCTCACCGCGGCCACCATGGCGAGTCCGCGCCCACAGGTGGCGAGGGCCGCGGCGTCCTTCAGCTCGCCCACGACCGGCAGCCGCGGGTCGTGGTCGCGCACCGAGACGGTGAGCCGGTCGAGCAGCAGCTCCATCTCCACGACGCACACCTTGTCGGGCTGGGCGTGCAGGTGGACGTTGGTCAACAGCTCCGTCACGCCGAGCGCGGCCCGGTCTATGAGCGGATCCATATGCCAGTAGCGCAACTGCGCCGATACGATTCTGCGGACCTGGCCGATCCGCGACGGCAGGGCCTGAAGCTCCACCGCGCAGTGCCTGTTTGGGTTGGTGATCACGGCTGCGACTCCCCGACTGAGGTCCGGAAGAACACGGAGTTCGGATCGAGCAGAGCGTCTGCGCAAGGCGGCCGCCTGCTGTCGTGGCCGGCGGGGCTGGTTCGCAGCGTTATCGCCGGTAAACCCAGAGTGACGTGAGACCAGAGTGACCCAGGGGCCGCGGTGCCGCAACTCGCGGCGTTCCGGCCACGGAGTCGGGGCCCCGGTGGCGCTCTGTGTCGCCCCGCGCAGCCCCACGCGGGCAGCCTTGTGCCGCCCCCGTGCTGTGTCTGTGTCGGTCAGTGTCGCCCCGCTGCCGCCCTCGGCGCAGGCTCAGCCGCCGCGCCCCGCCGCTTTGCGCACGGCCTCGATGAAGCGGCGCGCCGCGGGCGGCCCCGGCTCGCCCGGCGCCGGATCGTGGTCGCCCAGCGTGAGCAGGTACCGCGTGCCGTTGACGTCGGCCTGCGCCCGGTCCTCCGGGGCGAACCAGGGTTTCGAGGCGCGGACCGCCTGCACGGGCGCGCTGTCGATCTCGCTGCCGTAGCTGGTCAGCAACTCCAGCCTGCCGTCGCTGATCCGGACCTGACCGGCCCGGGTGAGCGAGCGCAGCCGCTTCCCGATGCGCACGCCCGTGGCCCTGAACTCCGGCTCCGCCATGCCTCCCGCCCCCTTGTGCGCCTGGGCGGGCCGGACCGCGCGCCCGCGTGGGGCGTGCTCCAGCCCGCGTCCTGTCGAACCCGTCCTCGTGAACCAGTGTGCGCCCCCGTCCGGGCCCCGCCGCCGGACCGGAACGTTCACCCCGTCCGGGACCCGTGCCCGACCCGGTGCAGTCTGCCCGCGCCCGGCGGCGAGCACCAGTGCCCGGAACGCCCCGGCCGCACCCGCCCGGAGCACTCGCGCGAATGCGCCCCCACCCGCCCACGCCCGCTCCCCAGGGCCGCCTTTGAGCCTCCCAAAGGTGTGTTTATGCAGGTGAGAAGCGTGCGGAAGGTGCTTATGATCGAGGTGTCGGCCGCGCGGACCACCGTCGGCGCGAAGCCTGAAGGAGCCCTCGCCCGTGACCACCCCCCAGCCCCCCAGGACCGGCGCCACCCTCGACGTCGACCACAGCGACCCCGCCTACCGCGACTGGCTGAAAGAAGCCGTCCGCAAGGTCCAGGCGGACGCCAACCGCTCCGCCGACACACACCTGCTGCGCTTCCCGCTCCCCGACCAGTGGGGCATCGACCTCTACCTCAAGGACGAGTCGACCCACCCCACCGGCAGCCTCAAGCACCGCCTCGCCCGCTCCCTCTTCCTCTACGGCCTGTGCAACGGCTGGATCCGGCCGGGCCGCCCGGTCATCGAGGCGTCCAGCGGTTCGACGGCCGTGTCGGAGGCGTACTTCGCCAAGCTGATCGGCGTGCCCTTCATCGCGGTGATGCCGCGTACGACGAGCGCCGAGAAGATCCGCCTGATCGAGTTCCACGGCGGCCAGTGCCACTTCGTCGACGACTCGCGCACGCTGTACGAGGAGTCGGCCCGCCTCGCGGCGGACAGCGGGGGCCACTACATGGACCAGTTCACCTACGCGGAACGGGCCACGGACTGGCGTGGGAACAACAACATCGCCGAATCCATCTTCCGCCAACTGGAGTTGGAGCGTTTCCCGGAGCCCGCCTGGATCGTCGCCACGGCCGGCACCGGCGGCACCTCCGCGACCCTCGCCCGGTACGTCCACTACACCCAGCGCGACACCCGCGTCTGTGTCGCCGACCCGGAGAACTCCTGCTTCTTCGAGGGCTGGACCACCGGCGATCCGGACGTCACCTGCGACTGCGGCTCGCGCATCGAGGGCATCGGCCGGCCGCGTATGGAACCGAGCTTCGTGCCCGGCGCCGTCGACCGGATGATGAAGGTCCCCGACGCGGCCAGCATCGCCGCCGTCCGCGCCCTGGAACAGGCCATCGGCCGCAAGGCGGGCGGCTCGACGGGCACCGGACTGTGGAGCGCGCTCAAGATCGTCGCCGAGATGGTCGCCGAAGGACGCCAGGGCAGTGTGGTAACCCTGCTGTGCGACCCGGGCGACCGCTACCTCGACAAGTACTACTCCGACGCCTGGCTCGCCGAACAGGGCTTGGACATCGCCCCCTACACCGCCGCGATCGAGTCACTGCTCGCCACAGGCGTATGGCCCGCCTGAGGGCCTGAGGGCCTGAGAGCCTAAGGGCTTGACCGACTGACGCCTACGGAGCGAGCCGGCGGTCCAGGCGCGTCACCGCGTCCCGGAAGGACCGCCCCACACCCGCCCGCACCAGCCGCAGGACCGCCCGCAGCGCCCTGCTGCCGTCGGCGGCGAACGTCCACTGGACCCGCGTCCCCGCCCCGGCCGGCGTCAGCCGCCACTCCTCGACCAGCGCCCGCAGCCCCGGCGCGTTGGCGACGTCCACGCGGTAGGCGTACACCTCCGGCGCCTTCGCCACGAGGACCGTCTCGCGCAGCCGTACACCGCCCTTGACGCGTACGTCGCGCCCCGCGCCGTCGTCGAGGGGCTCGATGGAGGACACGGCGGGAAACCACTCGGACCAGCCGGACACGTCCTCGGCGAGGGCGCGGAACACCTGCTCGGGGGAGGCGGCGACCTCCCGCGCGAAGACCAGTCGCAGCGGAGCGGTCCCGACGAAGTCCAGCCCTTCGGGCCGCAGTCGGTGAGCCATGCGCGCTACCTCCTCAGCACGAGGAAACGGGGCGCCACCCTAGCCGCCGGCCGGTCAGATGTCTGCACCCTCGACGGGCTCGCCCGACGCCTCCGCCTCACCCGCGACCACCAGCCGCCGCAGGTGCTCGGAGATCTCCGCGCGGGCCTCGACCGGCAGCCCCGCGTCCGTCACCAGCGTGTCGACCTGCTCCAGCGCCGCGAACGAACTCAGGCCCACCACACCCCACTTGGTGTGGTCCGCGACCACCACGACCCGCCGCGCCGACTGCACCAGGCGCCGGTTGGTCTCGGCCTCCGCGAGGTTCGGCGTCGACAGACCGGCCTCGGCCGATATCCCGTGCACACCGAGGAACAGCACGTCGAAGTGGAGCGCCGCGATGGCCTGGTCGGCGACCGGGCCCACCAGCGAGTCCGACGGCGTGCGCACCCCGCCGGTCAGCACGACCGTGGCGGCGCCCTGCCGCGGGCCGGCGGTGCGCTGCGCCAGGTGGAAGACGTCGGCCACCCGCACCGAGTTGGTCACCACGGTCAGGTCCGACACGTCCACCAGGTGATGCGCCAGCGCGTACGTCGTCGTACCGCCCGACAGCGCGATCGCGCTGCCCGGGGGGACCAGCCGCGCCGCGGCCTTCGCGATGTCCTCCTTGGCGGTCAGCTCCAGGCCCGACTTCGCCTCGAAGCCCGGCTCGTGGGTGCTCGCCTCCACCACCGGCACCGCGCCGCCGTGCACCTTCTCCAGGACACCCTGGCGCGCCAGCGCGTCGAGATCGCGGCGCACCGTCATGTCCGACACGCCGAGCTTGCGGGTCAGTTCGTTGACCCGGACGCCGCCGCGACGCCGTACCTCGTCCAGGATCAGGGCGCGGCGCTGCTCCGCGAGGAGGTTCTGATTCTCGCTCACGTACGCTCCGGTCCTTTCCCTCACACCGTCCGACAGGCCCGCTCACCTGCTCCGACGAGGACGTTCTCGCCGACTCCGGGCTGCGGGCGCCCCATCCTCGCACGGCCCGCCCACCGCCGGACCACCACCCCGACGGGTGCCTGCCGGTAGCGGGCGGCACCGCAGTGTGCCCCACGGTCCGGGGAGATTCTGTGACGGGAGGTGTATCACGCCTGCGAAACGGCGATCCTTATGCCCGCACGGACACAAAGTCGAAGGCGTGTCACGGGGGAAGTGCGAACAGTGGAACGTGTCTCCGCGGACCGAACGGCCCTGGAACTCCTGGTGCACGGCGTGGGTGGCGCCACGCCCGAGAAGATGCTGAACGATCCGCGCACGGTGCGGATCACCGGCGACGAGACGGCGGCCGTCTTCCGGCGCGCCGACGACGTCACCGCCGACACAGGGCCGGGCCACGACCGGGGCCGCGACGCCCCGGTGCCCGAGGCCTACGTCTGGTCCAACCTCACCTCCGGGAACGGCACCCGCGCCCTGTGGCTGTTGCTGCTGCCGTTCATGGTCGTCAACCTCGCCCACTGGATGCGGCCCGCCGCCCGCGAACGCGTCCGCGCGGTGCGTCTCTACGGGCTGCTGGTGCGGCTCGCGGCGCTCAGCCTGACGGTGCTGCTCGTCGCCGCGGCCTGCGAGGTCGCCCTCGACCTGACGGCCTGGCAGTGCGCGGGCACACCCGCGTGCGCCGACCGCCACTCCTGGCTCGGCTTCCTCTCGCCGACCGTCTCGAACGGCGGCTGGTGGAGCACGCCCGGCCGCCGCCTCGCCCTCGCGGCCCTGGTCCCGACCGCCCTCACCGGCCTCCTCTGGTACCTCTCCCACCGCACCTGGCGGGCGTACGAGTCACAGGAACCCCTCGATCCCACGCCCGAGCCCGAGACCGGCCCCGCCCACACCGCGCTCGGCCGGCCCGGCTTCTGGTACGGGCGCCGCCTGGTCGCCCGCCTGCGCGCGGCGCACACGGCGGCCGGGCTGCTGACGGTGGCCGCGGCGGTCGGCACGGCGGCCGTACGTGAGGACCGCAGACCCGGCGGCTCCGCCCTCCTCGACGGGCTCGGCCGGCTGCTGGAGGCGTCGCTCGTCGCGGGCGCGCTGGCCACGGTGTGGGTGGTGTGCCGCCGGGGCCGCAGCGAACGCCGCCTGGACCGCCGGGTGGACGCCCACCTCGTCCACCGCCTCCCCCTGGCCGCCCTCGTCCTCCTCGCCCTCACGCTGCTGTACGCCGGCTGGGACCGCCCCGGCTGGCACTCCACCGGCCGCCTCCCGGGCGACGCCACCTTCGGCACCCTCGCCCTCGTCCAGGGCGCCCTGGTCATCGCCCTGGCGGTCGTCGCCCGCGCCCCGCACCGCTGCCCCGCTGAGGAGGAGCGGTGCGCGGTGGGCGGGCTCGGCGGGCCCGCGGTGGCGCTGCTGGCCTGCGCGCTGGGCGGGGTGATGTCGGGCGGTGTGTCGCAGCGGGTGTCGGACTGGCTGGACGGCACCGGGACCTACCTCGCCGGACCGCCCGTGCTGCTGACCTGGCAGGCGTCCGCGATCCCCGTGCTGATCGCCGTCCTGCTGGCGCTGTGCGGGGTGCTCGGGCGGCGGACCCTGCTGCTGACCCGGGCCGAGCAGGAGAACGTGCTCCGGGAGTACGGGGTGGCGCCCGGCGACCCGGCCCGCACCCGCCGTATCGCCCGCGCCCGCGCGATGGCCACGCTCACCGACCGCGCACCCCTGCTCGTCGCCGTCACCGCCGTCGCGACCCTGGTCCTGGGCGCGGGCGCGATCGTCGGCGCGTTCGGCACCGGGAAGACCCCGGTCCGGGCCGCGGAAACGGCCCAGCCGTTCGTGCACGGGGCCGCCCAGACCGCGCAGGCGCTGGGGTCCTGGCTCATCGGGCTCGGCTGCATCCTGTTCGTCACCTGGGGCCGGCGCGCCTACAAGGACGCCTCCGCGCGGCGCACGATCGGCATCCTCTGGGACGTCGGCACCTTCTGGCCGCGCGCCGCGCACCCCTTCGCCCCGCCCTGCTACGCCGAGCGCGCCGTACCCGACCTGACCTGGCGCATCGCCACCTGGACGCGCGCCACCGGCGGCCGCCTCGTGATCTCCGGCCACTCCCAGGGCAGCGTCCTCGCGGCAGCCGCGGCCTGGCAACTCCAGCCCTCCGACCGCAGACGCGTCGCCCTGCTCACCTACGGCTCCCCGGTCGAGCGCCTCTACGGCCGCTGGTTCCCGGCCCACTTCGGCCCGGCCGCGCTCGCCGCCCTGCACGAGGACATCGACTGCTGGCGCAACCTGTACCGGCTCACCGACCCCATCGGCGGCCCGGTACGCGTCTGCGGCGACGGCTGCGGCCCGCAGGTGGACCGCGAGCCCCTCGCGGACCCCCTCGCCTACGGCCGCACCGACGACCACCCACTGCCCGCGGCCGTCCTGGGCCACTCCGACTACCAGGCCGACCCGGCGTTCGCGCAGGAACGCGCCCTACTGCTGAGGCGGCTGCGACCAGAGGCACCGCAGGTATCAGACGTATCAGCCGTACCAGACGCACCGGAGGTGCCCGTGCAGCGGACGTGAGCGGGGGTCAGGGCAGCTCGGGGAGGTCCTCCGCGTACAGCAGCGTCAGGTCGTCCTTGTCCGGCTCCGCGACCTGCGCGACCCGGCTCGCGTGCCGCTCGACCATCGCCTCGAACGTCTGCCGCGCGGTACGCCCGTTGCCGAACGCGGGGCCCTTGGGGAGCTCCGTGAAGTACTTCAGCAGGGCGTCCGAGGTGCCCGGGCCGAGCCGGTACTCGTGCTCCTCGGCCTGCTGCTCCACGATCCGCAGCAGCTCGTCGGGGCCGTAGTCGCCGAAGGTGATGGTCCGTGAGAAACGGGACGCCACACCGGGGTTGACCGACAGGAACCGCTCCATCTCGGCCGTGTAGCCCGCCACGATCACGACGACGGCGTCCCGCTGGTCCTCCATCAGCTTCACGAGGGTGTCGATGGCCTCCTTGCCGAAGTCCCGCCCCGCGTCCTCCGGCGACAGCGCGTACGCCTCGTCGATGAACAGCACGCCGCCGTGCGCCCGTTGGAAGGCCTCCTGGGTGCGGATCGCCGTCGACCCGATGTGCTCGCCGACCAGGTCGACCCGGGACACCTCGACGAGGTGGCCCTTCTCCAGGACGTCGAGGGCGGCGAGGATCTCGCCGTAGAGCCGCGCGACCGTCGTCTTGCCGGTGCCCGGGGAGCCGGTGAAGACCAGGTGGCGCTTGACGGACGCGGCCTTGAGCCCGGCCTGCTGCCTGCGCCGGCCCACCTCGATCATGTCGATGAGGGCCCGCACCTCGCGCTTGACGCTCTCCAGGCCCACCAGCGTGTCCAGTTCGCCGAGCACGTCCTTGGAGGTCCGCACCGACGCCGCCGGCTCGCCGTCGGCCGGCTGCGCCTCCTCCGGGACGCTGACGCGCTGCTCGGGGATCACACCGAGCAGCCCGGACGACTGGACGGTCGTCTGCACGACCGGCTCCGCCGCCGCCACGGCCCCCGGGGTCCGCACGCCCGCGCTCTCGTCGCTCGTGCAGTCCTCGACCAGGGGGCCGGAACCGGCCGTGGCGTCCGCCCCGGCGTCCGCGAACTCGTACCCGCCGCGCGCGCAGCGCTCCGTACGGCACTTGCGCAGCGTCGTACGGCTGCCGTCTATGACGTGGAAGCCGTAGCCGCCGCTGTTGGTCACCCGGCAGTTCAGGAAGCTGCCCCGGCCGCCCGCCGACACGTAGAAACCGGCCTCGGCGGGGGAGTCGACCGTGCAGCGCTCGACGGTGGGGTCGGCGCCCTTGGTGACGATCACACCGGTCTGCGTGCCGTCCACGGTGCAGTTGTTGAGGGTGCCGCCGCTGCCGTGGTCGCGGAACCACGCGCCGGTCGCCGCGTCCCGGATCCGGCAGTCGTCGAGCTGGGCGGTCGCGCCGTCGCTCACCGACACGGCCGTGTTGCGCACCTGGGACAGGTCGCTGTCGACGACGTCCGCGCGCGAGCCGCGGTCCAGGACGAACAGGGCGTCCGGCACGTCGTGCACCCGGCAGGAGTCGAGGACCGCCGTCGCGCCGTCGCTGACCCAGACCGCCGGGTAGTCGCCGGTGCTGTCGAAGATCTCGCACTGGTTGGCGTCCACGCGGGTGCCCGGGTCCCACACCGACAGCCCGTTGCGCCCGAACTGCCGCACCGTCGTGCGGGTCAGCGTCAGCACCGAGCGGGAGCGCAGGTCGACCGCGTTCTCCGGGATGTCGTGGATGCGGCAGTCGGCCAGGGTGAGCACGGCGTCCGTGTCGAGGGTGACGCCGTCGCCGGTGGTGCGGTGCACGTCGCAGTCGGTGAGGTGCGCGCTGGCCCGGGCGGTGATCTGCACACCGCTGCCCCGCACCTCGTAGACCTCGCAACCCACCGCCTCCAGCGCGGAGTTGTCGCCGGTCGCGCTCAGGCCCGCGCCCGAGGTGTGGTGCACCCGGCAGCGCTCCAGCCGGGGGTGGGCGCCGCCGCGCACCAGGATGCCGGCCTGACCGGCCGCGACGACCTCGCACTCCTCGAAGACTCCGCCGCCGCCGTCGACCACGGCGATGCCGATGCCCGCCGGGTTGTCGACCGTGCACCGCCGCACCGTCGGGCGGGCGCTGCCGCGCACCTCGATGCCCGCCGCGGACCGGGTGACGATCCGCAGGTCCAGCAGCTCCGGCGTGCCTTCTTCGACGAGCACCGCGGGCGCGGCCGCGTCCTGGCCTTCCACGTGCAGGTCCTGCACCACCGCCGAGGCGCGCACGGTCAGCGGCACCCCGTCCAGGGGCGCGAGGCGCACCGAGCCGGGGGAGCCCTCGGGGCCGCGCAGCGTCACCGACCGCTGCACCACGAGGTTCTCCCGGTAGGTGCCGGGAGCGATGGTGAGGACGTCCCCCTCGGCCGCGGCCTCCAGGGCGGCGGCGAGCGATGCGTACTCACCCGTGCGGCGCCGCCACCTCGATGTGCCGGTGTGCGTCACCTGGACCGTGCCCTGTGCCATGGCGTTGTCGTGCCCCCACCTCGTGGTACGCGGGTTGATGCCGAAATGCTTCGGCCGGACCACCGTAGCGTGCGCGCGGGTGGTGGGTTGACCAGAGCCGAAAGGCCGTCAGCAGCCGGTGCCGGTGCGGCCCCAGTCCGGGCCCACCCGGTCCCAGGCCCGGTCCAGGCGGGCGTACCGGCGGCGGACCATGCGCCAGACGATCAGCCGCCGGCCGCCCTCGACCGCGCCCGCGGTGAGCAGGGCCGCGCCGAAGCCGGCGAGCACGGCGTGCGTCGTGGCCGTGACGGAGTCCAGCGGGCGGGCCGCCGGCCGGCCGTGGCCGTCCGTCCATATCGCGAAGTGGTCGCCGCCGTGCGGGACTTCGAGGCCGGCCAGGACCGTGCCGTGCTGTGCCGTGCCGTCCGGCGCGGTCCAGTCCGCGACGACCCTGGTGCGTGTTTCTCGGCCGGTGGCCGTCTCCGGGTCCAGGTCCAGCGGCGAGCCGGGCACCTCGCGCACCACGGTGGCCGTGACCTCGTGGCGGGTCCCGCGCTGCTCGCGGACCGCCTGCTGCAGGACGCCCTGCGCGACCGTGCCGATCACCAAGCCCGCCACGGGCGCCACGAAGAGGACCAGGAGCAGCGCCGACAGCGCCACCCAGGCCTCGGCCAGATCCGTACCCCGACGCAGCGGATTGTGCCGCCAGCGCCAGATCCCGCCGATCGCTCGCACACCCGCACCCCCTTCCCGGCCCCTTCCGCTCACACCGTCCCAACGCTCCGGGACCGGGCGGGGGTTCCCACCGATCGCCCTGCCTCGCGGCGCGGCCGAAATCAGGCGACGACGCGCACCGGATCGCCGACTCTGACCGTGCCCCGGGAGAGGGGCACCAGGTTCTGTCCGAAGACCAGTCTGCCGTCCATGCGCCGGTGCCGGGCGAGGGTGGCCAGGGGCTCCTTGCCGCGGGCGGCGGTGGCCTGGTCGGTGGTGGTCACGACACACCGGCCGCACGGCTTGGCGACACGGAACTCGACCTCGCCGACGGCCAGGCGCGACCAGCCGTCCTCGGCCCACGGGTCGGCGCCCGCCACGACCAGGTTCGGCCGGAAACGGTCCATCGGCAGTGGCCCCTCCGCGGCCTTCCCGCCCTGCGCGATCAGGGAGTTGAGGGCGTCGAGGGACGCGGTCGTGGTGACCAGCAGCGGAAATCCGTCGGCGAAGGAGACGGTCTCGCCGGGCAGCGCGTACTCCGGGTCGACGGGCCTGCGCGTCGCCGGGTCGTCCATGTGCACCAGCCGCACGTCGGCGCCGACATGGGCGCTGCACCAGTCGTGCGCGGCGTCGTCGGCGAGGACCCCCTCCACCTTGTCGCGGAAGATCTCCAGCGACACCGTGCCCACCGGCTCGGGCACCCGCACGGTCAGCGGCTCGAGGCCGGGCGCGGACAGCCGGACGCCGCCGGGCAGCAGCTTGGCGGCGGCCAGCGCGAGGCGCGGAAACTGGCGTTGCGTGACGACCTTTCCCCCGTCGTCGATCAACGCCCAGCGCCGGTCACCGGCCAGCCCCCAGGGCTCCACGACGGCCTCCCGGGGCGCCTGACCCCGCAACGCCTTGACCGGATGGACGTGAATCGACAGCAGCTCCGTGTTCCCCATGAGGTCATCCTGCCAGGCGGCGGCGACCACCCCGGGTCGGTCAGTAGCCGCCCCGGTACTGCTGCTGGTTGTACGGATCCTGGTACTGGGGTGCGGCGGGTCGGGGCGCGGCGGGGCGCATCGCCTCGTACCCCGTGCCGGGACCGGCCGGGCGCGGCTGCTGCGCCTGGGGCCCGGGATAGCCGCGCGGCGCGGCCTGCTGCGGGATGTACGCCGCCGGGGCCTGCTGCAGCGGCGCGGGCTGCTGCGCCTGCGGGTACCCGTAGGGCGCCTGCGACGGGCCCGCCGGGAGGGCGGGCAGCGCCGACGGCAGCGCGGGCAGGTTGCCGCCGCCCATGTCGTACGCCGCGGGGACCCGGATCGGGGCGATCTGCGGGGTGCCCCGCTCGGCCACGAGCGAGTCGTAGATCGGAGTGTCCGGGAAGGAGGCGTAGTAGCCGCCGCCATAGGTGGAGCGGGGGGAGGTCATGGCACATAAGTTAAGCCCACGATGTGCTGGTTGGGGAGACCGATAAGAGGGTTGATTTCCGTGTCGGCAGTGACCTCGGATCCCCAATGCGAGCGAAGGGTGGAAAATGGGACGGCAAACGCCCTGAAGATCGTGTAAAGGCCGAGTTCCGAGTGGGTAACCGGCCGGTCGGCCGGTGCTGATCCCGTGCTCCTGATGGGCGTTCGCCGTCCCGCGCAATAGGTTTGTCGGACAGCCAACCGATGGGGGCGTGCACATGTCCATGGCCAAGGGGTCGAATGCTCCGGTGCCGACCACGGCACTGCGGGTCGAACTGGGCCGGCGCTCGGGACCGGGCGTCCCGGACACGGACGCGTCGGCGCTGCTGCTCGTCGGCGGAAAGGTCCGTTCCGACGCCGACTTCGTGTTCTACAACCAGCCGGCGCATGCCTCCGGAGCCGTCCGCCACGAGGGCAAGAACGATGTCGGGGGCCGGGTGACCGACACCCTTCTCGTCGACCTCGCGCGCGTGGAGCCCGCGATCGAGACCGTCGTCCTGGCCGCCTCGACGGACGGCGGCTTTTTCGGCCAGGTCCCGGACCTCTACATCGAGGTGCGGGACGCGGCACAGGGCACCGTCGTGGCGCGGTTCGACAGCACCGGCGCCACGGTCGAGACGGCCTTCGTGCTGGGGGAGTTCTACCGCCGCCAGGGCGCCTGGAAGTTCCGGGCCGTGGGCCAGGGCTACGGCAGCGGACTCGAGGGCCTGGCCACCGACTTCGGGATCACGGTGGACGAACCGCAGCGGCCGGCCGCCCCGGCCCCGCCGACTCCGCAGGTCCCGTCGACTCCGCCCCCGCCCCCGCCGGCGGCCCCGCCCGCCGCGCCGGTCCGGCTCACCAAGGTGACGCTCACCAAGGCCGCCCCGTCGGTGTCCCTGACCAAGCAGGGCGGCACCTCGGGCGCCCTGCACGTCAACCTCAACTGGCAGACCCGCAAGCAGTTCTCGGGGTGGGGCAGCAAACTCGGGCGGGCGACGGCCCTGCACAACGACCTCGACCTCGACCTGTGCGCCCTGTACGAACTCACCGACGGCCGCAAGGGCGTGGTCCAGGCCCTCGGCAACGCCTTCGGCGCCCTGCACCAGCCGCCGTACATCCACCTCGACGGCGACGACCGCACCGGCGCGCAGGCGAGCGGCGAGAACCTGACGGTCAACCTTGACCGCCGGAACGACCTGCGGCGCATCCTCGTCTTCGTGACCATCTACGAGGGCGCCCGTTCCTTCGCCGACCTGCACGCCACGGTCACGCTGCGACCGCAGTTCGGCGTCCCGATCGACTTCTCCCTCGACGAGTGCACCGTCCCGTCGACGGTGTGCGCGCTCGCCCTGATCACCAACCACGGCGGCGACCTCGTCGTCCAGCGCGAGGCCCGCTACCTGGTGCCCGCGCGCGGAGTGAGCCCGCAGCGGACCGTCGACCACGCCTACGGGTGGGGCATGAACTGGACGCCGGGCCGCAAGTAGCCCCAAGCAGCCGTTCCCGACCGGGGCTCAGCCCTCGTCGGGCACCGCGTCCGGACGGGCGTAGGTGCGGCCCTTCCAGGCCGCGCCGCGCCCCCGGTAGTGCTGGACGGCGGAGTCGACCGTCATCAGCAGGTAGAGGAACGCGGTGAACGGCAGCAGCGGAGCGAGCCGCGGCGGCAGACCGTAGTAGCGCAGCATCGGGACGTACGTCCCCGCCATCACCAGCCACGCCAGACCACCGAGCGCCGCCGTGGCCGCGTCGCCGACGGCGAGCCCGGCGAGGAGCGCGAGCGGCGGCACGAGGTACACCAGGGCGAGGCCCAGCACCGTGCCGGCCAGCAGGAGCGGGTTGTGGCGCAGTTGC
Organism: Streptomyces sp. yr375; assembly: GCF_900110755.1. Lineage (GTDB taxonomy): Bacteria > Actinomycetota > Actinomycetes > Streptomycetales > Streptomycetaceae > Streptomyces. The sequence goes on from NZ_FOFF01000020.1 coordinate 132,451, forward strand.
GCGTAGGCGCTGCGCGACACCATCCGCCACAGGTCGTGCAGCCTCGGGTAGGGGCGCACGCTGTCCACGCGGTCGGCCAGCCCCAGCCAGACGCGACCGCCCGCGCCCCGCACGGCCCGCGCGAGCGCCACGTCGTCGATGACGGCGTGCCGGATGGCGTCCGGGATCCGCGCCCGCTCGGCCGCCTCGGCGCGCAGCAGGACGCAGCCGCCCGCCGCGGCCGCCGTGCGCGCCCCGCGCCGGCCGATCCGGCGGAAGGGGTAGAGCTGCGCGAAGAAGTAGACGAAGGCCGGCACCACCAGCCGCTCCCACCGGCTCTCCACCCGCAGCCGGGCCATCAGGGAGACGACGTCGAAGCCCCCGGTACGCGCCGCCGCCACCAGCTCCCGCAGGCTGTCGGGCGCGTGCGCGATGTCGGCGTCCGTCAGGAGGAGGTACTCGGGCTCACGCGCGCGTGCCAGCGCGATGCCGTGCCGGACCGCCCACAGCTTCCCGGTCCAGCCCGCGGGCGGCTCGCCCGGCGCGTCCACGGTCAGCGGGAGCCCGCCGAGGCGGCGGGCGAGCGCGCGCGCCAGGTCGCCCGTGCCGTCGGAGCTGCCGTCGTCGACGAGGAAGATCTCGGCCCGCCCCGGATAGTCCTGCGCGAGCAGCGAGGGCAGGCTCGCGGGCAGCACCGCCGCCTCGTCGCGCGCGGGGACGACGACACAGACCGACGGCCACCGCTCCGGCTCCGCACGGGCCGGCAGCCGCACATCCGTGCGCCAGAAGAAGCCCTGACAGAGCAGCAGCCACAGCCAGGCGGACAGGGACAGGGCGGCGATCCACCCGACGGCGCTCACGCGCGCAGTCTGCCCCACCCGACCGGGCCTCAAGAGCACATCGTCTATCGTGGCCGGGTGAAGATCGCGCTCATGGACTCCGGAATCGGTCTGCTGGCGGCCACCGCCGCGGTACGGCGCCTGCGACCCGACGCCGATCTCGTGCTCTCCCTCGACCCCGACGGCATGCCCTGGGGCCCGCGCACCCCGCAGGACCTCACCGAGCGTGCCGTGGCCGTCGCCGAGGCCGCCGCCGCGCACCGGCCCGAGGCCCTCATCGTCGGCTGCAACACGGCGACCGTGCACGCCCTGCCCGCCCTGCGCGCCCGCCTCGAACCCGGCATCCCGGTGATCGGCACCGTGCCCGCGATCAAACCGGCCGCGGCCGGCGGCGGCCCCGTCGCGATCTGGGCCACGCCCGCCACCACCGGCAGCCCCTACCAGCGGGGCCTGATCCAGGACTTCGCCGACGGCGTCCCGGTCACCGAGGTGCCCTGCTGGGGCCTGGCCGAGGCCGTGGAGCACGCGGACGAGACGGCGATCGACACCGCGGTCGCCGCGGCCGCCGCCCTCACCCCCGAAGAGGTAACGACCGTCGTCCTGGGCTGCACCCATTACGAACTGGTCGCCGACCGCATCCGCGCCGCCGTGCAGCGCCCCGGGCGTCCGCCGCTCGTCCTGCACGGTTCGGCCGGGGCCGTCGCCGCGCAGGCGCTGCGCCGGATCGGCGTACGCCCCGCGCCCGAGGCGACGCCCCTCGGTACCGTGACCGTTCTCCTCAGCGGCCGCCAAGGCGCGCTGCCGACGCCCGCGCTGGCCTACGCGGAAGGCCGCCTGCTGCAGGCCGTCAGCCCCGCGCAGTGACCGACCGGTAGCGCCGCCGGCCCGGGGAGCGTCCGCCGCCCGGGCGGAGCAGTGACCCTGCGCTACGCGCTACCGGCGCAGCGAAAGCTGAGTAACCTCATGCGTATGAGGGACCACGCCCACGACGAGAGCACTCCGCTTCCCGACGTCCCGCATCCCGACGTCTGGACCGGGCGCGCCACCAACCGGTTCCAGTGGCTGCTCGCGCTCGTCGGCGCCGCCTGTATGGCGCTCGGCATCAAACTCGCCATCGACTCCGCGTGGACGTCCGGCGTCGCCCCCCTCGTCATGGCCGTCGTCGGCTGTATCGCCGCCGGGCTGCTGGTCCTCTTCGGCACCCTCGCCTTCGTCCACGTCGACCTGAGGCTCGACAAGGACTCCCTCGAAGTGCGCTGCGGGCACATCGGCCTGCCGCGCCGCCGCATCCCGCTGGCCCATGTCGCCGGCGCCGACTTCGAACCGCTCGTCACCCCGCGCCACTGGGGCGGCTGGGGCTATCGCTGGCGGCCGGAGAAGGGCACCGCCGTCGTCGTCCGCCGTGGCGAGGGCGTGGTGCTGCGGCTCTGGGACGGTCACACGTTCACGATCACCGTGGACGACGCGGAGTCGGCCGTACGCGTCATCAGGGCCCGGCTGCGGGCGGACACGCCGGACGCGGCGCGCTGACGTCAGGCGGCCGGATGGTCGTCGTGGCGCAGGTCCCGCTCGAACTCCGACGCGGACGCGGGCAGCGCCTCGGGTGACTCGGGTGGCGCGGGTTCCTCGGTGAGCGGTCGGGCCGTGGCCAGGCCCGCCAGCAGGCCCGCGCCGACCGACACCGTGGTGAAGCTCAGCGCGTTGCCGATCGCGGCGACGCCGGCGAGGGCCGTGAGCGCGGCACCCGCCGTGAGGACGACCGGTGTGGGGCGCGGCGCGCGCCACAGGGCGAACAGCACCCAGCAGAAGGCCGCCGCGAGCAGCAGCACACCCACGACGCCCTGCTCCGCCGCCAGTTGCAGGGGCGCCGAATGGGGCTTGCCGTCGGGCAGCGTCGACTGCGCCGCCGTCGTGCTCAGCTCCCCGAAGCGCCCGGGGCCCACGCCGAGTCCGGCCTCGTCGTGGGCCATGCCCAGGGCGTCCTGCCACAGGTCGACCCGGTGCGGCGTCAGCCCGTCCCGCAGCGCGCCGGCTACGCGGCCGGGCAGCGCGCCCCCGGCGACCGCCCAGGTCAGGCCCGTCACCAGGAGGGCGACACCGGCCAGAGCCACCAGGCCCGGGCCCCGGCGGCGCATCCGGCCGGCGGCCAGGGCGCACAGCAGCACGGCGCAACAGGTCAGCACCGCCATGGTCGATCCGAGGAGCGCCCCGGCGACCGCGATCACCCCGGCGAGCAGCCACAGCGCCCACCGCAGCGCGGGCACGGGCGTGGCCCAGGCGGCGCAGCACGCGGCACCGGCCGACAGGGTCAGCAGCGCGACGGTGGCACCGGCGTGCCCCAGCGGCGCGACCGTCTCGGGCCCCGGGGCGAGCCGGGGCAGGGCCACCGCCAGGGCGAGCCCGGCCAGCGCCCCGGCGCAGGGCGCGGAGACCGGCAGCAGCACCCCGAAGATCCGCCCCGCCGCGTACCCGGCGGCCAGCGCCAGCACCGCGAGCAGGACGCCCTCGGGGCGTCCGCCGTGCACGGCGGCGGTGACCAGGGACCAGACGGCGCAGGCCCCGAACACGGCCATGCCCGCCGCATCGGAAACGTTTCGCCTTTCTCCGTCCCCGTGTCCGTCTTCCCAGTCCCCGTCTTCTCTGTATGCGCCCGTGCCGCCCGCAGACGTCATCCCCGTGGAACCCACCCCGTCCCCCCGAACCCGGTCGCCCCCCGACCGTGACGGACCCGACCGAACCGTGCCGGACCCGAACGCGTGCGCGACCAGGGCCCTGGCTCACCGTAACGGCTGATGGACGGTTTGTGGATGACTTGCGCCGGGTTGTGCGCCGGATCGCGGGTGCTGAAGGTGCCCCGAGGGTGCCCGGGGCACCGTACGGTCGGTCGACCGCGCTGTCGGCCAAAACCTCACCCGCCGTACACTCCCGGAGTGACCGTCACCGCACCTCCCGTGGGCCAGCCGGACCAGGCGGAGCCCCAGACCGCGCAGGCCTCGCGCGGCTCCCGGCTCCTGCGCCTCGTCCCGGCCGCCGCAGCGGCGCTCTCCGGAGTGCTGCTCTACGTCAGTTTCCCGCCGCGCACCCTGTGGTGGCTGGCGCTGCCGGCCTTCGCCGTCTTCGGCTGGGTGCTGCGTGGCCGGAGCTGGAAGGCGGCCTTCGGTCTCGGCTACCTCTTCGGGCTGGGTTTCCTGCTGCCGCTCCTGGTGTGGACCGGCGTCGAGGTCGGCCCGGTGCCCTGGCTGGCTCTGGTGGCCATCGAGGCGGTCTTCGTCGGGCTGGTCGGCGTGGGCGTCGCCGCCGTGTCGAAGCTGCCGGCCTGGCCGGTGTGGGCGGCGGCCCTCTGGATCGCAGGCGAGGCGGCACGCGCGCGTGCGCCCTTCGGCGGCTTCCCCTGGGGCAAGATCGCCTTCGGCCAGGCGGACGGCGTCTTCCTGCCCCTCGCCGCACTGGGCGGCACCCCCGTCCTCGGCTTCGCGGTCGTCCTGTGCGGCTTCGGCCTGTACGAGGTCGTACGCCTCGTACAGGAGCGCAGGCGCACGGGTGAGCTGCGCCGGACGGCCGCCGCCGTGGCGCTGCTCAGCGTGGCCGTTCCGGTCGTCGCGGCGGTGGCCGCCCGCACGCTGGTGAGCGACAAGGCGCAGGACGGCACCGCGACGGTCGCCCTCATCCAGGGCAACGTCCCGCGCCTCGGCCTGGAGTTCAACGCCCAGCGCCGGGCCGTCCTCGACTACCACGCGCGCGAGACGGAGCGCCTGGCCGCCGAGGTCAAGGCGGGCAAGGTCGCCCGGCCCGACTTCGTGCTGTGGCCCGAGAACTCCTCCGACATCGACCCCTTCGCCTACGCCGACGCGGCCGTCGTCATCGACGGCGCGGCCAAGGCGATCGGCGTGCCCATCTCGGTCGGCGGGGTCGTGGAGCGCGGCGGCAAGCTCTACAACGAGCAGATCCTGTGGGACCCGGTGAAGGGACCCACCCAGACGTACGACAAGCGGCAGGTCCAGCCGTTCGGCGAGTACCTCCCGATGCGCTCGCTCATCGGCGCCATCAACGGGAACTGGACCTCCATGGTCCGCCAGGACTTCAGCCGGGGCAGCAAGCCGGGCGTCTTCGACATGGACGGCGCCAAGATCGGCCTCGCCACCTGCTACGAGGCGGCCTTCGACTGGGCCGTGCGGGACACGGTCACCCACGGCGCGCAGGTGATCTCCGTGCCCAGCAACAACGCCACCTTCGACCGCAGCGAGATGACCTACCAGCAACTCGCCATGTCCCGCGTCCGCGCGGTCGAGCACAGCCGTACCGTCACGGTGCCCGTGACCAGCGGCGTCAGCGCGATCATCATGCCGGACGGCAGGATCAGCCAGAAGACCCGCATGTTCGTCGCCGACTCGCTGGTGCAGAAGGTGCCCCTGCGCTCCTCGGAGACGCCCGCGACGAAGCTCGGCATCCTGCCCGAGATCGCCCTCGTGTTCGTCGCCGCGGGCGGCCTGGGATGGGCGATCGGCGCGGGGGCGCGGGCCCGCCGACGGACCACGACGAACTGACCGGCCCGCCTCCGCACGACAAGTCCCGCCCGGTCAGGCCTTGTCCGGGCAGGTCGTGTCCGGTCAGGTCGTGTCCGGACACGGCCGACTGGATAGGGTCGGGTCCATGCCGACTCCTGACTTCATCACCGAGATCCGGGCCTCCGCAGGCCACCAACTGCTCTGGCTCCCCGGCGTCAGCGCCGTCGTCTTCGACGACGAGGGGCGTGTGCTGCTCGGCCAGCGCGCGGACAACCATCAGTGGTGCGTGATCTCGGGCATCCCGGACCCGGGCGAGCAGCCGGCGGACTGCGCCGTGCGCGAGGTGTACGAGGAGGCGGGCGTGCACTGCGTCCCCGAGCGCGTCGTCCTGATCCGCGCCGGGAGCCGGATGGAGTTTCCGAACGGCGACAAGTGCCAGTTCATGGACGTCACCTTCCGCTGCCGGGCCGTCGGCGGCGAGGCGCGGGTCAACGACGACGAGTCCGTCGCCGTGGGCTGGTTCGCCCTGGACGCCCTGCCGCCGATGCAGGAACGGCAGCTCTTCCGCATCAAGCAGGCCCTCTCCGACGAGCCCACGTGGTTCGAGACCGCGACGACCGAGTAACGCGGGGGCGGTGACTGTACGTCGTCCCGGACGTCCTGCGGTCCTACCGGCTGCGGTCCTACCGGCGTCGGCCGCGCGCCCAGTGTTCGTCGATGAACCGGCGGATCTCGCGGGCCTTGTCGCGGTCCTCCGGGGTGCCGCCGAGGAACATGCCGTGGCCGGCCGCCTCGAAGACGTGCAGTTCCGCCTCGATCCCGGCCGCGCGCAGCGCCCGGTGCATCCGGACCGTGTCCGACAGCAGCAGGTCACGGGTGCCGGTGGTGAGGATGGTCGGGGGGAATCCCCTGGCGAGGTCGCCGAAGAGCGGGGAGAGACCGGGGTCGCGCAGGTCGTGGCCGGCGGCGTAGAGGCGGATGGCCGGCATCAGGTCGGCGCTCAGTACGGAGTCGAGGCCGAGGTTGGTCCGCAGGCTGTCGCCGGCCCCGGTGAGGTCGGTGGCCGGGGTGCTCAGGACCAGCGCGGCGGGGAGCGGCAGGCCCTCGTCGCGGGCCCGCAGCAGCAGCGCGGCCGCCAGGTTGCCGCCCGCCGAACTCCCGCCGACGACGATCTCCTCGGGCCGGTGCTCACCCAGCAGCGCCCGGTAGGCGGCCAGGCAGTCGTCGAGCGCCACCGGGTAACGGTGGTCCGGCGGCATCCGGTAGTCGACCGCCCACACCCGCGCGCCCGTCGACACCGAGGTCAGGATGCCCCTGGCGCGGCAGACCTCCCCTTTCCCCGAGATCCACGCGCCGCCGTGGATCTCCAGGTAGACCCGGCGGTCGTCGGGCGGGAGGCCCGCCGGAGTGATCACATGGACCGGGAAGCCGTCCAGGTCGAGCTGCTTGACCTCGACCTCGGCGTCGAGACGGGCCAGCGTGTCGCCGACCATCCCCCGCACCGCCTCGTCCGTGGCGGCGCTCAGCGCCCGCCAGCCGTCGAGATCGTCGAGCTGCGGATACGGCGTGGTCGGCACCGGTACCCCGCGCGCGAGGACGGCCTGGGCCTCCTCGCTCACCGACGTGGGTACGGGGATGTGGCGCGCCGGCAGATGAAGGCCGGGGCGAGCGTCATTCGTCGACGCGCCGCACGGGACGTCGGGGCGCGGGGCGGGGGCGTCGGCCATCGAGTGGTCGGTCATCGGGTGGTCTCCAGGATCCGGGTCAGGTCGTCGGTGGAGAGGGTGATGCCGGGAAAGTGCAGGAACTGGCGGGCCGGGATGGACGCGATCATGTGGATGAGGTCGCCGTTGGCCTCCGACCCCCGGCGCTGTTCCTCGGTCGCCCCGGCGCTGAGCGCCTGTTGGAGCAGCGGCCCGGCGACCGGGTGGGCGAGCCAGTCGCCGAGTGCGGAGTCGAGGGACAGGGCGACGGCGGTGGTGTCGCCGGTGAGGGTGACGGTCTGTTCGGCGACGACACGGCCGGCGCTCTCGCCGATCTGGACCGTGTACGAGCCCGGCGCGACCGCCCAACGGCTCTGCTCGACGTCGTAGTAGGCGAACGCGCGCCGGTCCAGGGGGAGTTCGACGGTACGGGACTCTCCGGGGAGTAGGGCGAGCTTGGTGAACGCGCGCAGTTCACGGGCGGGACGCCGTACCGGTCCGGCGGCGGTGGCCACGTACACCTGGACGACGTGCTTACCGGCCCGGTCACCGGTGTTGGTGACCGTGACCCGGACCGTGGCGGTGTCGTCGCCGGTGACGTCGACGGCCAACTCCCCGGTGCTGAACGTGGTGTAGCTCAGCCCGTGTCCGAAGGGGTAGCGGACGGCGCGGCCGACGGTCTCGTAGTGGCGGTAGCCGACCATCACGCCCTCGCCGTACCGGACATGGCCCGCCTCACCGGGGAAGGTGAGGTAACTGGGGTTGTCCGCCAGGCGGAGCGGGATGCTCTCGGCCAGGCGGCCGGACGGGTTGACGACGCCGGACAGTACGTCCGAGAGGGCGCCGCCCGCCGCCTGGCCGAGCAGCCAGCCCGCCACGATCGCGTCGGCGTCGTCGTGCCAGCCCTCCAGGGACACCACCCCGCCGGCCGAGACGACGACCACGGTACGCGCGGCGACGGCGGCCACCGCGCGCACCAACTCCACCTGTTCGGCGGGAAGTTCGAGGTCCTCGCGGTCACTTCCCTCGGTCTCGCCGCGCAGTCCGACGAAGACCACCGCGACCTCGGCCTCCCGGGCGACCCGCACGGCCTCCTCGCGCAACGCCTCCGGATCCAGCGCTTGGTCCTGCGTGCACCCGGCCGCGTAGGTGACGGTGTGGCCGAGTGCCCGGAGCGCCGCCAACGGGGTGTCGACACAAGGGGCGTTGACGAGCGAGCTGCCACCACCCTGGAACTGCGGGTCGACGGCGAACTCGCCGACGACGGCGACCCGTGAACCTTCCACGAGCGGCAGGGCGTTGCCCTCGTTCTTCAACAGCACGACACAGTCGGCGGCCAACTCACGTGCCAGCGCGTGGTGTTCAGCGGCGAGCGCGTCTCCGACCGCCCCGACAGTCCCGGCCGCCTCGCTCGCGTCGGTCGCCCCGGCCGGGCCGGCTGCCGCCGCGTGGGCCGTCGCGGCGAGTTCGGCCACGCGTCGTACGCTCGCGTCGACGACGGCCTCGGCCAGGACGCCGTCGTGGACCGCTCGTACGATCGCCGCGTCGTTCGCGGTGTCCGGGCCGGGCATCTGCAGGTCGAGCCCGGCGGCCAGGGCGGCGACGCGGTCGCCGACTGCGCCCCAGTCCGAGACGACCACGCCTTCGAAACCCCACTCCGCGCGCAGTATGTCGGTGAGCAGCCGGCTGTGCTGCGAGGCCGGGACGCCGTTGAGGCGGTTGTAGGCGGCCATGACCGCCGCCGGGCGGGCCTCGGTGACGACGCGCTCGAACGCCGGCAGGTAGATCTCGCGCAGGGTGCGTTCGTCGACGTCGGCGCTGACCCGCATCCGGTTCGTCTCCTGGTTGTTGGCCGCGAAGTGCTTGACCGTCGCGCCCACGCCCTGCGCCTGGAGGGCCCGTACGAACGCCGCGCCCAGCACGCCGGACAGGAGCGGGTCCTCGGAGTAGTACTCGAAGTTGCGCCCGCACAGCGGGGACCGCTTGATGTTCACTCCGGGGCCCAGCAGGACGCCGACGCCCAGCGCGCGGGCCTCCCGGCCCAGCGCCGCGCCGACCCGGGCAGCGACCTCGGTGTCCCAACTGGACCCGACGGCGACGGCCGGGGGGAAGCAGGTGGCCGGTTCACTCGCGTGGAAGCCGAGGTGATCGGCGCCGGCCCGCTGGCGGCGGACGCCGTGCGGGCCGTCGGTCAGGACCACCGCGGGGACTCCCGCCTCGTCGAGCGCCCGGGTGGACCAGAAGTCCCCTCCCGAGAGCAGGGACGCCTTCTTCTCCAGGGGGAGAGCGGCGGGGTCGGACTGCTGCATGGGTGAAATCCCTTCGGCGGAGCGGGCCTTGCTGGCGGCCGAAATCTTTCCGTGTCAAAAATCTATCACTCGAAAAAATTAAGAGCTAGCCTGCGCGCAGTCAGTACAAGCGCTCTGCCCGTACGAGGAAGCCGGGGTGCCGTATGTCGCTCAACGTCGAGTCACAGCACACGGAGAGGGAGGCCGGGAGGTCCGGCTTCGGCGCGCGGTACGCGCTGATCCTGATCGCGCTGCTCTGGGCGTGTCAGTTGAACGGACTGATCGGCCTGATCTCCGGGAACGCCCAGTCCGCGATCGCCATCCACTTCCAGACCACCAAGATCTCCTGGTTCAGCCAGGTCGGGCTGCTGGGCGGCGTCTTCGCCACGCCCTTCGTGGTGAAGGCCGCCGCGATGTACGGCAAGCGGCGCGTGATGGTCGTCATCACCTCGTTCGGCCTGGTCGGCGACGTGCTCGCCGCGGTCGCGACGAACTACGAGACGCTGCTGGTCGGGCGGGCGCTGGCCGGCTTCTACGGAGCGGCGGGGGCGCTGACCTACGCGCTGGCCCGCGATGTGTTCCCGCGCCGGCTGGTCGGTCCGGCCAGCGGACTCCTCGGCGGCGGCGTCGGCCTGGTCGCGCTGGGCGGGCCGTTCCTGTCCGGCTGGCTCCTCGACGACCACGGCTTCCGTACCGCGCTGTGGTTCATGGCGGCGGCCACCGCGCTGAGCCTGGTGCTGCTGCTGGTCTTCGTGCCCGAGAGCCCGGTGCGCGAGGAGCGCACCCGCATGGACTGGGCCGGCGGCTTCCTGCTGGGCGGCGGTCTCACGGCCGTCGTCTACGGCATCGGCGAAGGCGCGGGCTGGGGCTGGACCAGTGGCCGCACGCTGGGCGTCATCGGCGCCGGGATCGTGGCCGTGATCGCCTTCCTGGTGGTCGAGGGCAAGGTCGCCCACCCCATGTTCCCCATCTCCCTGCTGGGGCGTCGCCGGGTGTGGACGACGTTCCTGGCGACGGGCCTCGTCTCGGGCGCGATCTACGCCGGGGGCGTCGTGACGAACCTGCTCACCCTCATGCCGAACATCCCGGGTGTCTCCGGCGGCCTGGGCTGGAGCGCGACGAAGGCGGCGCTGGTCGCCGCGCCCGGCAGCATCCTGGTGATCGGGGGCGCGGTGGCCACCGGGGCGCTCGCCCGGCGCTTCGACTCACGGCTGCTGCTGGCCGTCGGCGGCGGACTGGTGGCCGTCGGGATCGGCCTCACCTCCCAGTTCCACCACAGCGTCGCCCAGTTCATGGCGGTCGGCGTGTTCGGCGCGGTGGGGATGGGCATGGTCGTCTCCATGATCCCCGTCATGATCATCGAGTCGGTGGAGCCGGAGGAACAGGCCCTGGCCAACGGCGCCCAGGGCATGGTGCAGGGTGTCGTGCAGGGGCTGCTCATGCAGGTCGCCTTCGTGGTCCTGGCCAAGGACGGCAAGGTCCTGAACGGCACCGAGTTCTACGGCGACGACGGCTACACCAACGGGTTCCTGCTGTTCGCCTGCGCGGTCGGCGTCGCCGCCCTGATGGTCCTGCTCATCCCCAAGGGCAAGCGCCTCGACGAGGCGGAGACCGGCCAGGCCGCCTGACCTGCCCGCGCACGGCCGAAGGCCCCTCGGATCTTGGGTTCAAGGGGTCGTCGCAACACCACCTGGTTTCAGGTGGTGAGTAGATCACGTAGACGCTCGGCTGGGGTATCCCAGTCGAGCGTCTTG
>NZ_FOFF01000011.1 GCF_900110755.1 Streptomyces sp. yr375
AACTTCCATCTCCAGCTCACGGTTGCGGCGCTCGAGTTCCTTCAGGCGCGCCCGCTCGTTCACCGTCAGTTCCGCATTGGGGGCCGGTTCCTGTTGCTTCTGGTATTTCTTCACCCAGCCGCGTAGCGTCTCCGAGTTCAGCTCAAGCTCCCGGGCGACTTCGGAGATCGTCTTGCTTGACCTCAATGCGATCTGGACGGCTTCCTCACGGAACTCCGGCGAGTACTTACTGGGTGGCGCCACTTCTTCCTCGTTTCCTTGTTCAGGACAACCCTATTGGGTGCCTGTCCGGAAACTTCGTGGCCCCTCACCCCCGTGCGGGTTTGGGTGGACATGCCGGACGAGTCCATCAAGCGAGCCCTGGCCGCGACCGGGGCCGAAGGAGCCACAGCACGGGCAGAGCCACAACCCTGATCGGGAAACTCCACGGTGAGGGTGCGTCGGCAGATGGGCCTGGAGACCACGGTGTTGCGGCGTAGAAGCCGGGGCCGACTTCGTGGATGAGGCCGGCGGCCCACCGATTCACGGTGATGGTCTACTTCGGCCCGAAGGGCGGCTGACGGCACAACTACAGATCGCCGGCCTCGTTCAGAATTCCAGGCTGCGATCTTTCCAGTGGTCCCGTCGTTGGGATGGTCATGGAACTGCCGACCTCGCGCCGGAAGCCGCATGTGCCCTCGTTCGGAGCTTCCTGCACTTGTGCGACAGCTACGGCGCGTGGGAAGACCTGGCCCGCAACCGCGTGAACCTGAACAAGTAGGCGTTCGCCGAGTACGGGCGCATCGCCAGGGCCGAGCACCTGCTCCGCGTGGTCGACCCGGTCGACGACACCTACCGCCGTCAGATGAACGGCAGCTCACCGTGCAGGAGTCCCGCCACCGGCTCGCCCGCGACGTGTGCCACGGCAAGCGCGGCACCATCCACCAGGCGTACCGCGACGGCATGGAGAACCAGCTCGGCGCGCCCGGCCTGGTCCTCAACGCCATCGTGCTCTGGACGACGAAGTACATCGACGCCGACGCCGACGCCGCCCAGCTCCAGGCCGAGGGCCACGAGATCCAGGACGAAGACATCGCCCGGCTCTCCCCGCTCAAGCACCGCAACCTGAACCTGCTCGGCCGCTACAGCTTCACCGCTGTCCTTCCGGCCGCCGGCGCCCTGCGCCCGCTTCGGGACCCTGATGCGCCGGAGTTGGACGAGGGTGAGGACGAGTCGGTCGGCTCGGAGTGAGTCGGGGCCGTCACCACCTACTTCCCTACCGGCCGTCGCCCGGCGTCACAGGAGGGCGCCGCCGGAGACCTCGATGCGCTGGGCGGTGACCCAGCGCAGTCCTTCGGAGGCCAGCGTGGCGATGGCGTCGCCGATCTCCTCAGGTTCGCCGACGCGGCCGAGCGCGGTCTGTCCGGCCAGAAGCCGGCGCATTCCGGCGTCGTCCCGCATCGCTCCGCCGTTGAAGTCGGTGGCGGTCGGCCCAGGGGCGATGGAGTTGACCCGGATGCCGCGAGGTCCGAGTTCTGCGGCGAGGGTGCGGCTCAGAGCTTCGACGGCGGCCTTCGAGGCGGAGTAGGCGGAGGTGGCGGGGCTGGTGTGGCGGGTCAGTGACGTCGAGACGTTGATGACCTGGCCGCCCTGGGCCAGCAGCGGCACGAGCGACTGGATGAGGAAGAACGTGCCCCGGACGTTGGTGCCCATCACCGTGTCGAAGTCGTCGATCGTGACAGTCTCCAGCGGCCCGAAGACTCCCACTCCCGCGTTGTTGACCAGGATGTCGAGTCGCGAAGTACCCCAGCGCTCGAGCTGCGCGCCCAGTTCGGAGGTGAAGGACGCGAAGGAGGAGACGTCGCTGATGTCGAGCCGGAGAGCAGCGGCAGTCCCACCCACGGCCTGCACCTGTTCTGCCGTCTTCTCGGCCCCGGCCGCATCGCCGCGGTGGGTGACCACGACCCGCACTCCGCGTGTGGCCAGGGCGATGGCCGCGCTGCGCCCGAGGCCGCGATTCGCACCGGTCACCAAAGCGATCTTGTCGATTGTCATGAACATCCTCCACCGTGCGACAACCAGGACGCGTCCGGGTGCCACAGATCAGAGGCGAGTCACTCGACTCGCCTTGCTGGTGCACCGTAGGCGGACCTCCCGAGGCGAGTCAAGTGACTCGCCTCGGGGCTGCGGCATACTCTCCGCATGGCAGCAGAACTCACCGCGCATCACCGCAGGCTCGCCCAGCAGAAACGCGAGGCGATCACCACCGCAGCCACAGACCTGTTCTTGGACCGTGGCTACGACGGCACCTCCCTCGCGCGGATCGCCGAAGCGGCCGAAGTCTCGAAGTCCACCCTGTTCAAGCAGTTCCCCACCAAGGCGGCCCTCTTCGAGGCCATCGTCACCGAGTCCTGGCAGCGCGACGCCGGCGATACCGTCGCCCGGCCACAGGCGGGAGATCTGCGCTCCGGGCTGACAGCCATCGGCCACCGCTACGCCGATCTGATCGGCCAGCCCCGCATGACAGGCCTGTTCCGGATCGTCATCGCCGAACTGCCTCGTTTCCCCGAGCTGGGACGGATGCAGTTCCAGCTCGGCAAACTGCCCTACTTCGCCTCCGTCCAGCACTACTTGGAATCCGAGCATGAGGCGGGCAACGCTGATGTGCCCGACGCCGAGAGCGCCGCGAACCAGTTCCTCGGCATGATCGCCAACTACGTCCTGTGGCCCCGCATGCTGCTGACCGGCTGGAACCCCGCAGCCTCCGACATCCACAACGCCGTCGAAGAGGCCGTCCAGACCATGCTCGCCAGATACGCCCCCGCCCCGCCGGCCTGACTCGTAGCCGGAACGTCGACACTGACGCGCGATGCCAAAGACCGCGACGCTTTGACCTGCGATACCTGTCGGCAAACGATGGCGAGTTCAAGCGGTCAGCGCATCACTGCTGTTCAGGAGGTCGGTGCCCTTGGGGAGGTGCTGCCGGAGCGGTCGGTTGGTGTTCTCGTCGGTGCCTCGTTGCCACGGGCTCTGCATCGGCGCCCCGAGCGCCCGCCCGATCAAGCTGAGCGATTGCCCTTTGCGCCGTCGTCTCCAGATCTCATCCCGCTGAGCAGGCGACTACCCGTGGTCGCGCACCTGTGCCTCCACGATCACATGATCATCCGTGGGTAGTGCCTTGATCGCTTGAGGGTGCCACCGTTTTGTGCGAACGCTCGACGTCGGGGTCGGTGCCGCTCGGGGTGGACCCCCCGTCGTCGGCGCGGCGATGTTCGTCCTGGCGGCGGGCAGGTCCGCGCTGGCCGCCACGCTTCTCCCGGGAGGGGGCACGGCCAGGCGGATTTACTAAGGCTGACTGATAAACTAGCCTTAGCATATGAACGATGATCTGGACCCCGACGAAGTCGCCTCGGTCCTGCTGGGCGGTCTCAGCGTGCTGGTGCGACGGGTACGTCAAGTACCGATCGACGGCGGACTCACGATGCCCGAGCGGACCGCCCTGTCGCACCTGGACCGCTCGGGCCCCACCACCTCCTCGGCGCTGGCCCGGGAAGTGCAGATCACGGCACAGGCCATGGGGGCGACACTCGGCGCGCTGCGCGCCCGTGGCCTGGTCGAACGCCGCCCGGATCCGAACGACGGCAGGCGCGTGGTGCTGACGGTGACCGAAGCCGGTCTGCAGGCACTGAAGAACAAGCGCAACGCGCGGGCCGAACTCATCGCCCGGGCCCTGACCAGTGGCAAGTTCACCCCCAGGGAGCTGGAGCAACTCGCGGCGGCCGCGCCGCTGCTGGAGCGGCTGGCCCAGAACATCTGACGCCGACGGAACCATGAGGAGGCAAGCTGATGACGGATCCTCCCAGGACGCGCGCCCCGGGCCGCTCGGCCGGTGACCGGTACAAGTGGACGGCGCTGACGAACACGACCGCGGCGGTCTTCATGTCCGCGCTGGACGGCTCCATCGTGCTGATCGCGCTGCCGGCGATCTTCCGCGGTGTGCACCTGGACCCGCTGGCCCCGGGCAACATCGCCTACCTGCTGTGGATGATCATGGGGTACCGGCTGGTGCAGGCCGTCCTGGTGGTCACGGTGGGTCGGCTGGGAGACATGTACGGCCGGGTCCGGATCTACAACTCCGGGTTTGCGGTCTTCACCTTCGCGTCGATCCTGCTGTCCTTCGACCCCTTCGACGGCGGCCACGGAGCGATGTGGCTGATCGTCTGGCGGGTCGTGCAGGCCGTCGGAGGGGCGATGCTGGCTGCGAACTCGGCCGCGATCCTCACCGACGCCTTCCCCAAGGAGCAGCGCGGCTTCGCCCTGGGCATCAACCAGGTCGCCGGCCTGGCCGGAATGTTCCTCGGCCTGGTCGCCGGAGGGCTGCTGTCGGCCTGGGACTGGCGAGCGGTGTTCTGGGTGAACGTGCCTGTCGGCGTGTTCTTCACGCTGTGGGCCTACCGCACCCTGCGTGAGACCGGCAAGCGCGCCGGCGGCCGGATCGACTGGTGGGGCAACACAACCTTCGCGGTGGGCCTCAGCGCGGTCCTGATCGCGGTCACCTTCGGCCTGCAGCCCTACGGCGGACACACCATGGGCTGGACCAACCCGCTGGTCGACGGGCTGATCGCCGGCGGGCTGGTTCTCCTGGCGGCGTTCGTCGCCATCGAGAACCGCGTCTCCGCACCGATGATCCAACTGGGTCTCTTTCGCCTGCGGGCCTTCACTTTCGGGAATCTGGCGGGCCTGGGTATCTCGATCGGCCGCGGCGGGATGCAGTTCGTGCTGATCATCTGGTTGCAGGGCATATGGCTTCCGCTCCACGGCTACGACTACGGCGACACGCCGCTGTGGGCCGGCATCTTCATGCTGCCGTTGACCGCGGGCTTCCTCGCGGCGGGCCCGGTGTCCGGGTACCTGTCCGACCGGCTCGGTTCCCGGGGTCTGGCCACTGGCGGTGCGGTGCTGTTCGGCGCCAGCTTCCTGGGCCTGATGCTGCTGCCGATCAACTTCAGCTACTGGATCTTCGCCGTGCTGATCGCGCTCAATGGGATCGCCAGCGGCATGTTCGCCTCCCCCAACTCCTCCTCGATCATGGGCAGCGTGCCCGCGCAGTTGCGCGGTGTCGCCTCCGGCATGCGCGCCACCTTCCAGAACTCCGGCACCGCCGTTTCCATCGGCGTGTTCTTCTCCCTCGTGATCGCCGGTCTGGCCAATAGCCTTCCGCGCACCCTCTCCACCGGCCTGCAAGAGCAGGGCGTAGCGGCCCACGTCGCCACCCAGGTCGGCGGCCTGCCCCCGGTCTCGTCCCTGTTCGCCGCCCAACTGGGCGTCAACCCGATCGAGCACCTGCTCCAGCCCAGCGGCGTCCTGACCCACCTGACGGCGGTGCAGCAACAGACCCTGACCGGACGTCAATTCTTCCCGACCGTGATCTCCGGGCCTTTCCACTCCGGCCTGGTCATCGTGTTCGCCTTCGGCGCCACCCTCGCCTTCCTCGCCGCGCTCGCCTCCCTTCTGCGCGGCAACAGCCCCACCGCCAAGACCCCCGGACCACCAACAGCCGCTACCGGCACCACCGTTGCCGCTGCGACCGACGACGGGGGGAGACGACGGGGCATAAACGACGGGGCAGAGACGACGCGCGCGGAGACCAGCATGCGCCCTGATCCCGGCAACTAGCCGATATCCACAAGAGAAACACCCCCCATGACACTGACAGCGATCGACCGCACGCCCGCACTCGTCGTGATCGACCTGCAAGAGGGCATCGTGGCGGCCCACACCGACAGCCGGACGACTGCCGCCGTCAAGCAGGCGACCCACCTGACCGCCGAGTTCCGGCGACACGGCCTGTCCGTGATCCTCGTCAACGTCACAGGACGGGCGCCGGGACGCACCGAAGCCCAGCGGTTCGGGAGCAGCGCCGCACTTCCGGCCGACTGGGCCGACCTCATCGACGAACTCGACGTCCAGCCGACCGACCACCTGATCACCAAGCGGCGGCGCAGCGCATTCCACGACACCGGACTCGACACCCTCCTGCGGGACCTGGGCGCCACCCAGATCGTGCTCGCCGGAATCGCGACCAGCTCAGGTGTTGAGTCGACCGCACGCTCGGCCTCCGACTACGGCTACCACGTCGTCCTGGCCACCGACGCCATGAGCGACCCTGATGCCGACGCCCACCGCCACAGCGTCGAACGCGTCTTCCCGAAACTCGGCGAGACCGCCACCGCCACTGAAATCATCGACATGATCGAGGCAACGCGATGACTCTGCTGGGCCGCATCCTGAGCAACCGCAGAGCAGGCGAGACCCACGCGGCGTGGAATCTGCCCAATTTGCAAGGCCCCGAACTGCTGACCCTCACCAGTCGGCACTTCGGCGACGGCGACTCCATTCCGCTGGAGCACTGCCTGAAGAACATCGGCGGCGACAACCTGTCCCCCCACCTGGCCTGGACCCCGCCGCCGGCCGGCACCGCCCAACTCCTCCTGGTCATCGAAGACATCGACGTCCCCCTCGCCAAGCCCGCCGTGCACTGCATGACCCTGATCGAGCCGGCAGTCGGACACCTGGAGCCCGGTGCCCTCGACGCACGGCAGCCGTCCACCGGAGTGCAGTTGCTTCGGTCCACCATCGGGCGCGGATACCACGGTCCCGGGCCCATCAAAGGCCACGGGCCACACCGCTACACCTTCCAGTTGTTCGCCCTGGCGACCCCCGTGGACAGCACCCCCGGCACAACGCCAGTGGCCCGGGTACGGCCCCGCGCCCTCCTGCCCGCCACCACCTCACCCGTCCTCGCCCGCGGCCGACTGACCGGCACCTTCGAACGCTGACACCAGTCCCCGGGCCCCCACACAAGCGGCTGTAGCCGGTTGGACAGGCGGGGCGCATCGACGGCGAGGTCGTCGTCGAACCCGACAAGCATCTGAGGCTTGTTGTCGGGCGGTCTGCGGTGGAAGGTCTATGTCCCGGGCGGGGTGAGGGAGGTGGCGTGGTGTTCGCGCTTCGCCCTTGCCGACGTTCAGGCCGAGGCAGACGTCGATGTCGCTGGTGTCGATCACGCGGTGTCCTCCGGTCGCACTCGTCCGGCCTGCCGCGGCACTGAGCGCCACATTCACACGACGAAGAACCTCCCGGCCTGCGAAAAGTCGGTGGTCATGCTTACTCCGAAGGCCGGTAACCCCGTTGTGGGGCTACGAAGACGGTCATGGGGGGCGTCGACCGCCGGAGGGGTCAGCACGACTGGCAGCTCTTGCTGCACCTCGACGGCCCGGTGTCGGTCGTCTCGGGGTCGCTTTCGCGGTTGAGCCCTGCCGCTGACCTGGTGATACCGGCTGCGGCCCGGCGCGGGATACTGATCGGCATGCGTATCGACTTCGATCCCCGGGCCGTGGACGCCAGAGCGTTCTATCGGCTGTTGACCGCAGTGGTGGTGCCCAGGCCGATTGCCTGGGTTTCCACAATCTCGGCAGCGGAACCGTCCCGTGCGAATCTTGCCCCGCACTCCTTCTTCACTGTCGCCTGTACCGATCCGCCGATCGTTCAGTTCACGTCCGTCGGCCGTAAGGACACGTTGCGTAACGTGGAGGCCACCGGTGAGTTCGTCGTCAACTTCGCGGCCGAGCCGCTCTTCGAGCAGGTCAATGCGAGCGCCGTTGATTTTCCCGCGCACGAGGGCGAGTTCGACGCCGTGGGTATCGAGCGGGAGCCGTCGCTGCGCGTGAAACCGCCCCGTGTCGCGGCCTCGCCCGTGGCGTTGGAGTGCCGACTGCACTCGACCCTGGGCATCGGCAACTCCACGTTGGTCCTCGGCGAGGTCGTGCATGCCGCCGTACGGGAGGACGTCATCGTCGACGGCCACCCCGACATCCGGCGGCTGCGGCCCCTGGCCCGGCTGGGCGGCGACGAGTGGAGCACGATCGGCGAGGTCCGCGACCTGGCACGCATCGCCTACCGCGACTGGCCGCAGGCCTGACCGCCGCACTGAATGCCGTACTGACTGCCGTCCGACGCTGTCGAACGTATCCTCGAACCATGACGACTCGGACGGCTCGCTCCATGACGTTGTGTGACAGCGTCGACGCCGACGGTTCCTGGCGTTCGCTGTGGTCGAAGAACTCGGCGCTGTCGATCGGCTCGGTCGACTCGTTCCTCTCCATCGGCTCCGTGGGCAGCGCCCTGTCCGTGGCCTCGGTCGGCAGTTTCCTGTCCGTGGGGTCCGTCGGCTCCGCCGCCTCCTTCGTCTCCGCGGGCTCCTGGCTCAGCGCGGGTTCGGCCCTGTCCGCCCGGTCCACCGGCTCCGTACTGTCCTGGCGTTCCCGGGGCGGGGTCCTCGCCGGCGCGGCGACGGTCGCCGGGCTGGCGGCGCTCTACACCTGGACGTCGGGCCGCCGCCGCTGACCGGTCCCCCCGGTCAGCCGGCCGGGTCGACTCCCGTTCCCGGACCACGAATTCGTCGGTCCCGTACGGGAACACCCGCACTCCCACCGGCGTGTCGTCCCCCTCGCGTCCACCACCTCCTCCCCGCCGACCGGCATGCGGACGGCGTTGTCAGTGGTCGCCAGTAAGTTCGTCGGTGTCGCTTCGTTCCGGTGCGACAACTCCCCTGTGCTGCGCCGTTTCGGCGTGCGGAGCTTTGTGCTGCAAAGGAGATGGTGTGTTGTCGGACTGGGAGAGCGCGAGTACGGCCCGGGTGCTGCCGCCCGCGCGACCGCGAAAGCTGGCCAAGGTCCCCTTCGTCGAACTGGCCGACGGACGGTTGCAGGGCGTGGTCTCCAGCGGGTCGGACATCGAGCGGGTGTACGTCTCGTCGGTCGCCGCCGGTACGTACGCCTTCGCGTGCAGCACCAACAACAACCGGCCCTGCGGCGGCGCGCGCGGCTCGTTCTGCAACCACATCCGCGCCCTGATCACCGAGGCCGTCCTGCAGTACGGCGCGGACCGCGTCGCCCGCTACCTGCGCGTCGAGCCCGCGGGCGGCGAGGCGGACGCCGCCGCCCTCACCGCCGCGATGACCGGCACCCACCCGGCGCAGGCGGACGGCAAGGGGGCCGCCGCCTCCGTCTTCAGCCGGTTCCTGCGCCACCTGGGCTACCTGGAACTGGCCCCGGTCACCGTCCCGTTGCCCGAGCTGCACTGGTTCCCGCCGACCCGGGCGACGGGCTCGTCCGGCACGGCCCGGGTCCGGGCCCAGGAGGACACCGGTCGGTTCATCGCGACCGTGGCCGGGCTGGACGAAGCTCTGGCTGCGGTCGACGCCTTCGATCGGGCCCTGGTAGCCGGGCTGCTGCGGCCCCGGCCCGACCGGGTGGGGGACCTCACCGGCCTCGGCCGCGCCGTCGCCGGCAGTCCGCTGGCCGCGCGGGTCGCCGAGGCCGCCGAGAAGGCCGCGGCCGGGGCCGCGAGCGAGGACCACTTCGTCGCCCTCGCCGCCGCCCGCACCGCCCTCTTCGGTGCCGTCCACGACGCGCTCACGGCAGGCGTCGACGAGGCGACGGGCCGTACGCGGGAGGAGCGCGCGGCGGCGGATCCCGCCGCGCGACCGGCGGTGAACCTGCTGGCAGCCGCCCGTACTTGGCTGTCGGACCTCGCGCGCGCCGGCTGGCAGGGCATCGACCACGACCTGGCCGGCGGTGCCGCACCGATCGTCTCCGCGATGCTCCCGCACCCCGAACTACGCCGTTTGGGCACCCTGTTGGACGGTTTCGCCGCCGAACTCGCCGCCTCCTGCCCCGGCGCAGCCCTGGAGCGGATCCCGGCCCGCCGCTGGGGCGACCTGTGGTCCCGCGCCCTGCTGCTGACCCGGCCCGGCGCCGCCGGGCAGTCCGCCGCCGGTACCGCCACCGGCCGTCTGCTGCCGCTCGGCGTCGACCTGCACGAACACGCCACCGCCGCACAGGCCCAGGTCCACGCGGTGTTCGAACCCGCCGACGGCACCGCGCCCCGCCTGGTCCGGGCCGCCGTCTCGGTGCCGAAGCCGGACACCGTCGTCGAGGCCGGCGTCTGGCAGCTCCTGCGCCCGCACCTGTCGCTGCTCGCCGCCCTCGGCGAAGGCCGGGCGATGGAGCTCGACGCCATGCCCCTCACCGACGAGGGTGACCTGATCTGGGACGACACGCGAGCACGCAAGGGCGACCAGGCCGACGCCCTGACCACCGCACGGGTCCTGCTGCCGACCGCCACCGCCCTGCCCACCGCGCCCCTGGACCGTCACCCCGCGCGCATCGCCGAGCCGGTGTTCCTGGAGGGCTACGTCAGGAGCCAGGACGGCGACACCCTCACCTTCGACGTCGCCGGACAGGCCCTGTCCGTCGACACCGACCGCATCCCGACCGCGAGCCCGCTCACCCCCGAGGCGGTAGCCGCCTCCCACGCGTGCATCGGCCTGCTGCGCTGGGACGGCGGCGGGTTCCGGCTCCAGCCGCTCGCCGTCGAGACCACCGTGCGCAAGAAGACCGTCGCCGTCCACGCGGGCGCGTGGGCCGGCGGTACCACCGACAAGGCAGGCGTCCGGGCCGAGAAGGCCGCCACCGACGCCGTGACCGTCCTGCGCGAACGGGCGGGGAGGCTGCTGCGGAAATGAGCGACCACATGCTTGAGGCAGTCCCCGACGACAACCGCCGACAGGTCCTCTACTGGCGGCTGCTGGCCCGCCTCTTCGACCCCGAGGAGCAGGCCGGCCTGGAATCGGCGAGCCTCGCCGTCGTCGAGGACATCGGCCTGCCGCCCGCCCTGCTCGACCCGCAGACCGCCGTCGACTCCATCGTGCAACGCCACCCCGAACTCGCCCCGGAATTCGACGGGTTGATGGTCCCCGAGACCGAGACCGACGCCGAGACGGCTGATGGTGACGGTGACGGTGACGGTGACGGTGACGCGCGGGATCGTGCGGCCGAGGTGCGGCGCGCGGCGCTCGTCTCCAAGGTGCTGCTGAACGTCTTCGCCACCGGCTCCGGAGCCGTCGGCGCCGGGCAGTTGTCCCGCTGGCAGAGCGACGCCGGCTGGCTGGAGCGCGCGCTCGGCTGCCGGCCGGGAGAGCTGCGCGGCGGTCGGGGCCCGACAGCCGACGCCGGCGGATCCGCTCCCGCCATCGCCCCCACCATCGGCCCGGAACTCGGCGCCATCGAGGCGGACCTCGTCCGGCGCATGCACCTGCGCGAAGTGCTCGCCGACCCCGCGCTCGCCGCACGGCTCACCCCGAGCATGTCGCTCATCGAGCAACTGCTGCGCGACAAGAACAACCTCTCCGGTGTCGCCCTGGCCAACGCCAAGGCCCTGATCCGCCGTTTCGTCGACGAGGTCGCCGAAGTGCTGCGCACCCAGGTGGAGAAGGCCACGGTCGGCGCGATCGACCGCTCGATCCCGCCCAAGCGCGTGTACCGCAACCTCGACCTCGACAGGACCATCTGGAAGAACCTCACCAACTACAGCCCCGAAGAGGAACGCCTCTACGTCGACCGCCTCTACTACCGCCACACTGCCCGCAGGACGACCCCGCAGCGGCTCATCGTGGTCGTCGACCAGTCGGGCTCGATGGTCGACTCCATGGTCAACTGCACCATCCTGGCGTCGATCTTCGCCGGCCTGCCGAAGGTGGACGTCCACCTCATCGCGTACGACACCCGTGCCATCGACCTCACCCCCTGGGTGAACGAGCCGTTCGAGGTGCTGCTGCGCACCAAGCTGGGCGGGGGCAACGACGGTCCGGTCGCCATGGCCATGGCCCGGCCGAAGATCGCCGAGCCCAAGAACACCGTGCTGGTGTGGATCTCGGACTTCTACGAGTTCGGCCGCTCGCAGCCGTTGTTCGAGGGCATCGAGGAAGTCCACCGTTCCGGCGTGAAGTTCATCCCGGTCGGCTCGGTGACCAGCTCCGGGCGGCAGGAGGTCAACCCCTGGTTCCGGGAGCGGTTCAAGACCCTCGGCACCCCGGTGATCTCCGGCCACATCAACAAACTCGTCCACGAACTCAAGACGTTCCTCACCTGAGATTCCTGAGATTCCTGGGACTTCTCCCTCCTCACGAACTTACGAGAAAGGCACTCCATGTCCGACCTCCTGCGCGCCCCCGCCGAGTTCAAGTACGCCGAGGAACTCGACTGGCTGGAGTCCGTCGACGACAACCCCAAGCCGTTCTCCTGGCGCCTGTCGCCGAAGATGGTGCGCCTGTTCATCCTCGGCTCCGAGCGTGCCGACGGCCTCGACCGGGAGATCGCCCCGAAGTGGTTCGGCGACCGCAGTTTCGTCGAGCGCTCCATCGTCACCCTCGCCTCCGACCGCGGCCTGCTGCTCATCGGCGACCCCGGCACCGGCAAGAGCTGGCTCGCCGAGCTGCTGTCGGCCGCGATCTCCCGCAACTCCACCCTGGTGGTGCAGGGCACGGCGGGCACCACGGAGGACCACATCAAGTACTCGTGGAACGTTTCGATGGTCATCGCCAAGGGCCAGTCGCGCGAGTCGATGATCCCCTCGCCGATCATGACCGCGATGGAGTCCGGCTCGATCGGCCGTTTCGAGGAACTCACCCGCTCCACCAGCGACGTCCAGGACGCGCTGATCTCGATCCTGTCCGAGAAGTACATCTCGGTCCCGGAGCTGGGCAGCGACCAGGACAGCGACAACATCGTGTTCGCCAAGCCGGGCTTCTCCGTCATCGCCACCGCCAACAGCCGCGACCGGGGCGTCAACGACCTCTCCTCGGCACTCAAGCGCCGCTTCAACTTCGTCCGCATCCCGGTGGTGACGAACAAGAAGAGCGAGGCGGAGATCGTCCGCTTCCGCACCGAGGAACTGCTGCGCCGCCACCAGATCGAACTGGACGTCCCGCCCACCCTGCTGGACGTGCTGCTCCAGAGCTTCGCCGACCTGCGGGCCTCCGCGGCGGCCGCCGGCAGCGACGACGAGAAACTGGAGTCCGCCCTGTCCACCGCCGAACAGATCGGCGTCCTCGAGGACGCCATCCTGCACAGCAACTTCTTCGGCGAGCGCGCCCTGACCGCCCACGCCCTCGCCGCCTCCCTCGTCGGCTCCCTGGCCCGGCGCGAGCCCGAGGACCTCGCCATCCTCAACAAGTATCTGCACGGCGTCGTCGAGCCGCGCAGCAAGGAAGAAGGCGGATCCTGGCCGGAGTTCCTCCAGGGCGGCCGCGACGCGATCGCGAACCTGTCATGAGCGGCGGCACCTTCGAGGCACTGCGCGGCCAACTGCACGAGGCGGCAACAGCGTTCGCCGACGGACCGGGAGCCCTGGAGGGCATCCTGCGCGGCATCGTCGACGACGTCGAACGCGCGGTGCGCGAGCCGCTGGAGATCTTCCCGGTCTGCCACCACTCGCCGGCCTCGGCGATCGCCATGGCCCGCCGGCTGCGCGAGAAGCAGCCCAAGGTGGTCTACCTGGAGCTGTGCGAGGACATGGCCCCCCTCCTCACCGAACTGCGCAACTGCCGCCTCCCGGTGGCGGTCCAGGCGTTCGCGTCCGAGATCGAGGGCTTCCCCGCCGACTGGGCGCCCCTCTCGGTGGTCGCCCCGGTCACCGAGGCCTCCGCCGAGTACCAGGCCATCGCCTA
This sequence comes from Streptomyces sp. yr375, assembly GCF_900110755.1. Lineage (GTDB taxonomy): Bacteria > Actinomycetota > Actinomycetes > Streptomycetales > Streptomycetaceae > Streptomyces. The sequence goes on from NZ_FOFF01000011.1 coordinate 13,550, forward strand.
CGCGCTCGACACCCCGGGCGTCGAACTGGTCCTCGTCGACCGCTCCTCGGACCACGTCTTCCAGTGGGACACCCGGCCCGCCGACGAGCCGGACCAGCCCGGCCCCGACGCACCGCAGGCGGAAGAGGACGCCGCCCTGCACGGCGACGCCGTCGGCGTGGAGATCGGCGACCTGCGCCCGCGCTTCGCCGAAGTGGAGGAGCACCTCCTGCGCCACGGCCGGGTGCGGCACTGGTCGGAGTGGTGGCACCAGTACGTCGAACTGCCCCTCGGCGACAGCGACCACGACACCTACCGCCAGGTCATGCTGCTCATCGGCAGCCTCTTCCGCCGCCTAGCCCCCGGCGACCCCGCCAAGACACGGGTCGACGAGGACCGCGAGCGGTACATGTGGACGAGGATGCGCGCGCACCTGGCCGCCACCGGCACCGACCCCGCCGACTGCCTCTACGTCTGCGGCGCCTTCCACGCCGCCAGCCGCGTCGCGGAGTTCGGCGTGCACGGCAGCGACACCTTCACCATCAGCCCGCCGACCCCCACCAAGTGGCGGCACGGCCTCATCCCGTCCAGCCACGCGGCGATCGAGGCGCAGTTCGGCCTCGCCGCGGGCTCGGTCTCCATCGCCGCGACGGAGTGGGCGAAGAACGTCAAACGCACCGGCGTCCGCCCGTACCGCCTGGAAGGTCAGGCCGACACGAAGAGGACCACGAAGCAGCCCACGAAGACGACCACGAAGCCGAAGAAGGCCCTGCCCACGGCCCCCGCCGACGCGGCCCCCGCTCTCACCGCCTCCGCTCACACCACCTCGCCCGCCGACCGCCTCACCGGCTTCCTGCAACGCCCGCCCGCCCTAGACGCCCTCGACGAGGCCGAGCTGCTCGGCTGGTCGGTGGACATCGTGCGGGCCGCGCGCCGCAGCGGCTACCTCGCGTCCACCGCCGACGCCATCGCCGTCTTCGAGACGTCGATCCTGCTGGCCGGGATGCGCGACCGCGCCAAGCCGACGCCGTACGACTTCCAGGACGCGGCCGTCACCTGCATCGAGAAGGACGCCGTACCGGGACGGCGGGACGTGGGGCGGCTGGTCGAGATCATGATGGGCGGCGACCGCGTCGGCCGGGTCGGCTACGACGCGCTGCCGCCGCTGGCCCGTGACGTGCACGACCGGCTCGCCCCGCTGCACCTGCGGCTCCAGCAGAGCGGCGTACAGCGCGCCCTGCTCGACATCGCCTCCCGGCCCGAACTGGAGCGCTGCTCCGACCTGTTGTGGATGCTGCGCCGCCTGCTGCCGGCCGGCGCCGCCCGGCCCATCATGGGCGAACGGCGGCTCGGCGAGCGCCCCATCCAGGAGTCCTGGGACCTGGCCCTGGGCACCCATCAGCGCGCCCTCATCGAACTCGGCTACGAGGGCGTCAGCATCGAGCAGGTCCTCGAACAGCGGCTGCGGCGGGCCGCGTACGCCCCCCAGGCCACGGCGGCCCAGGTCCTGGCGGCCGTCGAGGACGCCACGCTCCTGCTGCGCAGCCGCCGGCTCGCCGACGAGCTCGGCACCCGGGCCCTGGAAGTCCTGGCGAGCGAGCGCAGCGTCGACGGCGCGCCGGAGGTGCTGCGCCGCGTCCGCCGCCTGCTGGCCTACTACCGCACCGCCGAACCGGTGCTCCCGCCCTGGATCGAGTCCTTCGTCAAGACCGGCTACGCGCACTACTGCACCCTGCTGCCGACGGCGTTCACCGACGACGACGCGACCGTCCGCCAGGTCGCGGCGATGCTGGGCTTCCTGTTCGGTATGGAGAGTCTCGCCCTGTCCCTTGGCTGCGACCGCGCCCAGCTCGAACTGTCCCTCGCCCAGTCCCACCCCACCGAGCCCTCCCGCACCGCACTGCTGTGGGGGGCGCAGACCCACCTGGGCACCCTGGCGCGGACGGCGCTGCGGGCGCGCTGCGAAGAACTGCTCGGCAACCCGCTGGTGGTGCCCGCCTACCCGCGCTACCTCAGCGGGTTCGTGCACGCCCTGGAACCGGTGCCGGGCCTGGCCGACTTCGTCGTCGAGGCCGTGTCGAACGCGTTCGCCCGGCTCCCGGACCCGGTGCTGCTGCCCTGGCTGCCGACCCTCATCACCACCCTGCGCGCCAGCGGCACCGAGCTGGCCCCGCTGCTGATCCGCGAGGCCGGCCGCGTCTTCCCCGCCCGGCTCACCGAGCTGGACACCTGGATACCGCCGTGGCGACTCCCGCAGGAACCGCCCCGCGCGCACCCGGAGCCGACGGCGGGCACCGCAGGCACCCTGCCCCTCCTGGCCGCCCACCCCGCGACCTGCGACGCACTGGCCGACCTGCTGGGCTACGACGGAACGTGGCAGACGCACGACGTCACGCCATCCGGATCATGCGGATCGTCCGGAGCGGCTGCGCTCCTCGCCCGGCATCCGCGGACCGCGACGGCGCTGGAGGCGCTGCTCGCCGTCAACTGACGGGCAGAGCCGCCACCAAGGCGCGGATGGCACCTTCCCCCAACGCCGGGTTGGCGGCGGCGTGTTGGACCAGTTCCTCGTCGTCGAGGAGTTCCGTCAGCCGGGCGGGCGGCAGGTTCGGGTGGCGGGCGAAGGCGGCCCGGACGGCGGGCTCGGGGTCCCGGGTGAGCCGTTCCACGGTCGCCGGCGCGGTCCCGGGGTCGCGGGCGGCCAGCGCTCGGACGGCGGGATCCTCGTCGTCGGCGTGCACGGCCAGCCCGTCGGTGGGGAAGTCGCGCCGGGTGAGGAGATGTGCGCGCTCGGGCCCGGTGTACTCCAGGAAGCAGCGCAGCAGGAGGGCGGGTGGGGCGTCCGGATGGTTCTGGGCCAGCAGGACGCGCACGCCGAGGTCGCCGTCGGCGGCCAGCCGGGCCACGAGGTCCGGTGGCAGTGTGCGCTCCCGCGCCGCCTCCCGGCGCAGCATCGGGTGACCGGAGAGCGCGTCCCGGCGGACGGCCTCGGGGTCCCTGGGCACCAGCCGCTCGGGGTGGAAGCAGAACGGCTCGTCCAAGGGGACCTCGTAGGCGATCGAGGCCCGTTCCGCCTCGGTCCACGCGGGGTGGACGGACACGGACAGCCGCACCTTCGGGTCGGGATCGGCCGCGAGGAGTCGGCGTTCGTCGTGGTCGAGGTCCGGGTGGCGGGCGACCATGCGGCGTATGCCGGGGTCCGGATCCGAGACCAGGGCGCGCCGCTCGACGCGGCCGAGGTCCGCGCGGCGCGCGATGCGCCAGCGGACCTCCGGGTCCGGATCGGCGGCCAGCGAGGCCACCACATCGGGAGGAAGGCTGGGGTTCGCCGCGATCGTCGCCCGTTCGTCCGCACGGGCCGGGGCGGTGAGGACACTGTCCACGACGGCCCGGCTGAGGGCGTCGTGCAGCAGCATGCCGGTGCGGGCGTGGCAGGAGTGGACGGGCAGCGCGCTCTCCACCCACGCCGGATCCTCGTGCCGCAGTTGGTCGGCCGCCTGCTCCCGGACCTCGTCGTCGGGGTCGCGGAGCAGCGCGGCCCGCGTCTCGGCCGGCAGCCACCCCCACATGCCGACGCCCCAGGCACGGACCTTCGCGTCCGGATGCGTCGACATGGAACGGCGCAGTCCGAGGGAGAACTGCCAGTGGAAGGACCCGCCCAGGCATTCGCCGTCGTACGTGTTCATCATGTGGACGACGGTCTCGTCGGGCAGTGGCCGGATGTCCTCGTGGGAGGCGCGCCAGGGCCCGTCGGCGAGGATGGCGCGCACCCGCCACTCGGGGTCGTCCACCAGCCGTGCGCGGGCGGCCGGGTCGACGAGGCGGTTCCTGGCGAAGTAGGCCCGGGTGCGGGGGTCGGGATGCCCGATCACCGCGTCGACGACCGCCTCGGGCAGCACCCGGTCCCGGCACAGCACCATCCGCGCCGCGAGCGGGCCGTCCGCGAGCAGCCGCAGCAGGACGTCCTGGGGAGCGGACGGATTGAGGGCCAGTCCGGCGAGCCGCCGGGTGGGCAGATCGGCGTCCTCCCAGATCTGCTCGGGTGTCGGCATGCTGTGTCCCCCCTTACGACGTTCCCCTACGGCGTTCCCCTACGACATACCGTTGTACGACATTCCGCCGTACGACGTTCCGCTTACGACGGCTGGTAGGAGCGCAGCAGCCGGTCGTACTCCGCCTGGGTGACCGGCAGGACCGTGCCGTGCCGGGGCCTGGACGGGAGATCGTAGTCGGTGGACGGGGTCCAGGTGCCGGAGGCGAGGTCCGTCGTCTCGAACGGGAGGTAGCCGCGGCCGCCGAACTCGTCGAGGAACGCGTACCACTTGTCCTCGGTGTTGGACTTGAACACCAGCGGTCCCTCGGCCGCGCTCATCTCACCCTTGCCGATGCCCTCGGCGACCGGAGCCCAGGAGAGGTCGAGCAGCGAGTCGCTCCTCTCCTCGAAGACGAACTTGCTGTTGGGCGTCGAGGAGCTGTTGTCGCGCTCGTCCTTGGAGAGGCGGAAGTACGTGCCGTCGTGTTGGATCACCGTGGAGTCGATCACCGAGTAGCCGCGGTCGATCCACACCTTGGGCTCGCTGAACGTGTAGAAGTCGCGGGTGGTGGCGTACATCATGCGGTTGTAGGTGTCGCCGGAGTGCGCCTCGTCGCCGTACAGCTTGGACGCCCAGAAGACCACGTACGCGCCGAGGCCGCTGTCGTAGTAGGCCTCCGGGGCCCAGGTGTTGCCGGCGCTGTCAGGGGAGACCCGCACCAGGCGCTGGTCGGTCCAGTGGACGAGGTCGGTGGACTCCCACACCATGACGGACTTGCTGCCGCGGCGCTGGGCGGCGTCCCAGTCGCCGTTGCCGTAGATCCTGAGGTCGGTGGCGATCTGGTAGAACTTGTCGCCCTCGGGGGAGCGGATGATGAACGGGTCGCGCAGGCCCCGCTCGCCGAGCGTGGACGTCAGGACGGGCTTGCCGTCGTTCAACTCCCGCCACTTCAAAGGGTCGTTGCCCTGACTCAGTGCGGCGTAGAGCTGCTCGCCGTCCGAGGTGCCCTCGCCGGTGAAGTAGCTGAAGAGGTAGCCCTTGAGGGGTTCCTGCGCGGGGAGTTCGGGGATCTTCGCGGTGAACACGCGGGTCGCGCTCGCCACGCCCTTGGTGACGGTCGCGGTCAGGTCGACCGTGGTGGCGCCGGTGCCGTGCGCGGGGCGATGGACCACGCCGTCGGCGGCGAGGACGTCTGCTCGCGCGGAGGTCCAGGTGACGGCGGTGCCGTACGAACCGGCCGCCGGGAGGGTGAGGTTGCCGCGTACGTCGTCGACGTTGTGCACCTCGAGGGCCTCGGCGGCCAGCCGGGTCGCGGTCGCGTCGTCGAAGGCGGCGCGGACGGTGACGTCGAAGGTCCTGGTGGCAGTGACCGTGCCCTTCTTCAGCGTCGCCGTGAGCGTGGCGTGGCCGTCCGGTTCGCCCGCGGCGGGGCGGGTCACCTCGCCGGTGTCCGACACCACGCCGGTGTCGTCGCTGGCCCAGGTGATCGCGGAGCCGCCGGCCGTGCCGGTCCTCGGCAGGTCCAGGTCGGCGGTGACGGCGCCGGTGTCGCCGAGGTCCAGCGCCGCCCTGTCGTCGGCGACGCCCTGCGTGGCCACGGGGAGAGCGAGCCGCTCCACGTCGGAGGCGGCCAGCGCGCGGTCGTACACCCGGAAGTCGCGCAGGTCGCCCTTGAAAAGCTTGTCGCCCGAATAGACCGACCTGCCGAGGTAGTTGGCGGTGGTGATACCGGAGCCGATGGCGCCGGGCGTGATGGTGACCGACGTGTTGCGGGCGATTTCGACGCCGTCCTCGTACAGCACGCCGGTGGTGCCGGACTGCGTGTAGGCGAGGTGCTTCCACACCGCGCGGGTGAGGTTGTGCGCGTCGGCGGGCCTGGTGGTCTGCTCCGTCGACCAGTTGCCGGTGGCGATCGAGGTGCGCAGGGAGTTGCCCGTGGCGAACAGGTAGCCGTCGCCGTTGGAGCCGCTGGAGTTGCCGAAGCCGTAGAGGAAGTACGGCGTCGACTGGCCGGCGTCGATCCGCACGTCCATGGCGACGCTGATCGCGTCCAGGCCCTTCATGACGTCGTCCGGCACCTTGATGTAGGTGTCGGAGCCGTTGAAGGCGAGGCCCTGGCCGGTGGCCGACCAGCCGGCGGTGCCGACGACCGTGCCGTCACGGCCGTGGCCGGAGGCGTCGGTCGCCGTGGCGCCGGAGGCGGCGTCGAGCTTGTACCAGAGGGCCAGACCGTCCGACACGTCGGCAACCTCCGCCGCCTGCACGGGAGTTGTGGAACCGGTGAGCCCCAGGAGTAGTGACCCGGCGGTCAGCGCGGCCAGTTGTCCCGCTCCGCGTAGCGTGCGGACGCGGAAGCGTTCTCTGTGCGTCATGGGGGGGGGATCGCCGTTTCAGCCGTGTGACGTGATGTTGCGAGAGTGTCAAACGCTGGGCATGGTCGCGTCAAGCCATGCCGAACGATGTCCGGCTGATCGAACATAACGTCCCGAAGTGTCAACGTCCCGAAGCGTCAAGGACTCTGCTCAGCCCTGAGGTGACAGCCATGACGTCAGCGCCCACCACCAGTGCAGTCCGTCCAGTGGGCCGGGATCGCCGTCGGTGAGGGACGTGGAGGTGATCTGGCGGAGTCGGCCCAGCCGGTAGCGGACCGTGTTGGGGTGGGTGAACAGGGCGGCGGCCGTCTGGTCCAGGCGACGCCCGTTGTCGAGGAACGCCAGTGCGGTGAGCGCGAGTTGACGGTGGAAGTCGTTCGACGCATCGAGCCCGCCGAGCAGCCGGCCGCTCAACAGCGAACCCAGTAACGGCTGTTCGGACAAGGCGAGCCGGGCCGCGAACTCCGTGACGTCGAACAGGCCGCGCAGCCCCTGTTCCCGGCCCAGGGCCACCGCCCGCACGCACAGCCGGTACAGCGCGGGCAGTTCGGGCAGGGCGGCGGCCGGGCCGACCACGACGAGGGCGTCCGGGGCGAGTTCGTCGGCGCTCGGCGGTCGCGGGCACACCCCGGCCAGGTGTCCGTCGACCAGCGCCGTGACCACGTGCGCCGAGCGCAGCGCCCGGCCCCGGGCCGGGGTGAGGGCGAGACAGCGGTAGCGCCCGTCGGCGTCGGCCCGGATACCGGCCCGCGCCAACTCCTCCACGGGCGGGGCGACTTCCCCCAGCAGGGCCTGCCGCAGCAGCCGCGCGCGCACCGCGCCGATCGCGCGCGGCGACTCGTGCTCGGCGGCGCGGTAGCCGTTGATCACCTGCCGTTCGACCGCGTTCCCGTACTCCTGGAGGCGCAGCACCACCGACAGCAGCTCACGGTCCGGGACGCCCGCCGAACGGCAGCGGTCCACCGTGATCTCGGCCGCGCGGGCCAGCGCCGCCTGCACACCGCGCAGCACGGCGGTCATCGCCACGCCCTGGACGGCGCGGTCGGCGCCGAGCAACAGAGCGGCGGTGAAGTCCTGTTCGTCGACCGACGCGGTCGGCCCGGGCGCGGCGAACCAGGTACCGGCCGCGCGGATCATCGCCGCCGCGTGCGACCGGGTCGCCTCCTCGGTGAGCCGGGACAGCTCCGGAGAACGGCTCCTGGCCACGCGGACGAGCTCGACGCACACGTCCGGGTCGACGGCCATGCCCCGCAGGACCGCCGTGACCTCCTCCGGTCCGTGGACGACGGTCATGGTCCCCTCCCCGCGCCGCCGATGTCTCCGGGCCACAAGCAAGCGGGCGCCGCGTTGGCGCTCGTGCACTATCGCACCGCTGTGACGACCTGGTTTCCTGTGGGCTACCGACGGTAACAGTGCCCGCGTCACGGGAACACCCCTCGTAACACCCCTCGTAACACCCCTCGTAACACCCCTCGTCATGCCCCTCGTAACGCCCTGGGAGGGCCACTCATGGACAACCCAGAATCCGCTGCCGGGATCACGCGCCGCCACGCCCTGACCGTGACCGGCGGGGTCCTGGCGGGTGCGTCCCTCGCCGCCCAGGCCTTCCCCGCCTTCGGCGCCGAGTCGCAGGACGCGGACGCGATCGTCGTCGGCCACGGCCTCGCCGGACTCGTCGCCACCGCCGAACTCGCCGCCGCCGGACGCAAGGTGCTGCTCCTGGACCAGGAACCCGAGGCGAGCCTCGGCGGGCAGGCCTTCTGGTCCTTCGGCGGCCTGTTCTTCGTCAACTCCGACGAACAGCGCCTGATGGGCGTCAAGGACACCTACGACCTGGCCTGGCAGGACTGGCAGGGCACGGCAGGATTCGACCGGGGCGTCGACGACCCCAAGGGCCAGGACTACTGGGCCTACCAGTGGGCCAAGGCGTACGTCGAGTTCGCGTCCGGCGAGAAGCGGTCCTGGCTGTCCGGGCTCGGCGTGCAGTGGTTCCCGATCGTCGGCTGGGCGGAGCGCGGCGGCGGCCTCGCGACCGGGCACGGCAACTCGGTGCCCCGCTTCCACGTCACCTGGGGCACCGGACCGGCCGTGGTCGAGCCGTTCGAGAAGAAGGTGCGGGCCGCGGTCGCCGACAACAAGGTGACCTTCAAGTTCCGGCACCGCGTCGACGGGCTGGTCACCACCGGCGGAGTCGTCACCGGCGTACGCGGCGCGATCCTGGAGCCGAGCAGCGCCGCCCGCGGCAAGCCCAGCTCCCGCACGGTCGTCGGCGACTTCGAACTGCGCGCCCCGGTCGTCGTCGTCACCTCCGGCGGCATCGGCGCCAACCACGACCTCGTCCGGCAGAACTGGCCCGCCCGCATGGGCACCCCGCCGAAGTTCATGGTCACCGGCGTCCCCGCGCACGTGGACGGCCGGATGCTGGCGATCACGCAGCAGGCGGGCGGCCGCATCGTCAACCCGGACCGGATGTGGCACTACACCGAGGGCCTCAGGAACTACGACCCGATCTGGCCGGGTCACGGCATCCGGATCCTCCCCGGCCCGTCCTCCATGTGGTTCGACGCGACGGGCAAGCGGTTCAGCACGCCCGACATGCCGGGCTACGACACCCTGCACACGCTCAAGACGATCGTGGACTCCGGGCACGACTACTCCTGGTTCGTCACCACCCAGAAGATCATCGCCAAGGAGTTCGCGCTCTCCGGGTCCGAACAGAACCCCGACCTCACCAACAAGAACGTCTGGCAGTTGCTGTCGCGGATCTGGCAGACCCCCGAGCCGATCGAGAAGTTCAAGAACAAGGGCGAGGACTTCGTCGTCGCCACCACGCTCACCGACCTCGTCGCCGGCATGAACAAGCTGACCGGCGACAACCTGATCCAGCTCGCCGACCTCAAACGGCAGATCGAGGCCCGCGATCGGGAGATCGACAACCCGTACAGCAAGGACGCGCAGGTCATGGGCATCCGCAACGCCCTGAGCTACACGGGCGACTCGCTCAGCCGGACGGCCGCCATCCACCGGATCCTCGACTCGAGCGCCGGGCCGCTGATCGCCGTACGCCTCAACGTCCTCACCCGCAAGACCCTCGGCGGCCTCCAGACCGACCTCTCCGGACGGGTCCTGGACGCGACCGGCAACCCCGTGCCCGGCCTGTACGCGGCCGGGGAGGTCGCCGGGTTCGGCGGCGGCGGGATGCACGGCTACCGCTCCCTGGAGGGCACCTTCCTCGGCGGCTGCCTGTTCTCCGGACGCCAGGCCGGCCGGGCGGCAGCGGCGGCCACCGCGACCTGAGAACAACGCATCGGCCGCACGGCAGAACCCTTAGGTCACACGGCAGAACCCTCCGGCCGCCCGGCAGGACCCTTCGGCCGCACGGTCCATACGAGCGAGACATGCGGTGAGTGGCCCGGCTCACATGGTCAACCGGGCCGCTCACCGACACGATGGGTCCCGTCACCGGCAGGCTGAAGGGGTCCCAGGATGTTCCGCAAGGTGCTGGTCGCCAACCGTGGTGAGATCGCGATCCGGGCGTTTCGCGCCGGCTATGAGCTGGGCGCGCGCACGGTCGCCGTGTTCCCGCACGAGGACCGCAACTCACTGCACCGGCTGAAGGCCGACGAGGCCTACGAGATCGGCGAGCCCGGCCACCCGGTGCGCGCCTACCTCTCCGTCGAGGAGATCGTCGGTGCCGCGCGCCGGGCGGGCGCCGACGCCGTCTACCCGGGCTACGGCTTCCTCTCCGAGAACCCCGAACTGGCCCGCGCCTGCGAAGAGGCCGGTATCACGTTCGTCGGCCCCGACGCACGGACCCTCGAACTGACCGGCAACAAGGCGAGCGCGGTCGCCGCGGCCCGCGCGGCGGGCGTCCCCGTCCTCGGCTCGTCCGCACCCTCCAACGACCTGGACGAACTCGTCCGGGCCGCCGAGGAGATCGGCTTCCCGCTGTTCGTGAAGGCGGTCGCGGGCGGCGGCGGACGCGGCATGCGCCGCGTCGAGGACCCCGCCGTCCTGCGCGAGTCCATCGAGGCGGCCTCCCGCGAGGCGGCGTCCGCGTTCGGCGACGCCACCGTCTTCCTGGAGAAGGCCGTCGTCGACCCCCGCCACATCGAGGTGCAGATCCTCGCCGACGGCGCGGGCAACGTCATCCACCTCTTCGAACGCGACTGCTCGGTCCAGCGCCGCCACCAGAAGGTCGTCGAGCTGGCCCCCGCCCCCAACCTCGACCCGGAGCTGCGGGACCGGATCTGCGCCGACGCGGTCCGCTTCGCCCGCCAGATCGGCTACCGCAACGCGGGCACCGTCGAATTCCTCCTCGACCCGGCCGGCAAGCACGTCTTCATCGAGATGAACCCGCGCATCCAGGTCGAGCACACGGTGACCGAGGAGGTCACCGACGTCGACCTGGTCCAGGCCCAACTGCGCATCGCCGCCGGGGAGACCCTCGCCGACCTCGGCCTGTCGCAGGAGACGGTCACCCTGCACGGCGCGGCCCTCCAGTGCCGCATCACCACCGAGGACCCCGCCAACGGCTTCCGCCCCGACACCGGCCGCATCAGCGCCTACCGCTCCCCGGGCGGCTCCGGCATCCGCCTCGACGGCGGCACCACCCACGCGGGTACGGAGATCAGCGCCCACTTCGACTCCATGCTGGTCAAACTCACCTGCCGGGGCCGGGACTTCCCGACCGCGATCGGCCGCGCCCGGCGCGCCGTGGCCGAGTTCCGCATCCGTGGCGTGGCCACCAACATCCCGTTCCTGCAAGCCGTCCTCGACGACGCCGACTTCCAGGCCGGACGCGTCACCACGTCGTTCATCGAGCAGCGCCCGCACCTGCTCACCGCCCGCTCCTCGGCCGACCGCGGCACCAAGCTGCTCACCTACCTCGCCGACATCACCGTCAACAAGCCGCACGGCGAGCGCCCCGACCTCATCGACCCCACCGCCAAGCTGCCCCGGACGCCCGACACCGAGCCGCCCGCCGGTTCACGGCAGCGGCTGGTCCACCTCGGGCCCGAGGGCTTCGCCCGCTGGCTGCGCGAGTCGCCGACCATCGGCGTCACCGACACCACCTTCCGCGACGCCCACCAGTCCCTGCTCGCCACCCGCGTCCGCACCAAGGACCTCCTCGCCTCCGCGCCGCTGGTCGCCCGCACCCTGCCGAACCTGCTGTCCCTGGAGTGCTGGGGCGGCGCCACCTACGACGTCGCCCTGCGGTTCCTCGCAGAGGACCCCTGGGAGCGGCTGGCCGCCCTGCGCGAGGCCGTCCCCAACATCTGCCTCCAGATGCTGCTGCGCGGCCGCAACACCGTCGGCTACACCCCCTACCCGACCGAGGTGACCGACGCCTTCGTACAGGAGGCCGCCGCCACCGGCATCGACATCTTCCGCATCTTCGACGCCCTCAACGACGTCGGCCAGATGCGCCCCGCCATCGACGCCGTCCGCGAGACCGGCACGGCGATCGCCGAGGTCGCCCTCTGCTACACCTCCGACCTGTCCGACCCGAGCGAGCGCCTCTACACCCTCGACTACTACCTCCGCCTGGCCGAGCAGATCGTCGAGGCCGGCGCCCACGTCCTGGCCGTCAAGGACATGGCGGGCCTGCTGCGCGCCCCCGCCGCCGCCAAGCTCGTCTCGGCGCTGCGCCGCGAGTTCGACCTGCCGGTGCACCTGCACACCCACGACACCGCGGGCGGGCAGCTCGCCACCTACCTGGCCGCGATCCAGGCCGGCGCGGACGCCGTGGACGGCGCGGTGGCCTCCATGGCCGGTACGACGTCCCAGCCCTCGCTGTCGGCGATCGTCGCCGCCACCGACCACTCCGAGCGGCCCACCGGCCTCGACCTCCAGGCCGTCGGCGACCTGGAGCCGTACTGGGAGGGCGTCCGCAGGATCTACGCCCCCTTCGAGGCCGGCCTCGCCTCCCCGACCGGCCGCGTCTACCACCACGAGATCCCCGGCGGACAGCTCTCCAACCTGCGCACCCAGGCCGTCGCGCTCGGCCTCGGCGACCGCTTCGAGGACATCGAGGCGATGTACGCCGCCGCCGACCGCATCCTCGGCCACCTGGTGAAGGTCACCCCGTCGTCCAAGGTGGTCGGCGACCTCGCCCTGCACCTGGTCGGCGCCGGAGTCTCCCCGCAGGACTTCGAGGCGACGCCCGACCGGTACGACATCCCCGACTCCGTCATCGGCTTCCTGCGCGGCGAGCTCGGCACCCCGCCCGGCGGCTGGCCCGAGCCGTTCCGCAGCAAGGCGCTCCAGGGCCGCGCCGCCGCCAAGCCCGTACCGGAGCTGACCACCGAGGAGCGCGAGGGCCTGGAGAAGACCCGCCGCACCACCCTCAACCGGCTGCTCTTCCCCGGCCCGACCCGCGACTTCGAGACCCACCGGCAGGCCTACGGCGACACCAGCGTCCTCGACAGCAAGGACTTCTTCTACGGCCTGCGCCCGGGCAAGGAGTACGCCGTCGACCTCGAACCGGGCGTCCGCCTGCTCATCGAGCTACAGGCCGTCGGCGAGGCCGACGAGCGCGGCCTGCGCACCGTCATGTCGTCCCTGAACGGCCAACTGCGGCCCATCCAGGTCCGCGACCAGGCGGCCGCCTCCGACATCCCGGCGACCGAGAAGGCCGACCGCGCCAACCCCGGCCATGTCGCCGCGCCGTTCGCGGGCGTGGTCACGCTGGCGGTCGCCGAGGGCGACGAGGTCGCGGTCGGCGCGACCATCGCCACCATCGAGGCGATGAAGATGGAGGCCACCATCACCGCCCCGAAGGCCGGCACGGTCTCGCGGCTCGCCATCAACCGGATCCAGCAGGTCGAGGGCGGTGACCTGCTGGTCGAGGTCCGCTGACGACACGCACGCACGTACGCACGTGCCGCGGGCGGTCACTCGCCCGCGGACACGTACCGGTCGCCCAGGTCGTCCGCCTGCTCCTGCCCGGACACGTCGACCTTGACGCCGTAGGGCTCCAGGGTCTGCCGCACCCGCTCCGCCATCGCGTCGGACAGATAGTGGTGGTGCAGGTCCAGCTCCTGGAGATGCCCCAGCGGCTGACCGCTCAGCAGGGCCTCGGCGCCCGCGTCCGTCAGGGTGCCGCGGCCCAGGTGCAGGGCGGTCAGCCGGGCCACCACCGGGGCGGACGCGACGGCGGCGGCCACCTCGTCCTGGATGTCGGCGTTCTGCAGGCCCAGCCGGCGCAGCGCGGGCAGTCGGGAGCCGTCCAGGACCGGCGCGAGGTCGGCCACCGTGGTGTCACGGCGGTACCACTGCGCGCCCAGCCACAGGTCCAGGTGCTCCAGGGCGGGCAGCTCGCAGGCGACCAGCCCGTGCACCACCCGGGCGGGCAGCCCGCCGTTCACGAACCGCAGGATCCGCAGCCGCTCGTGCCGCACCGGCGTGAGATCCAGCCCCGGCCCGCCGTCGAACCCGTTGCCCGAACCGCGCACCGCCAGCTCCTCCAGCTCCGGATAGGCGGTGAGGAACGGAGCGACGTCGCCCTGCACGATCCAGGACAGCTCGGCCTCCTCGAAGTCGAGGTCGGCGAGGTAGAGGGCCCGCAGCCCCGTCAGCCGGTCCGCCGCCCCGGCCAGCCGCGCCGCCGTCTCCTGCGGCCCCTCGCAGAGGTCCAGCTCGCTCCCGTAGGCGCCCGCTCCGAGGACCAGGGCACGCACCCGCGCCGGGTCCACGGTGTCCAGGAAACGGTCCCAGCAGTCGTCGTAGTCCTCCGGTTCGCCCTCGCGCCGGACGAGCTTCCAGGCGACGGACTCCGCCTCCGGCAGAGCCGGGACGTTCGCCCCGGGCAGCGGGAAGTCGTACACCGGCAGACCGTGCAATTCCGATATGTGGCCCAGGGACAAGGCAGCAGCGCCTTCCGTGCGGACGGCGGCCGGCGACCAGGGTCCCGGCCCGTGCGCGGCCCTTTTTATCAAGGCCCCCCGACAAGACCCCCGACAGCCTTGGCCCGAAACCGGTCCGCCCGCGGACAAGGCCCGCCGACAGGTCTGCCCTCGCGGGCAGCACGTCTGCCCCCGCGTCCGGTGACGTCCGCGAGGCGACGGGCTAACGTCCGGCCGTGAACAACAGCACCTTCCCGGAACGGCTCGTGACGGACCGTCCGGAGTTCTCCGCGTGAACGACGAGCACGCCGTCGAGACCCGCCCGGCCGACCCACCGCCGGCCCCGCCCCGCCCGCAGCCACCCGCCCCACGCCCCCGCCGACGCGGCCCCGGCCCCGTCACCCTGCTCGTGATGCCCGCCCTGCTGACCGTGTCGGCCGTGGCCGGGTTCCTCATCCTGACCGGCGGCTTCCCCTCGGCCTTGACACCCGGCGACAGCTCCGGACAACCCGCCGCGGACGGCGTCGACGAGACCTACGGGCCCTGGCTGCGCAAGGCCGCCGACGCCTGCACGGTCGTCACCCCGTCCTTCCTCGCAGCCCAGATCGACCAGTTGTCCGGCTGGCGCAACGACGGCGCCACGACGTCGGACGAACAGGGCATCGCCGCGTTCACCGGCGCCGAATGGCGGAAGTGGGGCAAGGACGACGACGGCAACGGCACCTCCTCGCCCCGCGATCAGGCCGACGCCATCATGGCGCTGGGCCGGCAGGACTGCTCCCTCGCCGGGAAGGTCACCGACCTCAGGACCGACGGGGCCGTCTCCGGCGACCTCGTGGACCTCACCCTCGCCGCGTACGCCGTCGGCACGGACGCGGTGACCGAGGCCGGCCGGGTGCCCGCCGACGCGCAGACCTACCTCACCGAGGTGAAGGCCCTGTTCACGCGGTACGAGGAGTTCGACCGGGAGGACTTCAGCGGCGGCGGACAGGCGAACGCGATCCTGGCCCCGCCCGTCACCACCCTCACCATCACCTCCCCGTACGGATCACGCAAACACCCCCTGACCGGCGTCACCAAACTCCACACCGGCGTCGACTTCGGCGCCCCGCAGGGCGCCCAGGTCTCCGCGGCCCGCGACGGCCGGGTGGTGTTCGCGGCCATGACCAAGGCGTACGGCAACCGCGTCGTCGTCGACCACGGCGGCATCGACGGCAAGCGCCTGGAGACGACGTACAGCCATCTGTCGGCCATCGAGGTCACCGCCGGACAGACCGTCACGACCGGCACCCCGCTCGGCCGCGTCGGCTCCACCGGCCTCTCCACCGGCCCCCACCTGCACTTCGAGGTGATCTACGACGGCTCCTACACCGACCCGCAGCCCTGGCTGGCGCTGAACGGCGGCCGGTGACGGTCGGTGCGTCGGCCGGCGCGTCGGCGGGCGTGGCGGGTCGTAGGGGGTACGGGGCGTAGGGGGTACGGGTCGCGCGCGATGCAGCCATGAGCCCTGTATGCGCCCCCGCACGCCTGGGCAGAATCCGTTCTGCCATGGAGCACGTGATCACGCGGGTGCGCGAGCGACACGGCGCTCCCCTCGAAGTCCCAGGGAAGGCAGGTCGGTTGTCGTGGAGTTGCGTCTTCCCTCCTCCATATCCGAGGCACAGCGGTGTCTGGCCGAGGGGGCGGTACCGGTCGGCGGCGCCACCCTGGTGTGGGCCGGCTGGCAGCGCGACGGCTTCCCCGAGCGGGCCGTGTCGCTGCGCGACCTGCCGGAGGCCAACACGGTCGGCCCCGAGGAACTCGGCGGGGCCGTACCGCTGCACCGGGTCGACGCGACCGTGCCCGAGGTGCTGCAGCGGGCGGCCTCCGGCGTGGGCACGGGCGCGGTGCGCCGGGCGGCCACGGTCGGCGGCAACATCGTCGGCAGCACCCTGCGCTGCCTGCTCCCGGCCGCCCTGGTCCTCGAGGCCAAGGCCGTCGTCCTGGATCCCGAGGGCGTGTTCGAGACCGACCTGACCGAGCTGCTGGCCAAGCGCCACGTACTGCTCGCCCTGCGCTGGCGCACCCCTCTGGCCAGCGGTCATCGCAAGCTGGAGGGTGACGCGGGCGGCCCGCCGCCCCTCGTCGTCGCCACCGCGGTGCACGCCGACGGCGAGACCCCCGGCCGTCTGCGCGTGGCGGTGCGCGACGGCTACGAGGTGCTCAGCGAGACCACGCCGTACGACGCCGACGCCGACGCCGACGCCGAGCGGGTCCTCGATGCCCTGGCGGGCACGGACCTGGGCGCCCTTCCTGCCACGGCCCGGGAAGCGGTCCGCGCCGAGGTCACCGCCGTGCTGGCCCGCGCCGCCGACGTCTGAGGCCCACCCGCGTCACTCCCCAGGTCACGTCTCCCGCAGGGGCGTGTACACCTCCGCCGTCAGCCCGAACGTCCAGGCGACGCCCGCCCGCGCCGTGCGGGTCGTCGGCGGTACCCGCAGCCAGTAGGTGCGCCGTGTCCCGTCAGGCTCCGGTGTGGAGTTGAGGACCTCCACCATGACGACGGGCTCGTCGGCGGCCAGATCGATGCGCCACAGCGTGCCCGTCTCGTCCCGGTGGACGGGACGGGCGCCGGAGTCCGCCAGATAGCGGTCGTAGCCGTAGTACTCCAGCATGACCCGGCGCAGTTCGGCGTTCTCCTCGGACCGGATCCGTTCCGGGGTGAGCGCGGGCAGCTCCGCGCGGAAGCCGGCCGGCACCGGCATGCCGCGCCAGGCGTACAGGGCGAAACCGTCGGGGTAGGCCAGCGCCGGACCGTCCCCGTGGTCGAGCCGGCCCGCCTCGTCCCGGTGCAGGGCGACGGGCCGTTCGCACACCACCGCCACGCGCGCGAACGGCCACCATCAGCCGGCGCTGCGGCTCACCGCGGCCAGCCCGCCGAGGGGTCCGTCGAGTGGTCCGTCGGCCGTGGGAAACGCGGCGAGCCACGGCGCGTCGTGCTGTCCGAGCACGGCGTCCAGGAGGATCAGCCGGACCTCCGAGGCGGCCTTCCCCGTGTCCTGGCCGACCAGATCCGCCAGCACCCCGGCGCGGATCCGGTTCACCAGCGCCTGCGTCGAGTCCCACAGCCGGCCACCGGTCGCCGCCCAGTGCGCCGCCCAGCCCGCCGCGCCCAACTCCGTGTGCAGCCGCTGCCGTTCACGCGCCCAGGGGGCACTGCGGACGGTCTCGCGCACACTGGGACCCGGCTCCGCCAACGCCCGGATCAACGTCACCGCCTCGCGCGGCGAACCGGCCCACACCACCTCCTCCGGCTCCCGGAGCCCGGCCTGCCGGTAGGCCCGCCGGACGCCGGCCTCGGCGGCGACACGGTCGGCCGCGCCCACCGCCGCCGCACACGCGCGCCAGGCATGGACGCTCTCGTCGTAGTCGTAGGAGATCACGGTCTCCTGCATGTCCATCGTCGTCATCTGTCCCTCCCGCACCTTCCGCCCCCGCCGCTCAGTCCGCTCAGTCCGCCACGATCCGCACGGACCCCGGCACGTACTCCCGCTGCCGGATCACCCGGTACCAGCCCTTCGGCAGGGTGATCGCCGCGTGCTCCTCGTGGACCACCCGGCCGCCCTGGGGCAGGCGCAGCAGCAGCGGACCGAACGGCCCCGGCTCGCGCACCAGATCACCCGGTCCGACGACCGCGTGGGCGTGCCCGGTGACCTCGCCGAGCGCCAGCACCAGCCGCCCCCGCCCGTCCCGCGCCTCCCTCGGCGCCTGCGCCACATGCGGCGGCACCGCTTCCTCCGTGACGGGCACGATCAGCACGTCTCCCTGCCGGTACATGGCACTCCCCTCCCCGCCGGGTGCACACGCACCGGCCTCATGACCAAAACCGTACGGGCCACCACTGACAACGCCCCCCGACGACGAGTCCGAAGCCGGGCCTGCGAAGCCGTGACCTGCGAACCGAGGCCCCGCCGAGGGGCGTTGTATCAATGTCAGTGGCTGTTGGTAGAACTGCCAACACATCACGGACCGCACACTTTTCCTCTTTCTCCTCAGGAGCAGCCGCATGAGCATCGGCAACCACCTCAACGCGTTGTACGGGCTGCCCGCGTACACCTTCCCCGGCCCCGGCCACGAGCCGCGCCCGGTCGAACCGGACACGCTCGCCTGGCGGGTCGGCAGCGACGTCTACGGTTCCGACGGGGCCTGGACGGCGGCGTTCGCCCGGTTCTGCGACACCGTCGACACCACCCGCGTGAAGGCCCTGATCGTGGGCGCTTGGGCGGAGGCGTACGAGGAGAGTTCGGCCGCCGTCATCGAGGCGCTGGTGGCCGCCCGGGACCGCTTCCCGGCCCTGCGGGCCCTGTTCCTGGGGGACATGGTGGGGGAGGAGTGCGAGATCTCGTGGATCAACCAGTCCGACGTCACCCCCCTCCTGGCCGCCTTCCCCGAGCTGGAGGAGTTCGGCGTGCGCGGCGGATCCGGGCTGGTCCTCTCCGCCGTGACCCACGGCGCGCTGCGCAAGCTCGTCATCGAGACGGGCGGGCTGTCCGCGGCGATCGTGCGCGCCGTCGGCGCCAGCGACCTGCCCGCGCTGGTCCACCTCGACCTGTGGCTCGGCACCCCCGAGTACGGCTGCGACAGCGAGGTCGCCGACCTGGCCCCGATCCTGTCCGGCGCCCGGCTGCCGAGCCTGCGTCACCTGGCCCTGCGCGACAGCGAGATCCAGGACGCCGTGGCCGGCGCGGTCGCCGCCGCGCCCGTGGTGGCCCGGCTTGAGGTGCTGGACCTCTCCATGGGCGTCCTGACCGACGAGGGCGCAGCCGCCCTGCTCGGCGGCCAGCCCCTCACCCACCTCAAGAAGCTCGACCTGCACCACCACTACCTCAGCGAGCCCGTCAAGGAGCGCGTCCGGCAGACCCTGGAGGCCGCCGGCGTCGAGGTGGACCTCGACCGCGGCCACGCCCAGGAGGACGCGGAGGACGACGGCACGGTGTGGCGCTACATCGCCGTGGGGGAGTGAGGGTGACACCCGGCGCCGCCGGGCCGCGCTTCGCGGTGGTCGGCAACCCCGAGAACCGTCGGGTCGCCCTCTTCGAGGACGCGGTCCGCGCGGCCGGCCTGCCCGCCCCGCGCGTCGTCCCCTGGACGGACGTACTGCGCGCCCGGGGTGCCGATTTCGCGGCCGACGAGATCGTCCGGATCGACTCGCCCGGCGAGAACCCCGAGGTCGACCGGCTGCTGCGGGGTGCCCAGGACCCCACCCGGGTCGAGGGCTCGGCGCGCTGGTACGCCGGTTTCCTCGGCGCGGTGCGCGCACTGCGCGGCGGTGTCCGCCTCGACGACCCGGACGACCTGGCCGTGCTGTTCGACAAACGGCTCTGCCACGCCGTCCTCGACGCGGCGGGCGTCCCGGTGCCCGCCTCACCCACCTCGGGCCCGCAGGCCGCACCGGTACGCGGCTGGGACGACGTACGGGCGCTGATGCGCGAGCACCGGCTGCCCCGGCTCTTCGTGAAGCTCGCGCACGGATCGTCCGCGTCGGGCGTCCTCGCCGTCGAGTCGGGCGGCGGCGACCGCATCAGAGCCACCACCTCCGTCGAACTCACCGCCGACGGCGGCCTGTACAACTCCCTGAAGGTGCGCCGCTACGAACGCGAGCGGGACATCGCGGCCATCGTCGACGCGCTCGCCCCGGACGGACTGCACCTCGAACGCTGGCTGCCGAAGGCCTCCCAGGACGGCCGGGCCACCGACCTCAGGGTCGTCGTGGTGGCCGGCCGCGCCACCCACGCGGTGGTCCGCACCAGCCGGACACCGCTGACCAACCTCCACCTCGGCGGCCGGCGCGGCGACCTGGCCGCCGCCCGCGAGGCCGTCGAGGCGGCGGGCGCGCGCTGGGCCGACCTGCTGGGTGTGTGCGAGCAGGCCGCGGCCTGCTTCCCGCGCACCCTGTGCGTCGGCGTCGACCTGCTGCCGGCCGTCGGCTGGCGCAGAGCCGCCGTCGGCGAGGTCAACGCCTTCGGCGACCTGCTGCCCCGCCTCACCGGCCTGCCCGGCAGCGGCGTGGAGGGCCTCGACACGTACGCCACCCAGGTGGCCGCCGTCCTGCGCGACCTCGCCCCGCCCACCACGGCGGCTCAGCGGCACAGCACGGAAGTTCAGCACAGAACAGGAACATTGCATGCCTGAGCCGGACATGACCGAGGTGGTCGGCAGTCACGACCTGCTCCTCGTCACCCTCGACACCCTGCGCCACGACGTCGCCGAAGAGCTGGCGGCGGCCGGCCGCATCCCGAACCTGGCCCGCCACCTCCCCGGCGGCCGATGGGAGGAGCGGCACGCCCCGGGCAGCTTCACCTACGCCTCCCACCAGGCGATCTTCGCCGGCTTCCTGCCCACCCCGGCGGCCCCCGGCCCGCATCCGCGCCTGTTCGCCGCGAGCTTCGCGGGCAGCGAGACCACCGCCGACGGAACCTACGTCTACGACACCCCCGACCTCGTCTCCGGTCTGGCGAAGGACGGCTACCACACGGTGTGCGTCGGGGGAGTGGGCTTCTTCAACAAGCAGGGCCCGCTGGGCTCGGTGCTGCCCGGCCTCTTCCACGAGTCCCACTGGGCACCGGAGTTCGGCGTCACCTCACCCCACTCCTTCGAGAACCAGATCACCCGCGCCGAACAGGTCGTCCGCCGACTGCCGCACGAGCAGCGGCTGTTCCTCTTCGTCAACGTGTCCGCACTGCACCAGCCGAACTGGTTCCATCTGCCCGGCGCGACCCGCGAGGCCGGCGACAGCCGCGCGACGCACGCCGCCGCGCTGGAGTACGTCGACCGGCACATCGGCCGACTGTTCGCCGCCGCCAGCAGCAGACGCCGCTGCTTCGCGATCGTCTGCTCCGACCACGGCACCGCCTACGGCGACGACGGCTACACAGGCCACCGCCTCGGCCACGAGTCCGTGTGGACCGTCCCGTACGCCCACTTCTTCCTCGACCCCGCCGACCCCGCCCATCCCGCCGAGGCCGCCGTATGACCACCGCCCAGCTCACCAGCCCCTACCAGCACTACGTCTACGCCTACCCGCACAAGACGGTTTACCGCGAACTGGAAGAGCGCCCCCTGCTGCGGGACCTGTGGGCGGGCGAAGCCAAGGACGCCCTCTCCCTCTACCTGCACATACCGTTCTGCGAGGTCCGCTGCGGCTTCTGCAACCTCTTCACCCGCATCGGCGCTCCCGACGGCCTGACCGGCGCTTACCTGGACGCCTTGGAGCGCCAGGCCACCGCCGTACGCGAAGCGCTCGGGGCCGGTGCGGACGAGGTCCGGTTCGCCACGGCCGCGTTCGGCGGCGGCACCCCCACCTTCCTCACCGCCGCCGAGCTGGAGCGGCTGTGCGACATCGCCGAGCACCGCATGGGCGCGGACCTGCGCGCCGTCCCGCTCTCCGTCGAGGCCTCGCCCGCCACCGCCACGGCCGACCGGCTCGCCGTCCTCGCCGAGCGCGGCACCACCCGGCTCAGCCTGGGCATCCAGAGCTTCGTCGACGCCGAGGCGCGGGCCGCCGTACGCCCACAGCGCCGCGCCGACGTCGAGGCGGCCCTCGGCCGCATCCGCGACACGGCCGTCCCGGTCCTGAACATCGACCTCATCTACGGCATCGACGGCCAGACCGAGCAGACCTGGCTGCACTCCCTGGACGCGGCCCTCGCCTGGCGTCCCGAGGAGCTCTACCTCTACCCCCTCTACGTCCGCCCCGGGACCGGTCTCGACCGCCGTACCCCCGATCCCGGCCCCGACCCGGCCTGGGACGAGCAGCGGCTGCGGCTGTACCGCGTCGGCCGCGACCACCTCCTCGCGCACGGCTACACCCAGCAGTCCATGCGCATGTTCCGCCGCACCGACGCCCCGCCCCAGGGCGCCGACGACTACGCCTGCCAGACCGACGGCATGATCGGCCTCGGCTGCGGCGCCCGCTCCTACACGCGCGCACTGCACTACTCCTTCGACTACGCCGTCGGCATGCAGCAGATCCGGGGCATCATCGACGACTACGTCACCACGGACGACTTCACCCACGCCGAGTTCGGCCACGCCATGGAAGACCACGACGAGTCGCGCCGCCGCCACCTCCTGCAGTCGCTCCTCCAGGCCGAGGGACTCCAAGTGGCCGACTACCGGGCCCGTTTCGGCGGTGCGCCCGCCGACGACTTCGGCCCGGAGCTCGAACGCTTCGCGGATCGTGGCTGGTTGACCGACGCCGACCCGACGACCCTCCGGCTCACCCCCGAAGGCCTCGCCCACTCCGACGCCATCGGCCCCGAACTGTTCTCGCCGGCCGTCCGCGCCGCCATGGCCGAGTACGACCGGAAGTGAGACGGCCGTCATGGACCTGACCCTCCTCTACCGCGGCCCGCTCGCCTCCTGCGACTACGACTGCCCCTACTGCCCGTTCGCCAAGCGCCGCGACTCCACCGCCCAACTGCGCGCCGACCGCGCAGCGTTGGAGCGGTTCGCGCAGTGGGCGGCGGACCGGACCGACGACCGGCTGTCGCTCCTGTTCACCCCGTGGGGCGAGGGCCTGGTCCGCTCCTGGTACCGGCGCGCCCTCGCCGACCTCTCCCGCCTCCCACACATCCGCCGGGTCGCCATCCAGACCAACCTCAGTTGCCGCACCGACTGGCTCGCCGAGGCCGACCCCGACACCCTCGCCCTGTGGTGCACCTACCACCCCGGCCAGACCCCCTACGACCGCTTCCTCGCCAAGTGCCGTGACCTGGCCGCTCGCGGGATCCGCTTCAGCGTCGGCATCGTCGGCCTCACCGAGCACCTCGAAGCGGCCCGCCGACTCCGCGCCGACCTGCCCGAACACGTCTACCTGTGGGTCAACGCGGCCGAGGGGCACACGTACACCGACGCGGAGGCCGACGTCTGGACCGCCCTCGACCCGCTCTTCCCGTACAGCCGCCGCCCGCACACCAGCGGCGGCCTGCCGTGCCGTACCGGCGAGTCCGTGATCTCGGTCGACGGCGAGGGCACGGTCCGCCGCTGCCACTTCGTCCGCGCCGAACTCGGCAACCTCTACGACGGCTCGTACCGGGCCGCCCTGCGCCCGCGCCCCTGCCCGCTCGCCGTCTGCGACTGCCACATCGGCTACGTCCACCTCGAGACGCTCCCCCTGTACGACGTCTTCGCCGGCGGCGTCCTCGAACGCATCCCGACAACGACCCCCACCCCGGCCTCCGCCCCCGCACAGCACTCCGCCCGCATCACGACGATCGCGATGCGGGCGGAGGTGAGCGAGTAGCCGCTCGGGTGTTACGGGGTCACGTCCGTGACCCTCCAGCGCTGGTTGGCACCGGAGTTGGCCAGCCACGTCGTGACGGCCGCGCCCTCGTTGGTGGCCTGGCCGCCGACTTCGAGGAGGCGTCCGGTGGCCGCGTTGACCAGGGTCCAGGTGCCGTCACCGGTGGTCGACATGGTCCACTCGGTGGCCGGGTCCTGCTCGCCGGTGTCCGGTTCGATCACCGGCACGTCGTCACGCACGGCGAGGCGCTTGCCCTCGGCCGGGTTGGCGAAGACGTAGCGCTGGCGGGCGCCCTTCTTGCCGTGCCGGGCGGCCAACCGCCACTCCTGCGCGACGGTGCCGTTGGCCGAGCCGAGGACCAGGTTCGTGCCGTTGGCGGACACGGTCACCGCCTTGCCGCTCTGCACGCCGGTCAGCGTGTACGAGTGGCCCTTGCTGAACAGGCCCGCGTTCTTCGCGACACCCGAGACGCCCGTGACGGCGAAGGAGGTCACGGACTGGGCCGGCACGGTGTAAGTGGCCTTGCCGTCCACGACCTTGACCGGGGCCTGCCGTACGAGCTTGCCGTCGGCGCTGGTCACGGTAGGCGTGACGGTCGCGTCGCCCTTGACGGTGCGGAACTTGGCCAGGTCGATGGTGACCGTACGGGCCGCGGTGGTGGAGTTGACGTGGACGAGCGAGGCGCCCTTGCCGTCCGCGGTCACGGCGGCGGCGCTGGAGGTGTCGTCCACCTTGATCAGCTTGTCGCCGGGCTTGATGAAGTGCGTGAAGTTGCGCGCGGTGTCGAACTTGGTGTTCGTGAAGATCGGGCAGGACTGGAGCGTGTCCGCCTTGGTGCAACTGAACGGGAGCTGGATGGAACCCCAGTTGCCGCCCTTGGCGGACTCGCCGCCCGGCTTCATGTTGTCGTAGTCCTCGACCGGCTGCCAGAACACCCAGGCGGTGGGCTCCAGTTCACGCAGGTCGTTCACCATCTGCTGGGCGAGACCGAGGCCCGGCCGCATGTCGGTGAAGCTCTGCCCGTCGCCCCAGTCGCCCTCGACCTCGCTCATCCACAGCGGCTTGCCGGCCGCCTTGGCGAGGTCGCGCACGGTGGTGCGCTGCCCGGTGCCGTAGGTGTGGACGTTCATCTGGTCGACGAGGTCCTTGGACGCCTGCGAGTAGGAGTTCCAGTTCGTCGCGAAGATCGACGGGTTGGTCTCGTCCATCGCCGATATCCCGGCCTTGACCTTGGCCTTCTTCAGCGCGGGCGCCAGCGCGGCGAGCACCTTCTGCTGGAGCTCCGGGCCGATGTGGGCGCCCTCCTGACGGCCGCCGACGGGCTGGCCGTCCGCGCCCAACCGGGTGCCCCAGTAGCCGGTGTTGGGCTCGTTGAAGGGGTCGATCGTGTCGACCTTGATGCCCTCGGCCTGCTCCAGCCGCTTCGTCGCCCCCGCGAGATAGGCGGCGAAGTCGTCGACCGAGTCGGCCTTCAACTGGTCGGCGTTGGCGTCGAAGCCGCCGGACACGTATCCGCTGTTCGTCATGAACCACGGCGGGGAGTTGCTGAACGTCTCCCAGTGGGTGATGTCCTTCTTGATGCGGTCCACCCACCAGCGCTGGGTGGCGTCGGCGTCCTTGTTCCAGTCCGCCGGGTCGTCCGGGCTCCACCAGTCGGTGTCCTCGCGGGTGGTGCCCGCGGGCGCCTTCCACCAGCCCTGGACCGCGCCGCCGGCCCGCAGATAGTCCGTCACGTCGGGCGCGTTGCCGCCGCCGATGTTGTAGCGGGCGATGTTCAGCGCGAGACCGTCGTCGCCGAAGAGCAGCTTGGCGAGCTTCTCGCGGACCGCCGGGGGATAGTCGCCGGTGGCGTTGGCGAACCAGACCAGGCTGGTGCCCCAGCCTTCGAACTTCTCCTGCTGGTACGACGGGTCCGGCGTCACGGTGACGGCGGCCTCGGCGTGCGCCTGCACGGGGGCGCTGAGCAGGGCGGCCCCGGTGGCCAGCGCGGTGAGTGCCGCGGCCCCGAGGGACCGTCGCTTGCGGATACGGCGTGCCATCTGTGCTCCCAACTGCGGTGCGGTCGCTGTGGTGGGCCCCTCCCGTCACGCGCGCAGGAGGGGATGGCTCCCGGCCCGGTCGAGCGCCGGGCCGGGAGCCATGAAGTGCGGGTGGTGCGTCGGTTCAGCCGCCGGGCTGCCGCAGTACGGCGACCTCGCGCGGCCCGAGGACGAGGGTGCCGGGGGTACTGTCCGCGCCGTCGCCGCCGATCAGCACGTCGCCGTCCAGACCCGGCACGGCCACCGTGTCGTCGGTCCGGTTGACGAGGAACAGGAACCGGCCCTCAGCACCGCGCCGGACGGTCAGCTCGACCAACCCCCGTGCGCTGGAAGGCAGTTCACTGCTGACACCGGCCGGCTCCAGCAGCCGGGGCAGCAGCGAGCGCAGCCCGTCCACGCCGAGCCGGGTGGAGACGTACGAGGCCGAACCGCCGCCCGTGGTACGCCGGGTGACCGCGGGACGTCCGGTGTGCACACCGGTGCGGTAACGGGCCAGGACCTCGGTGTCGGAGTCGTCGGTCACGGTGATCCGGTCGGTCCACAGGCTGCCCGAGGTGGCGTCGTCCAGCTCCACGCTCTCCCCGGCGAGCAGCGGACCGAACTCCTCGATGCGGATGCCGAGCAGGTCGCGCAGCGCGCCCGGGTAACCGCCCAGCCAGACATGGTCGTTCTCGTCGACGATGCCGGAGAAGTACGTGGTGACGAGGTGGCCGCCCTGCTCGGCGTAGCGTGTCAGCTCCTTGGCCAGCTCGGCCGGCACGACGTGCAGCACGGGCGCGACGAGCACCCGGTGGCGGGAGAGGTCGGCGCGGGTGGTGACGAGGTCGGCGCGGATGCCGAGGGCGAGGAGCGCCGAGTACCAGTCGAGCGCCTCCTGCCGGTAGTCCAGCAGGGCGGTGGGGTGGGAGTCCTGCTCGCTGGCCCACCACGACTGCCAGTCGTAGAGGATGCCGACGGCCGCCGGCTCGCGCTCCGAACCCGCCACCGGGGCAAGGGACTTGAGCGTGGCGCCCAGGTCGGCCACGGCGCGGAACAGGTCGCTGTCCTCGCCGGCGTGCGGGACCATCGCCGAGTGGTACTTCTCGGCGCCGGCCGCCGACTGCCGCCACTGGAAGAAGCACACCGCGTCCGCGCCGTGCGCCACGTGCAGCAGCGAGTCACGGGCCAGGTCGCCTGGCCGCTTCGCCACGTTGACGTGCTGCCAGTTGACGGCGCTGGTGGACTGCTCCATCAGGAACCACGGCCGGCCGCCCGCGATGCCGCTGACGAGGTTCGCCGAGAAGGACAGCTCGTCGCGGTCCTGCGGGCCGGGGTGCACATAGTGGTCGTTGGAGACGAAGTCGATCTCGCCGGCCCAGTCCGGGTAGTTCATGCCCTTGGTGCCGCCCATCACCATGAAGTTGGTGGTGACCGGGACACCGGGCGTGATCTCCCGCAGGATCTCGCGCTCCGCGACGAGGTGGTCCTTCAGCGCGTCCGAGGAGAACCGCTTGAAGTCCAACTGCTGGGTGGGGTTCGGGTGCGAGGCGGCCAGCCGGGGCGGCAGGATCTGCTCCCAGTCGCTGTAGCGCTGCGACCAGAACGCCGTGCCCCAGGCGTGGTTGAGGGCGTCGAGGCTGCCGTAACGGGCGCGCAGCCAGACCCGGAAGGCACGGGCCGCGTCGTCCGAGTAGTCGTAGATGTTGTGGCAGCCCAGCTCGTTGGAGACATGCCAGGCGACCAGCGCCGGATGGTCCTGGTAGCGGTCGGCGATCTTCCGGACCAGCCGCAGGGCGTGCTCGCGGAACACCGGCGAGGTCGGCCGCCAGTGCTGGCGGGCGCCCGGCCAGAGCGTCTCGCCGTTCGCCGTGACCGGCAGGATCTCCGGGTGCGCGGTGGTCAGCCAGGGCGGCGGGGAGGCGGTGGCGGTGGCCAGGTCGACGCCGATGCCGCCCGCGTGCAGCAGGTCCATGATCTCGTCGAGCCAGCCGAAGTCCCAGGTGTCCGGGCCCGGTTGGATCCGGGCCCAGGAGAAGATCCCCACGGAGACGACGGTGACACCGGCCGCCCGCATCAGCCGGACGTCCTCCTCCCACACGTCCCGGGGCCACTGCTCGGGGTTGTAGTCGGCCCCGTAGGCCAGACGCGGAGCGGGGTCACCGTCCGCCCCGCGCAGCATGCGGGACTGGAGGGTGGAGATCATGGCGGTCCTTCCGAAGGTGGTGCACGGGGGCGGCGCGGCCCGGGAGCCGCGCCGCCCGGCGTTTTACTGCGTACCGACTGCTTACTGCGTACCGATTACTGCGTACCGACTGTTCGCCGACTGCTTCTCGGCTACTTGTCGGCTACTTCTCGATGGTGAAGCCCTGCTCTTCGCCGTACTTGACGGAGGCCTCCTGCCACGACTTCAGACCGTCCGACAGCTTGGTGCCCGAGACGTAGGCCTTGCCGACGGTGTCGTTGAAGATCGAGTTGGCGTACTGCTGGAAGGGCAGGTACGACCAGTCGGAGGCGACGTTGGCGGCCGACTCGGCGAAGATCTTGTTCGCTTGCTGGCCACCGAAGTAGTCGAACTTGGTGTTCTGGAACTCGGTGGACTTCAGCTCCGCCGTGGTCGCCGGGAAGGCGCCCTGCTTGACGCGGGTCTGCACACCGTCACCGGCGTTCGCGTACTCGACGAAGGCGTAGGCGAGTTCCTTGTTCTGGGCCAGCGCGGGCACGGTCAGCGAACTGCCGCCGTTCTCCGTGCTCGCCTTGTCGCCCTTGGTCCAGGACGGCATCGGGGCCGCGCGCCAGTCACCCTTGGCGCCGGGCACGCCGGTCACGAAGTTGGCCGGCATCCAGGCGCCGCTGGGCAGCGTGGCGATGGTGCCGTCGCCCAGGCCCTTGTACCAGTCGTCGGTCCAGCCGTAGATGGGCGCGACGAGCTTCTCGTCGATGAGCTTCTGCCAGGTGTCGGTGTACTTCTTGGCACCCGCGTCCGCGAAGTCGATCTTCACCTTGGTGCCGTCGACCTTGTAGGGACGCGAACCGGCCTGCCACAGCAGGCTGGTGGTGAGACCCGCGTCGCCGGCGTCGGCGGCGATGTAGACCTTCGGGTCGGCCTTGTGCAGCTTGCGGGCCGCGTCGACGTACTCGTCCCACGTGGTCGGGACGGCGACCTTGTACTTGTCGAAGACCTTCTTGTTGTAGAACAGCGCCATCGGCCCGGAGTCCATCGGCAGGCCGTACACCTTGTCGCCGTCGCTCACGGCGTTCCACGGGCCCGGCGTGTACTTCGACGCGAGCTTGTCGGCGCCGTACGGGGCCAGGTTCGTCAGGCCCTTGGTGAGGGAGTACTGACCCAGCGCGAAGTACTCGACCTGCGCGACGTCGGGCACGCCCTTGCCGGCGGAGATCGCGTTCGACAGGGCGGTGTAGTGCTTGTCGCCGGACCGCTCGCTGACCAGGTTGATCTTGACCTTGGGGTACTTCTTCTCGAAGTCGGCGGCGACCGTCTTCAGGGTGGGCTCCCAGGACCAGACCGTGACCGTCCCGCCCTTCTTCAGGGCAGCCTGGATGTCCGAGGCGGAGACCGCCTTCGTGTCGGAGCTGTCGTCCGAGCTGCCGCAGGCGGTGGCGCCCAGGGCGAGGGTGGAGAGGAGGGCGATGCCGCGCAGCAGGCGGCTGGACTTTCTGCGCATGGAGGTGCTTCCACTTCTTCGTGGGTGGGACAGGTGAGGGTGGGGGTCGCGCGAGACGCGGGCCGAACAAGGGCTGTACGTGGGGTTTGGGGGCGGCCCGGGGGCCGCGGGGTCACTCCTTGACGCTGCCGGCGGCCAGACCCGACTGCCAGTACTTCTGGAGCAGCAGGAACGCGGCGATCAGCGGCAGGATGGTGAGCAGCGAACCGGTGATCACCAGGTTGAAGATCACGTCACCGCCGATGGTCTCCGCCTGGGAGTTCCACACGCTCAGACCCAGGGTCAGCGGGTACCAGTCCGAGTCCTTGAGCATGATCAGCGGCAGGAAGTAGTTGTTCCAGGTGGCGACCGTGGTGAACAGCAGCACGGTCACGATGCCGGGGGAGAGCAGCGGCAGCGCCACGGTGAAGAAGGTGCGCGCCTCGCCGGCTCCGTCGATGCGGGCGGCCTCGAGGAGTTCGGTGGGGATGGCCTCGGTGGCGAAGACCCACATCAGATAGAGGCCGAACGGCGAGACCAGCGACGGGATGATCACCGCCCAGGGGGTGTCGGTGAGGCCCATCTTGCTGAACATCAGGAAGGTCGGCACCGCGAGCGCCGTACCCGGGACGGCCACCGCGCCGATGACGAGGGCGAAGATGCCCTTCTTGCCGGGGAAGTCGAACTTCGCCAGCGCGTACCCGCCGAGCACCGCGAGGAGAGTCGCGCCGCCGGCGCCGAGCACCACGTACATCAGGGTGTTCAGCAGCCAGCGCGTGAACACGCCGTCGTCGTAGGTGAACGTGTCACGGATGTTGTCCCACAGGGCGAAGTCGTGGGCGAACCACAGCCCGTTCGAATCGGCCAGGCCCGCCTGCGTCTTGGTGGCGTTGATGATCAGCCAGATCAGCGGCACCACGGTGTAGACGACGACCAGCGTGGCCAGCACCGTCAGCAGCACGCTGCGCTTGGGACGCCCGGCGCTGTGCTTGCGGGCGACACTGCGCAGCCGGGGCGCGGACTTGCCGGGGCCGGTCGGCTCCTCGGTTGCGGACGGGGAGGCGGTGGTGAGAGGGGTGCTCATCGGGTCACGCTCCCTTGCGCATGCCGCGTAGCTGCACGACGTAGGCGATCACCATCGTGATCAGGCCCATGATGATGGCCACCGTCGCGGAGTAGTTGTGCTGCTGGCCGTTGAAGGACAGCGAGTACGTGTAGAAGTTCGGGGTGAAGTCGGTCGTGATGGCGTTGCGCGCGAGCGGCCGCAGGATGTTCGGCTCGTTGAAGAGCTGGAAGCTGCCGATGATGGAGAAGATCGTCGCGATCACGAGGGCGCCGCGGATCGCGGGCAGCTTGATCGCGGTGATGACGCGGATCTGTCCGGCGCCGTCGATCTCCGCCGCCTCGTACAGCGAGTGCGGGATGACGCGCAGCGCCGAGTAGAAGATCAGCATGTTGTAGCCGACGAACTCCCAGGTCACGATGTTGCCGATCGACGCAAGCACCAGGTCGGGCGAGAGCGGGTTGGGCAGCGTGACACCGAACGCCTCGTTGATGTCGCCGACCAGGCCGTACTCCGTGCCGTACATGAAGCCCCACATCAGGGTGGCGACGACGGCGGGCACCGCGTACGGCAGGAAGATCGTGATGCGGAAGAAGCTCTTGCCGTAGAGCCGCCCGCTGTCCAGCGCGAGCGCCGCCAGCAGGGCGATGCCGAGCATGACCGGCACCTGGACCGCGAGGAACAGCGACACCCGGCCGAGGGAAGCCCAGAACTGGTCGTCCTTGAGCGCCTGCGCGTAGTTGTCCAGGCCGACGAACTGGTTTCCGCCGATGAGCTGGTCGCGGAAGAGGCTCAGGTAGATCGAATACACGATCGGGGCCAGGAAGACCAGGGCGAACACGGCCACGAAAGGACCGATGAAACCCCACCCTGTCCAGGAGCGGCGGTCCCGTTTCGCCGGAGGAGGTGCCGGCCGCGGCTCGGCGGCCACCGGCGGTTGCAGCGTCGTCATGTCGTTCCTCGCTCGTCCAGTCCTGGAGCCGGCGGCGTTGCGCGGAGATGTCCGGACGCCCGCCGCCACCATGATGTTTGCGTAAACATCTGCCACGCAAGGGGCTCGATGAGCTGTTATGTTTACGTAAACATCTGATGGCGGCATGTCTACACTGCGCCGATAACGAAGGTCAAGGGTCCTCTGAAGAGACCATCGGGGTGACCGTGACACCTGAGCCGACAGAGAGGTGCGCACACCGAGTGGACATGGCTGAAAAAACACCCGCGAAGGTGCCGAGACGCCCCCGGGCCCCCCGGGCCACGGCCTCCATGGCGGACGTCGCGCGCCTCGCCGGGGTGTCCTCGCAGACCGTCTCCCGCGTCTCCAACGGTTACGCCGGTGTGAACGAGGAGACCCGCCGACAGGTGCTCGCGGCCATGAAGGAACTCGGCTACCGGCCCAACAGCGCCGCCCGCGCCCTCAAGCGCGGGGAGTTCCGCACCATCGGCGTCATCACGTTCACGCTGTCCACGACCGGCAATGTGCGCACCCTGGAGGCGATCGCCACCTCGGCCGCCGCCGAGGGGTACGCGGTGACGCTGCTGCCGGTGGCCGTCCCCACCACCGACGAGGTGCGCGGCGCGTTCTCCCGGCTGGAGGAACTGGCCGTCGACGCGGTGATCGTCATCATGGAGGTGCACCTGCTGGACGCGGCGACCGTCAAACTCCCGCCGCACGTCCAGGTCGTCGTCGTGGACTCCGACGCCGGCGACCACTACACCGTCGTCGACACCGACCAGGCCGGCGGCACCCGCGCCGCCGTGCAGCATCTCCTCGACCTCGGCCACGACACCGTCTGGCACCTCGGCGGCCCCGAGGGCTCGTTCGCCGCGCAGCGCCGCGCCGACGCCTGGCGCGCCGCCCTCACCGAGGCGGGCCGCACCGCGCCGCCCCTCGTCAGGGGCGACTGGTCCGCCGACTCCGGCTACCGGGCCGGCCTCGAACTCGCCGCCCACGACGAGTGCACGGCCGTCTTCGCCGCCAACGACCAGATGGCCCTGGGCCTGCTGCGCGCCCTGCACGAACGCGGTCGCCGGGTGCCGCAGGACGTCAGCGTCATCGGCTTCGACGACATCCCCGAGGCCAGCTCCTTCCTGCCCCCGCTCACCACCCTCCACCAGGACTTCGCCGAGGTCGGCCGCCTCTGCGTCCAGGCGGTGCTGAACACGATGCGGCCGGACGGCTCGGAACACGGCACCACGCTGGTGCCCACGCGGTTGGTCCTACGCGACAGCACGGCACCGCCTCCGGCGGGGGCGCCAGCGCCTCCGGCGGGGGTGCCGCTTCGGTAGGGGGTTGCCGGCGAGCTCGGCCGCGGTGTCGCCCGGCCGGGGGCCGGGTCGGGAGACGGCGGGCGGGCGGTGCCGGTGGGGCCGCTGCGGTTGCCGTTGCCGCCGGCGGTTCGGCGGGGGCGTCTTCGGGGGTTCGCCCAGACCTGGGTGCGAGCCGGCAGACGAGTGCGGGTCGCACCCCCTGGGTGCGCTGCGCTGTGGGTTGTGGCTTCAGGTGCCCGTGCAAGGGACACTTTGTCGCTTCGGATGCCTGCTACGGCGTGGGCGTTGGCCGGTGTGTGCGGGTGTGCTCCGCCGGTGGGGTGCGGCTTCAGGTGCCCGTGCAAGGGACGCAAGGGATGCTCTGTCGCTTCGGGTGCCCGTTACGGCGTGGGCGTTGGCGAGTACGTGCGAGTGGGCCCGCCGGATGGGGCGGTCGCCGGCGAGGTGCGGCTCGAGGTGCCGGCCCAGGGGGTGTGGTGTTGCTTCGGGATCATTCACGGCGTCGCTGCGGGCGGCGCGGGTGGGGGACGTCGTCCGGGCCCGGCGCCGTTGGGTTCGGCTTCCGGCGGCCGTGCCGGGGGCGTTTCCGCTACCTCGGGTGTTCGCCGACGGCGCGGGCCGCTGTTCGCCAGGCGCGGGTGACGGCGAGGCGGGCGGCCGTCGTGCCGCTCTCCGTTTCCGTGGGCAGGCGCAGGGGTGCGCCGAGGTGGACGTGGCAGTGGGGGCGCCGGACCGGGGCCGTCAGCGTGCCCGCCAGTTGCTTCGCGGCCGACCCCGACGCGATCCGCCGCGCGCCCGCGTGGCCCACCGGCACGACCAGCGCGCCGGTCGCCTGCGCCAGGCGGGCGAGGCCGGTGCGGAACGGCTCCGGCGCGGTGGGCGCCGCGTCCCGGCGTCCCGGCAGCCCGCCCTCGCCGTAGAGGAGTACGTGCCGGCCGCCGGCCAGTGCCTCGGCGGCGGCGTCGAGGGCCAGCGCCGCGTGGGCCGTCCGGCGGTGGACCGGTATGTGCCCCTCGCGGGTCAGCGCCCTGCCAAGCAGCGGGATCCGCCACAGGCCTGCCGTGGCCATGACCACCGGCTCCAGTTCGAACCGCCGCAGCGCGGTCATGACGACGGCGGGGTCGGCCAGGGAGTCGTGGTTGGCCACGAAGATGGTCCCCGCGGGCAGCCGCAGCTTGATCTCACTGGTGACGGTGAGCCGCCCGAAGAACGGCGTCAGGGCGATGACGGCACGGCTGAACACGAGGGAGCCTCCGGTAAGGGCGGTCGGAGCCCCAGTGTCGTGGCGCGGGGACGACCCGCGCCTGAGTACGGCTACTCAGATCCACCGACGTGACGCTCCTCGCCCCGCCCCGGCCGGAAAGCGGCCCGTACTCGCGGACAGCCGCTCCCGCAAGGGAAGATGGAACCGTAGGTCCATGGTCAACCGATGTGGAGGAGCGGGCACATGCAGCACGAGCGAGCGGGTCGGACGGCCGGCCCCGAGGATCTCGTCGACGTCGCCCGGCTGGTCACCGCGTACTACGCGCTGCACCCCGACCCGGCCGACCCGGCGCAGCGCGTGGCGTTCGGCACCTCGGGACACCGGGGCTCGTCGCTGAACACGGCGTTCAACGAGGACCACATCGCCGCGACCAGCCAGGCCATCTGCGAGTACCGGGCGGCCCAGGGCACCGACGGCCCCCTCTTCCTCGGCGCCGACAGCCACGCCCTGTCCGAGCCCGCCCAGGTCACCGCCCTGGAGGTGTTCGCCGCCAACGGCGTGACGGTGCTCGTCGACAGCGCCGACGGCTACACGCCCACGCCCGCCGTCTCGCACGCGATCCTCACCCACAACCGGGGCCGCGCCGCCGCCCTCGCCGACGGAGTCGTCGTCACCCCGTCGCACAACCCGCCCGCCGACGGCGGCTTCAAGTACAACCCGCCGAGCGGCGGCCCCGCCGGCTCCGACGCCACGTCCTGGATCCAGGACCGCGCCAACGACATCATCGCGGCCGGCCTGAAGGACGTACGGCGCATCCCCTACACCCAGGCCCTCGCCGCGCCCACGACCGGCCGCTACGACTTCCTCGGCACGTACGTCGCCGACCTCCCGAGCGTCCTCGACCTGGACGCGGTCCGCGCCGCCGGCGTCCGCATCGGCGCCGACCCGCTGGGCGGGGCGTCGGTCGCCTACTGGGGTCGGATCGCCGAACAGCACCGCCTCGACCTCACGGTGGTCAACCCGCTCACCGACCCCACCTGGCGTTTCATGACGCTCGACTGGGACGGCAAGATCCGCATGGACTGCTCGTCGCCGTACGCGATGGCCTCGCTGATCGGGCAGCGCGACCGGTTCGACATCGCCACCGGCAACGACGCCGATGCCGACCGGCACGGCATCGTCACCCCGGACGCGGGCCTGATGAACCCCAACCACTACCTGGCCGCCGCGATCGCCTACCTCTACGCGCACCGCGAGCAGTGGCCCGCCGCCGCGGGCATCGGCAAGACCCTGGTGTCGTCCTCGATGATCGACCGGGTCGCCGCCGACCTCGGGCGCCGGCTGGTCGAGGTGCCCGTCGGGTTCAAGTGGTTCGTGGACGGGCTGGTCGACGGCTCGCTCGGCTTCGGCGGCGAGGAGTCGGCCGGCGCGTCCTTCCTGCGCCGCGACGGCTCCGTCTGGACCACCGACAAGGACGGCATCATCCTCGCGCTGCTCGCCTCCGAGATCACGGCGGTCACCGGGAAGACCCCATCGCAGCACTACACCGCCCTGACGGAGCGGTTCGGCGCGCCCGCCTACGCCCGTATCGACGCCCCCGCGAGCCGGGACGAGAAGGCGCTGCTCGCCAAGCTCTCGCCCGCCCAGGTCACCGCCGACACCCTGGCGGGGGAGGCGGTCACGGGCGTGCTCACCGAGGCCCCGGGCAACGGCGCGGCCATCGGCGGCATCAAGGTGACCACCGCCAACGCCTGGTTCGCGGCCCGCCCGTCGGGCACCGAGGACGTCTACAAGATCTACGCCGAGTCCTTCCTCGGCCCCGACCACCTCAGCCGGGTCCAGGAGGAGGCCAAGGACGTGGTCGACGCGGCACTGGGCGGCTGACCCGAGGCCCGCCGGGCCGGCGGTGCCGGGGGGCGAGTCGCAGCGCGAAGGCGGCGGTGGGCCCGGCGACGACGACGCGGCGTTCGTGCCCGCGCGTGCCCGCGCGCGGTCACGGCGTCGCCGATCGGATCGCGCGGGCGTCCGCGCCGCGAGACCGGCTGCCTTCGTCGGCATACGGGCGTTACGGCCGTCGGGGCGGAGGTCCGGAGGCCCGCAGGACCGGAGGCTCTCTGGTGGCGGCGGCCGGATGTCTACGAAACGGTCTGGATACGGGGTGCGGTGTGGGCCGGGGGAGCGGTACGGCAATCATGGGGCCATGCAGCGGCCCGTCCCCGGCTCAGTCCCCGTCCCTGGCCCCGTTCCCTTGAGCGTGCCCGAATGGTTCACGGTCGACGGCTCGACGCTGAACGTCGCGCTCGTGTACCCGATGCAGGGGCCCGCCGGCGTGTTCGGCCCCACCTGCGAGACCTGCGCGCGGCTGGCCGCCGAGGAGGTCAACAAGGCGGGCGGTGTGCTGGGCAAGGAGCTGCGGCTCCTGGAGGTCGACGGGGGCGCCGAACCGCAGCGGGTCGCGGAGGACGTGGAGGCCCTGGTGGCCACCGGCGCCGTCCAGGGGGTCACCGGCTGGCACATCTCCTCGGTGCGGCAGGCGATCGCCCCGCGCATCGCCCACCGGGTGCCCTATGTCTACACCGCGCTCTACGAGGGCGGCGAGCGCACCGACGGCGTCTACCTGACCAGCGAGACCCCCGCCTGGCAACTGCTGCCCGCCATGCGGTTGTTGACCGAGTCCCGGGGGGGTGCGCCGCTGGTTCGTCGTCGGCAACGACTACGTCTGGCCCCGGCGCACCGCCCGCGCCGCCCGCCGCTACGCCCGCGACGCGCGCGGCCGGGTCTGCGGCGAGGCGTACCTCCCGCTCGGCGCGGACGACTTCCACGACGTGCTGCGCCGCATCGAGCGGGCCGACGCCGACGCCGTCCTGATGCTGCTCGTCGGCAGTGACGCGGTCCGCTTCAACCGGGCCTTCGCCGCCGCCGGACTCGACCAGCGCTGTCTGAGGCTGAGCACGCTGATGGACGAGAACATGCTGCTGGGCAGCGGTCCCGAGGCCACCGCCGACCTCTACAGCACCGCCGGTTTCTTCGCCTCACTGGCCGACCAGAACACCATGGACTTCCACGGGCAGTACGCCGACCGCTTCGGCGTGAGCGCCCCGACGCCGGGCAGTCTCGGCGAATCCTGTTACGAGGGCGTCCTGTTGCTCGCCGCGCTCATCGAACGGGCCCGCACCCTGGACGTGTCCGCGATCGGAGCGGCCGCCGACACCGTCTCGTACGAGGGTCCGCGCGGCCTGTTGAGTCTGGACGGCCGGCATGTGCGCCAGCGCATCTACCTGGCCCGGGCGGACGGGCTCGACTTCAACGTCCTCGCCCAACTGCGCGCTCCGCACGAGCTGTTGTGACGTCCTCTTCGTCCTCCAGCACCCCGGCCAGCCGGTCCAGCCGCTCCAGCAGGCCCGCCGGGTCACGGTCCGTGCCCTTGTCCTCGTCGCTGAGCAGGGGCTCCAACTCGGCCCAGTCGGCCCGTACTTCGCGGATCAGTCGCTGCCAGCGCCGTAGGCCCCGAGGGGTGAGGCAGGCCAGTACGCGGCGCCGGTCGGCGGGGTCGATCCGGCGGAACACCAGGTTCTGGTCGACGAGTTGGTCGATCAGCTTGGTGGCGCTCGGGGCCGGCAGGAAGGCGTGGTCGGCGACGGCCGTCATGTGGTGCCCCTGCCCGTCCGACAGCAGGTCCAGGACTCGCCACGCCTCCACCGAGCAGTCGAACTCGTCGAGCACGGACTGGAGTCGGCGGACGGCGAGGCGCTCGGCCCGGGTCAGCAGACGGAGCAGTTCCTGGGGCCGCCTCGCCATCGCCACTCCTGCGCTCGAAGTCCTGGTTCCCCGTGCGGGGTTGGCGGGAGCCTACCGGAAAGGCGAATAGATCCTTTCCGTAGGAAGTAACAATGCTCGCGTAATTACTTCCGCCAGAAACTGTTCTTCAATTGCGCGGAAACGCGGGGGAAACAGTTTCCTCGCAGGCTGGGCGCGCTTCCACTGTCCCCAGTGTCCTTCCGCTCTCTTCGCATCGCCCCTCGGGGCACGGAGGTTTCGTATGTCCGGGCTCAGCATCAGCAGACGAGGCCTGTTGGCCGGTATCTCGGCCGTGGGCGCCACCGCCGCGCTCAGCGCCTGTGGCGCCAAGACCGGTGACAGCACCTCGACGGACGGGGCCGGCGCCTCCGCCGACACCTCCGGCAGCACGGTCAAAGTGGGTCTGCTGAACTCGCTGTCGGGCACCATGGCCATCAGCGAAGTCACCGTCCACAACGCGCTGTTGCTCGCCATCAAGGAGATCAACGCGGCCGGCGGGGTGCTCGGCAAGAAGCTCAAGGCCGTCAGCCAGGACGGTGCCTCCGACTGGCCCACCTTCGCCGAGAAGGCCGAGGCGCTGATCAAGGACGACAAGGTCGCGGCCACCTTCGGCTGCTGGACCTCCGCCAGCCGCAAGGCCGTGGTGGCGGTACGGGTGGGGTTACGGGTACGGCGTCCGCGCAGGACCCCGAGGGAGGCGAGGCCGCCGGGCAGGAAGCCGACCGCCAGGACGAACAGCAGGCCCTGGAGGTACGTCCACGCGGCGGGGAAGGCGTCGGAGAGGGTGCTCTGCGCCCAGGCCACGGCGATCGCGCCGAGCACCGCGCCCACCAGCGAGGCCCGGCCGCCGACCGCCGCGCCGAGCCCGTCGCCGGCATGAGCCACGACGAACGCGAGGCCACCGGCGAGCTGTTGCAGCGGGTGAGCGCGGACCACACCGTCGTCGTCATCGAGCACGACATGGACTTCATGCGCTCCTTCGCCCGCAGCGTCAGCGTCCTGCACGCCGGCAAAGTCCTCAGCGAGGGCTCCGTCGCCGAGGTCCAGGCCGACGCCAAGGTCCAGGAGGTCTACCTCGGCCGCGCCTCCGAACCCGTGACCGTGCCCGTGCCCGAACCGGCCGCCGCTGCCGTGCCCGTCGCCGAGGAGGCGTGACACCCATGCCAGAGACGCTGGAGACGCTGCACATGCTGGAGATCAACGACGTCCGGGCGGGCTACGACCGCACCACCGTCCTGCACGGGGTGACCGTGGCGGTGCCGAAGGACGGCGTCGCGGCCGTCCTGGGCCACAACGGCGCGGGCAAGAGCACCCTGCTGCGCGCCGCCATGGGCCTGATCAGGCCGACCGGCGGGACCGTCCGGCTCGACGGCGAGGACATCACCCGCCTCGCCCCGCACCAGCGCGTCGCGCGCGGGATGGCGTACGTCCCGCAGGGCCAGCAGTCCTTCCCGCACCTCACCACCGCGGAGAACCTCCAGCTCGTCGCCGACGGCCGCCCCGCGGGCAGGGAGGCGATCGCCGAGGCGCTGGACCTGTTCCCCGTCCTGCGCGAACTGTCCGGGCGGCGCGCCGGTCTGCTCTCCGGCGGGCAGCGCCAGCAGCTCGCCATCGCCCGGGCCCTGGTCACCAGGCCGCGGCTGCTCCTGCTCGACGAACCGACCGAAGGCATCCAGCCCTCCGTCGTCGCCGAGATCGAGGAGACGATCCTGACGCTCGCCCGGCGCGGCGGACTCTCCGTCCTCCTCGTCGAACAGCACGTCGGCTTCGCCATGCGCGCCGCCCGCCACTACCACGTCCTGGAGGCGGGCCGCGTGACCTCCTCCGGCGAGGGCGGCACGGACGCCGAGCAGACGGTACGGGCGGCACTCAGCGTGTAGGGGGCAGTCGGGGTCGGGCAGGGGTCGGCCCCTGATGTTCACAGCCGTGGGCCGCTATCATCCTCTAAAGGTAAAATGTGAGGTTTGCCCGCATGGGTCGGGGGCCGCCCTCCCGACGAGCTGCCGTCCCGCCGGAGTGATCGATGTTCCGCAAGCGCCCCACGGACGACGGTGACGAGCTGCTGGCCAGGCTCGGTTCGCTGACCGCCCAGGCGCGCGAGCGCGCGGAGCTCCAGCGCTCCCGCGTCGAGCTGGCGCTCGCCCTCCAGCGCGGCATGCTGCCCAGGGACCTGCCGGCGGCCCCCGGATTCCGCCTGGCCGTGCAGTACGCGCCCGCCTGCTACGGCCTCAACGTGGGCGGCGACTGGTACGACGCCTTCACCATGCCGGACGGGCGCATCGGCCTGTCCATCGGCGACGTCCAGGGCCACAACATAGAGGCGACCGCGTTCATGGGCCAGGTCCGGGTCGGCCTGCGCGCCCTCGCCTCCGTCACCGGCGAGCCCGGCGAACTCCTCGCCCGGACCAACGAACTGCTCCTCTCCCTCGGCAGCGACCTCTTCGCCACCTGCACCTTCATGCGCCTCGACCCCGCCACCGGGATCCTGGAGAGCGCCCGGGCCGGGCACGTCCCGTGCGTGTGGGCCACGGCGGACGGCAGGTCCGGCGTCGCCGAGGACGAGGGCGGACCGCCCCTCGGCGTCCAAGGCGGCACGGACTACCCGGTCACCCGGTACCGGCTCACCCAGGGCGGAGTGTTCGTGCTGCTCACGGACGGGGTGGTGGAGGGGCCGACCCTGAACGTCGAGGAGGGCCTCGACCAGGTCGTACGGCTCGCGGGCAGCGCCGCCGTCGCGGGCATGGACGCGGCCGCGCTCGCCGCCGAGGTGATCAAGGGCGCGGAGCGCGTCGGCCACGAGGACGACGCCGCCGTGCTCGTCGTACGCCACGACGGACGGGCGGGCCCGGACGCCCCCGGGGTTGAGCCATAGGGCCGGGCCCGGACGCCCCCGGGTTGAGCCGTAGGGCCGGGCCCGGCGGACCCCGGGTTCAGCCATAGGGCCCGGACCCGGTGTCTCCCGCCTCGCCGACGGCAGCGCGCCGGTGTCTGATGGCTGCTGTGGTGGGTACCCCGGATCTGCGCCGACCAGCCGTCTTCGCCGTCGAGACGCTGGCCGTCGCCGTCTGCTACTACGCGGCGGGGCGGCTGGGGCTCATGCGGGAGCTGGTCGTCGAGGGCGCCGTCTTCACGCCCATCTGGCCGCCCACCGGCGTGGCGGTGGCCTGCCTGCTGATCTTCGGGCTCCGCTCCTGGGTCGGCATCGCCCTCGGAGCCCTCCTCGTGATCATGTCCCTGACCCCGCTCCGGCCCGTGGTGATCGGCAACCTGGTGGGCAACACCGCCGCCCCCGTCTGCGCGTACCTCATGCTCCGCGGGGTGGGCTTCCGCACCGACCTGGCCCGGTTACGGGACGGCCTCGCCCTGGTCTTCCTGGGCGCTCTCACCGCCATGCTGCTCAGCTCGACCATCGGCGTCGGTCTGCTCGTCCTCACCGACCGGCTCGCCGAGCACAGCTTCTGGCCCGTCTGGCTGGCCTGGTGGGTCGGCGACGCGATGGGCGTGCTGATCGTCACCCCGGTCCTGCTCGTCCTGCACACGGTGCGCCGCCCCCTGCGCCTGTCCCGCTGGAAAGAGGCCTCGGGCCTGGCCCTGACCGCCTGCGCCCTCGTCCCCCTGGCCACGCACAGCCCCGTCAGCCTGCTGTTCCTCGTCTACCCGCTGCTGATCTGGGCGGCGCTGCGCTTCCAGCTCGCCGGCAGCATGCTGTGCGCCCTCTTCACATCGGTCATGGCCACGATCGCCGCGACGGACGAGGTCGGCCCCTTCGAGGGCCTCACCCGCGTCGAGGTGATGATCAAGCTCCAGGCCTTCAACGGCACGATGGCCCTCACCGCGCTGCTCCTCTCCGCGGTGATCACCGAGCAACGCAACACCAGACGCTCCGTGGAACACGCCTGCCAGGAACTGGTCGAGGTCCTGGAACACCTCACCGCAGGCGAGACCCCACCCGGCCGGCCGACGAAGGAAACGGAGCACTGAGCGGCTCCGGTCGCCGCCGTCGACTCCCTGCCGCCGGTCGGCCGTGCGGAGAAGCACCCCGCCGTCGTGTCGGCGCCGGTAGCGTGGCGGGGGTGATGGTGGGTGCCCGGGAGACCCGGTTGATCGTGCTGCGGGGCAACAGCGCCTCGGGCAAGTCGTCGGTGGCGGCCGGCCTGCGGGACAGGTTCGGCCGCGGTCTGGCGCTGGTCGGTCAGGACAACCTCCGCCGGGTCGTGCTGCGCGAGCACGACCGCCCCGGCGCGGCGAACGTCGGCCTGATCGACGCTGTCGCCCGCTACTCACTGGACGCCGGGTATCACGTCGTCATCGAGGGCATCCTGTACGCCGACCGCTACGCCGCCATGCTCGCGCGACTGCGTACGGACCACCGCGGCCCGACCCACGGCTACTACCTCCACGTGCCGTTCGCCGAAACCCTCGTACGCCACGCCGGCAAGCCGATCGCCCACGAGGTCGGCGAGGCGGACCTGCGGGACTGGTACAAGGATCTGGATCTGCTGCCGGGCGCTGTCGAGACCGTCATCGGCGCCGACAGCACCCTCACCCAGACCGTCGACCGCATCATGCGCGACACGGGCTTGGACCGCCTTCCCGCCCGGGAGCACTGACACTCTTCGTCAGCCCCCCGTCAGTACTCGGCGTCGAGCGTTTCCGCCAGTCGTGAGACCGCGGTCAGGTCGGGCACCGTGTGCAGGGAGGTGACGGCCTGGTGGCTGGCGAAGTCGCGTTGCGCCGGGGTCAGGGTCGGGTCGATGGCGGACTCGGTCTGGACGCGGATGTAGTTGAGGGCCGTTGCGAAGAGCATCGAGAAGGAGTCCAGGCCCTTGACGACCGGGCCCCCTCCGGCCTCCCGGTAGGCCCGCAGCACGCGTCGGGCGGCGGTGGCGTCGAAGTGGTTGCCGCCCGACCAGATGTACACGGCGCGGGCGAGTTCGCGGCCCGCCGGGATCGGTCCGGCGTTGTCCCAGTCGAGGAGAACCGGTCCGGTCGGGCCGACCAGCACGTTCTGGGGCTGTACGTCGAGGTGCGAGGTCACCCGGTCGCCGGTGCCGGACGGCGTGACGTGGGGTGCGAGGTCGGTGGCCGACGTGGCGATGAAACGGCCCAGCGCGTCCGACCACGGCAGGCCCGCCCGCCGGACCCCTTCGTGGAGCCTCGCCCAGTCGGCGGCCTCGGGGCACTGCTCGTACCAGGGATCGAGTGCCTCGCTCGTGCCCGCGCCTGCCGTGTGCAGGAGGGCCAGGGTCCGGCCGCACCAGCTCAGGATCTCCGGGTCGGAGGCGTCCGCCCGTGTCCCGTCGACCCAGTCGTACAGCTTCACGTAGGACCCGTCGGACCCGTCCGGCGTGGGGGCCAGCCGCGAGACGTGGGTGCCCGCGCGGTTCGGCAGCAGCCGTGGCGAGGCGATGCCCAGCTCCTCGGCGGCGTCGCGCAGCGCGGACTCCCGGCGGACCTGCGCCTCGTCGCAGCCGAAGAGAAGCTCCTTCACCGCCCATGACGAGCCGTTCCCGGACAGCTTCCAGATCTGCCCCAGCGCGCCACGGGTGACGGGTTCGACGGTCCACGGCCCGCTGCCGAGCGCATAGGCGTCCGCGATGACGTCGGCCATGTGCTGCATGTGCGTACCTCTCAGTACCTGGTTACGGCTTGATGCCGACGCCCGTCCAGAGGCTGACCTCGGCGTCCGTGGCCTCGACGGGGCCGTCCGGGCGCCAGCGGTGGCCGACCGTGACGCCGGGGGAGAGGAGGTCCAGCCCGTCGAAGAAGCGGGCGACGTCCTTCTGCGCGCGGAACTGCACCGGCGTGCCGGCGCCCGTGTAGATGTCGGTGACCTTCTGCCAGGTGGCCGGGTCGAAGTCGGGCGTGCAGTGGCTCAGGGCCAGCGCGCTGCCCGAGGGCAGTACCTCCAGCAGCCGGCCGACGATGCCGTACGGGTCCTGGGCGTCGGTGACGAAGTGCATGAGGGCGTTGAGCGACAGGGCCACCGGCTGGTCCAGGTCCAGGATCTCGGCCAGCGCGGGCGAGTTCAGCAGCGTGCCGGGGTCGTTGACGTCCGCCTCGACGTAGGTCGTACGGCCCTGAGTGGTGCTGCGCATCAGGCGCTCGGCGTACTTCAGGACGAGCGGGTCGTTGTCGGCGTAGACCACCCGCGCCTCGGGGACCACGGACTGCGCGACCTGGTGCAGGTTCGGCTCGGTGGGGATGCCGGTGCCGATGTCCAGCCACTGGCGGATGCCGTGCTCGCGGGCGAGGACCCGGGTGGCCCGGTGCATGAAGGCGCGGTTCTCGAGGGCGCACGTGAAGATCCCCGGGTAGGCCGCCGCGACGGTCTCGGCCGCCTGCTTGTCGACCTCGAAGTGGTCCTTGCCGCCGAGGTAGTAGTCGTACATGCGGGCGGAGTGCGGCCTGCTGGTGTCGATGTCCCGCGCGGCGTTCGAGGTGGTCATGCTGTGCCTTTCGGAGTGTCCGTGGGGGGTGGGTGTGGGGTGGGGTGTGGAGTTTTCGGGCAGGTCGGGCCGGAGGCGGCCGGATCCCGCCCGTACGAGTTCGGTCGCGCCGGCGGGTCTCGCGGGTCTCGCGTGTCCCGTGGGTTCAGCCGGCGGCGAGGTGGTCGGCGAGGCCCCGTTTGACGCCCGCGAGGAACGCGGCGATCTCCTCGGGGGTGTAGATCAGTGCCGGGCCGGCGGGGTCGGTCGACTGCCGCAGCGCCACGCGGCCGTCGGCGAGCTGCTTCGTCTGCACGCACTGGCCCCCGTTGGGACCGCTCCACGGGGA
This sequence comes from Streptomyces sp. yr375, assembly GCF_900110755.1. Taxonomy (GTDB): domain Bacteria; phylum Actinomycetota; class Actinomycetes; order Streptomycetales; family Streptomycetaceae; genus Streptomyces. The sequence goes on from NZ_FOFF01000011.1 coordinate 57,855, forward strand.
CTCCCAGCCCTGCTCGCCCAGGTCGGCCGCGGGCATCCCGTTGTAGACGTGGTGCATGTGCTGAGCGTGCTGAAGGTGCTGGGCGTGGCGGACGTGGTGGACATGGCTGTCGATGTCGTGGCTGCCGTCCATGCCGGTCATGAGTACTCCTTGCGCATACGGTTCAGGAGTGACCTGCTGTCCGTGTCCGAGGTCAGCAGGGACATGCGGTTGTGCGCCTCCAGGTGCGCCGCGACGTCGGAGCGCTGGTCCAGGTACACGGCACCGGAGAGGATCTCGGTGTAGACGATGTCGGGCAACTCCGGTTCCTCGAACCGGAAGTAGGTGAACGGGGCGCACGCGCCCACATGGGCGCCGGCCGCGAACGGCACGACGTCGACGCTCACATGCGCCAGCTCCGAGACCTCCAGCAGCCGGTCGATCTGCTCCCGCATCACCTCGGCGCAGCCCACCACCCGGTGCAGCACGGCCTCCTCCAGCACCACCCACAGCGTGGGCGCCTCGGCCCTCGCCAGCAGGCTCTGGCGGCGCAGCCGCAGGTCCACGCGCCGCCGCAGATCCTCGTCCTGGTCGTCGGGGAAGCCCCCGCCGAGGACTTCGCGCGCGTACCGGGGCGTCTGCAACAGCCCCGTGACGTAGTGCGGTTCGTAGGTGCGCAGCGTCCTGGCCGCGGTCTCCAGACTGACGTAGGCGCTGAACCAGCCCGGCAGGACATCGCGGTACGGGTGCCACCAGCCGGGCTCGTTGGCCCGCTCGGCGAGGGCGACGAACTCCTCGATCTCCTGCCCGTCGGCCCCGTACAGCGCGAGCAGGATCTCCACGTACAGCGGCTTGAGGCCGACCTCGGCCTTCTCCAGACGGCGGACGGTCAGGGACGTCACCCGCAGGGCCCTGGCCGCGTCCTCCAGCGACACGCCCGCGTTCTGCCGCCGCTCCTGGAGCCGCCGGCCCAGGATCATGCGCAGCACAGTGGGCGCACTGCTGCCGACTGTGCCCGAACGGCCTTCGCTCACGCCCCTACCTCCTGAAGGACTGTCACCGCTCCGAGTCTGACAGCGACTTGATGACGCGAACAGTCCGATACCGGCGTGATGAAATTATCAGGCAGTTGGTTGCAGCTTGAACTTGGGTGCGAGCATAGTTACTTCTGTGAACCGCGCCAGCCGAACACAAGCGTTCCCCCGTCATGCTCCGCCATCCCCGCAGGAGTTGGAGGAACCAGGCGTTCACGGCGCAGAGCGGCCCGACCGGAACACCTCCTCCTCGTGGGCCCCTTACTCACCTTCCCCGGCCTCTGGCTGCTCCCGCCCCCCACGGAAGGCGACCACCGTGTCCCCCCACACGCTTTCGTCCCCCCAGCCCTTAGACACCTGGAGCCCCGAGCGGACGCACTGGCTCGAACTCCCGGCCCACCGCTCCAGCGTCTCGCTGGCCCGCCGCTCCATGAGCGCGCGGCTGGACGCGTGGGGGCTGCCGGGCGAGCTGTGCGCGGACGCCGTCCTGCTCGTGTCGGAGCTGGCCACCAACGCCGTACGGCACACGCTCGGCACCCGGTTCCTGTGCGGTGTCGGGCTCGTCACGGACGAGTGCCTTCGCCTGGAGGTGCACGACCACGACCGCACGGGCCGCGGCCTGCCCCGCTGCGAGCCCGGACCGGACGACGAGGGCGGCCGCGGCCTGCTCCTGGTGGAGCAGCTCGCCGAGGCCTGGGGGGTCGACCGGTCCCGACTGACCGGAGGCAACGCGGTGTGGGTGACCCTGACGGCCTGAACCGACCGCCTGAACCAACGGCCTGAAGGCAGTCTGAAAGGGTGCGGCATTCGGCCGAACTCAGCAGCCGGCGGGCGTCAGTTCGGCCAGCAATAGCGTGCGGTCGTCCGCTCCGGCCGCGCCCGAAGGATCGTGCAGCAGCCGGCGGCACAGGGACGGCAGCGCGTCGTGGCCGTCGCCGTCCATGGGCTCTACGGCGGCGGCCGCGTCCAGGGTGCGCGCGAGCCGGGAGATCTCCTGGTCGATGTCGGCGTCGCGGGACTCCACCAGGCCGTCGCTGTAGAGGACCAGCAGGGCCGGATCCGGCACGGACAGCACCGTCTCCTGGTAGCCGCCCGTGCCGAGCCCGAGGGGCAGTCCCGCCCCGGTCAGCGTGACCGGGGCCGTCCGGCCGTCCGGGCCGCGCAGCAGCGGCGGCGGATGGCCCGCCCCCACCAGGGTGCAGGTGCGCCGCCGGGCGTCCCACTCGGCGTAGATGCAGGTCGCGAAGGAGACCCCGGGGGAGTCCCCGGCGAGCGTGTCGAGCTGTCCTATGAGGTCGGCCGCCGGGATGTCCAGCCCTGCCAACGTTCGTACCGCGGTGCGCAGTTGGATCATCGCGACGGCGGACTCCGGGCCGTGTCCCATGGCGTCCCCGACGATCAGACTGACCCGGTCACCCGGCCGTTTCAGCACGTCGAACCAGTCACCGCCGACGAGGTTGCCCTGCCCGGCCGGCAGACAGCCGTGCGCGGTGCGGCACCCCCCGAACTCCTGGGCCGTACCGGGCGGCAGACTGTTGCGGATGGCCAGCGCGGTGCGCCGCTCACGCTCGTAACGGCGCCCGTTGTCCAGGGCGACGGCCGCCCGCGCGGCCAGCGCCGCCACGGCCGCCGCGTCCGCGGGCGTGAAGGGCACCCGGCCCGCCCCGCGTGTGCAGGTGACGAAGCCGATCGCCACGTCCCGCAGCCGCAGTGGCACGACGAGGTAGGACGCCACGCGCAGGAGGTCCCCGAGGCGCGCGTCGCCGTCGCCGTGCCCGTCTCCGGAGCCGATGAGCCGCTCCGAGGTGTGCGGGTCCATCGAGTCGAGCACCTGAACCTGGCCGGTGGCGAGCGCACGGGCGTGGGGCGTCTCCCGCGGGAAGGCGATCACCTCGCCGACCGGCAGCACGCCCTCCCAGTCCTCGAACGCGTCCGGTCCGACGCGCAGCGCGATGCGGCGCGCCTCGATCCGGGGCGGGTCCGCGCAGGGATGCGCGTTCTCCGCGACGCGCCAGCGCTCCAGCACGTACACGGAGGCCGCTTCGCAGAACCCGGGGGTCAGCGCGTGCACGACATGGCTGCCGGTCATCCGCAGATCGAGTTCCGAGCCGATGACGTCGGCCGCGGGGGAGAACGCGGACCGGCGGGGCGAGGGCCGGGCGGCAGGCGCGTCGTCGGTGCGGCTGTGCGGTTCGTTCCGCAGGGTCGTGCCTTTCCAGTGGGGTTCGTCCGCGCGGCGGGGGACAAAGGATCACCACGCGCCGTCGCAACTATATGATGGCGCGTCAAGTTACCGGGTAGGGAAGGAAGTTGCGTGACCCGGTGGCCGGGCAACCGGATCACGACCACAGGAACGCAGAAACGCGGGAAAAGCAGGAGGATGGACCGGATGTACCGGACGGACAAGGCCGACCCGACGACCACGGCGTCAACCACGGCTTCGGCCACGCCGTCAACCGCAGCGCCCCACCCGGGCCGCCGTGCGGTGCTGGGCCTCGGCGCCGCAGCGGCACTCGTGGCCGCCCTGCCGGGAGCGGCGCACGCCTCGGCTTCCGGTGCGACCGGGGCGGCGGGAATCTCGGGGCGGTTCGGCGACCTGGAGCGGGAGCACTCCGCGCGTCTGGGGATCTTCGCCCACGACACCGGCTCGGGCCGGACCCTGGCCTACCGCGCGGACGAGCGATTCCCCCTCTGCTCGGTCTTCAAGGCGCTCGCCGTCTCGGCGGTCCTACGGGATCTCGACCAGGCCGGTGAGTACCTCGCCGAGCGGATCCACTACACGAAGGACTACGTCACGGCCTCGGGGTACGCGCCGATCACGGGCACGGACGAGCATGTCGCGGGCGGTATGACCGTCGAGGAGCTGTGCGCCGCAGCCCTCTCCCACAGTGACAACGGGGCGGCCAACCTCCTGATGCGGGAGCTGGGCGGACCGGCCGCGGTCACCCGGTTCGCCCGCTCGCTCGGGGACGCGACGACCCGCCTCGACCGGTGGGAACCCGAGCTCAACTCGGCGGAACCGTGGCGGACGACCGACCTCACGAGCCCGCGAGCGATCGGACGGACCTTCGCGCGGCTCGTGCTCGGCCGGGCCCTGCCACCCGCGGACCGGACACGCCTGACCGGTTGGATGATCGCCAACACCACCAACACCGAGCGCTTCCGCGCCGGCCTGCCCGCCGACTGGGTACTCGCCGACAAGACCGGGGGCGGACAGGCGTACGGGGTCGCCAACGACGTGGGCATCGTCTGGCCTCCCGGCCGGGCACCCCTCGTGCTGGCCGTCCTGTCGACCAAACACGCTTCCGAAGGCCCCTCGGACAACCCGCTGGTGGCGAGGGCGGCCGAGCTGGTCGCGGCGGAGCTGACCTGACGCGGCCCGGCCTGGCCCGCCGACCGGCGGCGCGCGCTCTCGTCAGGCGTCGGTGACGTTCGCCGTGACCAGCCTGAGGAGCTGCTTGGCCAGTGCGTCCTGTTCGGGGGTGAGCCCCATGGCGTCGCCGATCGCGAGGGGGACCGTGCCGGCCCGCTCGCGGAGCCCCGCGCCGGCGTCGGTGAGGCGGAGGGCCACGGAGCGCTCGTCGTCGGGGCGGCGTTCGCGGCGCAGCAGGCCGTTCACCTCCAGGCGCTTGAGCAGGGGGGAGAGGGTGCTGGATTCCAGCTGGAGCGCGGTACCCAGCTCGCGTACGGAGATCGAGTCCTGCTCCCACAGCACCAGCATGACGAGGTACTGCGGGTAGGTCAGGCCGAGCTCCTCCAGCAGCGGCCGGTAGCGGGCGGTCACGGCCCGGGAGGCGGCATACAGGGCGAAGCAGAGCTGGTCGTCCAGGAGCAGCGACCGGTCGGTCGGTTCGGCGGCTCGGTCCACGGCATGGCTCCTGGTTGCTGCGCTGGTCACGGGAAACCACCACTCTATCGTTCAAGTCCTCCCGATTCTATCGCCCACTAATCGATCGAGCATGAAGAAGTCCTGCCCTAATTGGTTGTGCACGACTCAATTGGGCGCTACTGTTGTGGATGTGCCGCCGTTCCGGACGAGGACTACCGTCGGAACTGCCCGCGGTACCCGAACCGAGGAGCTCGCCATGACCGACACCACTCCCGCCGCCCGCCCCGTCCTCGAGCCCGCAGCGCAGTCCTTCGCCGAGGCCACCGCGAACCCGCCGTTCCTCTTCGATCTGCCGCCGGCGGAGGGCCGCAAGGCGGTGGACGAGGCGCAGTCGGGCGAGATCGCCCTGCCGGCGGTCGACGAGGAGTGGGTCACCGTGGCCGGTGGTCCGACAGGGAGCGTCCGGGCCCGGATCGTGAAGCCGGCCGGCGCGGAGGGCGTCCTGCCGGTGGTCCTGTACATCCACGGTGCGGGCTGGGTGTTCGGCAACGCGCACACGCATGACCGGCTGGTGCGGGAACTGGCCGTCGGCGCGGGGGCGGCGGTGGTGTTCCCGGAGTACGACCTGTCGCCCGAGGCGCGCTACCCGGTGGCGATCGAGCAGAACTTCGCGGTGGCCCGGTGGATCGTCGAGGAGGGCGCGCCCAAGGGTCTGGACGCCACCCGCATCGCGGTCGCCGGCGACTCCGTCGGCGGCAACATGACCGCCGCGCTGACGTTGATGGCCAAGGAACGCGGGGGTGTCCCGCTGGTGCAGCAGGTGCTGTTCTACCCGGTGACGGACGCGGCCTTCGACACCCCGTCCTACCACCGGTTCGCCACGGGCTACTTCCTGCGCCGCGACGGTATGCAGTGGTTCTGGGACCAGTACACGACCGACGAGGCCGAGCGCGCCCAGATCACCGCGTCCCCGCTGCGCGCGACCACCGAGCAGCTCACCGGCCTGCCCCCGGCCCTGGTCGTCACGGGCGAGGCGGACGTCCTGCGGGACGAGGGCGAGGCGTACGCCAACAAGCTGCGCGCGGCCGGGGTCCCCGTCACCGCCGTGCGCTTCCAGGGCGTCATCCACGACTTCGTGATGCTCAACGCCCTGCGTGAGACCCACGCCGCCGAAGCCGCGATCAACCTCGCCGTCACCACCCTGCGCACGGCGTTCACCACGGCCTGACACACGCGCTGCGGTGACGCGGCCCGGCCGCGTCACCGTGTTCGCCTGCCTCGCCACGGGCGGTGCCACCCCCGACCGGGCACCGACCCCCACGGGCGGTGCCACCCCCGACCGGGCACCGACCCCCACCGACCCCGCCCTCCCGGGCGGCGCAGCGCCCCCGCGCCTTGCCTCCGCCGTATGTCTGGCGCAGGCTGGTCGTATGGGTGAGCGGGACGGACCCACGCTCATCACCTCCGTGCAGCGGGCCTTCCGGCTGCTGGAGGCGGCGAGCGCGCACGAGAACGGCGCGCCGGCGAAACTGCTGGCACGTGAGACGGGTCTGCCCCTGGCCACCGCCTACCACCTGCTGCGGACCCTCGTCCACGACGGCTACCTGCGGAAACTGCCGGACGGCGGGTTCGTGCTCGGGGACAAGGTGCAGTCGCTGCGCACCGAGGGCCGGGCGCAGGCCCTGCTCAGCCGGGTCCGCCCCACGCTCGCCGCGCTCCGCGACGAGTTCGCGACCGCCGCCTACCTCACCTTCTACGAGGAGGGCGAGATCAGGGTCGCCGAGATCGTCGACGGCCCCCGGGCGCCCCGCGTCGACCTGTGGGTCGGGTTCGAGGACGCGGGACACGCCACCGCCCTCGGCAAGTCCGTGCTGCGGGAACTGGACGACGACGCCCGCAACGACTACCTCTCCCGGCACCACCTCGCCGACCTCACCCCGAGGACCATCACCAGCGCCCCCGAACTGCTGCGGCGACTGGACGCCTCCCCCGTCGCCCCGGCCGTCACCGACCTGGAGGAGTACGCCCTCGGCACGGTCTGTGTCGCCGTACCCGTCTACAGCGGCGACACCCTCGGCTCGCTCGGCGTGTCCCTGTCGGCGGACCGGCTGCCCGGGCTTGAGGAGATCCTCACCCGGCTGATCCCGACCGCGAACCGCGTGACCAGGGGTCTTTCGCTCACCACCTGATCGTTCACTATCTGAAAACCTGCTTCTTGTGAGCACCCGGTCCGATCCCGTTTCCTAGATGAAACGGACATTTCGGGAGTGGCCGGTGTGCAGGCCGTCCCGGCGTACAGGTGAGGACTGCGTACGAAGCATGAGTCAGGCCCGGAACGACCGGAACCACGCCGGCGAGCACAGCCCGACGCGGCTGTCCCGCCTCGGACACCGAGTGGCGAACCCTCTCGCGCCGCTCCTGCCGTTCCTGCCCGTCCTGATCGTCTTCGTCGTCGTGCTCGTCGATCTCGTCGGCGGCGCGGGGATGATCTGGCTGCCCCTGCTGGCGGCCGGGCCCGCGCTCGCCGCCACCACCAACGGCCCGCGCGGCGTCGTGTGCGTCGGCGTTCTCGCCGCGGCCCTCGGCGTGACACTCGGCACCCGGGACGGCGCGCCCGGCCGCGAGGTGGCGGCCGTCCTGGCCGCCCTGGTCGCCGTCACCCTGGCGAGTGCCCTGGCCGGCGCGCTGCGCACGCGCCGCGAGCGGGTCCTCGCGGCCGTCCGGTCGGTCGCCGAGGCCGCCCAGCACGCGCTGCTCAGGCCGGTGCCGGCCACGGTCGGCCCGTTCGAGGTGGCCGTCCGCTACAGCGCCGCCGCCGCGGAGGCCCGGATCGGCGGAGACCTCTACGCCCTGGTGCCCACCCCGTACGGCGTACGGCTGATCGTCGGCGATGTGCGCGGCAAGGGCCTGCCGGCCGTGGGGACCGCCGCGCTCGTGCTCGGCGTCTTCCGCGAGGCGGCGTACGACGAGCCCGACCTCCTCGCCGTCGTCGACCGCATCGAGCGCAGCCTCGCCCGCAACCTGGGCGCCGACGACTTCGTCACCGCCGTGGTCGCCGGACACCCGCGCCCCGGCGAACTGGAAGTGGTGAACTGCGGCCACGCCCCGCCCCTGCTCATCGGCGCGTCCGGCACCGTCACCGCGATGGAGGCCACCCACCCGGCGCCGCCCCTCGGCCTGCGCGCCCTGACCGACCAGACGCCCAGCCTCCAGGTGCTGCCCTTCGCCGACGGAGACCAACTGCTGCTCTACACGGACGGCGTCATCGAGGCCCGCGACCGCGACCGCGCGTTCTACCCGCTCGTCGAGGGCCTGGCCCGCCACCTCTCCGACGAACCGGCCCGCACCCTCGACGCGATCCACGACGAACTGCTCACGCATGTCGGCGGCCGGCTGCACGACGACGCGGCGCTGCTCCTGATCCGCAAGCCGGCCACCACCGGCCCCGGGGTCCCCGGCTCCGCCGTTCCCGGCCAGGCCGTACCCCAACAGGCGTTTTCCGGCTGACCGTTGGGAGGGGGGCAGTGTGTGTGACCACTGTGACGGATGTTGCACACTGTGTCCATGACACGCATGCGGAAGATCGCCGCGGCGCTGCTGGCCTCGTCAGCCGTGCTGCTCGCGATACCCCCCACCGCCTCGGCGACGCCCCTCCCGCAGGGAACCCTCGTCAGAGAGAGCTTCGACCGGCTCCCGCTCGGCCCGGTCACCGCCGGCCGCGGCTGGACCACCGACACCGCGAACGGTTCGCTGACCGTCGAACCCAGCACCACCGGCCACGGCCGTGAACTGCGGCTGCGCACCGAAGGTAACGGCCGCGCCTTCCTTGTCCTCTCCGACCTCGACCACGCGCCCGCAGGCAACAGCTTCTGGGCCCGGCTGCGACTGCGCGTGGACCAGTTCCCCACCGCCCCCGACTGGGCGCACTGGACCATCGCCGAGGCCTCCGGCTCCGACGCCCCCACGCTGGTACGCCCGTTGGGCGGCCAGTACGCCCCCACCTCGCAGGGCAACTTCTGGGGCGTCGGCTCCGACCTCGGCCCCACCGGTGACTGGACCGCGTGGCAGACCTCCGCCCCCGCCGCCGCAGGCACCTGGAGCTGCGTCGAATTCCACCTCGACGCGACCGACAACCGCGTCACCGTCTACCAGGACGGCGTCGAGCGGCCCGAGTTGACGGTCTCCACGAAGAACCACGGCGGCACGGCCGACGACTTCGTCTTCCCCCGCTTCGACAAGCTGAAGCTCGGCTGGCAGCTCTACCAGTCGGGACCCACCCCCTCCTCCTACGACGTCCGCATGGACGACGTGGCGCTGAGCACCCGGCGCGTGGGCGGGTGTGCGTCATGACGCGGGGTCTGTCACGCAGAGCGTTGCTGGGCGGCACGGTCGGCGGCCTCGCCCTGACCACCGCCCTGACCGGCCCGGCCGCCACAACCGCTACAGCCGCCACGGCCGCTACCGCTGCTACGAAGACTGCCGGGGCCGGGAGTCGGCGGGGAGCCGTCGGTCCGGAGCCGTACGTTCCCGTGGCGGTGGGCGCGGGAGGAGGCCCGGCCGGGACGGACCGGGTCCATGTGCTCAAGATCGGCCCCGACACGGCGCACACGGTCCTGGTGCTGGTCCCCGGCATGTTCGGGGCCGCCGGCGACTTCCGGCTGCTGGCCCGGGACCTCGTCGCGGCCGTGCCCGGCGTGCAGGTGTGGGCCTTCGACCGGCGTGAGGAGAACCTCGCCGACCGCACCGGATTCGCCACACCGGACCCGGCCGGGTACTACCTGGACGGCCACTACCGTTCCCAGGACCCAACTGCCGCCGCCTACACGGCGGGCTGGGGCCTGGCCCGCACCCTGGACGACCTGGACACCGTTGTACGGATGGCCGCCTGCGGTGGCCGTCGCCGGGTCGTGCTCGGCGGGCACTCCTGGGGCGCCACCACCGCGATGACCTACGCGGCCTGGGACTTCGACGGCCGCCCCGGATACCGCGACCTCGCGGCCCTCGTCGTGGTCGACGGCGGCGTGCGCGGCGCGTTCAAGGGAACCGGCCAGCCGGTGAGCGACTCGCCCGAGCAGGTGCGGGAGCGGCTCGCGGCCATCGACGGCGGAGCCGTCTTCGACATGACCCTGAGCGGCGTCGGACTGGGCTCCCGGGCGGAGAGCACCCAGATCTGGTACCAGCTCGCGGGCTGGTACGCGCACCACGACCCGGCCGGCCGCTCCGTCCTCCAGCCCCGGCTGCCCGACGCCCTGCGACCGTCGTCCCCGCTCACCAACGCCGGCCTGCTGGGCACCCTGGTGGACGTCGGATTCGGCTGGCCGAACGACATCAGCGTGCACTCGGGACACCTCGCGGACGCCGACGCCGACGGGGTGCGCGGCTGGGTCGACACCGGCATCACCCCCATGAGCCGGGTCGCCGCGGCCTACGCGGGCGGCCCGCAGCCCGCCGTGTGGGAGTGGTACTGGCCGTCCCGGCTGTCGGTGGACCTCGACGTCGCCGACCCCTACGTGGACACCGACCTGGCCCGCTCGCTCGGTCTGCGGCTGTGGCACGCCGAGGCCCTGGACACCCCGCTCTACGCTTTCCAGACGAGCTACGCCAAGGGCACCATCGTCTCGGGCGCGCGCGATGTCGTCACCAACTCCCGTATCCCCTACGGCACGTACGAGACGGACAACGGGATGACCCACCTCGACCCGCTGTTCGCGGACACCCCGCACAACACCCTGACCCGCACCCTCGCACCGTTCCTCACCGCACTGCGCTGACGGACGACAACACGGGCGCCCGGTAGCCGGCGCCGCACATCGGCGGGGCGTCACACCGACGCCCCGCCGATGTGTTTTGTCCGGCGGAGCAAGGTGAGGAACGTCCCGGCCGGCACGGCAACCTCTTGTCATCCCGCGTAACCGTGTGCATCATCATGGTCATCATCAGGGTTCCTGATATCGGGCAGGGTGTTCCAGCGCCCTCGGTTCCGCTCTTTCGACGTGTCCGGAGACCTCCATGCGCACAACGACGTGCACACCCGCGAACGCCGACCTGCCCCGAAGGACCCTCCTTCGGGGGGTGGCCGGGGCCGCCGGTCTGGTCTCCGCGAGCGGTCTGCTGGCCGGCTGCGGCCTTGTCGGGGAGTCCTCGGCGCAGAGCGGCTCCAGGCTGCGGATCGGCTATGTCTCGCCCAGCACGGGCTCGGCCGCGGGCTTCGGCGAGCCGAACGTGTTCCTGCTGAGGAAGCTGCGCACCGCCGTGAAGGACGGGCTGAGGATCGGCGGCAAGCAGTACTCGGTCGCGATCCTCGACCGCGACAGCCAGTCGGATCCGCAGACCGCCGCGCAGGTCGCGACCGATCTGATTAACGACAAGAAGATCGATCTGATGCTCGCCACCGCCACACCGGAGACGGTCAACCCCGTCGCCGACGTGTGCGAGGCGGCCAAGGTGCCGTGTCTGTCGACCGCCGTGCCGTGGGAGACCTGGTTCTTCGGCCGCGGCGCCACCCCCGAGAAGCCGTTCACTTACACGTACCACTTCTTCCTGGGCGTCGCGGAGATCAAGGCCGCGTACACCTCGCTGTGGACGAAGGGCGGGGTGGCGAACAACCGGCAGGTCGGCGTGCTGTGGCCCGACGACCCCGACGGCAAGGCGATCCGGCAGGGGCTCGGGCCGGAGCTGAAGAAGAGCGGGTTCGAGATCGTCGACCCGGGGGCGTACCAGGACGGGACGAGCGACTTCTCGGCGCAGATCGAGGAGTTCAAGCGGGGGGACGCTGAGATCTTCAACTCCTTCCCGCTGCCTGGCGACTTCACCGCGTTCTGGCAGCAGGCCCGGCAGCAGGGCTACCGGCCGCGGATCGCGACCCTCGCGAAGACCGGCCTCGTCCCCTCCCAGATAGAGGCGCTCGGCCCCCTCGGATACGGTCTCAGCGCAGGCTTCTGGTGGTCGCCCACGTTCCCGTACACCTCCACGCTCACCGGCCAGACCGCACAGCAACTGGCCGACGACTACGAGCAGTCGACGCACAGTCAGTGGACCCAGATCCTGGGGTCCAACATGGCGCTCTTCGAGGTCGCGCTCCATGTGCTGAAGACGACCTCCGACCCCAAGGACCGGGCGGAACTGGCCGCCGCCCTCGGCAAGGCCAAGCTCACCACCGTCGCCGGGCCGCTGGACTTCACGTCCGGGCCGGTGAAGAACGTGTCCACGGAGCCGCTGGTCATGGCGCAGTGGCGCAAGGCCGGGTCCCGCAGCGGGTTCGACGTCGAACCGGTCGTCGTCGACAACGGCGCCTTCACGGACATCCCGCTCGGGGGCGAACTCGAGTCCCTCCGCTGATCGTTGGCCGTGGGGACAGGGCGTCGGCCCGGATCCGTGGCCGCCCCATGTCCGGTGGGGTACCGTGGCACGCCGATGTGACCTGGACGACCGAAGAGGTGCGCACGATGGCGGAGGAAGCCGATCGGGATCCGGGTCCGGGCAGGTATGCGGGTGCGGGCCCCGAAGGTCACCAGGGCCCGCTGACGATCTATCTCGTCAAGCAACTCGAACTGGCCATCCGCTCCTTCATGGACGAGGCACTGCGGCCGTACGGGCTCACGACTGTCCAGTACACGACCCTGGCCGTGCTCCAGCACCGACGCGGGCTCTCCTCCGCCCAGTTGGCGCGCCGCTCCTTCGTCCGACCCCAGACGATGCACGAGATCGTGTGCTCGCTGGAGCAGCGTGGACTGCTCGAGCGCGCCCACGCCCCGGGCAACCGGCGGATCATGGAAGCCCGGCTCACCGGGGAGGGCGAGGAACTCCTCGCGGCGTGCGAACCGGCGGTGCTGGCGCTGGAGGACCGGCTGCTGCTCGACATGCCGGAGGAACAGCGGTCCGTGTTCCGCCAGGGCCTGAAGGACGGCCTCGCCGCCTTCACCGGGCGGCCGGCTGTTCCCCGGACGGTGCCGTCAGGGTGACGCCCAGGGCCACCGGGGTGCCGAAGTTCGGTGTGCCGTCGGCGTTCCAGGTGAACTTCTGCGCCCTCGTCGTGCGGTTCATGTCGCAGCCGCCGTTCGCGGAGTTGTTGGCGTGGTAGACGATCCAGTCCTCGGTCCCGTCGGGCGACTTGAAGAACCCGTTGTGGCCGGGGCCGTACACGCCGTTGGCGTCGGACCGCTGGAAGACCGGGTTCGGGGACTTGACCCAGGACGACGCGTTGAGCGGGTCGCCCCCGTTGTACGTCAGCATCCCCAACTTGTAGTCGGGTGTGGAGCAGTGGCTCGCCGAGTACACGATGAACGTCTTGCCGCCGTGCTGGAGCACTTCGGCGCCCTCGTTCACCGCGCCGCCCACCGTCTCCCAGTTGTAGGTCGGCGTGGACAGCACCCGGCGGGTGCCGCTCGCCGTCCACGGGTTCGACAGCGGCCGGATGAACATCGGCTGCGAGCCGTTGTAGAAGGTGCCCAACAGGTAGAGCCGGCCGTCGAGTTGCAGGATGCCCGGGTCCAGCTCCCATGTGTTGTCCTGCGTCGGGTCGAGCAGGTCGGCCTTGAAGGTGTAGGGCCCCATCGGGTCCAGGCCCGCGCTCTCCAGGACATGGATCCGCTGGGTGCCCAGGTCGTACGGCTCCCGGCCGGCCGTGTAGTAGAAGTACCAGCGCTTGCCGTTCGGGCCGTCGAGCAGGTGGAACTCCGGCGCCCACATCGTGCCCGCGCCGTTGGGCCGGGTGAGGTTGAAGATCACCTGGTCGGCGGCCGTGGCGAGCCCGGCGAGCGTGCTCGCCTTGCGCATGGTGATCGTCGAGTTCCAGGTGGTCGTGGCCAGGTAGTAGTACCCGTCGTAGTACGTCAGCCAGGGGTCGGGGCCGTGCTGGGAGAGCGGGTTGGTGAAGGTGTGCGGGCTGGTGCCGCCACCGCCGGTGAATGCGGGCAGCCGCCACACCCTGCCGTTCGCGGCGGCGCACGGCAGTTGCACCAGGTTCGTGTTCGACGCCGACGAACCGCCGCTCGGCGCAACGCACTTGCCCGAGCTCACGGAGACCAGGTTGAACGTCCTGTCGGTGCCGCCGACCGCCACCGCGACCAGCCGCCACTGCTGGTTCGTACCGCCGTGGCACGGCCACTGGATGATCGCCGCGTCGTCCGCCGTGGACGCGCCGTAGACGTCCACGCACTGACCGGACTGCGTGGTGATGGTGTACGTGTCACTGGTGCCGGAGAGCAGGGTGTAGCCGAAGTTCTGGTTCGCGCCCGACGAGCAGGCGAAGGCCCGCAGTCGGGTGCCGTCGGTCGATGAACTCCCGGGCAGGTCGAGGCAGTTGCCGCCGTTCTGGTTGACCCCGGTCGAGGTGAACGCGACGGCGGCGGAGGCGGGCGGCACCACCAGGAAGGCGACCGCCACGGTGAACAGGGCGATGAGCGCGGACAGGCATCGGGAACGGGTCACGGTCCGTACACCTTTGCTTCGAGGAGGCCGACGGAGTTGGTGCCGTTGCCGGTGAGCAGCATCCGGAGCCGGGTGGTGCTCGTGGCGGTGAAGGTGACGGCGTTGTACTGGTTCTTGACCAGCGGATAGCCGCTCGCGCCGGGCACGTCGACGTACGCGCTGCCGTTCCAGTACTGGAGCTTCCAGGAGGCCGGCATGTCGATGCCGTCGTCGTCGTCGAAGAAGTACACCTCGGCCTTGTTCAGGGTCTGCGCCGTCGGCCAGGTCAGCTCGGCCCACTGCTGGCCGGTCTGCGGCCAGGTGCCCCAGCGCGGGTTGACCGTGTCGTTGGACGACGGCGGGTCGATCCCGTCGTTGACGGCGGCGACGCTCTCCCAGGAGGAGGTGTACGACGCCGACGGCGTCGCCGACGCCGCGAGGTTGGCCGGTGGCGCGGGCGGCTGGACCCCGCCCCGGTTGAACGCCTTGACCTCGGTGAGGCCCGTCTTGGCCCCGGCGGCGTTGGTGGCCAGGATCCGCACGCGCTGGGCGGTGAGCGCGGGGAACTGCACCACGTTGTAGTTGGCCCGCGGCACGGCCGGGCTCCTGGACTGTCCCGGCACGGTCACCCAGGAACTGCCGTCGTAGTACTGGATGGTGTAGGCGGACGGCGCGCGGTAGGTGGTGCTCGCCGGCCGGCTGTCCTTGAAGTACAGGCGCATCTCGTTCAGGGTGCGGGCGGCCCCGAAGTTCAGCTCGTACCAGTCCTGGCTGTTGGGGGACCCGCCCGCGCCCCAGAACGGCTCGTTGGTGGGATACCCGTCGACCGCGCCGGCGGTGCTGCTGCCGGATCCGGTGTACGACGCCGAAGTCGTCGCCCCGGCAGCGAGGTTGGTGGGCGTGCCGGTCAGGTCGACGCCCGCCTTGGCGAGCATGTCGACCATCCGGGGGCTGCTCTGCACGACCTGGTTGGGAGCCTGGAGGCCGGCGACGGCCGTGTGGTAGGTGACCGTGCCGTTCGTGGTCACGTCCCCGGTCGCCGGGTCCCAGGTGAACGGCACCAACGAGTCGACGGTCGCGGCCCGGCTGCCGTTGACGTAGATCGAGTAGCCCTCGGGGACGCCCGGGTAGCGCACCACGCCGTCGGCCGGGTCGTCCCACACGATGCTCAGGTCGGCGTTGCGGTAGCGCAGGTTGTTGACGGTGAAGTGGTCCCAGCCGATGTCGATCGGGGAGAGTTCGACCTTGGCGTCGTTGCGGGGGCGCAGACCGGCGACGTCCTCGATGACCGTCCAGTTGCTGCTGCCCAGGATGTTGTGGTGGATCCAGGACCGGTAGTCGATGGAGCTGCCGTTCCAGTCGGCCCAGAACTCGTTGGCGTCGGGCCACTGGGTGTTGCCGCCGACGTACTGCGCCCAGGTGTTCCAGTAGAGCAGCTTCTTGTAGTCGGTCGCGGTCATCCAGGAGTTGGGGTAGTTGCGCAACACCGAGGAGTAGAGCCGGAACTGGACGGTGGAGTTGATCGTGGAGAAGTTGTTGGAGCCGGGGTTCCCGGCGTCGGCCGCTGCCTTCTTGTCGGCCTGGTCGGCCGTGTAGAAGGGGAAGACCGGGTACTGCGCCGGGTCGTCGAACAGCCGCAGCGCCTGCTTGTACGTGGCTGTGTTGGGGACCGCCCCGACCGAGAACGGGTAGTAGTTGTTGATCTCCTTCCAGGGCACCCACTCGTTGGTCGACTTCAGCCGGTGCTCGAACAGTTGATGGTTCGGATTCCACAGGACGTTGACGATGGCGTCCTTGATCTGCGTCGCCAGCGTGCGCATCTCGGCCGCCTTGGCCGTGTTGCCGACCGCGTCGTACGCCTGCGCGGCGGCGAGCGCGCCGCTGTACTGGTAGGCGGACTCGGCGCGGTCCATGTTGCCGGGCTTCCAGTGGAAGGACACCGCGTCGGCGTCGTTGCCCGTCAGCGCGCCCCAGTCGTACTCGATGAGCTTGTTGTTGTCGTGGTCGTAGTAGGCGAGTTGGCCCTTGACGTCGCCCTCGGCGTAGTGGGCGAGGTTCCCGGCGATGGCCGGCTGCCCGCCGTGGATCTGGTAGCTCCGCCAGGCCGCCTCGGCGATGTACTGGGTGTAACTGTTCGACCAGTTCTCCGGGTCACCGGGGTTGTCGAGGAACCGTCCGCCCTTGGAGATCTGGCCGACGCTCAGCCAGTCGCCGTACGCGTAGGCCGGGTTGCGCAGGTACTTGAGGTCGTCGATGTGCATCGGCTGGGTGAGAGCGATCGCGTTGTTGTAGCCGAGGACGCCCTCGGTCGACGTCGGGAACTGGAAGGTCTGCCCGGGGATGTCGGCGTCCAGGTTGTTGAAGCGCATCAGCCACCAGCGGTAGTAGATGTTCTTCTTGATCGCGCCTTCGGGTACGTCGATGTAGGGCACGTTCTGCGCCCACCACAGGTTGTAGGCGCGCACGTGCGTCGCGAAGGCGGTCGCGTTCGAGTAGCCCGCGTACGCGTTGTACTCGCTGAGCGACTCGGGGATCTCGTCGGTGACGAAGCCCATCACCAGCTTGGCGGTCACCGTGGCCCCGGCGGCGACGGTGACGGACCGGTTGAGGCCGCCGCTCGACACCGTGAATCCGTCGCCGGTGAACCTCGGCCGGATGGTGGTGAGGTTGTTGTAGGCGTTCACCTGCCCGGTCAGCTCACTGCCGGTGCCCGAGGTGGCGTACGGCGAGGTCGCCCGCAACTGCAACGTGGTGGCGGCGCTGCCGTTGTTCTTGATCGACAGGTTGGTCACGGCCACGTTGTTCTCGGTGACGAACTTGGTCTGGGTGACCGCGACCGAGCCGCTGGAGTGCACGCTCCTCCAGTAACTGGGGGCCTGCCAGCGCTGGCCGACCTGCTCGGTGAAGGTGCCCGGGGTGATCGCGACGGTGTAGGCGCTGTTGTCGCTGATGCTCTCCCAGTACGCGACCTTGCCCGCGAACCCGAGCTTGGAGGGGTCGTGCTCCTTCATGAACAGCGCGCGCCCACGGCTCATCAGCCAGGGCCCGGCGGGATCGTCACCGGAACGGGCGAGCAGCCGGTCCATCCAGAAATCGGTCCCCGAACTCTCGGAGTCGTAGATGCTCCGCATCATGTCGCCCGGCGTGTAGGCGACGGGCGGGGCCGGGATCGCGGGCCCGTTGAAACTGGGGAACCCGATGGTCTGCGCGGCGGCGGCCGGGTTCACGGAACAGACGGAACAGAGGATGAGCACGAGGGCGACGAGGAGGCGCTTCATGGGGGGTGCTCCCTCTCCGGTTGACGGGAAGCGGGCGGTGTCATGCAACCTGGGTCATGGAGCCTGCATCATGCACCTGACATGCATTCGAGGAAACTCACCTGAAAGGTTTTCGCAACGTAGGAGTGAGCTGACGAAGTGTCAAGACAGTGCGCCGATAACCGAGTTCGCCGAACCGCGACGTCCGGACGGCACCGCTCAGGACAGCGGGGCCGTCGATCCCCTGATGACCACGCGGCAGCGCACCGTCTCGATCCCCGAGCGCCGGGCCCCGCCGATCGCGGTGAACAGGGCGTGGGCCGCCGCCCGGCCGACCTCTTCGAGGTTCATGTCGACGCTGGTCAGCGGCGGGCGCGAAGAGGCGGTCAGGACCTGCCAGTTGTCGAAGCCCATGACCGCCACGTCCTCCGGCACCCGGAGCCCGCGCTCGCGCAGGACGTCCATCACGCCCCGGGCGATCTGGTCGCTGCCGCACAGCACGGCGTCGACGTCCGGGTGCCGGTCGAGCAGCAGCGCGGTCGCCGCCCGCCCCCACCCCTCCGACCAGGCCCCGAACCGTGGTTCGCCGACCGGGCTGAGACCGGCGTCGGCGAGCGCGGCCCGAGCGCCCTCGGCCCGGTCGTGGGCCGCCGCGTACCCGGGGTCGCCGGTGATGTGCGCGATCCGGGTGCGGCCGCAGGCCAGGAGGTGTTCCACCGCGATCCGGCCGGCGTCGACGCTGTCCGGGACGATGGACAGATCCGCCGGATCCTCCGACGGGGCGTACGCGTAGACCACGGGCACGGGCAGCGTGCGGCCCAGCGGCGGGCGCGGGTCGGTCCGGCTGCCTACCACGATGAGACCGTCGACCTGGCGGCCCAACAGCGCCCGCACATGGTGCTGTTCGCGGATCGCGTCGCCGCGGGCGTCGCACAGGAAGACCGCGACCTCGCCCGCCCCGAAGGCGTCCTCCGCGCCCATGAGGATCGGGATGCTGAACCGGCCCTCCAGGTCGCTGGTGAGCAGACCGACGGTGCCCGACCGCCCGACGAGCAGCCCGCGGGCGAGCTGGTTCGGCCGGAAGGCCAGCCGCTCGGCGGCCTCGATCACCCGCTGCCGGGTCTCGGCGCGCACCTGACTGCGGCCGTTGAGGGCCTTGGACGCGGTCGCGATGGACACGCCGGCCAGCCGGGCGACGTCGCTGAGTGTGGTGGGCTGCGAACGAGAGGGGCCGACGGCCGGTGTCATGGGTGTTCTCCTGTCGCGCGTCGCGTGCGTAAACCGTACGCGACATGTTTCGGTGCGGGCGGGTCCAGGAGGATTTCACAGGTTTCGGCAGCGCGTGTACGGCGACCCCCACGTCTCGTACAACCGTTCCCTGCAAGGGGATTGACGGGCAGTCAGCCGGGTCCTAGCTTTCAGAAAGCCTTTTCGGCTCCTTTCCGTTCCATCCACACCCAGGGGGATCGTCATGGGGAGCACGACCGGACCACGTGGACCCGTCCGCCGGTTCGCCACCGGCGTCGTCGCGCTCCTCGCCGCCGCGAGCCTGGTCACGGCCTGCGGGTCGGGGGACGGCGGCGCGGGCAGCGGGGGCAGCGGCGGCAAGGCGGGGGACGCCAAGGGCGCCGACGACGGCAGCACGCTGACGATGTGGACGCGCGCCGCGACCCGGCCGCAGAGCGAGGCACTGGTCAAGGCCTACAACGCCCACCACAAGAACAAGATCGCGCTGACCGTCATCCCGACCGACGACTACCAGGCCAAGGTCGGTGCCGCCGCCGGCTCGAAGGACCTCCCCGACCTGTTCGCCTCGGACGTGGTGTTCGTGCCGAACTACACCACCAGCGGCCTCTTCGCCGACCTCACCCGGCGCATCGACGCCCTGCCCTTCGCCGACAAGCTGGCCCGGTCGCACATCAAGGCCGGCACCTACGAGGGCAGGAAGTACGTCGTCCCGCACACCCTCGATCTGTCGGTGCTCTTCTACAACAAGGAGCTCTACCGGCGGGCGAAACTCGACCCCGCGAAGCCGCCCGCCACCCTCGCCGACTGGGACCGGCAGGCCCGCGCCGTGGACGCGCTGGGCGGCGGCGTCGACGGCACCTACTTCGGCGGCAACTGCGGCGGCTGCGGCGTCTTCACCTGGTGGCCGTCCATCTGGGCCGGGGGAGCGGACGTGCTCAACCAGGAGGGAACCGAGGCTCAGCTCGACTCCGCCACCGCGAAGAAGGTCTACGACACCTACCGCGGCTGGGTGAAGGACGGCATCGTCGCCCCCGGCGCGCGTGACGAGACCGGCACGACCTGGACCGGTGTCTTCCCCAAGGGCAAGGTCGGCGTCATGCCCATGCCGTCGACGACCCTGGGCCTGATGCCCAAGAACCTGGACCTCGGCGTCGCGCCCATCCCCGGACCCGACGGCGGCAGGTCCACCTTCGTCGGCGGGGACGCCATCGGCATCGCCGCCACCAGCCGGAAGGCCGACCAGGCCTGGAACTTCCTCGCCTGGTCCCTCGGCGACGACGCCCAGGTCAACGTGGTCGCCGCCCACAAGGACGTCGTGGCGCGCACCGACCTCGCGGCCAACAAGTACTCCGCCGCCGACCCGCGCCTGGTCATGATCAACCAACTGGTGGCGGACGGCCGTACCCCGTACGCGCTGAAGTTCGGCCAGACCTTCAACGACCCCAACGGCCCCTGGCTGTCCCTGATGCGCGACGCCGTCTTCGGCGACGGCACATCCGTCGACAAGGACAACAAGGCCGTCACCGCCTCACTGACCGACTGACCCACGCGACACGACAGAGAACGGCACGGCCCCGGCACGACCCCTCCCACCGCACCCGGCAGAGGAGAGCCATGCAGGTGAAGGCCCCCGACCGGGCGACCGCCGAGCACGGGACCCGGACCCGGACCCGCACGCGTCCCCGGACCCCGGCAGCGCGCCGGGCCCGCCGACCCCGCAGGTCCGCGCCCCGCCGGCACTCCCGCACGCTCCAGGGCCTCGGGTACGCCGCGCCCACGGCCGTGTTCGTCGCCGTCTTCTTCCTGCTGCCGCTCCTCCTCGTCGGGCAGATGTCGCTCAGCGACTGGCCGCTCCTCGCGGGCGACAGGGGCGGCAACGCCCCCGAGAACTACACCGACGTCACCGACAGCCCCCTGTTCTGGCCGTCCGTCCGCTTCACGCTCCTCTACACCGTGATCGTCACGGTCGCCCTCCTGGGCCTCGCGCTCCTCCTCGCCCTGCTCGTGCAGGAGTCCCGCCCCGGCGCAGGGTTCTTCCGTACGGTCTACTTCCTGCCCGGCGCCCTCGGCCTGGCCTCCGCCTCGCTCCTCTTCTGGGGCCTGTACAGCCCCACCACCGGCCCGCTCAGCAGCGCCCTGGAGAGACTCGGCCTGGTCGACGACCCGGTGTCCTTCCTCGGCACACCGAACTCCGCCCTGCTGTCGACGGTGTTCCTCGTCGTGTGGAAGTTCGCCGGTTTCTACATGCTGATCCTGCTCGTCGGCCTCCAGCGCATCCCGCACGAGGTGTACGAGGCGGCCCGGATGGACGGCGCGAGCCGCGGCCAGATCTTCCGCTCCATCACCCTCCCGCTGCTGCGTCCGTCCCTCGCGCTGTCCCTCCTGCTCTGCGTCACCGGATCGCTGCTCGCCTTCGACCAGTTCTTCGTCCTCACCAAGGGCGGACCGGACAACAGCACCGTCACCGTCGTGCAGTTGATCTACCGCGAGGCGTTCCAGCGGCTGAACCTCGGCACCGCGGCAGCCCTGTCGATCGTCGTACTGGCCGCGCTGCTCCTGCTCAACGCCGCACAGTTCCGCGGCCTGCGCCGCACCGACGAGTCCTGACCCGCTCGCGACCCCCGACCCGCTAGCGAAAGGAGACACCGGTGCTCACCCGAGCCCTCGGCCGGACGCCCTACTACGTCGTCGCCGGCGGACTGGCCGTCATCTTCCTCTTCCCCCTGCTGTGGAACGCCTGGGCCTCGGTCAGCGCACAACCGGGCACGGCGCAGCAGTCCGGCTACGGCCTGGGCAACTACCGCACGCTGCTCGACTACGACGCCGGCCTGTGGCGCTACCTCGGCAACAGCACGGTCGTCGCCGCGCTCACCGTCGCGCTGACCCTGGGGGTCTCCCTGCTCGGCGGCTACGCCTTCGCCCGCTTCGACTTCCCCGGCAAGAACCTGCTGTTCCTGCTGACCCTGGCCATCCTCATGGTCCCGTACGCCACCCTCCTCATCCCGCTCTACGTCCTGCTCGGCCGGCTCCATCTGCAGAACTCGCTGCTGGGGCTGACCCTGGTGCTGGCGATGTTCCAACTCCCCTTCGCCACCTTCATGATGCGGATCTCCTTCGAGGCGGTCCCGCGCGAACTGGAGGAGTCGGCGCTCGTCGACGGCTGCGGCACGGCGGGCGCGCTGCGCCGCGTCCTCCTGCCGGCGGTGCGGCCGGGGCTGATCACGGTGGGGCTCTTCGCGTTCCTCGCCGCCTGGAACGACTTCATCGCGCCGCTGATCCTCATCTCCGACAGCGAGAAAGCGCCCCTGCCGCTGGCCGTCGCCAACCTGCGGCAGCAGAGCATGGGCGCCGTCGACTACGGCGCCACCGAAGCCGGGGTGGTGGTCCTCGCCGTCCCCTGCCTCCTGCTCTTCCTGCTGCTGCAACGGCACTACGTACGGGGCTTCATGTCGGGCGCGCTCAAGGGCTGAGGCACCACCGTGGACACTCCGCACGCCATGACCCGAACGGCCGACCGAGAGGACGAACCGAAGGCATGAACTGGTGAGGGAGAACATGACGCGGTCAGCCGTCCTGCCGGTGGCGCCGACCCGGGGACGGCTGCGGCCACTCGGTCTCGACGAGGTCCGCATCACCGGAGGCTTCTGGGCCCGCCGCCGACACGTCAACGCGACCGCGACACTCGACCACTGCCGGGACTGGATGGAACGCGTCGGCTGGATCGGCAACTTCCGCGCCGCGGCGCAGGGCCGGATCCACCGCGACCGGCGGGGCCGCGAGTTCGCCGACTCCGACGTCTACAAACTGCTCGAAGCGATGGCCTGGGAGGCCGGCCACGGCGACGGCACCGCCCTCGACCAGCGGATCGCCGCACTCACCGAGACGATCGCCCCCGCCCAGGAACCCGACGGCTACCTCAACACCGCCTTCGGCCGCCCCGGCCAGCAGCCCCGCTACAGCGACCTCGAATGGGGCCACGAGCTGTACTGCTACGGCCACTTGATCCAAGCGGGCGTGGCCCAGACCCGCGCCCGCGGCGAGGGCGAGTTGGCGAAGATCGCCCGGCGGGCCGCCGACCACGTGTGCGCCGCCTTCGGCCCCGGCGGCATCGAACGCGTCTGCGGCCACCCGGAGATCGAGACCGCCCTGGTCGAACTCGCCAGAGCGACAGGGGAGCAGCGCTACCTCGACCAGGCCCGACTGTTCGTCGACCGGCGCGGCCACGGCACCCTCGCCGAGATCGAGTTCGGCCGCGCCTACTACCAGGACGACGTCCCCGTCCGGACCGCCGACGTGCTGCGCGGCCACGCCGTCCGCGCCCTCTACCTCGCCGCCGGCGCCGTCGACGTGGCCGTGGAGACCGGCGACGACGAACTGCTCGCCGCGGTCGTACGGCAGTGGGAGACGACGGTCGCCCGCCGCACCTACCTGACCGGCGGCATGGGCTCGCACCACCGGGACGAGTCCTTCGGCGACGACTTCGTCCTGCCGCCGGACCGCGCCTACTCGGAGACCTGCGCGGGCGTCGCCTCCGTGATGCTGAGCTGGCGGCTGCTCCTCGCCACCGGCGAGCCGCGCTTCGCCGACCTGGCCGAGCGGACCCTGTTCAACGTCGTCGCGACCTCGCCGTCCGACGACGGCCGCGCCTTCTTCTACGCCAACACCCTGCACCGGCGCCGCCGCGGCACCGCAGCGCCCGCCGACACCGACAGCCCGCGCGCCGAATCGAGCCTGCGTGCCCCCTGGTTCGCGGTGTCCTGCTGCCCCACCAACGTGGCCCGCACCCTGGCCCTGCTCCCCGCCTACCTGGCGACGGCCGACGACCACGGCATCCAACTGCACCAGTACGCCGACGCGGAGATCACCACCGCCGGCATCGCCCTGCGCGTGCGGACCGACTACCCGTCGGACGGAACCGTGACCGTGCACGTCGACCGGTCGCCCTCGGACCACCCGTGGACCCTGTCGCTGCGCGTCCCCGCCTGGACCGAGGGCGCCACGACCCGCCTGGTCGACCCGGACGGCGTACGCCGTACCGTCGCCCCGGGCACGGCCACGCTCACCCGCCGCTTCCGCCCCGGCGACGAGATACGCCTCGAACTGCCCATGGCACCGCGCTGGATCGCGCCCGACCCGCGCATCGACGCCGTACGCGGCACCGTCGCCGTCCAGCGCGGCCCGCTGGTCTACTGCGCCGAGTCCGTGGACCTGCCTGACCAACGGGACATCGACGTCGTACGAGTGGATCCGTCCGCCGAGCCCCAGGACGGGCCGGACGACACCGTCGTAGCCCCCGGCGAACTCGCCGCCACACAGGGGGAATCGGCCGACTCCCCATGGCCCTACCAGCCCTTCGATCAGCCCACCGCACCCACCGCCGAGCGCACCGGCATCACCCTGGTCCCCTACCACTCCTGGGCGAACTGCGGCCCCTCGACGATGCGCGTATGGCTCCCGACGACGGCCCAACCGCCCACCGAGCAACGGCCGTCGGCACCGTGACCGTGCCTCCCCCCCCCACGATCGGAGTCCCAGCATGTCCCAACCCCCCACTCGTCGCCGTCTGTTGAGGCTGGCCGCAGGGACCGGGGCCGCCGTCCCGCTTCTGAACTCCGCCCCGGCGCAGGCTCGTACCGCCTCCGCCTCGGCCTCGAAGCGTCCCGCGTCCACCACGGCTTCAGCCGTCTCCGTCCCGTCGACATGGGTGGTGCAGCCCTTCCCGCTGGACCAAGTGGCCCTCGGCGACGGGGTCTTCCGGCGCAAGCGTGACCTGATGCTGGAGTACGCCAGGGCCTATCCAGCCGACCGGATCCTGGCCGTGTTCCGGGCCAACGCGGGCCTCGACACGCGGGGTGCCCAGCCGCCGGGCGGCTGGGAGACCTCCGACGGCAACCTGCGCGGCCACTATGGCGGCCACTTCCTCACCCTCCTCTCCCAGGCGTACGCCGACACGCGCGAGGAGGGGCTGAAGTCCAAGCTCGACCACCTGGTGGCCGCGCTCGGCGAGTGCCAGCAGGCGCTGGCCGAGCACGGCTCGCCGCGACCGAGCCACCCCGGCTACCTGGCGGCGTACCCGGAGACGCAGTTCATCCTGTTGGAGAGCTACACGACCTACCCCACCATCTGGGCGCCCTACTACACCTGCCACAAGATCATGCGGGGGCTCCTGGACGCGTACACCCTGGCCGGGAACGCGCAGGCCCTCGTCATCGCCTCGGCGATGGGCGACTGGGTGCACAGCCGCCTCGGCCGGTTGCCCAAGGCGCAGTTGGATCGCATGTGGTCGATCTACATCGCCGGTGAGTACGGCGGGATGAACGAAGTGCTGGCCGACCTGTACGCCCTCACCGGACGCGCGGAACACCTCGCCGCCGCCCGCTGCTTCGACAACACCGCGCTGCTGGCCGCCTGCGCCGCCGACCGCGACATCCTGGAGGGCCGGCACGCCAACCAGCACATCCCTCAATTCACCGGCTACATAAGGCTGTTCGACCACACGGGGGACGAGGAGTACGCGGCGGCGGCCCGCAACTTCTGGGGCATGGTCGCCGGTCCCCGGACGTACAGCCTGGGCGGCACCGGCCAGGGCGAGATGTTCCGGGCCCGAGGCGCCATCGCGGCCACCCTGGGCGACAACAACGCGGAGAGCTGCGCCACGTACAACATGCTGAAGCTGAGCAGGCAGTTGTTCTTCCGTGAGCCGGACCCCGGCTACATGGACTACTACGAGCGGGGCCTGACGAACCACATCCTGGCCTCCCGCCGGGACGCCCCCGGCGTGGACAGCCCGGAGGTCACCTACTTCGTCGGCATGGGTCCGGGGGTGGTGCGCGAGTACGACAACACCGGTACCTGCTGCGGCGGCACCGGCACGGAGAACCACACCAAGTACCAGGACTCGGTCTACTTCCGCTCCGCCGCCGGGGACGCCCTGTACGTCAACCTCTACCTCGCCTCGACCCTGCGGTGGCCGGAGCGCGGGCTCGTCATCGAGCAGACGAGCGCCTACCCGGCCGAGGGCGTCCGTACGCTGACGTTCCGGGAGGGCGGCGGCGCGCTCGACCTGAAGCTGCGGGTGCCGTCCTGGGCCACGGCGGGGTTCACCGTCGCAGTCAACGGCGTCCGGCAGACGGTCCGGGCGGTTCCCGGCAGCTACCTCACCCTCGGCAGGACCTGGCAGCCCGGCGACCGGGTCACGGTCTCCGCCCCCTACCGCCTGCGCGTCGAACGCGCCCTGGACGATCCCACCGTCCAGTCCCTGTTCCACGGGCCGGTCCTGCTGGTCGCGCGGAGCCAGGCCACCGGCTTCCGGCAGTTCTCCTTCTACAAGGACTTCACGCTGCGCGGCGACCTGGCCGACGCGGTCCGCCCCGAGGGCCGCCCCCAGTACTTCACCACCCACGGCCTGACCCTGGCCCCCTTCCACGTCGCGGACGACACCCGCTACCACGCCTACTTCAGGCGCGCGGAGCCGGTCGTCGTGTTCGGTACGACCGTCTCGGGCGTACCGAACCGCTCCCGCGCCGACGGCCTGACCTTCCTCGACGTCCTCTGGGACCAGGCGCCGTTCGCGACCTCGGCCCGCTTCCTGGCGGCGGTGCGCGCCCTCGCCGACACCTGGCTCGCCGGGGGCCTGTTCACGCAGGCCGAACGGGACCGCGTGGTCGCGGCGGCGGTCGGCGCGGACCTGCGGCACTGATCCCGGGGGCGACTTCCGGGATCCGGTGAAACCCGTCCGCGAGCCACCTGAGGTCGTGACGTCACGCGACATACGCACGACGCGACGATCTGTGAACTTTAAGATTCAAGCGATAGGGCGATCGAGAGTCCGAGTGGCCGAAGAAGCCCCACATCGTGCCGCTCGTCATCCCCCCATGCAACAGGAGACACGCGTGCGCGACGGCGACGTAGTGGTGATCGCCGCCGGGGCCGACTACCCCGAACCCGCCCGCTTCACCGGCACCACCACCGCAGAGATGATGAAGTCGTTATCCGGCCACCAGGACCGGGTCGCCGCCGCCGAACACGTCCTCGTCGTCGTCGGCGGTCCCTCCGGCGTCGAGCTCAGCGCGGAGATCCGGCTGGCCGGCCGGACGCCCGCGTCACCCTCGCCCACGCGGGGTCGGCGCTGCTGCACTCCACCGGCAGCGAGCGGGCCGGGCGCAGGGCGCTGGCCTGGCTGAAGGCCCACGACGTCGACGTCCGCCTTGACATGTTCATGACACCGGGCAACGATTTCGGCACCTACCGCGACGCACACGGCAATGCCATCGAGGCGGACCTCTCCTTCTGGGCGACGGGCACCACGCCCAACACGCTCTGGCTGCGCCTGGCCGGACACGGCGACTGGCTGAACGCCGCCGGGCAGGTCCAGGTCGACCGGCGACTCAGGGTCCAGGGGCGGGCGGACGTGTTCGCGATCGGCGACGTGAACGACGCCACCGAGCAGAAGATCACCCCCACCGCACTCGCCCAGGCCGACCTCGCCGCCTACAACATCCGCCTCCGGCTGCGGAATTCGGGCAAGCACCGCAAGGAGCCCCGCCTCTACCGGCCGACCCAGCGCACCCCGGTCATCGTGCCCTTCGGCTCGGCCGACGGACTGACCGTGCTGCCCGTGCCGGGCGGCGACAGCGCGGTCCTCGGCGCCCGCACCACGGTGCTGGCCAAGGCGAAGACCTGATGACTCCGTACATGAGACGCCAACTCGGTGACACCGCGACCTGAGCCACCTGCCACCGGGCCTGTGCGCCGTGCCGCCGAGGTGGCCGAAACGGCGCGCAAGGCTGTCGCGGACACCATCAACTTACCTGTGCAGAAAGAAAGTTGGCCTAGGTTGGGGCACTGATCAGCACCGCACCCGCGCAGGAGGCCTTGCCGTGTCCGACTCCACCGCCCAGACCGCCGCGACCGCCGCAGCACCCGGCCGGATCGACACGTCCAAGCCGCACTCGGCCCGGTTCTGGAACTACTTCGTCGGGGGCAAGGACAACTACGAGGTCGACCGGGAGATCGGCGAGCAGATCAAGGAGATCTTCCCCGGCCTGGTCGACGTCGCGGTCACCAGCCGGCACTTCCTGGGGCGCGCGGTGCGCCATCTGGCCGGCGAGGTGGGCATCCGTCAGTTCCTTGACGTCGGCACCGGTCTGCCCACCGCCGACAACACCCACGAGGTGGCCCAGCGCGTCGCCCCGGACGCCCGGATCGTCTACGTCGACAACGACCCCGTCGTCCTCACCCATGCGCACGCCCTCCTGACGAGCACGCCGGAAGGCAGGACCGCCTATCTGGAAGCGACCCTCTACGACCCGGAAGCCGTGCTGAAGGCCGCCGCGGGCACCCTCGACCTCTCCCGGCCGGTCGCCCTGATGATCCTCAACACGCTGGGCCACGTCGCCGACTACGAGCAGGGACGCGACCTGGTCCGGCGGCTCATGGCGGGCCTGCCCTCCGGAAGCCACCTGGTGATCAGCGACAGCACGGCCACCAGCGAGGGCATGATCGCCGCGTCGAACGCGTACAACGCGAGCGGCGCCGTGCCCTACTACGTGCGCCGCGTCGAGGAGATCGGCGGCTTCTTCGACGGACTGGACCTGGTGGAACCGGGGATCGTCCAGGTGACGAAGTGGCGGCCGAATCCCGAGGATCCGGCCAACTTCGCCGCCGCCGTCGACGCCTACTGCGGCGTGGGCCGCAAGCCGTAGCGGTGGTCTTCCGCCCGCGAGCCGCCGCTGTGCAGGAGGGGGAGGGAGTCGAGGTACAGCGGCGGCAGGTCGAACCCGTCGGTGAGGGTGGTCAGGTGGGGGCGCAGGCTGTGCGTCAGGGCGTCGACGGTCGCGGGGAACTGGTGGACGTCCTCGGCGGTGATGTGGTTGTCGGCGAGGAGAGTGCCGGTGTGGGGGGCGAGTTGGGTGAGGAGGAAGAGGGTCGTGAGTTCGGTCAGGAGTCGCTGCGTGGGCTCGTGACCGGTGCGGGCGAGGGTCGCCAGCAGGGCGTCGGCCGCCCGGACGAGGGTGTGGGTGCGGGCCCTGTGGAGCGCGGGCGTGGACGCCGTGTTCCAGCGGGCCTGCGGGTCGCGCGAGGGGCCGTTGCGCAGGGCGCTGCCGGCCTGCGTGTGGAAGGCGTGCTCGGTGTGGGCCAGGAGGTCGCGCAGATGGCGGGGGTTGGTGAGGTGGGGCGGGCCGGGGTCGGCGAGGGGCGCGGTCGGCGGGTGGTGGAGGAGTTCGGCGGCCGCCTTGGTGCTGACGAGGAGGTTGTCGCCCTCGGCGGTGATGGTCCCTTCGACGTACTCGGGGAACCCGGCGAGCAGGTTGGCGGGCAACAGGCCCTGCGCACCACAGCGTTCGCGGGCTTCGAGGGTGATCGAGCGGGCCTGCCAGGTGATCCAGGCCTTGGTGAGGGCGATGAGGCGTTCGACGTCGTCGCGGTCGTCGGCGGTGTGCCGGCTCCACGCGGCGGTGAGGGAACGGTGCAGCACGGTCATCGCATAGGCCGTCGCGACGGACTCCAGGAGCCTGCTGTGGTGGGTGCGATGGGTGTTGACGGGGACACGCCGGTCCGGCCGGGACCCGCTGACATGGCGCTGCTCGCCGTACCGGACGGCGATCGCGAGCGCCGCCCGTGACGCGCCGATCGCCGCGGCGCTCATACACAGCTTGCCGGCGGTGACACGTGCGATCGAGGTCAGGAAGCGCTTACGGCGGTTGCCGAGGACGCTGGTGAGGGTGTTGTCCGGGTTCAGCCGCCCGTGCGCACCCTGGAGGAGTGCCCGACGGGGGAGGGGGAGATGGTCGAACGAGGTGAGGCAGTGGTCCACGGGGGCGTTCGGGCGCAGCGGGAGAGGCGTGATGCTGATGTGCGGCAAGGGCCCGTCGTGGTCGGTGAGGGGCGTCAGGAAGAGGAAGACGCCCTCGTCACGGCCGTCGATGAGGAGCCGGGCGGCGACCACGGCGGACTTGGGGCCGCCCAGGGTGCTGGTGTTGGGCATGAACTTGGCCGCGCCGGGGTGGGGCGTGTGCAGGACGAAACCGCCGGTCTCGGGGTCGAGCCGGGCGGTGGTCTCCAGCGCGGGCGCGTCGTTGCCGTGGTCGACCTCGGTGCACAGGAAGGTGCCGATGCGCCGAAGCGAGGTGAACTCGGCGAGGTCCCTCGGGGCGTTGTCGTCGTGGTCGAGGAGACTGCCGAGGAACAGGTTGTAGTGGATGCTGGCCACGGTGGTCAGCCCGCCGCCCCCGTCGACGATCGCGGCCCATTCGTGCAGACCGGTGAGGAGAGCCGGGTCGGTGGCGAGCGCCTCGGGGTCGTCGAGCGTGTCGTTGACCAGGCGCAACCGGGCGTAGGACTGCGCGGCACGCTGCTCGGGGCCGAGACCGGGCTGATGCCGGAAGGCGCCCTGGGCGATCAGGCTCCGCCACGGCGCGTGGACCCGCTCCCGCTCACCGTCCTGGTCGAACAGCAGCCGCGCCAGCTCGCGGGCGGTCACGGCGTCGGCCGGGTCCGGCCGGGCCGTCTGACCCGATACGTGATCGGCGCGCTGTGCCCCCGTGGGGCGCTCTCCGCTGTGAAATGCCAGAAGGGCCATGACCCTCTCCCCCCCGTTGTCGCAGATCCGGTAGCTGGATGCCTTTGTGTGCAGTGAGCCAGAAGATCCAGAAGATACGGACCTTCCGGTTTTCTTATCAAGTCAGAAATCGGCAAACTACGATCGCGCGGGTGGCGGGTTTTGAGGGGTCCTTGTGCCGCAGGAGCAGGGCCGTTGCGCCCGTTGCGCCCGGTGAAGGGCGGAATACGGGAGGCGGCAGGGGAACTTCGGGATTACGGGGAACGGGGCGGGGTGCGATGCCCGGGAGGTGGCAGGAGACAGACCTCCCGGTATATTTTTCGGAGCCGGAATCACGGGGAGCTACCTCGGAGGTGGGGGCGTGGCGCTGCAGGAACGCGCTGTACGGACGAGACGGGCAGTCCTCGTCGCGGCCGCGGCGGTGTTCGCGGAGGTCGGATACGAGGCGGCGACGATCGCGGAGATCCTTTCCCGCGCCGGGGTGACCAAGGGGGCTCTGTACTTCCATTTCTCCTCCAAGGAGGAGCTCGCGCAGGCCGTCCTGGCCAGTCAGTTGGAGGCCGTTCCGCCGGTCCCGGCAAGGGAGTTGCTGCTCCAGCAGGGAATGGACGAGGCGTTCGTGCTGGCCCATCTGCTGTCCGTGGGCGACCCGCTGGTCCAGGGAAGCATCCGGCTGACGGTCGACCAGGGCGTGCCCAGCGACAAGCTGGACCGACGGCTGCCGATGAGCGGCTGGATCGCGCACAACGCCGACGTGCTGGGCCGGGCGAAGGAGAAGGGCGAACTGCTCCCGCATGTCGATGTGGCCGCGGCCGCGCGCATGTTCGTGGGGGCGTTCACGGGCGTGCAGGTCCTGTCCAAGATCATGACGGGTCACGCGGATCTGCCGGAGCGGGTGGCGGACCTCCAGCGGCACCTGATGGCCGGGGTCGCGGTGCCGGCGGTGCTGCTGCAGCTCGACACGGCCGCGGACCGGGGGGCCAGGGTCTACGAGGAGGCCATGAAGGCCAGTTGGGGAGCGGGAGAGACCCAAGCGGCCGGGTGACCGCCGCACCGGGCGGGGCCAGGCCGGTCGTCGTGTGGCGGCCCGGCGTCCCGGTTTTCCCGTGTTCTGGCGTCTCTGTGGTGGTGTCCCTGCGGTGGTGAGGCGGCTGAGGCGGTGGTTGGGCGTGGGGCCGCCGGGGGAGTGGTGAGGGGTGAACGGTCGTTCGGGACGTCGTCGTGCGTCCCGGCGGGAGAGCGAGGGGAAACCCAGCTCTCCCGGGCAAGCGCAAAGGCCGATGTGAGCAGGACGAACTCGGGGAGTACGACGATGGATACGACTGCCTGCCCCTATGCCCTGGACGTGACGGGGCGCGACCTCGCCGCGGAGGCGGCGATGCTGCGGGGTCAAGGACCGGCCGTCCAGGTGGAGTTGCCGGGCGGTGTGGCGGCCTGGGCGGTGGTGCGGCAGCAGTACGTGGAGCGGCTGCTGACCGACTCCCGGGTGTCGAAGGACGCGCGCCGGCACTGGCCCGAATTCATCGAGGGAAGAATCACCCAGGACTGGCCGCTGTATCCGTGGGTGGCGAACGAGAACATGCTGTTCGCCTACGGTGCCTCGCACACCCGGCTGCGCCGGCTGGTGGCGGCGGCGTTCACCGCGCGCCGCTCGGAGGCGATGCGGCCGCGGGTCGCGCAGATCGCCGCCGAACTCGTCGACGGGCTCGCGGCGACCGACCCGGGCGCGCCCATCGACCTGCGCGCCTCGTACGCGGAACTGCTGCCCATGCGCGTGATCTGTGAGCTGTTCGGGGTGGCACACGGCGAGGCCACCGACGCCCTGTGCGCGGCACTGCACAAGGTGTTCGGTACGACGATCAGCGGGCAGGAGATCGAGGCGGCACGGCTGGAGGCGTTCGCCCTGCTGTCGGAGCTGGTGAAGGCCAAGCGGGCCGAACCCGGCGACGATCTGACGTCGCTGCTGATCGAGGCACGCGACCAGGACGACCGGCTCAGCGAGGAAGAACTGCTGGGCACCCTCTTCCTCATGATCGCCGGGGGGCAGGACACCACCGCCGCCCTGATCACCAACGCGGTCGGGGCGCTGCTGAGATGGCCCGAGCAGTGGGAGCACGTGCGGGCGGGCCGGGCGACCTGGCAGGACGTCGCCGCCGAGGCGATGCGCGTGCACACCCCCGGGGCGTACTCGCCGATGCGGTTCGCCGTCGAGGACATCGACCTGGACGGCGTACTGATCCGCAAGGGCGAGGCCATCCTCGTCTCCTTCGCGGCCGGCGGCCGCGACCCCGAGCGCTACGGGCCGGACGCCGACCGGTTCGACGTACTGCGCACGGACCGCGACACCCTCGGCTTCGGCCACGGACCGCACCGCTGCATGGGGGCCCCGCTCGCCGGGGTGGAGGCGGAGAGCGCCTTCGCCGCGCTCTTCGAACGCTTCCCCCGAATGGAACTCGCCTGCGAACCGACCCAACTCCAGCCGCTGCCAAGCTTCCTGATGAACAGTTACCGTTCACTGCCCGTGCGGCTCGCTCCCGCGTCCGTCTGACCAGGGGACGTAACTCCAGGCCCGCGCGCTCTCCCCCCTCACCGGGCGCCGGCCGCGCCAAAGATACCGAACGCGCGGTTTACCGCGGGGTGTTCGTGGTGGGATGCTCTCCACGTTTCGGCGGGGCGCGGGGCGCGGGGCGTGGCCCTGCGTGGTCCGTCCAGGCCGGGTGGGGGAGGGAACCACGATGGTCAGACAGGCTCGGGCGGTGCGCACACGGCAGTCCCTCGTCCGTGCGGCGGCCGAGGTGTTCGCCGCCGAGGGCTACGCCAGGGCGTCCCTTCCCGCGATCAGCGCACGGGCCGGTGTGAGCACCGGGGCCCTGCACTTCCACTTCGCCAGCAAGGACGACCTCGCCGGTGCGGTGGAGAGGGCGGCGGCGGACGCCGTGGAGGAACTGGCGGAGGGCTGCCGCAGCGAGGCGGACACGCTGCTCCAGTCACTGGTGGACATGGTGAGCGGTCTGCTGCTCGCGGTGGTCGCCGATCCCGTGATCAGGGCGGGCTTCCGGCTGAGCGGAGACCCCTCCCGCAAGAACGGGATGCAGATACTGCGCTGGTGGCAGGTGTGGGTGCACGATCTCGTCGTCGAGGCGCAGCGCGCGGGGGAGCTCGCGCAGGACGTCTCGGCCGACGCGGCGACGACCGTGATCGTGGCGGCGACGGCCGGTTTCGAGGTGCTGGGCGCGGCGGACCGCGAGTGGCTCTCGGTGGAGCGCATGACCCAGTTGTGGACCTTCGTCCTGCCGAGACTGGCGGCCACGCCGATCCCCGACCCGGCCCTGCTCCGGCCGGGAACCGGCCCGGCCGTGGACGAACAGACGGAATAGCGTTCCCTCTCTTCCCTCTCTTCCCTCTGTTCCCCTTGCTTCGCTTGGGCGACTTCACCGACCGTGTGCGGGGTGGGCGCGGTGGTGGCGAGGAGGGCGGAGACGCGGCGGGGGGCCGGTCCTGCGGTGGCCGTGGGGGACAGGCGGGGTCGGGTGGCGGGGCCGCCGGCATGGGCGGCGAGGGCCGCGCGGGCGATGGCGCGGGCCGTGAGGGCGCGGTCGCCGGTCGTCTCGTCGGTCGTCTCGGCGGCCGATTCGTCGGCCCAGCGCTCCAGGGCGTAGGCGATCGGTTCCCGCAGGCCGTGCAGTGCGGGATGCAGGACCGAGGCGAGTTCGGCCGCGGCGAGGAAGTAGTGGTGGCCGTGGGCGAGATGGGCACGTTCGTGGGCGAACAGCACTTCGCGTTCGGGTGCGTTGAGGGAGCGCAGCATTCCGGAGGTCACGACGATGCGGCCCGGCCGCCCTGGTCGCCCCGGTAGCACGTAGGCCTCGGGGCGCTCGTCCTGCCGTACCCAGAGATCCCGGCCCCCGGCCGTCCGCCGAACTGCCGCCGGACGGCGCGCAGTTAGTGGACGTGTCGTCGCGCGCGGAGCACTGTCGCGCCGGCCAGCGCGAGCATGCCCATGGCCGCGGTACTGGACAGGGCGAGGGCGAGTGTGAGGGCCGTCAGGGTCCAGGAGGCGGCCCGAGGCGAAGACGCTCCGCGAGCAGCGGCATGACCAGCGGAATCCACACGTCGTAGATCACGGAGAGCTTTCGGGGTCCGCTGGGCCGTCGTCGAGCAGGGACCGCAGCAGCTCCTCGTCCTCGGGGCCGAGGCCGGAGACGAAGCGGGCCAGGACGGTCCCGCGGTTGGCGTCCTTGTCCAGCTCGGCGTGCATACGACGGGCCGTCAGACCGGGCGGGTCCTGCGCCGGGGCGTAGGCATAGCCACGGCCCGCGAAGACGCGGGTGACCGTGCCCTTGGCGTGCAGGCGCGTCAGTATCGTCGTCACTGTCGTGCGGGCCAAGCCCCCGCCCAGCGCGCCCTGCACCGCGACCGGCGTGAGGGGAGTGTCGGCGGCCCAGAGCGCGGCCAGGACGCTCGCCTCCAGCTCACCCGCGGGCCGCCGCTCCGACCGCCCGCCGGCCGACCGGTCTCCGGCCGTCCGGTCTCCGGGTCCCTCTGCCATGGAAACGCTCCTCGGCGCTCTGTCGTCCGCAACGCGGTAAACCGTCTACGGGGTTGTAGTCGCCATGACTGTAGCCCGCCCGGTGCCCGGTGCGATATCGCCGTCTTGCCCGGTCCATACCGGCAGCCGGGTCCGGGGTCCTGGCATGATCGACGGCAGTCCGTTCCGCTGTCAGGCTGGAGCCGTCGATGGATGTGACCGAGTCGGGGCATGGCGCGCGGGTGTCCGCGTACGCGGCCGTGGGCGCACGGCTGTCTCTCCTCAGTGACCGCCGGATCGAGGAGGTGGTGGCCGCCGCGCCGAGTCTGGGCTCCGGCATCGGCGGCAGGTCGGCGGAGATGGAGGTCGCGGGAACCCGCGTCTTCGTCAAACGGGTCCCGCTGACGGACGTCGAGCTGCGACCGGAGCACGTGCGGTCGACCGCCAACGTCTTCGACCTTCCCCTCTACTACCAGTACGGGGCGGGGTCGGCCGGGTTCGGCGCCTGGCGCGAACTGGCCGCGCACCTCATGACCACAGGCTGGGCGCTGACGAACGAGTACGCGGGCTTCCCGCTGCTGTACCACTGGCGGGTGCTGCCCGACAGCGCACCCGCCGGGTTCGTGGACGGGCTCGGCGGTGTCGAGGGGGCCGTCGCGCACTGGGAGGGCTCGCCGGCCGTGCGCCGCCGACTGGAGGCCGTCGGAGCGTCCTCCTTCAGCCTGGTGCTCTTCCTGGAGTACGTGCCCCACACGCTCGCCGCCTGGCTCCGCGAAGCCGGTGCGGCCGCCTGGCGGGGGCCGGACGGCGAGTCGCCCCATCGGTGGGCCGAGGACGCGCTGGTCCGGGGCACCGAGTTCATGAGCGGGCGCGGACTGGTCCACTTCGACGCGCACTTCGCCAACCTGCTCACCGACGGCCGCCAGGTGTACTTCGCGGACTTCGGGCTCGCCTCGAGCCGCGACTTCGACCTCTCGGCGGCCGAGCGCGCCTTCCTCACCGACCACCTGCTGTACGACCGCTCCTACGCCCCCAACCACCTGCTGCGCCACCATCTGCCGGACGAGGTGCATGGGGGCGTCGAACACGGTGCCTTCCTGCGCGCCTGGGCCGACGGCCACCGGCCGGACGGCGTGCCGTCCGACATCGGCGCGATCATCGACCGGCACGTCCGGCACGCGGTCGTCCTGGACGACTTCCACCGTCGCCTGCTCACACAGAGCAAACGCACGCCGTTCCCCGCGGCCGAGATCCGGCAGGCCCTGGCCGGGACCACGGCTACGCCCCCTCAGGGTTCGCGGTGTGCCCCGCCACCTGCGGCATGTCCACCACCTGTGGCATGTCCGTGACATGCCTGTGACGGGAAGTGTGACCCCCGTCACGGCCTGACCGATCCATCGCCATCAAGATCATCGGATGCGCAGAAACCTCTTAACGGCCCGCGCGGTCGGGCGACCCGCCCTTGCCGTGCTGGCCGCCGTCGGCGTGACGGCGGGCATCCTCGTCGGCTGGCCGGCGCTCGACACCGTCAACGGGTGCGGGCTCGCGGCCAACCGGTATCCGTCCGGGACCGCGCAGGACTGGGTGCGGTACGCCGATGTCGTGGTCGTCGGCCGGGCCGTACGGGAACGGGAGAGCGGGCGGCGGAAACTGTCCGTCGGAGCCTACGGGTACCAGCTCCAGCGGACCGTCGAACTGACCGTGCAGGCCAAGCCGTTCACCTCCGGCACGCGCACCCATCCCGCCGTCGGAGCCTCCCTCGACTACGAGGCCGCGGGCTGGCGGCTGCTGCGCTCCGACGGTACGACCCGTGTCCCGGACCTGACCGGCGACGCCCCGCGCGTCATACCCGGCCACACCTACATCCTCGCCCTGCGCTGGGAGGAGGAACGGTGGGTCGCGCTCGGGGAGGGCGCGGTGGTGCCGTTCGACGGTCAGGTCGTCGGGCGCGGCGAGTGGTGCGGCCGGATCGTCGACACCGACGCCTTCGCCCAGGGCGAGCGGACCGGCCGCTCGGACGACCACAGCCTGGAGAAGACACTCCTCGGCCAGGGCGAACCGGCCCTCGACCGAGCACTCCGGCAGGCGGCCCGGCAGGGCTCCTAGCGGAGATGAAATCGGTTGCGGCGGGGCGGCGAGGTCGGTGAGGTTGCTCCATGGACGGTGCCATGGAGCGGGCGAGACGGACGGGCACGGGCGGCGACCCTACGGGTGCGGCCACGGGCTCGCCGACACAGCCGGCACCGATGGCACGGACGACACCGACGGCTTCCTGGCGGAGGGCGGCGGTGCTCGGGGCCCTGATGCTGGCCGCGTTCACCTTCAACACCGCGGAGAACCTGCCGGTCGGCCTACTGGAACTCATCTCCGAGAACCTGTCGGTGTCGGTGTCGGCGGTCGGTCTCCTCCTCACCGGCTACGGCGTGACCGTCGCCGTCGCGTCGCTGCCGCTCGCCCACCTCACGCGGGCCGCGCCCCGACGCCATGTCCTCACGGGAGTGCTGACCGCGCTCGTCGCGTCCAGTCTGATGGCGGCGTCGGCCACGTCCTACGGCCTGCTCCTCGCGGCACGGCTGCTGACCGCGCTCGCCCAGGCGCTGTTCTGGGCCGTCATGGGGCCGGTCGCGGTGGGCCTGTTCGCACCCGGGGTCCGAGGGCGCGTGGTCGGGGCGCTGTCCGTCGCCGGTTCGCTCGCCCTCGTGCTCGGTGTCCCCGCCGGGACCTGGCTGGGTCAACAGAGCGACTGGCAGGTCCCCGTCGCCGTACTCGCGGCCCTGGGACTCCTCTCTCTCGTGACGATCGCCGTACTCCTCCCGACCTCACGCCCGGACGAAGAGCACGCCGCCTACGGAACCCGCCCCGACACCCGCCGCTTCCGGACCGTGCTGGCGGCCGGAACCCTGTCCGCCACCGGGGCGTTCACGGGATACACCTACCTGGCGACCTTCCTGGTCGACGTCAGCGGTTTCTCCCGCAGCACCGTCAGCGCCCTGTTCGTGGCCTTCGGCGTCGGATGTCTGGCCGGGGTGACCATCACCGGGGCCCTGCTGGACCGCCATCCGCAGTCCGCACTGACCGCCGCCGTGGTCACGCAGGCGGCAGGCATGCTCGGCCTGTACGCGGCCGGTACGGATCCCGTGGCGGCGCTGGTGTTCCTGGTGCTGACGGGTGGTGCGGTCGGCCCGGTGTTCATGACCACCCAGAACGAGATGCTGCGGTGCGCACCGGGCCGCACGGACATGGCCCTCGCGGCCAACTCCGGTTCCTACAACGCCGGCATCGCGGCCGGCGCCGCGCTCGGCGGCCTGATCCTGGCCCTCACCGACGTCCGGACCACCTTCCTCGCCGGCGGTCTGCTGACCGCCTGCGCCTACGCCGTACTACTCGGCGGACGATCACTGCCAGGACGACGGGCGTGAACTGCCCCTGGAACTAGAAGCCTGAAGCCTGGAACCGGGTTCCTGGGAATGGTGCGACCTGGTTCCCGGTGCGCAGGGGAGCGACCGTAGAACCATGAACACGAACGCCATGAAGACGAACGCAGTCCACACGACCACAGCGCCGCACCCCTTTGTCGGTATGTGGGTGACGGCGGACGGCCACATCCGTCAGGAACTCCTCCCGAACGGCCGCTACGACGAGGCCCGTGGCAACCGGCGGAGCGCCTACACCGGCAGCTACACCGTCACCGGCACTCACATCGACTACGTCGACGACACCGGCTTCACGGCCACCGGCGACGTCCGGGACGGCGTTCTCTTCCACGAGCACCTCGTCCTGTACCGGGCGTAGCCGACGAGGCCGTCGTGGGTGCGCCGCACCTAGGGAAACGGCGGCCTGGTTCCGATACGGGCGCGGATCGAGTCTTGGGACGGAAGCCGCTCACACCACGAGCGGCTCCAGCCCAGACCCAGTGCCACCCGAAAGGGGCTAGCCATGCCCATCACGCCCGTCACGCACACCGAGGACACCGCCAGCGCCGGACTTCTCGAGCAACTGCGAGGGCAGTCCGCCGATCCGCGTCGCCGCATCCTGTTCACCGGCGGCACGATCGTCACGATGGACCCGTGCCTTGGCATCCTGCGCGGCAGCGACCTGCTCGTCGAGGGCGACACCATCGCCGCGATCGGACCGGACCTGGCCGCCGACGGCGCGGTCGTCGTCGACGCCGCCGGCACGATCCTGGCCCCCGGCCTCGTCGACACCCACCGGCACGCCTGGGAAGCCCAGTTGCGCCGGATCATGCCGGACGTAGACGACCTCGGCGGCTACGTGATGTCAACGCTCGCCGGCTACGCCACCGTCTACCGGCCGCAGGACATGTACATCGGCACCCGACTGGCGGCGCTGACCGCGCTCGACAGCGGTATCACCACCATGCTCGACTTCTCCCACAACTCCCGTACCCGAGAGCACTCCGACGCGGCGATCGAAGCTCTCCGGGACACCGGCATCCGAGGCGTCCACGCCTCGATGGGACCGCACTTCGGCGAGTGGGACCGTCAGTGGCCGGCCGACCTGACCCGCCTCAAGAACCAGTACTTCACCAGCGACGACCAACTGCTCACACTCCGCATGGCGACGCTAGCCACCGACGAGATCGCCGGCCCCGCCCTCGCCTACGGCCCCGAACTCGCCCTCATCGCGGCAGACTTGGGCATCGGCGTGAGCGTCGACGCCGTCTTCGGCACGGCTTCGTCGCAGGCGGTGCTGTCCTGGGCGGAGCGCGGCATCCTCGGCCCCGACGTCACCCTGATCCACGCCACCGGTCTGACCACCGAGGCGTGGAAGGCGATGGGGGAGTCCGGCACCACGGTCGCCCTCGCGCCCACGTCCGACGCGTACTCGACACAACGACCACCGCCTGACGGGACGGGTGTGCGAGGGCTGCGGTGAACGGCCGAGGCCGGGTGCTCCAGCTCGTACGAGATTCTGTTCGGTGGCCTGTCGGGCGAGGCAGTGGCGTCGGGACCGGCGGTTGCGCAAGCGGGTCGGCAATGAGATCGGCGGTGCGGTGCCGGGCCCGACGGCCTGTTCGCGGTGAAGGACTCGCTGTTCCGTCGGTCCGAGGACATCGGGATGTCCTACTACACGGTGAAACAGGCCCGGCACAACGCGTCGAAGTTGCGCAAAGACCGCCGGGTGACGGAGGTGTCCTTCTCCGTCCACAACATCCTCGCGTCCGCCGCCGACGACGAAGAACGGGACCACGACCGCCGCTCCACTTGCCGCCTCAGTACTGTGACTTCGCATGACTGACACCGACACCGAGATCACCGCAGACCTGGTCCGCGACCTGCTGCAGGAGCAACATCCAGACCTTGCGGGGCTGGCCATCCGGGAGGTGGCGGGCGGCTGGGGCAACCAAATGTGGCGCCTTGGTGATGAGTTGGCCGTGCGCATGCAGCGCATGGACCCTACTCCGGAGCTCCAGTTGAAGGAGCGGCGGTGGCTACCGGTGCTGGCCCCGCGCTTGCCGCTTCCGGTGCCGACTCCGGTGCGGTTCGGCGAACCGTCCGAGCGCTTTCCCAAGCACTGGACCGTGATGACGTGGGTTCCCGGCGTGCCGCTGGACCACGGCTCGATCAGCCGCGGCGGCCACGCGGCCGACACGCTGGCGGGCTTCCTTCGGGCACTCCATGTGGAGGCGCCCGCCGAGGCGCCGATCTCTACGGACTTCGGTGCCCATCCCAGGAACTGCACGGACGGCTTCGAGAACTTCTTCCAGGCCGTTGTCCCCGACGACATCGCTGCCGACGTCCGGGCCGTCTGGGACGACGCCGTTGCCGCCCACGCATGGGAAGGGCCGCGGGTCTGGGTGCACGGCGACCTCCATCCCACGAACGTCGTCGTCTCGGACGGAACGCTCTCGGGCATCGTCGACTTCGGTGCCCTGTGCGCAGGCGACCCGGCGTGGGACCTCGCCGCCGCATGGGTGCTGCTGCCCGCGGGCACGGCCTCACGGTTCTTCGACACATACGCGCATGCAGACGAGGCGGCGATCCGGCGCGCCCGCGGGCTGGCTGCCATGAAGCTTGTCTTTTAACCTCGGCTGCGTCGTGATCACGTAGAACGGGAGAGTTGCTCGCGCACCCACGCAGGATCGGGGTTGGTGTGCGGCCGGCCCGCCACGATGACGGTCGGCACGGTTTCGTTGCCGTTGTTGGTTGCCCTCACCGCTGCCGCTGCATCCGGGTCGCGCCAGATGTTGACCCAGTGCATCTGACGGGCGCTGCGGCCCAGCCGTATGCGCAGCCGCATGCAGTATGTGCAGCCGGGTCGCCAGAAGACGACCGGCCGGCCATCGACCGCTGCGCGGCGTTGTGCCACCAGCACGCCGGTCGACCTCGGGAAGATCAGAGGCGAGTTCACGCCTGCGAGCAGTACAAAGACCAGCAGGATGGCTACGGCTGCGCCAGGGGTCCCGCTCACGATCAGCCCAGCCGCGGGGACTGAGCCGCAGAGCACCAGCAGCATCGGCAAGATCCAAGTGCGCGTCATGAGGACGAAGGCTATCGATGAGTCGAAATGGGTCTCGAGCTGCGCCGCTCACCTGGGCGTTCTTCGGACGTGGGAGCGGCCTTCGGCTGTTCCTGAACTGGTGGTCTACCAGGCCGAACCGGCCGGCCCGACCACGGCCGCCTTCGAAACGCTGCGGGCTCGTGGGGAAGCGGGAGGGCGGCGAGCCCGGGCGGGGGTGCAATGATGCATCGCCATGGGGACTGTGGCTGCGTTGTACCGGTATCCGGTGAAGTCCATGCTCGGTGAGACGGTGCCGTCCGTCGCCGTCACCCACGCCGGGCTCTCCGGGGACCGGACGTACGCCGTGCTCGACGACACGGGCGCGGTCGGGAGCGCGAAGCACCCGCGCAAGTGGGGGCAACTGCTGGACTGCCGCAGCCGGTCGACCGAGGACGGCGCCGTTCGCGTCGAGCTGCCCGACGGGACGATCCTCCCGGTCGAAGACCCCGAGCTGGACGCCCGCCTGTCCAAGCTGCTGGGCCGTCAGGTGTTCGTCTCGGCCAGCGCGCCGGAGAACAACACGCTGGAGCGGGCCGTGCCCGAGTACGAGGGCGGTGTCCCGGATTCGGCGCGGGCGACGGCGTCCGTGGACGGCACGGGGGCGGAGATCACCGTCGGCAAGGTCGCCTCGGGGACGTTCTTCGACTTCGGCAGGGTGCACCTCGTCACCACATCGTCCCTGGCAAGGCTCCGGGCCGCGCATCCCGGCAGCGACTTCGACCCGCGCCGCTTCCGCCCGAACCTGGTCGTCGACACCGGCGAGGGACGGGACTTCGTGGAGGACACGTGGGTGGACGGGCAGGTGCGCGTGGGCGAGGCACTGTTCCGCGTGATGACGCCCACGCCCCGCTGCGTGGTCCCCACCCTCGGCCACGACGAACTGGCGGCCGACCCCGCCGTCATGCGCACCATCGCCCGCGAACACCGCATCCCCGTCTACGACTTGGGCCGACTGGCCTGCCTCGGCGTATACCTCGACGTCCTGGAACCCGGCACCATCCGGCTGAACGACCCACTCACCCGACAGAACTGACCTTGCCGAGGCCCGGGTTCCGTTACGGGCGCTACGCCGTAGGGGGTTGGTTCTCCGCCCACCAGCCTGCTATCTGGGCGCGGGAGCGGAAGCCGAGTTTGGCCCGGATGTTTTCGACGTGGCCGTCCACCGTGCGTTGGGAGAGGACGAGCGCGGCGGCTATCTGACGGTTGCTCATGCCCTTGGCCACCAGTGCGGCCACGTCCCGCTCGCGGCGGGTCAGCGGGCTCGGGGCGGAGACCGTGGCCGCCGGTTCGGGGGCGGTGCCGGGGCCGGTGCCGGTGCCGGGGTCGGCCTTGAGGGCGTACTCGATGGCCTGGCAGGGGGTGTCGTGGCTGCCGCCGACCACGAGCGCCCGCTCGTACGCCGCCGGGCCCAGCGCCCGGGCGACCGACTCCTCGCAGAGCACGTGGTACTCGGCCAGCCGAGGGCCGAACGCGGAGATGCCGGTGCCGATGTTCTGCCACAGGCAGCGCACGGTTCCCAGCAGCCGTCCCGCCCGCTCGTAGTCACCGCTGGAGGCGGTCGCCCAGGCGGACTGCTCCAGCATCAGCGAGGTGGCGATGTGGTCGTTGAAGCCGCGC
The DNA here is from genome assembly GCF_900110755.1 of Streptomyces sp. yr375. Taxonomy (GTDB): domain Bacteria; phylum Actinomycetota; class Actinomycetes; order Streptomycetales; family Streptomycetaceae; genus Streptomyces. Next base: position 100,837 of record NZ_FOFF01000011.1, read on the forward strand.
TCCAGTTCGAGTCCGGCCCGGGTCAGTGCCATGCTCGCTTCCAGGTCGCCGCGCGCCCAGGCGTCGTAGCCGAGCGCCCACAGCGCGTGCGCACGGCCCCATCGGTCCCCGTGCGCCGCCGCGAGGACGACCGCTCGCTCGCCGGTCTCCGTCGCGCGCGGGTCCCGGAGGTGGGTCTGGGCGGCGGCCAACTGGAACAGCAGGAAGACCACCACGCCCGGCCCGTCGGCCGCCGGGGGCATGGCGATCGCACGCTGGAACAGGGACACGGCCTCCTCCATCCGCCCCCGGAACAACGCCGACGAGCCGCGGAGGCCGGTGACGTACGCGATCACCACCGCATCGTCCAACTGCTCGCCCAGCTCCCCGGCTTCGTCCAGCCACTCGTCGGCCGTCGAATGATCGCCTTGGAGCAGTGCCACCCAGGCGGCGACCCACAGCGCCCGGGCCCGGGCCACGGTGGGCTCGGGGGCGGCCAGCAGCGCCCGGTCGAGCCAGCGACGCCCCTCGCCGAGGAATCCGCCCACGCACCAGTGGAAGCGCAGCGCCGCCGCCAGCGCGAGCGTGACCTGCGGGTCGGTGCCGCAGTTCAGTGCCACCAGCAGATTGGCGTGCTCGGCGCGCAGGCGCGTCAGGGCGTCCTCCTGGCCGGGGCCGTACCAGCGGTCGGCGATGCGCTGCGCGAGGGCGACGTAGAAGTCGCGGTGCCGGCGCAGCACGTGCGGCTCCTCGCCGGACTCGGCGAGCCGTTCCCGGCCGTACTGGCGGATGGTCTCCAGCAGCCGGTAGCGGGGCAGGCCCTCGTACTCGGTGGTCAGGACCACGGACTGGGTGACCAGCCGGTCGAGGAGGTCCAGCACCTCGTGCCGGGGGACGCCCTCGCCGGCGCAGACCTCCTCGGCCGCGTCCAGGCCGAAACTGCCGGTGAAGACCGACAGCCGGTTCCACAGCAGCCGCTCGGCGGGGCCGCACAGCTCGTAGCTCCAGTCGATCAGCGCGCGCAGCGTGCGCTGGTGCGGCCGCGCGGTCCTGCTGCCCCCGGTGAGCAGCGTGAAGCGGTCCTCCAGCCGGTCCACCGTCTGCTGGACGGTGAGCGTACGCAGCCGGGAAGCGGCCAGCTCGATGGCCAGGGGCAGCCCGTCCAGACCGTCGCAGAGCCGGATGACCGAGTCCCAGTTCGAGTCGTTGATCTGGAACTCGGGCCGCAGGGCGGTGGCCCGGTCCCGCAGGAGTTCCACCGCCTCGTCCGGCACCGACAGGGGGGCCACGGTGAGGACGTGCTCACCCGCGATGCCCAGCGTCTGGCGGCTCGTCGCCAGAATGTGCAGCTCGGGGCCGGCCGACAGCAGCGTCCCCGCCAGTTCGGCACAGGCCTCGATCAGGTGCTCGCAGTTGTCCAGCACGATCAGCGCCCGGCGGCCGGCCAGATGCGTCGCGAGCTGCTCCAGGGTGGGCCTGACGCCCAGGTCCAGGATCCCCACGGCGGTCGCGGCGGCGCTCGCCACCGACGCCGGGTCGCGCAACGGCGCCAGGTCGACCAGCCACGTCCCGTCCGGGAACGCCTTCCTGGACGCGGCGGCCGCTTCGAGCGCCAGCCGCGTCTTGCCGACGCCGCCCACTCCGGTCAGCGTCAGCAGCCGCGCCGCCCCGAGGACGCGGCGGACCTCGGCGATGTCATGCCGCCTGCCCACGAACGTCGTGAAGGCCGCGGGAAGGTTCCCCGTCTCCGGAATCAGGCTGGTCACGTTCCCCCTCACCTCCCACTGCCGCACCGGGCCGGGCCGCTCATGGTTCCGGAAACCTACCCAAAGATGCGTGAACCGGTCTAGCAGTGTCCAGAGTAACGTTTCGCCAACCTTGAGGGGACAGCCGAGGGGACAGTCGAGCGGGGCGGTCCGCGTCGTCCCGCGCGGAGATCGCGGACGGCGGGGTCACCGCAGTGCCGGTCCGGGAACTGCCGTACGACCCCGTACGGCGCGGCACGTCCCCGCACGTCCCCGCAAGATCAGTATCCCGGCCTCGCGGATCTCCCTGTGAGGCCAATGACACATGGGCGCGGTGACGTGTTGTCACGTAACAAACACGCTTGGTTGCCCGCACTCCTCTCCATGCGCCTCCCTGTGCTCACCCCCGCGCTCATCCCCGTCCCGGGCGCGCCCCTTCGACGCCCGAGGTCCGGTAGGGCTCGAGTTCCCTGAGCTGTGCCGGGGTGCGTCGGGTTCGGCGGAGGCGTTCGGGGAGCGGGGTGCGGTAGTCGGGCAGCAGGCGCTGAGCGCGGAACGCGGACTTCAGGAAGACGCGGACGGCCCGCTCGCGGCGGGGGCTGATCCAGCCGACCCGGTGGACTCGGCAGACTCGTTCGCCGGTGAGGTAGCGGGTCAGGTCCCTGCCGAACGCCTGGAACGGGGCGGGGAACCAGCGCCTGGCGAAGAAGTCCATCATCGCGGTCGCCACGCGATGGCCGGAGTCCGTCTGCTCGTAGGGCCGCGACTCGAACTTCAGGGCGAACTCGGTCATCGCGCTCCAGTCCACCGGGAACGCCTCGTCGGCCAAGGGGCCGGACTCGCGCTCCAGGAGGCGGAAGAGCGTGCGCGCCCAGTGGTGCCACGCGGTCTTCATGTGGTCGCTCGTGCCGGGCAGTCCCAGCGAGGTCTGGAGGCGGTCCCCGAAGGTGGCCAGCAGGACCAGGGGATAGACGAAGTCGTCGACGTCGTCGAAATTGCCGGGTAACCGCGGGGTTCTGCGGGCGACGCCGAGGTGGATGCGGTTGAGTCGTTCGGCGGCCCTGCGGCCCGGCTCGCTGGACAGGCCGTCCACCATCCAGGCCATGAGGAAGTCGTTGCCGTCCTGGAAACGCCGGTGGGGCCTCGTCTCCAGCTTCGCGGTGTGGGCCAGGGTGGCCGACCCCGAGGCCGGCTGCATCATGAGCATGGTCCCCGGATAGACCATCATCGCCAGCGCGAACTCCGGGACGCGGTGGCCGACGTAGAGCGAGATCATCCGCTCCCAGTCGGTCTCCGGGTCCATACGCGCCAGTTCGCGGTCCACCCACTTGTATCCGCGGATGGGCCTGTGTATGGGCCCGTAAATGGACCTACGGCTGTGGCTACGACTGCATACAAGGCGCAACACCGATCCCCCCTCTGCCTCGAACTCCGCGAGAGCCCCAGTGATTCCCGGTAATTCCCCGTGCTTTCCCGTGAGTTGGGGACGGGCCGGTTCCCCTCCGCGCTGCCGTGGCTCACCGTGATCTACACCACACCACTCCTGGGCGGGGCGGAGGCCGCGGTGCGCCCGAGGCGCTACACGAGCGTGCGCACCGCGGCCTCGGTCAGGGTGCTCGCGGTGCGGACGGCGCTGCTGATGGCCGCGTCGGGATCGAGCCCGCACTGATCGGTGAGGGTGAAGAGCGCGTCGGCGCTCACGACCACCGCCAGATCCCGCTTGAGCTGGGCGAACGCTTCCGGATCGGTCGCCCCGAGGGTGTGTTCGAGGGGTCGGAGCGCGTGGTCGATCAGTCCGAAGCGGATTCCGGGGCGCGCGCTCGCCGCCGTGGGTCGGGTCACGGTCGCGGCGATCATCGCGCGGACCGACCCCTGCCGGGCGAGCACGCCGCGCAGCAGGAACTCGCAGGCGAAGGCGACGCGTTCGACGGGGTCGGCGGAGTCCGCGACCGGCTCGAGCGCCTCGGCGGGGGGCGGCCAGACGCCGGCCAGGGCCTCGCTGATCAGTGACGGCAGGTCGGGGAAGTACCGGTAGGCGGTGGCCTCGGAGACCAGGGCCGCACGGGCGATCGCCGGCATGGTCACCTCGGCTCCGGTGCCGATGAGCTCCCGGGCGGCGGCCACGATCGCCGTCCGCGTGCGCTGTTTCTGGTTGGTGCGGCCGGTTCCCGCCTGCGCCGTCATCGTCGGGCTCCACCCTTCCGTCCTGCTGTTCTGACCTGTCCGGCCTGCTGCCGATCCACTCACATCCTAGCATTTGCCTCTCGTTATGAGAGTGGACTTGCATGACGGGACCCCACTTCCGTACTCTCCTGAGAGTCAGCTCTCACGAAGGACCGCAGGAGGAACGATGGACAAGGTGGGCGAGGTTTCCGTGGTCGGCCCCGACGACGGCGAGACGATCCAGCTCGGCCCCACGCGGATGCGGATCCTCGAGGACGGCAGCACCACCGGGCACCGCCTCGGCATCGGCGAGATCACCGTCGCCCCGCACACCCAGGGCCCGCCGCAGCACCGCCACGCCGAGCACGACGAGGGCTTCTACGTCGTCTCCGGCACCATCCACTTCACCGTCGGGGAGACGACCCACGTGGCCCCGGCCGGCACGCTCGCCATGATCCCGCCCGGCGCCCCGCACACCTTCGCCAACCTCGGGGACATGCCCGCGGTGATGCTCAACACCTTCACGCCCGACCTGTACGTGCAGTACTTCCGCGACCTGCGGAACATGATCGCGGGCGGCCGGGAACTGACCCCGGAGTCGACCGTCGAGGTCATGAGCCGCTACGCCACGGTCCCCGCGACCGACTTCGCGTAGCAGAGCCCGTATTCGCCCCGCCCCCACTCTCCCCTTGATCGTCTGAGGAGCACCGCATGACTCGCAGCATCCACACCCTCACCCTCGCCCAGGGCACCGTCGACGTCGCCGTCGACTTCTACGGACCGGAAGGCCACCCCGGTCAGGAAGGCCACCCCTTCCTGCTCCTGCACGGTGGCGGCGGCCCGCAGACCGTCGCCCCGTTCGCCGGGTTCCTCGCCGCGCAGCGGCCGGCCCGGGTGTTCGCCCCCGTCCACCCCGGCTTCGACGGCACCGACCGCCCCGAGTGGCTGTCCGACGTCACGACCCTCGCCCAGGTCTACGCGGAGCTGCTCGACGCGCTCGACCTGCGGGACGTCGCCGTCGTCGGCAACTCGATCGGCGGCTGGACCGCCGCCGAACTGGCGGCCCTCGGCAGTGACCGGATCAGCAGCGTCACCCTCGTCAACGCCGTCGGCATCTCCGTCGCCGGCCACCCCATAGCCGAGACCTTCTCCCTCACGCCCGTCGAACTCGCCGCCCTCTCCTTCTACGACCCCTCGAAGTTCCGCTTCGACCCCAGCAAGCTGACCGACGCGCAGCGCGCGGTCATGGCCGCCAACCGGGCCACCTTGCAGGTCTATTCGGGCCCGCACGACATGGCCGACCCCACCCTGCCCGAGCGCCTCGCCAAGGTCGCCCACCCGACGCTGGTCGCGTGGGGCGCCGGCGACCAGGTCGTGGACGCCGACTACGGACGCGCCTACGCCCGGGCTATCCCCGACGCGGAGTTCCTGCTGCTGGAGGGCACCGGTCACATGCCCCAGGCCGAGACGCCCGAGCAACTCCTCCCGGTGCTTTGGGACTTCGCCGACGCCCACGCCACCCACCGGCCGCAGCAGTCGCAGCAGCCGCAGCACTGATGACCACGAAGGCGGCCGACGTGTCTCAACCCGACCGCAGCAGACCCTCGTCGATCCTCGCCGTCTGCTGCCTGAGCGTGCTGCTGGTCAGCCTCGACACCACCATCCTCAACGTCGCCCTGCCGTCGATCCAGGAGGACCTGCACAGCTCGGTGTCGGGCCTGCAGTGGACACTCGACGCGTACACCATCGTGCTGGCCTCGCTGCTCATCCTGGCCGGCTCCACGGCCGACCGGGTCGGGCGGCGGCGCGTCTTCCTCCTCGGACTCGCGTTGTTCACCGCCGGATCGGCGCTGTGCAGCCTGGCGCCCTCGCTGGGCTGGCTGATCGTCTTCCGCATGGCGCAGGCGGTGGGCGGCTGCATGCTCACCCCGGTCGCCATGGCCGTCATCGCCGACGCCTTCCCGCAACCGAAGGAGCGGGCACGGGCCATCGGCGTGTGGGGCGGGGTGGTCGGCGTCAGCATGGCGGCCGGGCCGATCCTCGGCGGCGTCCTGGTCCAGACGGCCGGCTGGCGGTCGGTGTTCTGGCTGAACGTGCCGATCGGCCTGGCCGCGCTGCTGCTCGCCACCCTCTTCGTCCCGGAGTCCCGCGCGCCCCGGCCCCGCAGGGTCGACCCGGTCGGCCAACTCCTCGTGATCACCGCGCTCGGCACGTTGACGTACGCCATCATCGAGGCGCCGGGCCGGGGTTGGACCTCACCCGTCATCGTGGCCTGCCTGATCACCGCGGCGGGTGCGTCGGCCGCCTTCGTCCCCTACGAGACGCGGCGCGACGAACCGCTGATCGAACCGCGCCTCTTCCGCAGCGCGCCGTTCAGCGGGGCGACGGTCATGGCGGTGTGCGCCTTCACCGCGCTCGGCGGCTTCCTGTTCGCCAACACCCTTTACCTGCAACAGGTGTTGGGGCTCAGCGCGCTGGACACCGGGGTACGGCTGCTGCCGATGGCGGTGCTGTCACTCGTATGCCCGTCGCTGGCCGGACGGCTCGTGGGCAGCCGTGGCCCCCGCATCCCGCTGCTGCTCGCCGGGGCCGGCATCACCGCCGGCGGCCTGCTGGCCGTCCCCGCCACCCGCGCCGCCGACGGTTCGGGCCCGCTGCTCTTCGCCGCGTACGCGCTGTTCGGGCTGGGCTTCGGATTCGTCAACGCTCCCATCACCCACACCGCGGTCGCCGGCCTGCCGCAGGCCCAGGCCGGGGTGGCCGCCGCGATCGCAGCGACCAGCCGTCAGGTCGGCGCCGCGCTCGGCATCGCGGTGACCGGCGCGGTGATCGCCGCCGGGGCACGCCCGGCCGCCTGGTGGATCATCACCGGCTGCGGACTGGCCATCCTCGCCCTGGGCATCCTGACCTCCGGCCCCTGGGCGGCCCGTACCGCCGAAGCCGTCCGGCTGTCGCAGCGGCCCCCCACGGAGCAGATGCCGCTGGCGAAGCGGTAGTTGACGGTGTGTGACCCACGACGCACTCCGCTATGCTCGGCCCCGTTCGAACGGGCGATGACCGACCGAACGACGACCGTACGACGGCCGGGGGGCGTTGAGCCCGCCGGGAAGGAAACGTGAGAGCGCGTGATATCCGGAGATGGCGATCACCAAGCGGCGACGCGTTCGGAACACGGCTCGGGGCACGGTTCGGGACAGGGCTCAGGGCACGGTTCGGGACGTGGCCCGGAACGGCTGATCGCCGGTCGGTACCTGCTCCGCGACGTCCTCGGCAAAGGCGGCATGGGCACCGTCTGGCGCGCCCACGACCAACTCCTGGACCGTCCGGTCGCGGCCAAGGAACTGCACATCCTCACCCACGGCGACGAGGAGCACCGCACCCGCCTGCGCCGCGCGATCCGTGAGGCGCGCGCGGTCGCCCGGGTGCCGCACCCGCACGTGGTCGGCGTCCACGACCTGGTCGAGTCCGAGGACCGGCTGTGGATCGTCATGGAACTCGTCGAAGGGCCCTCGCTGGCCCAGCACATCGCCGAGACCGGACCGCTCCCACCGCAGCACGCCGCCGCCCTCGGCCTGCAACTGCTCGCCGCGCTCGAAGCCGTGCACGCGGCCGGCACCCTGCACCGCGACGTCAAACCCGCCAACGTCCTGCTGCGCCGCGACGGAAACGCCGTCCTCACCGACTTCGGCATCGCCGCCCTGGACGACGGCGAGTTCCTCACGACCACCGGCGAACTGATCGGCTCCCTCGAGTACATGGCGCCCGAGCGTGTGATGGGAGCCGATGTCGGCCCCGCCTCCGACCTGTGGTCGCTGGGCGTCACCCTCGCCACCGTCTGTGGCGGCCACTCCCCGTTCCGCAGACCGGCCCGGCCCGCGACCCTGCACGCGGTGGCCTACGAGGAACCCCACCTGTCGGAGGGGCTCGGCCCGCTGCGCCCGGTCGTCGAGGCGCTGCTGCGCAAGTCCCCCGACGAGCGCCCCTCGGCGGCCAGCGCGCGGTCCGCGCTGCGGCGCATCGCGGCGGGGGAGGCGGACGCCGGGCCACTGCCGTCCCCGACCGAGCGCGTGCCGCGCCCGTCGGCCGCCTGGACCGACGCGGACACCGTGACCAGCGGCCACCAGCGACCCGTCCGACCCGTCCAGGCCTGGGAGCCCGCGCCGACGACGGCCCCGCACACCACGTCACACACGCCCCCGCCCGGGCAGCAGCCCCGCCCGAAGAGCGCCAAGCGGCGCGTGTGGTGGGCACTGTCCGGTACGGCGGTGCTGGCGGCGGGCGTCGCAGGCGGCCTCTTCGTCACCGGGATGCCGCCGTTCAAGGCGAAGCCGACGACGGCGACCGTCAGCAAGGTCGTCGAGTCGACGACCGGCTGGCAGCCGGTGACCGGAGTCTCCGTCCGCAAGGGCGACCGGGTCACCGTGCGGTTCGTCTCCGGCGAGTGGACGGTCGACTATCGCAACAAACCCATGACCGGACCGGCCGGTTACGACGCGGCCACCGACCAGTCGCTGGACGGCGCGAAGAGCTGCAAGATCAAGCCCGCGGCCCCGTTCGGCACCCTGCTGGCACGCCTCGCCGGAAAGCAGGCCGGAAAGCAGGACGCCCCCGTCCACGCCGTCGGACAGAAGCTGACCTTCCAGGCGGCCATGGCCGGCCCCCTGCAACTGGCCATCAACGACGCCGCCGAGGCGTGCGTGCAGGACAACAAGGGCGCACTGACCGTGCAGGTGAGCGTCACCCACCAGCCGTGACGCCGACGCCGGGCCCGACGCTCAGGCCGCCCCGCCCGCCGGGTGTCACAGCAGGACCGCACCGGTCACCACCGCCGCGATCCCCGTGACCAGCAGCATCACCACCGTGGCGACGGCCCACGCGTTGGCCCGGCGGTCGGCCGCGGGGTCGGGCGTGTAGACGGTGAGGTCGGACGGCGCGTAGTGGACGGTGAGGTCGCGGCCGAGGGACCGGCTCGGCTCGCGGATGCCGTCGCGGGACAGGACGGTGACGTCGACGCCCTCGCGCGTGGTGAAGGTGACGACGGGCGTGTGGCTGACGATCTCGTCACCCTCCCCGTCGATGTGGACGTCCATGGTGACCGCCACGACCCGCGCCGGGACGGCGACGGCCGACGCCAGCAGGGCGTTGCGGACGCGCGCCATGCGGATGTCGGGGCTGAGCGCCCCGGCGATGGTGAACAGGGAACCGAAGCCGAGCAGCGCCCCCGGCCAGCCTCCGACGACGGCCGCGTGGATCGCCAGCCCGAGCAGGAGCAGAGCGACAGCGCAGTCCGGCATGCCTCGGCCGTTCCGCTCGTCCACCATGTTCGGCACGATGCGGTACCGGTGCGGCTGCCCGGGCGGGTAGCGCACGTCGACCTCCCGGCCCACCCAGGCCACTTCGATCGCGCTCCCGTGCTTGCCGTCGTTCGGCAGGACGAACTCCTCGCCGGTCGCCGGGTCCCGGAACGCGACCGTCACCGGTATCCCCGGCCCCTTGGGCGCACCGTGCGCCGGCTGCCGCACCACCACGACCTGCGCCTTCACCCAGACCGCCCGCTGGGCCCGCGTCAACCCGGCCAGCGCGAGCCCGTAGCCGAGCAGCGCCACCCCCGAGGGCACCACCCACCACAGCTCCAGCACCTCGTACCCGCCCATCTCAGGGCTGCCGTCGCTCGGCCACGGACCGCGCCAGCACGTCCGCCAGGGCCTTGAGGCCGGGGAGCCGGTGCTCGTCGCACGTCGGAGCCTCGTACGACGACGGCGGCGGTGTGGGCGGTGTCGGCGTCACGGGGCGATGCCGTCGCCGGCGTAGAGGTAGCCGCCGGGCCGGGCGGGGTCGGCGACCAGCAGGACCTGGTCGCCGACGCGCGGTATCCGCAGCTTCGAGACGATGGTCTGGAGGGCGACCCGCTCGGTGGTCCCGGACGGCTGGAGGACCAGATCCACTACCGGGTCGTGGTTGACCAGCCTGCCGGTGTCGCCGATCGACACGACGGCCGCAGGTGTGGTCGGCGCGCCCGCGGCGAGCAACTGCTGTACGTCCAGGCCCGCGTTGTACGCGCCGATCGACTGCCGGACCCTGCCGTAGTCCTCGTCGTTGAGGAACGCGCGCGTGGCACGGCCGTAGAAACCCTTGCCGCTCGCCACCTGTCCGGCGATCTCGGCGGCCCGCTCCTCGCGGCTCTTGCGCTTTCCGAAGATTCCCATGCCCCGGACGCTAGAGGGCCGATGACGCCTACCGATCCCAGGTTTGTCGGCCGATCCCAGGTTCGTCCGCTGTTTTCTTGTCGGCGTACCCTCCTGACATGCCCTCCCCCTCCCCGAGCCGGTCGGCCGGCGGCGAGCGCCGGCCGCGCGCCCTGGTCATCGACCACGCCTGGCGTGGCCTCGGGCCGGGGCTGGAATCGCTGAGCGGCCCCGGCGGGGCACCGTTGACCAGGACGGTCAAGCTGATCGTGCTGCCGCTGATCGTCAGACCGGCGCTGCGTCCCGAACTCGCGGCGGACTTCCTCGGACCGGCGCAGGCCGCGTGCCTCGACGGGCTGATCCGGGAGTCGGGTACGCGTCTCGCGGCGACGGCACAGTGGTTCACGCTGCTCAAGAAGGCCCGCCGGGCCCTCGGCATCGTCGCGGGCAACCCGCAGGACCTGTACTTCCAGCGCTGCTTCGAACTGGCCACCGAGCACGGAACGCCCCCGACCGGCGCCGACGCCGAAGCGGACGCGATCGCCAGGGACGTCGTGGAGGACGTGGCGGACACGACCAGCGGACGCACCGTGGAAGCACTGAAGGACTACCTGACCGACCCAGCCCAACGCGCCCGGCTGGAGGGGGAGTTGGCCACCGCTTGGGAGAACCGGAGCGCGGCCCCCGCCGCCGACGCGGTCGCGGCGGTCGCCCTGGCGGCCGAGGCCCTCGAAGCATGCGGCGCGCCGGACCGGGCGAGCAACGCACCGCCGTACGTGTCCCTCGTCGCGGCGGGACACGGCGGCCTGTTCGGCCGCGCCCTGTGGGCGCACGACGGCACCGACGGCGTCTGGGGCCGCGACGACGTGCCGGCCCATCTGGGGCTGACCGTACGGCAGTTGCCGCCGCGTCCGGAGGTCGGCCGGGGCGCGTCGACGGCCACGCTTCCCGCGCCGCTGGACCGCACGCTCTACGAACGGCTCTTCGTCGTCCTTCAGTCGTCGGCCCGGCGTGAGGAACTGCCGACGGTCCCGGAACTCATCGCCCGGGAGACCGGCCGCAGTTGCGCTCCGCTCGGCCTGCACGACGAGAGCCTGCGCGTCGCCGTCGTCCTCGGCGGCCGGCTCGCGGTCGGCCTCGATCCGCTGGGCACCGGGGGAGCCGTACCGGGGCGGACGGCGGCGCACAGGGCCGTCAACAGCCGCTGGCGACGCGAGGCTTCGGTTCTGCGCGCCCGCCGGATGACCGTGTCCCCCCGCCCCGACCCGGACGGCGGCGTCCTGGACGCCCTCGCCCAGGACCTCCGCACCCCGTGGGCCGCCTACATGCGACGGCTGTGGGTGCGGCTGCACGGGCGGGACGTTCGCGACGCCCCGCTCGGGGACCTCGCGCAGGCCTGGTCCCTGCTGGACGGGGTCGCCCGCTCGGTGATGATGGACCACCGCGCCAAGGTCCGGTCGGCGCTGCGCACCCTGTCGACGCCGACGGCACCCGCGCCGGTGGCCGAGACGAGGAGCGCGTGATGGCGCGGTCGCAGGCGGACGTCCATGTCACGCGGGGCGAGGACGGCACGATCCGCGTCGCCGCGGCGGCTCTCGACTCCGGCGCCGCCGCCGCGTTCTACGGCGATGTGGGCGCCGTGGGCCCCGAGTTCACCTGGGCCGTCCTCGACGTCGCGGGCGCCGCGCTGACCTGGCCCGTCCTCGGCGCGCCCGGACCGCCGTCGGCGGAGATCCATGACGAGGGACGGGCCCAGCAGTGGCTCTGGGCGCTCTACGGGGAGCGCGTCGCCGCCGCCGTCCACGACTTTCACGCCGTTCACGACAGTGCGGCGGGGGAGTCGGCGGCCGGTGTGCGGGTGGCGGCGGACCTGACCGCCCTCGCGGGCAGCGCCGCCCGCCTCGGCCTCGGGCACTGGGCGTCCCGATGGTGGCCGGCGTCGTACCCGGACGGCATACCGGCGCTCGAACCGGACCTGCACGGCCTGGAGTTGGCCGCACTCACCCACCGCTGCCAGCAGTTGTTCGACGAGGGCGGAGGCGCAGGTGAAGGCGACGGTGACGGTGACGGCGGTGGCGATCAGCCCGACGACTGCGCGGCCGAACTGATCGAGGAGCACTTGGCCGCCCTTGATCCGCTCGTCCAGTGGTGGCGCGCGACGGCCCAACCGCCGCACACGGCACGCCACTTGGAGAACGTCCTGCGGTTGATCGACGCCGCGGCGGACAACGCCGGACTGGACGCTCCGGCCCTACGCCGCCTCCGGTCGTCCCTGGAGCGGGCGCAGGGGCTGGACTTGGGGCGGCCGGTGGGTCCAGGCGCGCTCTTCGCTCGGCACGACGGCTACGCCCTCGCGGCCGGCGAACCCATCGCTGCGGGCGGCCGGGTGATCGCCCGAGGCACGGGGACCAACGACTGGCGCCGTTACCCGCCCGGTTTCGTCGACGCGGCCGAGGACGCGGTGTCGTGGACCGCTCGCGCGCTCGGCGCGCGGCGGCGGATCGAGGTCGAGGCCGTTGCCCACATCGCGGCCCCCGCCGCAGGCGCGCCCCTCGTCGCGGAGTTCCGCGTGAACGGCGGCCACCAGAACCGCGTCCCCCTCGCCAGACGGGACGACGTGTGGACCGGCCGAGCGGACCTGGACCTGGACCTGGGCCCGGGGCTGGACTTGTCGGGTATCGAGGTCGGTGTCGTGTTGCCCGGCTTCGACCCGGGCCGCGACGGCGGTGAGGGCGGTGAGGGCGGTGAGGACGGTGAGGACGGTCAGGGCGGTGCGGACGAAGGCCGTGTCGCCCGTGCCGCCGTCCGGGCCATGGTCCGGCGGCGACTGACCGTCGCGGCCGAGCCCCAGGCGTACGACGCCTCGCCGCACGACGCCTCCCTGGGACCGTTCCTCGCAGAGACCGCCGCCGCCACGATGGACGAGGACTACTGACAGATGCCGGACGAGGAGATCGCGGCGGTGCCGCACCTGTACGGAGACCCCTTTGACAGCGGCTTCGCCCTGGCCCGGCGACACCAGTCGGCGGCAGACCTCACGGCCGCGTGCGCCGTCTACGAGGAGATGCTCGCCCTTGCCGAGTCCCTCGAGGACTCGCCCGACGTGCGGTTCCTGCGGGCGCACCTGCTGTCCGACCTCGCGAGCGTCCGGCTCGACGCCACGGACCTGCCCGCGGCGGAGGACGCCGTCGAACGGTCCCGCGCCCTGCTCGACGGCATCGCGTCGGCGCCGATGGGGCCGAAGGGCCGTCAACTGTGGCTGGAAACCCTGCTGAAGACGCAGATCGCCAGAACCGACCTGCTGCGCCGGACCGGACGCCTGGACGAGGCGCTGGCCTGCCTCGACGAAGCGGCGCTCACACTCCCGGAGTTCGACGACCCCGACGGACTGCGCTCGGCCGAACTCGGCCTGAACCGGGTGCATCTGCTGATGGAGCGGGGCGAGTGGGGAACGGCCGAGGAACATGCCTCGCTGCTGCTGTCCACCACGCCGGCGACCGCGGTGGAGACCCTCCCGAGGCTGCTGATCGCCCTCGGCGTGATCTGCGGCGAGACCGGGCGGTACGACCCGGCCGAGGACTACTTCGCCCGCGCCGAGGACGCGTTCCGTGCGATGGGGGACACCGGTGAGCAGCACGCGCTGCTCGCGCACCGGGCGGATCTCGCCCTGGACCGGGGCGACTTCGACCGCGCGGAGCGGCTGTTCGACGAGGCGTCCGAGTTCTTCGAGCGGCAACAGCGGTTCGGCGAGCTGGCGGTCTGCGAACAGGCCCGCAGCTTTCTCGCCGGCCGGCGCGGCGACCTCACCGGCGCGGGCGACCTGATGGCGTCGAGCCTGGCCCGCTTCGAACGCCTCGGCGCTTCGACCGCCGCCGCCGACACGATGCTGCTGGGCGCCCAACACGCGTACGGCCGGGGCGACATCACCGAGATGCGGCGGCTGGCCCAGGAAGCCCGCGACGTGTACCAGGCGCGGGAGATGCACGAGCGGTGCGCGCAGGTCGACCTCATGCTCGCGCGAACCCTCGAAGACAACCTGAACCGGACAGACCACGGCGACCACGGCGACCGCGAGAGCAAGTCCCTCGGCACCGCGCTCTCCCTCGCGCTCCCCGCGGCTTTGGCCCTGGAGGCGGCGCGCTACGACTTCGTCACCGCCCACGCCCGCAGTCAGTGGCTGCAACTGGCGGACGAGGCAATGCAGTTGGTGTTCCGTCTCGCCGTACGCCGACAGGATCAGGGGCTGCTCTTCGAACTGGTGGAACACCGCAGCGCGGGAGCCTCCCTGGCCCTGGCCCTGGCCCCGACCCCGGCCCGTACGCTGCCCGCCGGGCCGGACGAAGACCCCGCGTCGGTCTTCCCGAGCGCGGCCATGAAGGCGTACGGGCAGGTCGACGGCCCGGTGACGCTCGGCGGTGTGGCGGCGGACGCCGCGGCCTCCGCCGGGTTGCGCGTCGCACCGCCCCCGAAGGTGCGGATGGCGGCGGAAACGGGCCGGGTCGCGCTTCAGGAGTACATCGCGGCGGCCGAGTTCCGCTATCGCCGACGGATCGTGGACGACGCGGAGACACCGTTCTGGAACACCGACGACCTGACGAACCGCCCGGTCGTCCAGGTCCGACTGGCCGACGCCGGCGACCTGTTCATGACCTGGACGTGGGCCGGCGGGGCCCAGGGCTTCGGCACCGGTCGCGGGCCCGGCGACGAGGTCGACGCGGCAGTGCGCGCGCTGGTTGACGCGCTGCCCGGGGCGGGCGGGGGAGCGGAGGGGATGGGGCGCGCGTTCGAGTCGGGGGCGCTGGCGGACCACCGGACCGAGCGGCGGCTCGCCCGGCTGCTGGCCGAGGCGCTGTGGCCGGAGGGGCTGACGGCGCAGATACGCCAGGTGTCGGCACGCGCCGGCCGCCCGCTCGTGCGGATCCAGCCGTCTCCCCGCGTCGCCCAGATCCCCTGGGAACTACTCGCCGTCGACGACGCCACCGACGTACGGCTCATCGACCTGGCAGACGTCGTGACCACCGCACCGGCGTCCCTCCGACGACAGCAACCCACCACGAGTCCAACACCGGACACGGACACGGGAAGGCGAAAGGGAAAGGGAGAAGGAAGAGGCACGGACGCGGTCGTTCTCGTCCTCGACCCCCGGGTCCCCGGATTCCGGGCCGACTCCCCGCTCGGCTCGGTCCTGGGACCGCCCGGCTCGGACCCGGAGCTGCTGTCGTTCGTCCGGAGCCGCCTCGACGCGGGCGACGCCGTACCGTCCGTCGCGACCCCGGCGGAGGCGTTGCGCCGTACCGACCTGGACCGGGAGTGGCTCGGCGGCGTCCTCCGCGAGGGGGCCCGCAGACTCCTGTACGTCGGACACGTCAGCGGCGCGCCGGTCGAGAGCGGGCAGAGCGAGGACGGCACGCTCCACCTGTGCTGCGGCCCCGGGACCTCCGGTCTGGCCGAACCGCTGCGCACCCATCGGCCGTTGTCCGCCAAGGACCTCCTGCTGGGCACGCTTCCCTTGCGTGCCGACGGAGAGCCGGGCGCGCGGATCTGGCCGGCACCGCCGCGTGTCGCCCTCATCGGCTGCGAGAGCGGCGGCGATCTCCGCTTCGCCGAGTCGTTCGGCCTGGCGACGGCGATGCTCCACAACGGTGCCGAACTGGTCACCGCCACCCGCTGGACGCTGCCGACCAGCCTCGCCTTCCACCGGCTGGCCGGCCTGCCCGAGACCGTACGCCCACTGACCGAGGCGATCATCGCCGTCGACACCGCCCACGAGCACCACGACCCCGTGAGCCGGCTCGCCCGCTGGCAGCGCGGACAACTCGACCGCTGGCGCGCCGACGGCCGGATCGAACACTCCCCCCTGCTGTGGGCGGCCATGACCTGCATCGTCGTATGACGGCCGGCGATCCCCGGTGCGCTCGCCGCTCGCCGAAGCAAATCGGTCATTCGCTTGGCTCGTTGACGCGATGTTGTGCGGGAGTTCCCTGACCAAGGTCTACAAGCCGCTAGTATCACGGCGTGATTACGGCTTGGTCGATCCCGCGCATGATGCGGGCCCGTGTTTCCGCGGGCCCGTCGCTCCGTGTGTCGGCCATGGCCGTGCTGCTGTTCGGCATCGTGTGGACGCACGGGCTGGGCGCCGAGAGCGCCGAAGGCATCACTGGACACCTCGCGACCACCGCCTCGGCGCCCGCTCCCGCAGTGCACGAAAAGGGTGTCGCGATAGCCGACCCGGACGACGGACACGGCGCCCCGCACCCGGGTGAGCACTGCGTCTCCGGGCAGCCGCAGCAGGGTCCGGTGCTGTCACCGCCGTACTTTGCCGTGTCGGTCAGCGAATCAGCCACCGTCGGGCGTGTCTCGGCCAGGCAGGGTTCCCATGACTCGGCGCGGTCCGCCAGGTCGTCGACGGCCCTGAGATCGTCCGTGGTTCAGCAGGTCTAGAGCCGGAGTCCTCTTCCTGCTCCGGCCGCTTTGGATCCCGCGCACATGGACGTGACACAGCGGGTCCGGATCGTCGATGCCGTCCTGCCCCTCCCGGCCCCCACACCTGCTCGCCGCCCCCTCTCCTCGGCCTTGGCTGCCGCCATGCCCGAAGGGGGAGCAGGCGCACGGAGAACCTGTGCCGACACCTTCCCGTACCCGTACCCGTACGCCCGCACGTGCCCGGCCGGCCGTGACCGCCGCGCGTCTGCCGCGCGCACTCGTCGCTGTGCTGTCCGGCGTCCTGCTCGCGGTGATCGGCCTGTGCGTCGTCGCACACGGGCAGTCGGCGGAACCGGGCCGGACGCCGGTACGCGCCGTGGGCACGGCAGCGGCCTGGCCGGCGGCGAGCGGCCCAGTGCCCCACGGACCGCACCGACACCACGGGACCGAACGCTGTGCCCTGGACGAGGCGGCCCGGACGACGCCCCAGGTCGCTCAGCAACCGCCTGCCGACACCGGGGCGACCCTGCCCGTCGGCGTCTTCGCGCTGCCGGCCGCCGCGTCCGCCCACCGACGGCCGTATCGCTTCCGCACCCGGCACACGGGCAGAACCGCGCTGGTCCGCACCTCGCGGTGGCGCATCTAGACCTCCCGCCCGCAGCCGGCACCGCACGGCTGCCGCGCCACGGCTGCACGGCCCCGGACGGGCAGGACCCGTCCGCCGTGTGACCGTCGCGCGAGATGAGCACGCACCGCGCATTCATCGAGCGAGAGCGAAAGACATGCAGCCACTGACGAACACCGCTCCCACACCCGACCGGCCCGCCCTCTCGGCGCTGGTGGGCAACACGCCGCTGCTGCGGGTGTCCGAGCCGCTGACACCCCCGGACCGCGGCTTCTGGGCGAAGCTCGAAGGCTTCAACCCCGGCGGCATCAAGGACCGGCCCGGCCTGCACATGGTCGAGCGCGCCCGCGCCCGCGGCGACCTGCGTCCCGGTGCCCGGATCATCGAGTCCACCAGCGGCACCCTCGGACTCGGGCTCGCCCTGGCCGGTCTGGTCCACGGCCACCCGGTCACCCTGGTCACCGACCCGGGCCTGGAGACGTCCATGACCCGGCTGCTCACCGCATACGGCGCCCGGGTCGACGTCGCCTCCGAGCCGCACCCCACCGGCGGCTGGCAGCAGGCCCGCCGCGAGCGAGTCCGGCAACTGATGGCACAGCACCCCGACTCATGGTGTCCGGACCAGTACAACAACCCGGACAACACGAGCGCGTACACCCCGCTCGCCCTGGAACTGGCCACCGAGCTGGGCCACATCGACGTCCTGGTGTGCAGCGTGGGCACCGGCGGGCACTCCGCCGGCGTCTCCCGGGTACTGAAGCAGCTCTATCCCGGGCTGGAGACGGTCGGCGTCGACACCATCGGCTCGACGATCTTCGGCCAGCCGGCCCGGCCGCGCCTGATGCGGGGCCTCGGGTCCAGCATCTATCCCCGCAACGTCGCCTACGACGCCTTCTCCGAGGTCCACTGGGTGGCCCCGGCCGAAGCCGTGTGGACCTGCCGCCGACTGGCCACCTCGCACTACGCCACCGGCGGGTGGAGCGTCGGCGCCGTCGCCCTGGTCGCGGGATGGCTGGCCCGTACCCGGCCCGCCGACACCCGGATCGCGGCCGTCTTCCCCGACGGCCCGCAGCGCTACCTCGGGACGGTCTTCGACGACGACTACTGCGCCGCCCACGGCCTCCTCGACGCCCCGCCCGCTCCCGAACCCGAGGTGATCGGACGCGGGGACGAGAAGGAAGTCACCCACTGGACACGCAGCACCACCGTGATCGACCCGCTCACCCTCGAGCCGGCGGAGGAGGGCCGGTGAAGGGCACCCTCGCGCAGGTACGCACCTACGAACGCAGCGTCCGGCTGCTGATGGTCAATCAGTTCACCATCAACCTCGGCTTCTACATGCTCATGCCCTACCTGGCCGCTCACCTGTCCGGCACGCTCGGACTGGCCGGCTGGGTGGTCGGACTCGTCCTCGGCGTACGGAACTTCAGCCAGCAGGGCATGTTCCTCGTCGGCGGGACGCTCGCCGACCGGTTCGGCTACAAGCCGATGATCGTCGCCGGCTGCCTGCTGCGCACGGTCGGCTTCGCGACGCTCGGCCTGGTCGACTCGCTGACCGCCCTCATCGCGGCCTCCGCGGCCACCGGCCTCGCCGGGGCGCTGTTCAACCCGGCGGTCCGCGCCTACCTCGCCGCCGACGCGGGGGAGCGCAGGGTCGAGGCGTTCGCCCTGTTCAACGTCTTCTACCAGGCCGGAATCCTGCTCGGCCCGCTCGTCGGAATGGTGCTGACCGGGGTGGACTTCCGAGTCACCTGCCTGGTCGCCGCCGGTATCTTCGCGCTGCTCAGCGTCGTGCAGATCCGAGCGCTGCCCACCCGGCGCGCCGACGACCGGAAGGGCGAGAAGGGCGAGGCGGGCCGGGACCGCGACGGCGTTCTCACCCAGTGGCGCGGCATCCTCGCCAACCGTCCGTTCCTGCTCTTCTCCGGCGCCATGATCGGGTCGTACGTCCTCTCGTTCCAGGTCTATCTCGCACTCCCGTTGGAGGTCCGACGGGTCGGCGGCGACGGGGAGCTCGGCACCGCGGCGGTGGCGGCGCTCTTCGCCGTCTCCGGACTCGCCACGATCCTCGGCCAGACCAGGGTGACCGCCTGGTGCAAGGCCCGTTACGAACCGGGTCAGGCGCTGGCCCGGGGGCTGGCGGTCATGGGCGTGGCCTTCGTGCCTCTGCTGGCGGCCACAGTCGTGCCCGTCCCCGGGTCCGGTGCCGGCCTGTGGCTGACGGCCGCGGTACCGCCCATGCTCGCCGCGCTGCTGCTGGCGGTCGGCACGATGATCGCCTATCCCTTCGAGATGGACACCATCGTCCGGCTCTCCGGTGACCGTCTCGTCGCCACGCACTACGGGCTCTACAACACGATCTGCGGGGTCGGCATCACCCTCGGCAACCTGCTCACCGGCGCGGCCCTCGACGCGGCCCGCGAGGCGGGGATGCCCGCGCTGCCGTGGATCTCCCTGTGCCTGCTCGGCCTCGCCGGCGCGGCCGCACTGTACGGCCTGCACCGCACAGGCCGTCTTTCGACGCCGGTCGACGACCCGCAACCCGTCACCGCCTGACCCACCGGCCGCCACAGCGGGGGCGGGCGCAGCAGGGGCGGGAGCCGCGCGGCACCCGCCCCTGCCGGACACCGGGGTTGCGGGCGGGTCGGCCGACCGCGGCCAGGACGTGATGGACGCGCGGGTCCGTGATCAGGTGGAAGGCGGTGGCGGTGTCATCGGCCTGGCGGCCGGGCACGGAAGAACCGCCCGCCGGACGCGTGCCCGGACGCGTGCCGAGCGACCGGCTCCGACGCTAGGCGGGGCTGCTCGTCTTCGGCGGGCGGGAACTCGGTGTACGCCGGCGGCAGGCATGTCCCGGTCCGGAAAAACGCTGTCGCTCCCTCGGAAGTCGCCGCCCGGCTCTGTGCCCGTGCCGGAAATCCCTTGGCCGCCTGCGAATGGCGCACGTACCTCCCCGGCGTGCCTTTACCGGGGTCTCTGCGCCGCGCCCCTGGAATTCGCTGCCGCTCGACCTCCTGACCCGGCGATTTGATTTGTCCGGTTGGTGTGCCGGGTTGATTTGCCAGGTTGATTTGCCCGGCGGGCGGTGGCGGATTCGTGGGTTTGGGCTGCGTCGTTTTCATGGCCGGTGTTCCGGACGGTCGTATCGCCCGTACACGGTCCTTTATCGCCTGTGTTGGAACCCGACCGGCGCAGCGATGACGGATACCCCGAAGCCACCCCAAAATGTGGATGATTTGGCGCGTTATGTCCGATTTATTGCATCATCCTGGAGTTGTTTGCTCATCTGGCCTGCATTGAAAAACAACTCTGTGCGCCCGAAAGTTGCGTCTCAGAGGCCGCTGCACAACGCGCCCTTCGCCCCCAGGTTCCGGTGTCGTCACCGACATGTTCTTGAAGGAGTGTGTATTCTCCGATGCGTAAAAGAATTTCACGTACTACGGCAAAGCGCGCCGTCGTGGCAGGGGCCGTGAGCCTCGCCTCGGTGCTGGGCCTCGTGTCGCCGGCGAGTGCCGCCACCGACCTCAAAGGCAAGGACCCGTTCAACACGGACAAGCTGCTGATGAGCATCTGCACCGGTTCAACCGCGAGGTCCTACTGGTTCATCAACGTGAACACGGGCATGGTCGCCAAGGACGTCGCGCGCGGTTTCCAGTCGAATCCCAGCATGCCGCACCCCACGGAGCGCTTCCAGGGCTGGTGCTCCTACCCCCAGGCGTCCAGCTGGACCTGGACCGGATCTGAGACGAAGACCAGCGACACCCTGATCAACTGCAGCACGGGCTCCCAGCTGGCCCAGGCGGTGCAGTCGACCGGCACCACGACCAGCACCACGGTCAACAGTGTCGGCGGCTCGTTCGGTGTCGATTGGAGCATCCTCCCGGAGGTCCTGAGCACCCAGGCCACGTTTACCTACGAGCACCAGTGGTCCTACGCCAAGGCCAAGGGCTGGTCCAAGACCACGACTCTCACCGTGCCCGCGAGGAGGGTGGGCTGGGTCACCCTGCGCCCGCTGATGCGCACGGTGCGCGTCAACCCGATCTTCCACGTCGAGAAGTACACGTATGGCACCACCAACGGCGGCACGTGGACCGTCAATTCCTGGCGAGGCCGCGGGTACAAGGACATCAAGTCCTACGGCGCCTTCTACGACGCCAAGGCCAACGTCACCGACAGCAATGGCAATCCGCTGGGCCAGTCCATCGTCCGCGACCGCGCAGTGAACAGCTCCGACCGCTGCTAGCAGGTGCGGGCCCGCCCGACGGCCGGCCCCGCACGGCGGCTCCAGTACCTCAAGGCCCGCTCCTCCGGGAGCGGGTCTTGAGGTGTGTACGGCTCCGAACGGTCCCGAGGGCAGCCGCGGTGATCACGACGATCACCACCGAAAGGCCCGTGACGGCAGGGTCCCGGAAGGGTGTGAGGCGGCGGTCCGGCACCCCGTGCCGCGATCGCCCCGTCCGCGGATACAGTGCACAGCGTGTGGGCCGACGACCAGCAGCGGGAGCCGCGTACCGACGAGCCCGACGGCCCTCGCCGCCGGGCGACGATCCATGACGTCGCCCACTTGGCCGGGGTGTCCCGTCAGACGGTGTCCCGGGCAGTCAACGACAAGGGCGAGATCGATCCGGCCACCAAGGAACGGGTGCTGGAGGCGGCACGGCTGCTGGACTACCGGCCGAGCCGGTTCGCGCGCGGCCTCGTCCGCAAGGGAGCGGTGACGGTCGGGCTCGTGATCCCGGACCTGATGAACCCGTTCTTCCCCGAGGTGGCCGCCGGTGTCCTGGAGGCCGCCGAGCAGCGCGGCTGGCAGGTGGTCGTCTGGGACTCCCGCACCGACGACGCCAGGGAGCGCGAGGCTCTCGACGTGCTGTCCCACCAGGCGGACGCGGTCGTCGGCTACTTCAAGAACCAGGACGACGTCCTCGCCCGGCACCTCGGCGGCGTACCGCTGGTGCTGCTGGAGCGCGGCCCGCGGCAGACCCGTTTCGCCGCCGTCGGCATCGACGCCGCCGCGGGCCTGGAGCAGGGCATCGCCCACCTCGTCCGCGCCGGACACCGCAGGATCGGCATGCTGGACGGCGAGCGGCTCGACGCCCCCGGCCCCCGGCGGTCGGCCTTCCTGGCCGAGGTCCGGCGGCACGGACTGCCCGTCGACGACGGCTGGATCGTACGGTGCCCCGAGCACAGCGTGGCCGGCGGCGAGGCCGGCATGGAACGGCTCCTGGACGCGCGGCCCGCGCTGACGGCCGTCTTCGGGTTCAACGACCTGATCGCCGTCGGCGCGATGCGCGCCGCCCGCCGCCGCGGCCGCCGCATCCCGGACGCTCTGGCCGTCATGGGCTTCGACGGACTCTCGCTCGGGGAACTCGTGGAACCCGCCCTGACCACCTTGCACCTCGACAAACGACAGCTGGGACGCCTGGCCGTCGAGCAGGTCGCCCGGCTGCGGGCCGGCGAGGAGCCGCTCGGCGGCCCGGACGCCTGGGTGATCCCCGAGCTGGTCGTACGCGGCTCGGCCTGACCGCCCCGCTGCCCTCAACTCTCGCCCCTCGGCCCCTCAAGGATCGTCAGCAGGTTGCCGACGCAGGTCCCTTGACACTGGTTTTCGGCCGCCCCGATACTCAACGGCAACGTTCACGTGAACGTTCACGGCGCTCCGACTCGCCGAAGCCGCCGTCCGATTCGCTGTCATCCCCGAGCCCGGAATCCACTGCTCGACATCGTTGTCCTCGTTGTCCGGAAAGTGAGCGCGCGCCGATGGAACACCGAACGATCTCCCGCAGACGCCTGCTGGGGGCCTCCCTCGGCGGTGTCGGCGGAGCCCTGCTGGGCCTGTCGGGATGCGGGGCCGAGGGCGGCTCGGCCTCCGTGGGCACCGACCACCTGAGCCTCTGGTACTGGAAGGGCGCCCTGAGCGAGAAACTGCTCGCCACCGCCGGACGCGCCGTGCCCGGCGTGCCGGGGCTGAAGGTGAAGGGCTCCCAGATCCCCGACGGCGACATCGACTCGAAGGTGCGCACCAGCCTGGCCGCCCGCGCCTACGTGCCGGACCTGACGGTCGTCAACTCCGACAACCTCGCCACGTTCTTCCCCGACGAGAACGAGTTCCTCGACCTGCGGACGCTCGGCGCGGGCACCGTCCGCGACCGGTACCTCGACTGGAAATGGAAGAGCTGCTTCACCCCGTCCGGCCGGATGATCGGCTTCCCCCTCGACGCCGGCCCCACCGCGCTCTACTACCGCGGGGACCTCTTCGCGCGGGCCGGACTGCCCGACGAACCGCAGGAGGTCGCCAAGGCCGTCTCCACCTGGGAGAAGTACCTCGCCGCCGGGCGGACGCTCCGCGCGAAGGCACCCGGCAAGCCCTACCTGGTGAGCAACATCGGCAACGTCTTCCAGCAGATCCTGCTCCAGAGCAGCAAGCAGTTCGTGGACGCCGGCAACCGCTTCATCGGCGACCAGCCGCACGTCAGACGCGCCTGGGACCTGTCCGTGGAGTTGCTCCGGCAGGGGCTCAGCGCCGGGATCACGGACGGCACGCCCGACTTCAACGCGGCCATGAGCGGCGGCCGGGTCACCACGATGACCACCGCGGTGTGGGCGATCAACGGCCTGAAGGAGGCCGCGGCGGAGACGTCCGGCGCCTGGCGGCTGACCGGAATGCCGGACGGCCCGGCCAACTACGGCGGGTCGTACGTCACCCTGACCCGCTACTGCCGGGACCCGGAGGGCGC
Source organism: Streptomyces sp. yr375 (assembly GCF_900110755.1). Taxonomy (GTDB): domain Bacteria; phylum Actinomycetota; class Actinomycetes; order Streptomycetales; family Streptomycetaceae; genus Streptomyces. The sequence continues at coordinate 124,691 of NZ_FOFF01000011.1, forward strand.
CTTCGCCTTCCTGAAGTGGCTGCTCGGCCCGGAGAACCAGCTCGAGAGCTACCGGGAGATGTCCCTGTTCCCCACCACTCCGGCCGCCTACGCCGACCCAGCGATGCACACGCCCGACGCCTTCTTCGGCGGCCAGCGGCCCATCGACGTCTTCGGCCCCGCCGCCCGCAGCGCTCCGGTCGTCTACTTCAGCCCCTACGAGGAGACCGCCAACACCCCCTTCTTCCAGGAGCTGACCAACGTGGAAATGCTCGGCAAGAACCCCGACAGAGCCTGGCGGGACGCGGTGGACACCGCCACGACCACGCTGTCCCGGCTGGGGGTGAGCTGACATGGCCACCGTCGCGGGAGCGGCCCGGGTCCCGGCGACCGACCGGGGCGAGAGCGAGAGCGAGGGGGCGAGCGGCGGCGGGCGGGCGTACGCGGACGGCCCGCGCGGCCGGTGGCGCCGGCATCTCCCGCCGTACCTCGCCATCTCCCCGTTCTACGTGCTGTTCGCCGTCTTCGGCGCCTTCCCGGTGGTCTTCTCCCTCTATCTGTCCTTCCAGGACTGGGACGGCATCGGCGACATGCGCTTCGTCGGCCTCCGGCAGTACGGCTGGCTGGTCGAGGACTCGGTGTTCTGGCACTCGGTGCTCAACACCTTCGAGATCTGGTTCCTGTCCACCGTGCCGATGCTGTTCCTGGCCCTGGTGATCGCGTTCCTGCTGCACTCCCAGGTCCGGTTCACCGGCGCGTACCGGGTCGCGTACTTCGTCCCCAACGTCACCTCGATGGTCGCCATGACCATCGTCTTCGGCTCGGTCTTCGCCCAGAGCGGGCTGGCCAACTCGGCGCTGCGGGCGCTCGGACTGGACGGCGTCGGCTGGCTGTCCTCCGAGTGGGGCATCAAGTCGGCCCTGTCCATCATGATCATCTGGCGGTGGGTCGGCTACAACGCCCTGATCTTCCTGGCGGGCCTCCAGGCCATCCCCACCGAGCACTTCGAGGCCGCCCGCGTCGACGGCGCGAACAGCGTGCAGACCCTCTTCCGGGTCGTGGTGCCGCAACTGCGGCCGGTGATCCTGTTCGCCGCCGTCACCTCCACCATCAACGGCCTGCAGATCTTCACCGAGTCCCAGGTCCTCTTCCAGTCCACCGACGTCGGCACCACGGGCGGACCCGGCCAGGAAGGCATGACCGTCGTGCTCTATCTCTGGCAGAAGGCGTTCAGGGAGCACCAGTTCGGCTACGGGGCCGCGATGGGCTGGCTCCTCTTCGCGATCATCGCGGTCTTCACCATCGTCAACTGGCGGCTGGTCTCCGGCTCCGAGAGCGACGACCGCCCCAAGCTGCGCCGGAAGGGGGCCCGCAATGGCCGCTGACTCCCACGACAGGTCGACCGGCAACGCGGGCCTCGCCATCGGCGCCGGCAGCAGACTCACCCGGGTCGCGGTCCGGGCGGCGCTGCTGCTCGGCGTGCTGGTCTCGCTCTTCCCGTTCTACTGGCTGGTGGTGATGGCCTCCGGCACCACCCAGGACATCTACCGCTACCCGCCCAAGCTGATCCCGGGACCGCATCTCCTGGACAACATGCGGCGGGTGCTCGACACCGTCGACTTCTTCGGCTCGCTGCTCAACACCGTCCTCGCCGCCGTGTGCGGGACCCTGCTGGTGCTGTTCTTCGACTCGCTGGCCGCGTTCGCCTTCGCGAAGTACACGTTCCCGGCGAAGAAGTTCCTCTTCGGCGCGCTGCTGATCACGTACATGATTCCCGCGCAGCTCTCCCTGGTCCCGCAGTTCGTCACCATGGCCGAGTTCGGCTGGGCCGGCTCGCTGAAGGCGCTGGTCATCCCCGGCGCGGCCAACGCCTTCGGCATCTTCTGGATGCGCCAGTACGCCCAGAACTCGCTGCCCGACGAACTCCTGGACGCCGGACGGATCGACGGCGCCGGTTTCTTCCGGCTGTACTGGCAGGTCGCGCTGCCGCTGTTCCGGCCGGCCCTCGCGTTCCTCGGCATCTTCACGTTCATCGGCATCTGGAACGACTACATCTGGCCCCTGGTCGTCATGGTCGACCCCGACCGGCTCACCCTCCAGGTGGCCCTCGCCAACCTCAACGTCCTCTACAACACCGACTACTCCCTCGTGATGGCCGGCGCGCTGATGAGCGTGATCCCGCTGATCGTCGTCTTCCTGATCGGCGCCCGCCACTTCCTGCGGGACCTCGCCGCGGGCGCGACGAAGATGTGACCGGCGGTCAGCGGCGCGACGGGACGGCACGCACCGCGGTGAGGACGAGCCAGCCCGCCGCGGCACCGACCGCGTACCAGAACAGGTCCGGCGGATTGAAGGTGGAACCGAGGACGAGGCGGCCGACGGCGCTGCGCCGGGACAGCTCCGCCGGCACATCGCTGAGCTGAAGGAACTCGACCGCCCAACTGACGGCCAGCGCGCTCCCGGCGGCCGTCAGGGGCGTCATCCGGGGCGCCACCACGACGACGAGGGAGAGCAGCAGGACGGTGTACAGCGCGTCCCCGCCGTACTTCGCCACGCTCCCCGCCGCCACCGCCCGCAGCCCCAGCCCCACCCCGACGGTCACCACCGCCGCCCCGGCCGCCACCAGCCGGATCCGCGCCGCCGACCGGACCGCGCGGTCATGGACTCGGGGGATCGGGGTGAGAGGCACAGGGACATCCTGCCGGACGCCCGGTGATCGTCCTTCCCTTACACAGTACGAGTGAATGAGCCGACTGTTCCGGTCGCGGCCGGTGGCGAGTCTTTACGGTCGGGGAGTGGATCAGGGGGCCGTAGGGGAGGCCCCGCAGGCGGGGGGACGGTTTGAAGGGCGCACCTGATGGTGGGGTTGGGGAAGTCGCCGGACGTGCTGGAGGTTCGGGCCCGTCGGGCCTGGGGCGCGGTGGGCGTGGCATGTCTCGTCGGAGCGGCGCTGGCGTTCGGCGGGCCGTGGGCGGCCGGGGGCACGGCGGTCCGGATCGCGGCCTTCGGGCCGGCCGCCGGCTGCTGGGCGTTGGCCGCCTCGCTGCTCCTGCGGGCGTGGGGGACGAGCGGCCGGGTGCGCACGCGGCTGCTGCTCCTGGGGACTTCGGCGGCGGCCGGAGGTGTGTACCGGGGGGTGGCCAACGTCCTGTCGGCCCACCCGCAGGCTTCGGGACGGGACGCGCGCTCGCTGCTCGGCCCGCTGGTGGTCACCGGTGTGACGCTGGCGGTCGGCCTGGCGATGGCCGGTCTGGTGGTCGCGGCCGACGCCGGCGCGGGCCGGAACGTGGTGCTGCGGCGGGTGCTGGACGGGATCGTCATGTCCGGGGCCGTGTTCCTGACGGGATGGGTGCTGCTGCGGGGGCCGGTGACCGCTGAGGGCTGGCGGCCGGGGACGGGCATGGTCGGTGTCCTGTGGACCGCGGAAGTCGTCTTCCTCGGCTTCCTGTTCGCCCTGCGCCGTCTCGTGCGCAGCGACCAGCGAGCCACGCTGTGGGTCGGGATCGGCGGGCTGTCCCTCACGCTGGTCGGCGACACCCTGCGGCTGTGGACGGCCGGCCCGTACCCCGGCGAGGCCATGTCGTCGTGTCCGCTGGCCGACGCCTGCGACACGGCGGGTCTGCTGGTGGTCGCCGTCGGCCCTTGGGTGCCCGGCGGGGCCAGCGTCCTGGGCACGGCTCGGCCGGCGTTGCGCTGGGGGACGGAGGGCGCGGCGGCGTTCGTCCCCCTGACCGTCTGCACGGTCACGGCGCTGGGATACGTGCTGTCGCCGCCGGCCCGTGACCCGGTGCCGCTGCTGGTCGGCGGGACGGCACTGCTGAGCCTGTGGGCCCGCCAGACGTTCCTGCCGAGCGCGAGACCCGGAAACGACGGCCCCGACACTCCGAGCGGAACCGGAGCGGGATGTGAGGCGTTCTCGTCGGTGAGCGAGCCGGGCTGGGCGGACCCGCCCGGCTACCGACGAGAGGGACGGGACCGACGTGGCGAGTGACAAGGCGCGGAAGCTGTTCGAGGCGCTCGACCTCGACGAGAACGGGACCCTGACCCGCGAAGAGGTGATCACCGCCTTGCGGACGAAGGGCCCGTCCCTGGCCGCGTGGGGAGACCTGCCGTTCTGGGGCGTAGGAGACGCCGACGCCTCCTCCGCGCTCTTCGACGCCGCCGACCAGAACGGCGACTCGATCCTGACCCTGGAGGAGTTCGCGGCGGTGGTGGACCGCCGCTTCGGCTGGCGCTGAGACCCTTCGCGCAGGTCAATGCCCAGCCGGACAGCGATCCGTCGGTCAGCGCCGGCCGCGCAGCTTGCCGATCAGCCGCTGGAGCTGACTGCGACGCCGGGGGTCGGCGGAGGCGCGGCGGACCTCTTCGATGGCGCGCTGCCCCTGCGGACTCCGGCTGAACTGCTTGAGCTTCTCCAGCATCCCTGGCATGACTGCCCTCCTGATCGGTCGACGACGAGGCCGGTACGGAAGGCCTGTGTGCAGTCTCGTCTACCCCGACCTCGCCGTATCACCCCTGCCGGGCCACTGCCGCGTCCGCGCGACGAGCTGAGCCAGCAGACGGGCGCGGGGGAGCATCCGGGCGACGTCGACGTACTCGGAGTCCGCGTGCGCGCCGCTTCCGACGGCCCCCAGGCCGTCCAGCGTCGGACAGCCCACCGCCGCCGTGTAGTTGCCGTCCGAAGCGCCGCCGACGGCGTTCCCCCGCAGCGGCTCCTGGCCCAGTTCCGCGGCGATCCGGGCGGCGAGGGCGAACAGCTCGGCGGAGGACTCCGGTTCCAGGGGCGGACGTCGGCCGCCGCCCAGCACCTCCAGCCGGGCCCCCGGCGTCCGGGCGGTGAGCCCGCGCATGAACGCGTCGACCGAGGCCTGCGCCGCCCGGGTCGGCACGCGCACGTCCACCGACACCCTGGCCAGCGCGGGCACCGTGTTGAGCGCACTGCCGGCCGACAGCAGCGTGGGCGTGACCGTCGCGCGGCCCAGGACGGGGTGGGCGCCGCCGACCGCGCCCGTCGAGTCCCCGAAGCCGGCGATGGACAGCACCTGGTGCGCCGCCTCGACCGCCGCGTTGACCCCCTTGTGCGGCTCCAGACCCGCGTGCGCGGCCCGGCCGTGCACCACCACCTCGTACCGCGAAGTGCCCTTGCGGGCCGTCTTGAGCGCACCCTCCGCGTCCGCGGACGCCTCCAGCACCAAGGCGGCGACGGCCTCCCGCGCGCACTCCTCGATCAGTCGCCGAGACGTCGTGGAGCCGACCTCCTCGTCCCCGTTGACCAGGACGCACACCCCCTCCGGGGAGGGCAGCGAGGCCACCGCGTGGAACATCTGCACCAGCCCCGCCTTCATGTCCAGGACCCCGGGGCCCCGAGCGATCCCGTCGGCCACCGACCAGGGACGGGACTCCAGCGAACCCACGGGCCACACCGTGTCGTGGTGCCCCAGCAGCAGCACGCGCGGTGTGCCGAAGATCCACCGCAGATGCGTCACGCCGTCGATCACGATCGTCTCCGGTACGGCCCCCAGCAGCCTCGCGCCGAGCGCGCCGACCACCTCGGCGCTGCGCGCCACCGCCGCGTGATCGGCCGAGAAGGACTCGCAGCGCACGAGTTCCTCCAGGTCGGCCAGCATGGCCGGCAACGCGAGCACGGCCCCCCGGCTCACCGGCCCCGCCCCGTCCCGACAACCCGACCAACCACCCGTACCGACACCACACTTCCCCCTCGGATCTCATCGCTCTCATCGATCTCATCGGATCTGACTCCGCCGCGTGAACGACGTTAGGAGGAGCCCTGGCATTCCACCAGCGACTGGATCGCATGGGACCCATGCGCCTGAGGAATGGCTCGGGCAGGATGGACCGCGGTGCTGATGGGCGGAGTACGAGTGCGGGGGTGGGGGAGTGTGTTCGAGACAGACGCGCTGCGGCTGTTGGTGGCCGTGGCCGAGACCGGGTCGTTCACGAGAGCGGCGGGCCGGCTCAACTACACGCAGTCCGCGGTGTCCCGGCGGATCGCCGGGCTGGAACAGCGGGCGGGCGGGCCGCTGTTCGAACGGCTCCCGAGGGGCGTACGGCTCAACCCCGCCGGCCGTACGCTGCACCGGCACGCCGTGGACGTGCTCGGCCGGTTGGCGCGGGCGGAGCGGGAGTTGGCCGTGCTGCACGCGGGGCAGGGCGGGCCGCTGCACATGGGCGCGTTCGCGACCGCGAACATCTCGCTGGTGCCGACCGCTCTGCGGGCCCTCCAGCATGACAGGCCGGACGTCGACGTCGTCGCGGTCGAGGGCTCGACCGGCACGCTGCTGGCGCGCCTCGCGGACGGGGCGCTGGACCTCGCCGTCGTCAGCGACTACCCGTCCGGTCTGCCCTCGGCCGAGGGAGTCACGACGGCCGTGCTGTGCGAGGACGAGTTGCTCGTCGCCCTCCCGCGCCGGCACCGCCTGGCCGGGACAGGACCGGTCGACCTGCGCGAACTGCGCGACGAGGCATGGCTGCACAGCGAGTACGGCGACCGTCCCACGATGCTCGCCGACGCCTGCGCGCGGGCCGGCTTCACCCCCAGGAAGATCATCCGGATCGCGGAGTGGACCGGGAAGTTCGGGTACGCGGCCGCCGGTCTGGGGGTGGCCCTGGTCCCCTCGCTGGCGTCCCGGGCGGTCCCCGACGAACTCGTCCTGTGCCGCCTCACCGACCCGGCCCTGCGCCGGACCGTCCACGTGGCGCTGCCCGCCGCCCCGCTGCCGGCGGCACTGAAACTGCGGGACCTGCTGCGCGACGCCGCCCCCGCATCACCACTCCCGTTGTGATCGAGTCACAGAGACCGGTGGACGGCCGCTCTAGGCTGTGGCCATGACGCGTCGCCCCTCGCAGATCGCCACCTTGACCGACGTGGCCGAAGTGATCACCAGCCGGGGGCATGCGCTGGCGCAGGCCGCGCTGGTGGCCATGCGGGCCGAGATCCCGGGCTACGCGGCGATCGCCGACGACACGCTGCTGGACGACGTCGTCACCCACGTACACAAGGGGAACGACGCGCTCGGACTGGTGCTGGCCGGCGCCCGGCCGGTCGGTGACGAGGACGTGGCGTTCGTCCGCCCGCACGCCGCCCGCCGGGCCCGGCTGGGCGTGTCCCTGGTCGATTTCATGCACGCGGTGCGCATCGCCCACCGCATGGCGTGGCAGGCGATCGCCGACTGGGCGGCGAGCGGTCCGGGGCGAGGCGACGGCGCACTCGAAGCGGCCGGTCTGGTCGTGGAGTTCTTCAACCGGGCCAGCACGGTCGCCGCTCAGGCGTATCTGGACGCGGAACAACTCCTCGCCGTGGAGGGCGACCGGGTACGCCGGGACCTGCTCGAAGACCTGCTGGCGGGCCGCGAGCCCGCACCGGGCCCACGGCTCAGCGCGGCCACGAAGGCCGGGCTCGGCCCCGACACGCCGTGCGCCGTGGTGACCGCGGTACCCGTGGCCCCGCTCTCCGACGAGTACGGGCTGCGCTCCGCCGCCGCCCTGCTGGCCCGGGCCGTCGGCGATCCGGCCCGGCTGCTGACCGTCCTGCGGCAGGACGAGATCGTGATCGTGCGCGCCCTGCGCGACACCGCGGGCGAACTGCCGACCGAGCCCGTGAGAGCCGCCCGCCGCGCCCTCGCCGCCCTGGGAGTACCCCTGGCGATCGGGATCAGCACCCGCCACACCACGGTCGCCGACCTCAAGACGGCCTACCGCGAAGCGGTGACGCTGATGGGCACCCTGTCACGCAGCGGCGGGGTCGCCGCCCTGTCCGAGCTGAGCGCCCTCGACTATCTGACGCTGCGCGCGGACGAGACCGTCGCCCGCATCATCCCCGCCCGGATGCGGGACTTCGTCACCGAGGACGCGTCCGCCGGGGGCTCGCTGATCCGGACCGTGGAGTGCTTCGCGCACCACGACCTGAACGTGAAGGCCGCGGCCCGGGAACTCGGCGTCCACATCAACACCGCGCACCACCGGCTGGCCCGTGTCGAGGAGCGCACCGGATGCAGTCTGCGCCGGCTCGCCGACCTCCAGGAGCTGCTGATCGCGATCAGGCTCTTCGCGGGCAGTGGCCCGGCCCTGTGATCCGATCACAACGGAACGCGCCCATCATTGGGTGCCCCACCCGATGACCCGTACCACCCGGTCTCCCTAGCCTTTCGTCGTCGCACCCGCAGCACCGATACGAGCCGACCGACGATGGACGGGAACTGAACGAGATGGACGACGTCGATGCCACCCCACCGCCCCCCGCATCCGTCTGCGAGGCGTTCCAGCGGACGGCGGCCGTCGACCCGGCCGCGATCGCGCTCCGCACCGTGGCCGGCACCCGCACCGTCACCTGGCGCGAACTCGCCGACGACGTACGCGTGTTGGCGGCGGGCTTGGCCGCTCTGGGTATCCGGCACGGGGACACGGTCGCGCTGATGATGGCCAACCGGACCGAGTTCTATCCCCTGGACCTCGCCGTCCAGCACCTGGGAGCCACCCCGTTCTCCGTGTACAACACACTCGCACCGGCCCAACTCGCGCACGTCCTGCGGAACTCGGCGAGCAGGATGGTGGTGTGCGAGGCGAAGTACCTGGACACCGTGCTCAGTTGCGGTACGCCCGTCGAGTGCGTGGTCGTGCTGGACGACGACGAGGCCGCTGCGAACGCGGGCGCGCTCACCCTGGAGCACATACGCCAACAGGGCCTGGCCGACGACCGGTTCGACTTCGAGGCGACCTGGCGTGCCGTACAGCCGGACGACGTCCTCACCTTGATCTACACGTCGGGGACGACCGGCACCCCGAAAGGCGTCGAGATCACCCACGCCAACCTGCTCGCCCAAGGGGCGGGAGTGGCCCAGGTGTTGGACTTCCGGTTCGGCGACCGGATCACCTCCTACCTGCCGTCGGCGCACATCGCCGACCGCTTCACCGGCCTGTACGCGCTGGCGCTCTTCGGCGTGCAGGTGACCGTGGTGCCCGACATCAAGCGGATCGCGGAGGCGCTGCTCGACTGCCGGCCGACCATCTGGGTGGCCGTGCCCAGGATCTGGAACAAGCTCAAGCAGGCGCTCGAGCACACGGTCGCCGAGGAGCGCGACGAGCAGCGTCGCAAGGTCGTCGAGCAGGCCATCGCCACGGGGGCCCGGCGCAGCCGACTGACCCAGGCGGGCGAACCGGTCGGGGCGGAACTCGCCGCCGCGTACGCCGACGCCGACAGCGCGGTGCTGTCCGGTCTGCGCGAGCGCCTCGGGCTCGATCACGTACGGTGGGCCGCCTCCGGGGCCGCGCCGACACCGCCCGCGACCCTGGAGTTCTTCGCCTCCCTCGGCATCGCCATCTGCGAGGGCTGGGGCATGTCCGAACTGAGCTGCTTCGTCGCCGTCAGCGCGCCCGCGCAGGCCCGGTTCGGCACGGTCGGCACCTTGCTGCCGGGCCTGGAGGGCCGCCGCGCGGACGACGGCGAGTTCCTCGTACGCGGGCCCTCCCTGATGAAGGGATACCGCGCGGACCCGGACCGGACCCGCGAGGCGGTGGACGCGGACGGCTGGTTCCACACGGGTGACGTCGTGGTGGCCGACGCGGACGGCTACCTGACGATCGTCGACCGCAAGAAGGACCTCATCATCAACGAGGCGGGCAAGAACATCTCGCCCGTGAGCGTGGAGACCGCCCTGACCACCGCCTCCGCGCTCATCGGCACGGCGGTGGCGATCGGCGACAACCGCCCGTACATCACCGCCCTGCTCGTCCTCGACGCCCAGGCCGCGGCCGCCTTCGCCGCCGCGCACGCCCTCGACCCGGACCCGAAGGCGCTGGTCCAATCGGCCCCGCTGATCGACGCCCTCGCCGCGGCCGTCGCCGTGGGCAACGGCCAGTTGTCCCGCGTGGAGCAGGTCAAGCGGTTCAGGGTCGTACCCGCGTACTGGGAGGGCGACGGCGACGAGCTCACCGCCACCATGAAGCTCAAGCGGCGGAAGGTCGCCGAGAAGTACGCCGCCGACATCGCCGCGCTGTACGCCGACCCGCTCGCCGACGACGTCCGGCAACCCGTCGACCGACCGCGCGAGCCGCAGACTCACTGACCGATCGACCGACTGACCGATCGACCGACTGACCAATTGGCCGACTGACCGACTGGCCAACCGACCGACTGGCCACAGGAAGTACCCGGATTCGAACGGGAGGCAAGAGTGATCAAGCGCAGCGCACCACCCCGGCCCGGAGCCCGCAGACGGCGGCTCGGTGTTCTCACGGTGTTGACCCTCGCCATCGGGATGGGGCTGGGGGCGGGGGTCGGAGCGGCACCGGGGCAGGCCGCCGTGGCGGCCACCGCCACCGGATCCGTCCGGCAGCCGGTCCGCACCTGCGAGAGCCTCGCCCAGGTGACCTTCTCGGACGGCACCAGGGTCACCAGCGCCGCACAGACCGACACCGCCCCCGCGATCTGCAACGTCACCCTGGTGGTGCCCCAGAGCACCGGCATCTTCATGGCGCTGCCGGTGGACAACTGGAACGGCCGCTTCCATGGCACGGGCGCCGGCGCCTACGGAGGCTGGCTCTCGCCCGAGCAGGTGGCCGCCCCCGCGCGGGCGGGCTACGCGAGCGCGGGCACCGACGGCGGGCACACCGGCTCGCCCCTGGACGGCTCGTGGGCGTGGTCCCCGACCGGGATGAACACGTCCCTGATCAACGACTACGCCTACCGTTCGGCCCACGAGATGACCGTCAAGGGCAAGGCGATCACCGCCGCCTACTACGGACGCACGCCCGCCTACTCGTACTGGGACAGTTGTTCGGGCGGCGGACGGATGGGCCTCATGGAGGCCCAGCGCTACCCCGACGACTACGACGGAATCCTCGCCGCCGCCCCGGCGCTGAACGGCGACCGCTTCGTCCCCGCGGGCATGTGGCCGCAGGTCGTGATGCGCGAAGCGGGCGACTTCGTGCCGCAGTGCAAGTTCGAGGCGTTCACCCAGGCGGCCGTCGCGGCATGCGACGCCCGGGACGGCGTGACCGACGGCGTCATAGACCCGCGGACCTGCGCCTACGACCCGGCGAGACTGATCGGCCGGCAGACTCCCTGCGGCCGGATCACGGCCAAGGACGCCACCGTGATGCAACGCATCTGGGACGGGCCGCGCCGCCCGGACGGCACCCGGCTCTGGTACGGCGTCCCGCAGGGCGCCCCGCTGAACGGATACGCCGTCACCACCGACACCGACGGAGTGCCGAACCCGCTGCCGGGCGACTGGTTCAAGTACTGGCTCGCCAAGGACCCCAACTGGGACTGGCACACCCTGACCACCGCGAACTTCGCCACCTACTTCGAGCAGTCCCGCCGCGAGTACGGCGACGTCCTCGGCACCGACGATCCCGACCTCAGCGCCTTCCGCGACAGCGCCGGCAAGCTGATCATGTGGCACGGCCTGGCGGACCCGGTGATCATGCCGCAGGGCACCGTCGACTACTACAAGCGGCTGCTCGCCACCATGGGCGGCACCACGAAGACCGAGCGCTTCGCCCGGCTCTTCATGGCACCCGGCGTGGAGCACTGCATCGGCGGCGCCGGCGCCCTGCCGTCCGACCCGCTGGCGGATCTCGTGAAGTGGGTCGAACACGGCCAGGCCCCCGCCACCCTCCTCGCGGCCAACGGCGACACCACCCGCCCCCTGTGCCGCTGGCCGGCCGCCGCCCGCTACACCGGACACGGAAGCACCGACGACGCCGCCAACTTCCGCTGCTCCGGAAGGTGACGCGGGTCCGTCGCCCGAGTCGTCACCGGCCCGCCCCGAAACGACCCGGCACGGACCATCTCCGGACCCGGCTGCCCGCTCCTACTGCCCTACTGCCGTCAGCGCAGGGCCAGTTGGGATTGGCGCCGGATCCGGCGGAAACATAACGTGGGCGCCGACCTCTCCGTATGGCAGGCGAAAGAGTGAGGCCCCGGTGGGACGACGCGAGAAACCGGTGGACCCCGACGGCGGCCCCGTGCAGCGGCTCGCACACGAGCTGCGCACCCTCCGCGAGGCGGCCGGCCGGCCCACGTACCGGGAGATGGCGCAGCGGACGAGCTACTCGACGAGCGCGCTGTCCCAGGCGGCGGCCGGTGAGCAACTGCCGTCGCTGGCACTGGTCCTGGCGTACGCGGCGGCGCTGGGGGCGGACGGCGCGGAGTGGGAGGAGCGCTGGCGGCAGGCGGACCGGGCGGTCCTGGAGTCCGCGACGTCCGGCCCCGGCGCCGCCGCCCCGCCGTACCGGGGGCTGGCCCGGTTCGAGCCGGACCACGGCGATCTGTTCTTCGGCCGCGACCAACCGGTCGGCCAACTACTGGAGTTGGTCCGAGAGCACCGCTTCGCGGCGGTCCTCGGACCGTCCGGCAGCGGGAAGTCCTCGCTGCTGCGGGCCGGGCTGATCCCCGCGCTCCGGCAGGCCCCGGCGCCGGCCCGCCCGGCGGTGATCCGGGTGCTGACCCCCGGCGAGCGGCCCGCGCACACCCACGCGCGGGCCCTCACCCCGCCGGCCGGCGACCACGGAGCCGGACCGGACACCTGGGTGATCGTCGACCAGTTCGAGGAACTCTTCACCCTGTGCCAGGACCCGAAGGAACGCGACCGCTTCCTCGAACTGCTCCTGGCGGCCCGCAGACCCGAGAGCGGACTGCGGGCCGTCGTCGCGATCCGCGGCGACTTCTACGGGCACTGCGCCGAACACCGCGAGCTGGCGGACGCGTTGAGCGGGGCCGACCTGCTGATCGGGCCGCTGGCCCCGGCGGAACTACGGGAGGCCATCACCGGCCCGGCGACCGCCGCCTGCCTCACCGTGGAACGCGCGCTGACCGCCAGGCTCGTAGACGAGGTCACCGGTCGGCCCGGCGCGCTGCCGATGCTCTCGCACGCCCTGCTGGAGACCTGGCGCCGCCGCCGCGGCCAGGCCCTGACCCTGACCGCGTACGAGGAGTCGGGCGGGGTCCGGGGCGCGATCGCCGCCACCGCCGAGAAGGTGTACGCCGACCTGTCCCCGGCCCAGGCCCGCACCGCCCGCCGCATCCTGCTGCGGCTGGTCGCCCCCGGCGACGGCACCGCCGACACCCGCCGCCCGGCACCGCGCGCCGAACTGGACACCGGGGCGGGCCCGGACGCGGCGGCCGTACTCGAACGCCTCGCCGCCGCCCGCCTCCTCACCCTGGGCGACAGCGCCGTGGAGCTCGCCCACGAAGCGCTCATGAGCGGCTGGCCCCGGCTGCACGGCTGGATCGAGGAGGACCGCGAACGGCTGCGCGAGCAGCGCCGGCTCGGCGAGGCCGCCCGCGCCTGGGAGGAACTGGGCCGCGACCCCGGCGCCCTGTACCGGGGCACCCGGCTCACCAGGGCCGAGGAGCTGTTCGCCGACGCAGCGGGGGCCGTGGGGCGTGAGGACGACGACCTGACCCGCTCGGAGCGGGACTTCCTCACCGCCGCACTGCGCGCCCGCGCCACCGAAGGGGCCGCCGCCGCCCGCACCACCAGGAGGTTCCGCACCCTCAGGACCGCCCTCGCCGCGTTCCTCGCCCTTGCCGTGGCCGCCGGCGCGCTGGCCTGGCAGCAGAACCGGACCGGCGACCAGCAGCGCGCCAAGGCCGCCGCCCGCCGTGTCGCCGCGGTCGCCGAGAGCCTGCGGTCGTCCGATCCGCGGACCGCCATGCTGCTCGGCGCGGCGGCCTGGCGGATCGCGCCGCTGACCGAGACCCGCTCGGCGCTGCTCGGCGCCCTGGTCCAGCCGCAGCGGGCCACCTTCACCGACCCGGAACAGCGCAAGGACGTCCAGCGGTTCCTCACCGGCCGGGGCCGGACCCTGGTCAGCGTCGTCGACCGCCGGGTGGTCCTGCGGGACGTGACCAGTCACCGTCTCATCAGTTCGGTCCGGCTGCCGGAGCGCATGTGGCCGTCCGGCGTCAGCCCGGACGCCCGCACCCTCTACCTCACCGCGGACGACGGAGGACGGCTCTGGGACCTGTCGGCCCACCGGTCCGCCGCCGCAGGCCCGCGCGCTCTGCCGCACGCCACCCTGATGAACTTCGGGGCCGACGGCCGAAGTTATCTCGCCCTCACGTCGAGCACCCCGCAACGGCCGGACTCAGTGCAGCAGGACTCAGGGCAGCCGGGCTCCGTGCAACTGCGTCGGCCGGCGGACGACAAGATCCTCTTCGAGGTGCCCCTGCCGGGCGATCGCCTGTCCGACGCGGCGGCCGGCCCCGACGGCGGACCGCTGGCCCTCTGCTTCGCCGACACCCCGCTCCAGGTGTGGGACACCGTACGCCGCGCGCGCCTGCCCGGCCCGTGGGGGAGCGCGTCGCAACACGGCTGCGGCAACAGCACGCTGCGGTTCGGCGTCGACGGCAAGCTGCTGGCCGTCGTCTCCGCCGCCCGGATCCGCGTGTGGGACATCCCGCGCAGGCGGCTCCTCGCCGACCTGACGAGCCCCGGCGGCACCGGTTTCACCGACGTCGACCTCAGCCCGGACGGGCAGTTCCTCGCCACGGCCGACGACGACGAACTCGCGGTGTGGCGCCTCACCTCGTCCGGCATCCAGGTCTTCCACCACCCGCTGGCCGACGAAGCGGTGCAGGACCTCGCCTGGGACCCGGGGAAACGACGGGTGCTGCGCTTCCTCGACGGCGCCACGGTCCGCTCGTACGACCTGACGGCCAACCTCGCGCCCCGCTGGCAGGATGCACCACCGGACGCCGCCGCGCTCAGCCCGGACGGCTCCGTCGTCGCCGTCGTGAACCGCACCGGCGACGGCTACCGCTTCGCCCTGCGCGCCACCCGTACCGGCGCCGTCCTCGCCGGACCGCCCCCGCTGCCCGCCGCCGAGGGCCTCGATCCCGGGGCGGGCGCCGCCACCCCGCTGCTGGCGTTCAGCCCGGACGGCCGGGCGCTCGCGATCAGCGGCACCACGTCGGCACACGGTGCGCCGCGCCAGCGGTTCACCGTGTGGGACGTACCGGCGCGCAAGGTGCTCGCCTCGCTCGACCTGCCGGCGGCGGCCGACCACCCGACGTTCGGCATCGCGCTCGGCCCCGCCGGCCGCACCCTGCTGGCCTCGGGCTTCGCGGGCGACAGCGCCCAGGTGGTGGTCTGGGCCGCCGGGAGCGGCACCCTCCACAGGAAGGGCGCGTTGCCGGGCTTCTCCAGCGAGACCGTCGCCGTACGGCCCGACGGCCGGTTGCTCGCGGGCTCCCAGGACCAGTACGCCGCGCTGCCGGCCGGTCCCGTGACCGGCCGCGCGCTCAGCGAGGGCAGGGAGGTCCGCGCCCTGGCCTTCAGCCCCGACGGCACGCGCCTCGCGGTCGGCGACTCCTCCGGCCGGGTGGCCCTGTGGGACGGCGGCGTGCAGCACCGTACGGGCGTCCTCACCGCGGGCACCCCGGAGGCCGTGACCGCGCTCGCCTTCGCACCCGACGGCCGGACCCTCGCCGTCGGCGGCGCACACGGCGCCCTCCAGCTCTGGGACACCGCCTCACAGCAACCCCTCGGCACCGGACTGCCCACCCCCGGCGAGGAGATCGAGTCCCTCGCCTTCAGCCGGGACGGCGACACCGTCTACGCAAGCAGCGCGCACGTGCCGCTCCAGAGCTACCCCATCTCCCCGCGACAGGCCCTCACCCGGATCTGCGACATCACGGGCCCGAGCGGCGGCTCCGGGGGCCTCACCCGGAGCGAGTGGAACACGTACATCCCGGACGCCCCCTACCGCAGGATCTGCGGCTAGCAGAAAGGGCACCGGAGAGGAAAACCTCCCCGATGCCCTGCCCTGCCCTGCCTTACGCTGCTCAGCGGGATCTATCGGACGGTGCGATAGGCGTTCGGCAGCGTCTCGGTCACCGCGTTGCCGGCGGTGTCGACGAGGGTGGCCCTCAGGCTCACCGTGCCGGGCCCGGCCGGGTGGGTGAGCGTCAGGAACCGCCCGCCGGTCTTGCCGGTCTGCACGGCGGTGTTGCGCCAGGTGCGGCCGCCGTCGTACGACACCCCCACGGTCAGGGACTTGACGGCGCCCTTCGCCGCCGCCGGGCCCTGGATCCCGATCGGCACGGTCAGCCGGGTGCCCGCCTTCGCCGTGCTGGTGAGGGACAGCTTCGGGGCGAAGCGGACCACCGACAGCGGGAGCCGCTGGATCCCGGTGCCGGAGGCGGCGTCCGCGGTGAACGTCCACACCGCCGACACCTGGTGGCCGACCGTGAAGTCCCGGGCGGGCCGGACCGCGTCGAGGCTCAGCCGGTAGTCCGCCCGGTGCGGCAACAGCCCGTCCATCGGGCCGAGTACGCACGGATCCATCCGCTTGTCGGCGACGGTCGTGCCGCCGGACGTGAGCCGGAACCGCCAGTCGGCGTCACCCGAGTTCATGTGGCCCGCGCCGTCGGACAGCAGCGGGAGGCACACGGCGAACGCGGTGCCGCTGTGCGACGCGCCCGGCGCGCCGACACCGGTGGAACCGGTGGTGACGGGTGCGAACACGCCCGTGTTGAACGTCTCCTGGTAGGTGTGGCCGGGTTCGAAGCGGCGGGCGACGAGCGGGCTCAGCACGGCAAGGCCGGGGTGGGTGTCGTTGATGACGTTCGCGCCCAGGTTCCAGCGCAGCCCGTTGTCCGTGGACGTGTAGTGGACGACGGACGCGGCGGGCACCGCACGCCAGGTGCCGAAGTTGCTGCCGACCAGACTCGACACGGCCGGCCAGCCCGGGGTGCTCCAGCCCACCGTGGGCGCCGCCTGGCTGTCCTTGGCGTTGGAGCCGATGCCGGTCACCACCTTGGCGAGACCGCGGGCGGAGAACGTACGGTTCAGGCCGGTGAAGAAGGAACCCGTCCGGGTCTCGACGAGGTCGTACAACGGACCCGTGGCACCGCGCTGCCAGACGCCGCCGATCTGCGCGATGAAGTCCTTGGCGGGGGCGGACGGTCCGGCCTGGGCGAGGTAGATCCGGCCGAAGGCGCCGTTCAGGTCCAGGCTGCCGGCGTAGTCGTACGCGGGCTGCGCCCCGTGGGCGCCGAAGACGACCCTGCCCTCCTTGAGGCCGGCATGGGCGTCGGGCGCGGTCATGGCGACCGGTTTGCCGGTGCGGGCGTCCAGCGCGAGCGTGGTGTTCTTGTCCACCACCAGTCCGGGCGCGACCAGTTGGGTCACTTCCTCGTAACTGTCCGTGCTACGGGTGAGCTTGGCGTCCACGAGGTAACGGCTCTTGGGGACGCGGAGGGTGACCTTGCCGTCGTCCGGCACCTCGCTTCCCCGGATCCCGAAGGTCCAGCGCCTGCCGTTGTCCAGCCCGGCCACGTACGCGAAGAGGGGCGCGGCCGGTTTCCCGTCGCGGCCGGTGAACTGCAGCTTCAGGTCGTACGACTCCACCTCGCGGATGACCCCGAAGGCCGTCCGCACGCTCTCGCCCGTCGCCGCCGTCGCGGCGACGATCCCCGAGTACGCGCCGTCGACCGTGCCGACGCGCGTGTCCGCGGTGACCGTGGCCTCGGCGGTGCCGCCCGCGGGGACGGTCAGCCGGGCGGGCGACACCGTGAACATGCCGGCCGTGGCGGCCTTGCCGTCGGGGCCGGTCGCGGCGGCCGACAGGTCCAGGGTGACGGCCTTGTCGCCGGTGTTGCGGTAGGTGAGGGTCTTGGCGATCGACTTGTCGTCGGCGTGCGGCCACGCCTGGAGGCCGAACGACAGCGACGGCTCGTCGGCGAACACGCTCTGGGCGACGGCCCGGGCCACGTCGACCCGACCCGCGCCGTGCTCGAACGTCGACGACGCGTCGGCGACCGGCACCGTGGAGCCCATCAGCACGGCCTTGATCCGCTGCCCCGACCAGTCGGGATGCTCCTGGGCGAGCACGGCGGCCGCGCCGACGACGTGCGGCGTCGCCATCGACGTACCGCTCATCCGGACATAGCCCGCCGTGCCGGCCGGGTCGCCCTCGGTGCCGTGGGCGGCCTTGGCGGCGACGATGTCCACCCCGGGAGCGGCGATGTCCGGCTTCAGCGCGCCGTCCGCGGTCGGGCCCCGGCTGGAGAAGTCGGCGAGGCCGTCCTTGCCGTCGACGGCGGCCACCGTGAGCGCGGCGGCCGCCGCGCCCGGCGAGTTGAGCGTGCCGGCGTCCGGGCCGTCGTTGCCCGCGGCGATGACGAACAGCGTCCCGGAGGAGGCCGACAGGTCGTTCACCGCCTGCTCCAGCGGGTCCGTCCCCTCGACGTCGACCGCGCCGAGGCTCATGTTGACCACCTTGGCGCCCTGCCCGGCGGCCCACTGCATGGCGCCGATCAGCCACGACTCCTGCGACCCGCCGTTGTCGAAAACCCGGCCGACCAGCAGCTTGGCCCCGGGCGCGACGCCCTTGTACCGGCCGTTGCTCGCCGCGCCGGTGCCCGCGATCGTGGAGGCGATGTGGGTGCCGTGACCCATCTGGTCGTCGACACCGCCCGCGCCGGTGAAGTCCTTCGACGCCACGACCGCGCCTTGCAGATCGGGGTGCGTGGCGTCGATCCCGCTGTCCAGGACCGCGACCTTGACCCCCGTGCCGTCGTACCCGGCCCGCCAGGCGGCCGGCGCGTGGATCTGCGCGGTGCCCTGCGTGGGATCCGGGTCGCCGTCGACGGACGGCTGCGGCGGGGCCTCGACCCGCGCGTCCAGCCACACCCGGCCGACGCCGCGCTCCGTGGTCAGCGAGCTGCCCGCCGGACGGGTCAGCGCCTTCCACGCCTTGCTCGCGTGCGGCTTGTCGACCGTCACCGACTCACCGTGTACGGCGGGCAGTTGGCGTTCCACGTCGGCGTCCGCCGAACGCAGCGCCCGTTTGACACCGCGCGTCGCGGAGCCCTGGTAGGAGACGATCAGCGGCAGGGTCGTGCGGTGGGCGTCGTCGTAGCCGTCCGCGACCAGCTCGGTCACGTCGAACAGCCGCCGGTCCAGCCGCCCGCTGCCCAGCAGCGCCGCCGCGTCGGCGGGGACGACGTACGTGTGACCCCCGAAGCGCTGCACGGAGAGGGGAATCCTCGCCCGGCCCGCGCCCCGGTCCACGCCGACGACCCGGCCGGCCGGGTCCACCCCGACGGTGTCCCCGGTGATCAGCGTGACGTGGGCGGTGGCCCCCGCCAGGTGGTTCGGCGACCGGCTCGCCGACGCGGCGGCGGCCGGTGTCACGAAGGTGCCGGGGGCGGCGGCGGTCAGCCCCGCCACCGCCAGCAACGCGGCGGTGCCGTAGGCCAGGGACCTGCCACGTTTTCTGACTCCGTGTATGTACATGTTCCGCATGGAGAGGTCTCTCTTCCCCGGGTCGGTTGCGTGTGGGGCGCGCGAGGCGGCCCCAGGCCAGGAGGAAATGCCTGGGACCGCCTTTGGGGGGTGCAGGTGACGGGGGATGTCACCTGGCCGAGACCGAGTCTTGAGGGCCGCAGAGTTGTTCAGCAGCCCTGGAGGACCGCTGAACAATTCCGGGGACGCGCAGGTCAGCCGCGATTTCCGCGAGATCGGACGGAACGCGCCATGGCCCGAGCCGCCGTCGCCCCCCGCCAGGGAGACGAGGGGGGAGACGCGGGGGGCGGGGAGGCGCGGGGGCCGGTGACCGCCGTGGGGCGCCGGGCGAGGATGATGGCGGGCATGCGTATCCGCATCGACGCCGTCGACCTGCCCGGGCTCGCCTGTCGGCCCGCCGCCGACGGGGACGCCCCCGCCTACGCCAACGTCCATGTCGCCGTGCAGCGCCGTGACCGTCCGGCCGAACTCCTCGAACCGCAGCCCGGCGACGCAGCGTCCGCGACATGGACCCTTGAGTGCGTCGCCGTCCCCTCGCCGACCGGCACCGAGGTGACGGGCCCGTACGTGCAGCACCGTCTGGGACGCCGGTTCGTCTACCTGTCCTGGGGCACGGTCGACGAGGCGGGCGTCTTCACGATGTTCCGCCGCGCCAAGCTCATGCTCGACGCCGTACCCCCCGAGGTACTCGCCACCGCCGCCCGCGACGGCCTGCTGGTCGGCCGCCTCGGCCTGACCGACGCGCACGGCGGCCCCCTGTGCGCACGAGTCGAGCCCCCGCACATCACCTGGACCGCAGAGCCCGCCGAGCCCCCGGTCAGTTGACGTGCATGCGCTGCGTGCCGATGACCGACAGCAGCCGTAGCGCCTCTTCGGAGGGTGAGCCCGGGGCCGCCGTGTAGATCACGACCTGCTGGTCGCGGTCGGCGATGTCGAGGACGTCGCAGTCGACGGTGACCGGGCCGACCAGCGGATGCTGGAAGGTCTTGCGCAGGGTGGGCCCGGCGGACACGTCGTGGGACTCCCACAGCCGAGTGAACTCCTCGCTCGCGCCGAGGAGTTCGGCCACCAGCCCGGCCACCTCCGGGTCGTCGGGGTAGCGGGCGGCGACGGCGCGCAGCCGCCGCGTCGAGTGACGGGCGAACGCGTCCGCGTCCGACATCCCGTACAGCCGCCGCCCGTGCGGGTGCGGCCCCAGAAAGACACGGCGTACGAGATTGCGGTCGCGGCGCGGCAGGGCGGAGAAGTCCTCCATCAGGGCTGCCGCCAGCTCGTTCCAGGCGAGTACCTCGAAGGTCGCGGACATCACGGTCGCCGCGGCCTGCGGCAGCCGGTGCAGCAGGTCGAGGATGCTCTGCCGTACCTCGCGCGAGGGCCCGGCCGACGGGAGCGGCGGTACGCCCGCGAGGTGGTGCAGATGGTCGCGTTCGGCGTCCGACAGACGCAGGGCCCGGGCCAGCGCGGCCAGCACCTCGTGCGACGGGTGCGGCGCGCGGGCCTGCTCCAGCCGCGTGTAGTACTCGGTCGAGATGAACGCCAACTGCGCGACCTCCTCGCGGCGCAGCCCCGGGGTGCGGCGGCGCGGGCCGGCGGGCAGCCCGGCCTCGGCAGGGGCGATCCGCTCACGGCGGCTGCGCAGGAAGTTCGCCAGTTCTCGTCGATCCACCGCCCCAGTGTGTGCACGGCCGGACCGCGCATCCAGGTACCGCCGGTGCCTGGATCGCCCCCGTGCCCGAGCGCAGGCTCACTCTCATGGACGACACCAAACCCACAACCGACCCCTCCACTGTCACCCCCTTGGGCCTGCTGGCCGACAAGGTCGCCTTCATCACCGGTGCCGGGCGGGGCATCGGCGCGGCCGCGGCCCGCCTCTTCGCCCGCGAGGGCGCCCGTGTGCTTCTCGCCGCCCGGACGGAGGCCCAACTCAAGGCGGTGGCCGAGGAGATCAGGGCGGCGGGCGGCACCGCGGAGTACGTCGTGTGCGACCTCGCCGACGCGGCCGGCGTGCGCGCCGCCGTGGACCGCGCCGTGCACCTGTACGGCCGCCTCGACATCGCCTTCAACAACGGCGCGACGATCCAGCGGCCCGGCCCGCTGGACCAGATGCCGGAGGCCGACTTCGACCACGTCTACGAGGTGAACCTCAAGGGCGTCTGGCGCGCCATGATCGCCGAGATCGCCGCCATCCGAACCACCGCCGGGACCGGTGCCATCGTCAACAACTCGTCCGTCGGCAGCCTGATGGGCAACCCCGAACTGCCCGTCTACGGCGCGATGAAACGGGCGCTCAACAGCCTCACCGAGTCCGCCGCCGTCACCTACGGCCCGGAAGGCATCCGCGTCAACGCCATCGCCCCCGGCAACACGCCGACCGAGATGATCCGGACCTGGGAAGCGGAGTCCCCCGGCCTCCAGGAACGACTCACGGCACACACCCCGCTGCGCCGCGCGGCCGACCCCCAGGAGATCGCCCAGGCCGCAGCCTGGCTCCTCAGCGACCGCTCCTCCTACGTCACCGGCACGGTCCTGCGCGTCGACGGAGGAGCGCGGGCCTGAGTTGGGTTTCTTACGATAGTCGTGGAATTAGGGACTGTCGGGCCACGGGGAACGGGGCCGTACACGGCCTCGGCAACCCCTCGGCCGCGTTCTGCCGGCGGTTCGCGACCGCAGGGCCGACGGCCTCCGGGCAGCCGCTCACCGGCCTCTCCACACCCTCGACCAACCCTCTCTGACCTGGTGTTTTGTTGGGTTCCGCCTAAGCTGGGGAGCTCTGTTGGACACCGCCGGAGGGGGCCTTCGTGAGTGAGCGAGCCATCAGGTACGACGCCAGCGACATCGAGGCATTGGAAGCGCCGGAAGGCATTCGCAAGCGGGCGGGGATGTACGTCGGCTCAACCGGTGAACGAGGCCTGCACCAGCTCGTGTTCGAGGTCGTGGGCCGGTCGGTGAACGAGATCCTGGCCAACGGCGCCGGCACCGGATCCGTCGACGTCACCCTCACGGCCGACGGCGGTGTGCGGGTCGCCGACGACGGGCCGGGTGTCCCCGTCGAGGCCGCAGGTGACACCGACGGTCCCGGCCTCGAAGTCCTGCTGACCGACACGCATACCTGGACGGAGTCCGGCGGCCGCCACCACGTGTCCCTGAGCCCCTTCGGCTTGGGGCCGTGCGTCACCAACGCCCTGTCGAGCAGCCTCACGGCCGAGGTGCGGCGCGAAGGGGTGCGCTGGGTCCAGGAGTACGCACGCGGAGTCGCGGTCACCCCGCCCACCACCGCCGCGGGACCGGTGACCGGCAGCGGCACCACCATCGCCTTCCGTCCCGACGCCGACATCTTCGGGACGGCGGAGTGCTCGTTCGCCGCGCTGGCCGAGTGCTTCAGGCAACTGGCCTTCCTGAACCGGGGCCTGGCCCTGTCGCTGACCGACGAGCGCCGCCCGGCGGGCTCCCGGTCCATGCGGTTCCAATTCCCAGGCGGGGCGCGGGACTTCGTAACGTTCCTCGACGCGCAGACGGAGGCACCCGTCGACCCGGACATCATCGGCTTCGAGCGGGAGGAGACGGAGATGGAGGGGACGGTGGAGGTGGCCCTACGGTGGTGCGGCTCCGGCGAGGAGCGGGTCCTGAGTTTCGCCAACAGTCGGCCCACCCCACACGGCGGCACGCACACGGCGGGCTTCTACGACGGGGTGGCGGCCGCGCTCAACGCATACGCACGCAGGCGACGGTTCCTGACGGCGGCGGCCCCCGATCTAGGTGCCGACCGGATCGCCGAGGGTCTGACAGCGGTCGTGTCGGTGAAGCTGGACCGTCCCGAGTTCCTCGGGCCGACCCATGGGGTGCTGGGCGGCACCGCAGTGCGCACCTGTGTGGGGGAGTCCGTCCGGGAGCACCTCGGAAGGTGGCTGGAGGAGCACCCGGCGCGAGCCGAGGCAGTCGTGGGCCGGATGGTCGGGGCATCCCGCCGGGACCGAAAGCTGCAGACAAATGGCGGGGCGTAGCGGCCCTCGGCCGACCAGTTGAAGCGGTGGTCCGTGAATGGACCTGGTCGATAAGGTTTCCCCGCCTGCCGATCAAGATGTCGAGGGGACGTTCATGGCCTCAGAGGGACACGTCGACGCGGCCCGTAGCAAGGTCTTCGGTGAGGTGGCCGAGCTCTACGACGCCGCCCGCCCCGGCTACTCGGACGCGATGGTCACGGAGGTGCTGGCGTACGCGGCTCTCGGGGACCGTGCGGCTGTCGAGATCGGCGCGGGTACCGGGAAGGCCACCGTGCCGTTCGCCGTGCTGGGGATTCCGCTGGTGTGCGTCGAGCCCGACGCGCGCATGGCCAAGGTGCTGCGGCGCAACACCGCCGACTGTCCGAACGTCCGGGTCGAGGTCGGCGACTTCGAGCAGTGGCAACCGGGCGGGCGGCGGTACGGCCTGCTGTTCGCCGCCTCCGCCTGGAATTTCCTGGACCGCGACCGGCGCTGGGACCTGGTCCACGCCGCGCTCGCCCCCGGCGGTGCCCTGGCGCTGATCAGGAACCCGCACGGGATCCATGACGCCGCACTGCGCGCCGAACTCGCCGGCATCGCAGACCGCCACGGGATCACCGGGTCACCGCACCGCTTCCTGGCTCGCGACCTCTCCGGCGACGAGCCCGGGAACTGGGACCAGGTCTGGCCGGACACGGAGTGCCGCCGGGACGGCCGCTTCACCGATCTGCGCTCGCTCCGGTTCCGGCAGGAACTGCGGTACGACACCGACCGTTACCTCGGCTACCTCACGTCGCTGTCCGCCTATCGCATCCTGCCCGACGACCACCGCGAACAGGCACTCGCCGAGGCCGGGCACCTGCTCGACGCTTACGGCGGCGGAATCGACGTACTCCAGATCACCGACGTCTTCCTCGCCCGTGCTCTCTGACGCCGGCCACACATATCGCGTTGTGGGTTCAGAGGCACCGTCATAAGGTCGCCGACATGTCTGTACGTCTTCGCATGCGTCAAGCACTGCCGGAAGCGATGCGCGCCCGCGACAAGGTCGCGGTGAGTGCCCTGCGCGCGACACTCGCCGCACTGGACAACGCCGAGGCGGTGCCCGTGGACGAAGCCGAACTGCGCGGCGTGGCCCTCGAGCAGTCGCCGGTCGGCGCCGGCGCCACCGAAGCGGTGCGGTGTGAGCTGAGCGAGAGCGGTGTGGTGGACGTCGTACGCGCCGAGGCCGCCGAGCGACTGGAAGTCGCCGCGCAGTTGACCGCCCCCGCCCACGCCGACCGAGCCGCCCGGCTCCGCGAGGAGGCCGCCATACTGCTCCGCTTCCTCGACGACCCCGGCACCGCATAGGAACGGCATACCAAACGGCATGGGAAACGGCATAGGAAGGTGGGATGGCCGGGGTCGGTGGTCAGGCTCCCGGCGGGCCGAGTGGGTGGGGTGAGGGTGTCGGGGTGTCGGCGCCGGTGAGGAGTTGGATGTCGAAGCCGCGGTGTGCCGGGGGGTAGCAGTGGGTGCCGTACTCGACGGGGCGGCCGCTCTGGTCGAGGGTCGTGCGGGTCAGGGTCAGCAGGGCCGTCCCCTCGGCCACGTCGAGCAGCTCGCCCTCCTCGGCCGTGGCGGCACGCGCGCCGATCGTGCACCGGGCGCTGTAGGCGCGGATTCCGGCCGTCCGCATCAGACCGTGCAGACCGACGGAGTTCAGCCGGCCGTCGTGCGGGTTGAACAGGTCCGGGCCCAGCAGCTCGCGCGGAAGGTGGTTGCGCAGGCGGCCGATGCACAGGCCGTCCGCGTACTGGAGCCGGTCCAGGACCGTGACCTCGCTCCCCTCGGCGAGAGCGAGAGCAGCCGCAACCTCCGCAGAGGCGGGCTCCGTTCCGTAGTGCTGGACCTCCGCCGCCGGGGCACGCCCCGCCTCGCGCAGATCCTCGTGCACGGCGGCGACGACATCCATGGTGTGCGCGGCCCGGCCCTGCGCCACCAGCGTGCCGATGCCCCGCAGCCGCACCAACAGGCCCTGCTGCGTCAGCGACTTGATGGCATGACGGACCGTGATCCGCGACAGGCCGATCTCCTCGGCCATCCTGGGCTCACTCGTCAGCAGACTGCCGGGCACCAACTGACCGTGCACGATGGCATGTTGGAGCTGATCGGCGAGCTGCTGGTGGAGCGGTGTCCGGCTCGTGCGGTCCAGGATGAGACCGAGGGGCGTGGAACCGCGTGGGTGGACATCCGGGTCTTCATCCCGCATCGCGTGGTCCTGACGTATTCGGTGCCGCGCCTTCGACCGGGCGGGGGCGCTCCCCGTGGGCGCCCCCGCCCGGCCACTGCCACACTGCTCGCTGTCAGCCGTTGGACTCCGACTGCATCTGGGCCAGTTCGGCCTCGAGGTGGGCCATCGCCTCGCCGCCGGCCATCAGGTCGGTGATCTGCTCGCGGGTGCGCTCGCCCTTGCGGAAGTCGTCCGCCTTCTGGCCGTGGATGAGGACGGCGAAGTGGTCGCCGACCATCATGGCGTGACGGACGTTGTGCGTGACGAGAATGACCGCGACGCCCTTGGCCCGGGCCTGCATGATGATCCGCAGGACGTGCGCCGCCTCCTTCACACCGAGCGCAGCGGTGGGCTCGTCCAGGATGAGGACGTTCGCGCCGAAGTACACGGCGCGCGCGATGGCCAGCGCCTGGCGCTCGCCGCCGGACAGGCTGCCCACCAGGCGGGCGCCGTCGGTGACCCGGGTGATGCCGAGGGACTGCATCTCGCGGACGGCTATCTCGCCGGCCACCTTCTTGTCGAACAGCTTGAACGGGCCCCACCCCTTGGTGGGTTCGGCGCCGACGAAGAAGCAGCGGCCCACGCCCATCAGCGGGAACGTGCCGCCGAACTGGTGCACCGTGGCGATGCCCTGGGCGCTGGCGTCGCGCGGGGTGTCGAAGACGACCGGTGCGCCGTTGACCTCGATGCTGCCGGTGGTCGGCTTGTGGAACCCCGAGAGGATCTTGATGAGGGTCGACTTGCCCGCGCCGTTGTCGCCGAGCAGGCACAGCACCTTGCCGGCGTCCACCTCGAGGGAGATGTCCTGCAGCGCGTTGGTGCCGAGGAAGGACTTGCTGATGCCGGTGAGGCGCAGCAGGGGTGCAGTCATGGTCAGACCTTCTTGGGGCGGGAGGCGGACAGGGCGAGGCGACGGAACGTGTTGTTCATCAGCACGGCCGTCAGAATGAGAACGCCCAGGATCAGGCTGGCCCAGTCGGAGTTCCAACCGGTGTAGTAGATGCCCTGGTTGACGATGGCGAAGGTCAGGGTGCCGAGCACCACGCCGACGACCGAACCGTATCCACCGGTGAGCAGTACGCCGCCGACGACCACGGCGATGATCGAGTTGAAGACGAAGGACTGGCCGTTGGCGACCTGCGCGCCGTTGTACAGGATTGTCTGGATCACACCGACCAGCGCGGCGCCGAACCCGCTGGCCATGTACAGCGCGATCTTCACCTTGGCGACCGGGATGCCGGTGGCGCGGGCGCTCTCCTTGTCACCGCCGATGGCGAAGATCCAGTTGCCGTACGGCGTCAGTTGCAGCAGCACCGCCACGACGGCCGCCAGCGCGAGCCACCAGAAGATCGCCACCTCGAACTGCCCGCCGATCAGCGTGCCGAACACGGCCTTCGAGAAGGGGTCCGGGTTGATCGCGACGCTGGTGGTGCCGGTCGTGACACGGGACAGGCCGAGGGTGAGCCCGGCCAGTCCGGACAGTGTGGCCAACGTGACCACCAGGGACGGGACATTGGTCCGCGTGACGATGATCCCGTTGAGCAGACCCGTCAACAGCCCGAGCCCGAGCGCGCACACGATGCCGACGATCATCGGCGCGCCCCAGTGGCCGGACACGATCGCCAGCGTCATCGAACTGCCGGCCAGCACCGAGCCCACGGAGACGTCGAGCTCGCCGGCGATCATCAGCAACCCGACCGGGATGGCCACGATGCCGAGCTCCGCGCCGATGTTCAGCCAGCTCGCCGCTCCTGCCGGGGCCAGGAACTTCGAGCCACCGAAGATCGCGAAGAAGACGAAGACGCCGAGCGTCCCGATGAACGCGCCGCCTTCGGGGCGGTAGCCCAGTCGCTTCAGCGCGCCGACCGATTCCTTGGGCTTCACGGCAGCGGTCTTCGTTTCGTCCGGCGCCGCCGGAAGAGAGGTTGTCATGGGTTTGGTACCACCTTTGTGGGTCTATAGATGTCCGGCACCTGCGCGTGCCTGTGGTCGAGGCGCCGGGCCCGGAGCGGTCCCGGGCCCGGCGCCTCGACCCGGATCAGCGGACGCCGGTCTTGGTGCCCTCGATCGCCTGGGCGACGTTGTCCTTGGTGATCAGCAGCGGACCGGTCAGCAGCGGGTCCTGCGGCGCGAACAGTCCGTAGGCCAGGTACTGGTAGGCCATCGCCACGGAGTAGAAGCCCTGGAGGTAAGGCTGCTGGTCGATGGCGAAGAGCTGGTCGCCGGCCTTGATCCGGTCGAGCTGGGACTGCGAGATGTCGAAGGTTCCCAGCTCGACCTTGTCACCGACGCCGGCCTGCTTGATCGCGCCGGCGGCGCTGTCCGCGTCCTGGACGCCGATCGTCACCAGCGCGTCGACGCTGCTGTCCTTCAGCAGCGCGCCCTTGATCGCCTGGGTGATCGCGGACGGGTTGCCGAAGTTCGACGAGGGCAGGGCCAGTTGCGTGGACTTGGCGCCCTTGCTCTTGGCGCCGTCCGAGATGCCGTTGCAGCGGGCCTCCGAGTTGGCGCCGCCGGGGAGGGTGTTGACGCAGAGGATGTTCTTGGCGCCGCCCTCCGCGAACTTGATGCCGCCGGCCTTGCCCGCCTCGTAGTCGTCGGAGCCGATGTACTTCAGACCGCCGACCTTCTTGGCCGCGGCGGACCCGCCCGAGTTGTAGATGAAGACGGGGACGCCCTTGCCGGTGGCCTGCTTGTACGCGGCGTCCTGGCTGTCGGGCACCCAGTCCGGGCCGACGATCGCCGACGGGTTCTGCGACAGCGCGGTGAGCGTCAGCTTGGCCGCGTCCGGGCCGAGGTTGTCGTAGTTCTGCGGCCCGAGGAAGGTCACCTTGCCGCCGCCCGCCTCCACGAGCTTCGCCGCGTCCTCGCCACCGCGCTTGACGGCCGACCAGAACGGGTCGTCCGACTTGCCGCCGATGACGTATATGGAGATCTTGCCGCCGTTGGCAGCGGCGGCCTTCGACGCGCCGCTGGTCGCCGCCGCCGTGTCGTCCGTGCCGCCGCTCTTCGCGGCACCGCTGCTGCACCCGGCCAAGGTGGTCGCCGTCGCGGTGAGCAGACCCACTGCGATAAGGACTCGGCGGGGAAGACGGCCGGGCAGGTGCCGCCTGGTGTGCGTGCGTTCCATGTGCGGAGTGCTCCTTCAGGTGAAGCCGGGACCGAGCGTGGGGCGAGGCCTGTACGGCATCGTGGATTTTGTGACGTTGTGGGGCGGCTTGTCGACATGCGCCAGGTATGACCCTGGGCATGGGGGAGTGGCGGATTCCGGCCACCCTCGATCGAACGAGGGATGGCGATGCCGAGGCAGTCGGCCGTCCGATCCGGGATCGGGCAGAGGATCGGGTTGCGGGGTTCGGGCCGATGCGGGCGGGATGAGCGGGGTGTGCGGGATATGAGGTGGCGGGTGATCGCCGGGCTCCGGATGACTGCCGGCTACCCGGCAAGCGCCTGGTAGAGGCGTTTATCGTCCGCGGCTCGGTGACCTTTTAAAGCGCTTTATGTGCGGTGCGCAGAGCATGCTTCTGTTTCCGGGGGGTGTCAAGACTTTGTGAAGACATGCGAACCTGCTGCCCGTTTAGCCAGGCTGTGTGGGCTTCCGGGCGGGGATGCGCGCTCCCACCGGACGCCGGTGCGCGAGACGAGGCGCTGACGGTGCCGGAGGAACTCCGACCGACCATAGTTACGAATAGCAAACGAATTGTTCGCCGTGCGAACGCCCTTGCCGTGTCAGCGCTTAGGGGTCGTTATGGTGTGCGTAGACCGCTGCGATCGTACGGTGTCCACGTCCGTGCCGATGCGTACGACATTGCGACTGCGCATGGCGAAGCCGGTCATCGTGAGGGTCGGCGGAAGGCGACGGATTCAAGACATCGCCGGGCCGGGTCCTCGGATTCAGGGCCCGGCGACGTCTCGTATCAATGCGGTGTCAGCGCGGTGTCAGCGCGGTGTCAGCGAGGTGTCGGAGTCGCCGAGGAGGTCCGGGAGGCGGACGGGGACTTCGGACGGCTCGGCCGGTGGCGTCGGCAGGATGCGGTCCTCCCGCCAGGCCGGCGCCATCACGGCGGCTCGCCGGACGGAGGGGGTCGAGGCGGGAACGATCAGCGCGTACGTGTGCACGGCCTGCTGCGAGATGCGTGCGACGCTGCGGGCAGTGGATGGGTGCCCAGACGTAGAGGTGTCAGGACTCCAGACCGGCGAGGGGCTCCGCGTCAGGTCGCGGATGATCACCAGCGCGCCGATGCGTAGCACTGGAGACAGGTGCCTTCGTCGTTCTGGAGCTGGAAGCTGACGCAGCGGCGTCCGCGGCCATCAGCGCGCTCGCGGTCAGTGGCGGGCCGGTGCGGTCGGACGCGGCCGCCATGAGTCGGGCCGCCGCCTCCGCCCCCGTCTCGGGCGGGATGACCAGCAGATCCCAGCGGCCGGTGCCGTAGGAGAGCAACAGCAGCTTGTGCGGGTCGAGTTCCGTGGCGAACCAGCCGACCTTGACGATGTGGCCGGCCACCGGAACCTTGCGGGGGATGACCGGCCAGTGCTCCGGGTTGACGGCGACCCGGGTGATGCGGCCCCACAGGGGGTCCAATACGGCGGTCAGCGTGGCCAGTTCGGCCGACAGGTCGCGGGAACGGGGCCACCAGGCGCCGTCCAGCAGTCCACGGGGGACACCGTCGGTCTTGAGGGCGAGACGCGCGGCCGGGGCGGGGGTGGGGGTGAGGTGCGAGGTCGCCGACATGGTCCGGACCCGTCTCCGGGCCGCCTCTGCGGCGGCCCGGGATCCATCTCTCACCGAGAACGACCCGGCATGGAAGCCGGTGTGCGAAATGCCCTCGGTGCCGCCGACACTACTCCGCGCAGCGGCGGCTAGAGCTGGAGGAGTCGTTGGGTGATCTCCCGGTACTGCCGCAGCGCGTGCCGGAGTTCCTCGGACTGGCTCTCGGGGTCCTGCTCGTCCCAGCCGGCGCGCAGCAGGCTGCGCCGTTCCGCGAGGGCGTTCACGAGCTGGGCGGTGGCTTCGTCGTACGCGCCCTCCGCCTCCTCCAGTGCCTCGCGCGGGGTGTCGGCGAAGGTGTTGAGGGCGTGCCGCAGCCGCAGGAGGACCTTGTCCCGTTCGGCCGACGGGAGCAGCGGCTCCGGGCCGGTGGTGCGGCGTGCGGCGGGGCCACGGGTCTGTCCCGCAGGCTGCTGGGCGCGTGTCTGGTCGTACATCATCGGATGCCGCTTCCGTTCCGCCCGAAGGCGTTCTCGGTCTTCTCGGCGGCCTGTGCCAGGCTTCCGGAGACCCGCTCGATGCTGCCCCGGCGCTGCACTGGCAGCACGGCACAGGGCGCCGTGCCTGCCAGTCAACGTCCGGCGCGGGTCCGTGTCAACGCGGTACCACGCCATCCGGGCCGCCCTGCTCCGGAGCCCGCCGGAGTACGGTGGAAGAAGCGAGGGGACTTCATACGGCGGTGTCCGCACCGAGGCCGAGGAGCCCCTGCATGCGGCTCATCTCCAGAAGCCCCGCTGTCCGAGCGCGGCAGCGGGGAACGGCTCTATGTCGCCGTCGCCGCGATGATCGTCGTCCTGGGAGGACCGCCGACGGCACCGGTACCCGTACCGCACCTGACACCGGCCCCCGTACCCGTACCGGCTGAGTGCGCCCCTCATCCTCATCCGTTCGATCAGGATCCGTCCCGCCCGGCCCCCTCGCCGCTGCCGTCCACCTCCACCTCTACCTTCACCGTCACGCCGTTCACGGCCTCGGCCGCCGCCTTGTCGGCCTCTGTCGCCGTGGCGGCGCGCAGCATGATCCAGCCGACGCGTTGGAGGTTGTCCTGGGGGTCGCCCACCCGGTCCCCGGGGTTGCGGGTCGCCACGGCGGTGATGACATGTTCGCCCTGCGGGAGGCCTGTGATGCGGGTGAGTGTTCCGGCGTGGGGTGGGACCAGGAAGCGGATGGCGGCGGCGGTGGCGCGGCTCGGGGTGACGTCGGGTCGTATGCCGAGGGCGGTCTGGAGGTAGGCGCGGGCCTCGTCGACGCCGGTGGCCTCGGCGACCAGCGTCATGATGCTGTCGCCGGGCGGCCGGGCACCCACCTCGATGACCTTCGTGTCACCCCGGCTGTCGACCTTCACCTCGGTGTGGGCGACGCCGTTGCGCAGCCCCAGCGCGAGCACCGCGCGGGTGGCGGCGGCCAGTACGGCGGTGTGCGCGCCGGGGGCCAGTTCCGCCGGGACCGTGTGGCCGGTCTCGACCCGGCGGCTGTCCTGCGTGGTGAACTTCGCCGTGATCGCGAGATGGTGGATCGTACCGTCGGCGATGACCGTCTCGACGCTGAACTCGTCGCCGTCCACGTACTCCTGGGCGAGGACGGTGTCGTCCAGGACGATGCCGTGCGAGGGCTTGCGCGTCTCGGACCGGGCGAGCCGCACGGCGGCGGGCAGTTCTTCGGGGCCGCGGACGACCGAGACGCCGATCGACGCGGCGTTCTCGGCGGGCTTGACGACCAGCGGGAAACCGAGACCGCTCTCCCGTACGAGCCGGGCGAGGACGGTGTGGTCCGGCGCGGCGAGCGTGCGCGGGGCGGGCACGCCGTGCGCCGCGAACGCCTCCGCCATCAGACGCTTGTTGCGGCACGCCGTCGCCCGCGCGGGGTCGTGGCCGGGCAGCCCGAGCCGGTCCGCCAAAAGCGTGGCCACGGGGGAGAGGAACTCCCAGCAGGCGACGACGCCGTCGATTCCGGTGGTCCGGCAGAAGGCGGTCAGGTCGTCGAGCGCGCGGTCGGCGTCACCGAAGTCGGTGAAGACCACGTCGGTGATCTTCTCCTTCAGCTCGGGGCGGTAGTCCGCGTACACGTCCTCGTGCGTGGCCACGAACGCCTCGACGCCGAGCGCGGCGGCGGCGCGCAGCAGGTCGTCACCGGCGGCGACCGAGGCTTCGAGCAGCAGGACTTTCCGACCGGGCGGCACCATAACCACGCCACTCGCACCACCTTCATCACTCGCACCACTTGGACCACCCGCGCCACTTGCATTACTCACGACACTCACGACAGGACTTCCTTCGGTGTGGTGGGTTGGGCCGTCGGAGCGAGGGCGCGGGCGCGGATGGCCGGTGCCAGCGCCAGTTGCGCCGCCGCCGCCGCGAGGCACAGGACGGCGCAGGTCAGCCAGAGCGCGGGCGCGCCCGCGACGAGCAGCCGGGTGCCGACGAGCGGGGCGATCAGGAAACCCGTGCCCCAGGCCATGCCGAGCAGGCCGTTGTAGCGGCCCCGGAGGTGCGCGGGCGCGAGGTCGGCGACGAGCGCCGCGGTCACCGCGAAGACGAGAACCTCGCCGACGCTCCACACGGCGACCGCGAGGGCGTAGCCGACGGTGCCGGACGCGAGCGTCACCGCCGCGTTGCCGACGGCCGCGATCGTGAAGCCGCAGGCCAGGATCCGGCTCTTGTCGAAGGCCGCCAGCCGGTGGCCGATCAACGGCTGTACGGCGATCACGACGATGCCGTTGA
The DNA here is from genome assembly GCF_900110755.1 of Streptomyces sp. yr375. GTDB lineage: Bacteria > Actinomycetota > Actinomycetes > Streptomycetales > Streptomycetaceae > Streptomyces. Next base: position 157,687 of record NZ_FOFF01000011.1, read on the forward strand.
CCGACATCACGACGCCGTACGCGCCACCGGACAGACCGCCCTCGCGCATCGCCAACGGCAGGGTGACGAGGGCCTGTTGGAAGACGATGCCGTACACGACGACCACGCCGGCGAACGCCAGCATCACCCGGTCGCGCAGGACCGTGCGGAAGGTGCCGCCCGCGTGCTCGCGGTCCGGCCGGGGCGGCTCGGGCACGGCCAGCCACACCAGCAGTCCGAAGACCGCGCAGGCCGCCGCGTCGACCCAGAACAGGAGCTGGAAGTCGTGGGTGGCGAGGTAGCCGCCCATGATCATCGCGGCGGAGAAGCCCAGGTTGACGGACCAGAGCAGCAGCCCGAACGCGCGCGTGCGGTCGGCGCCGGGAACGGTGTCGGCGACCAGGGCCTGTGCGGCGGGCCGGTACAGGTCGATGGTGACGCCGAGGGCGAATCCCGCGGCGGTGATGGCGGGCAGGGTCTGCGCGTGGCCGAGCGTGAGCAGGACCGCTCCGTTGGCCAGCATGCCTCCGGTGAGGGCGACGCGCCGCCCGAACCGGTCCGTGATCGCACCGCCCAGGGGCTGCGAGATGACGGACCCGACGCCGACGACGGTGAGGACAAGCCCGGTCGCGCCGATGGACACGCCCCTGACCTCGGTCAGATACAGGCTCAGGAACGGATTGACCATGGCGCCGAGCCGGTTCACCAGCGACCCGCACCACAGCACCCAGAACGACCCCGGCAGCCCACCCACCCGCACCCGCACGAAGTCCCGGAGCCGCCCGTCGGCACGCCGCTCAGACATGAGTCCTCCGCGCCCCGTCGACGGTGTTCACGGCCGTCTCCACTGCCGTCTCCACGACGGTGTCCTCGGCGGTGCCGGCGAGTGCCGCCCGGTCCACCTTGCCGTTCGGCGTCGTCGGCAGCACGTCGAGGAAGCGGATCTCCTGCGGAACCATGTAGCCGGGCAGCGTACGGCCGCAGAACTCCCGTACGTCGCCCGCGCCGCCGTCCGGGAAGCGGCCCTTCGTCAGGACGACGAAGGCGGCGAGCCGCAACCCGCCGCCGGGCGCCGGCACCGCCAGCGCCGTGGCCGCGACGGCCCTGGGGAACTCCAGCAACCGCCGCTCCACCTCGCCCAGTTCGACACGGTTGCCGTTGATCTGGACCTGCGCGTCGGTGCGTCCGCAGAAGTAGAACTCGCCGGCCTCGCCCCGCACCGCCAAGTCCCCGGTGCGCAGCACCCGTTGCTCCGACTCGGGGCAGAACGGGTCCGGCACCAGCGCGGCCCGGGTGGCCGCCGGATCGTCCCAGTAACCGGAGAAGAGCGCGGGGCTGCGCAGATGGATCTCGCCGGGCACACCGGGGCCTTCGACGACCTCGCCCGCCGCGTCCACGAGCAGGATCTCGGCGCCCGGGTGGGCGACCCCGATGGACAGGCGCTCCACGGACTCCGGCAGCGGGTCGGGTACGTCCTCGAAGGAGCAGGCCATCGACTCGGTGCTGCCGTAGCAGTTGACGACGCGCAGCCCGGGCCGCAGCTCCCGCAGCCGGCGCAACTCGGGCAGCGGGAACTCCTCGCCGCAGTACAGGACGCAGCGCAGCCCGTCGAGGGCGGCCAGCCGGCCCGGCTCGTGGCGCAGGGCCTGCCGCCAGATCGACGGGACGCCGTTGACGTGGGTGGCCCCGGTGTCGCGCAGCACCCGCAGGAAGTGCCGCGGCCAGCGCATGAGGGCCTGCGGGATCGGTACCACGGCGGCGCCGCTGCCCAGCGCCAGGCCGATGTTCAGCAGGGAGAAGTCGAAGTGCAGCGGCGAGGTGTTCACGACCCGGTCCTCGGAGGTGGCGATGCCCTGCGTCAGCATGCCGCGGTAGAAGGCGGTCACGGCGCGATGGCTCATCACCACCCCCTTGGGGCGGCCCGTCGTACCCGACGTGAAGATGATGTACGCCGGGTCCGTGACGCACGCGGCCCGGCGTCGGCGCGGGCGCTGGACGGGACGGTGGTCGAACGACAGCCCCTCCGGCGAGAACCGCCCGGTCGCCACCCAGGACGGCAGCCCCTCGCGCGTACCGTCCGCCGCCTGGAGATGTACGGCCGGCCGGGCGGATTCCACGATGGACAGCAGCCGCTCCGGCGGAGTCTCGGGGCTGACGGGGACGAAGGTGAGCCCCGCCCGTGAGCAGGCGATCAGCGCGGCGATGGACGCGGCGGTCGGCTCCGCCTCCAGGATCACCCGGGAGCCGATCTCCACCCCGAGCGTGTCGAGACGGTCGGCGAAGGCGCGTACGAGGGCGGCCAGTTCGGCGTACGTCGTCACCGTGGTGCGGCCGGGTTCCGGCGACTCGACGACGGCCGGGCTGTCCGGCATGCGGAGGGCGTGGGCGAGCAGGAAGTCGTGGAGAAACTCGTGGTGGAACTCGTGCGGAAACCCGTGGGGAAACCCGTGGAGGAGTTCGCCGACGGGTGCGATCGGGGGGCCGAACTGCTGACTCACGGTCATGTCCCTCTCCTGCGGCGGAACGAGCGGAACGAGCAGGGCGAGCGGCCCGTACCGACCGGCATGAATTCCACGATGCGAATTATCGATTCCGAACAATGACGGCGGCGAGCCTGCCACATCGACGGCGGGGATGTCACCGGGTCGCGAAGTGGTGTGCCCCAAAGGGCAGTTGGCAGTGCGCGAAGGCTGTCCGGACGGAGTCTCACTCGGCGGGACGGGCCTGGACAGGCGACAACTCGTGTGGCAGCTTGGCGCCCCGGTTCAGAAATTAGATTCCATGATGCGGAAAACTGAAAGGCTGGGGGCCGCTGAGTGACGCAACCTCTGTCCCTGGGACAGCTCTCGGTGTGGCACGACATACGGGAGCTGCCGCCGGCCCGCCGCCACGAGCCCAACAACGTGGCCCTGTGGGCGCTTTCGCCGGACACCCACCCCGACGCGACCCGAAGAGCCGTCGCCGCGCTGGCCGCACGCCACCCTTCGCTGCGCACTCGCTACGACCTCGACAACCCCGACGCGCCACGGCAGTTGACACCCGACGCGGACTTCCTCGACGAGCTGCCGACCATCGAGACCGCCAACACCGCTGACCCGCATGCCCCCTTGACCGGCCCGGCCGAGCCGAGCGAGCCGACTGGGTTACCGGGACCGGCCGAGTCGCCCGAGTCGATCGCCCGGGACCTCGCCGCCGAGCCCTTCGACCTCGGCCGTCAACACGGCTGGCGCGCCCGGCTCCTGACGCGCGCCGGAGTCCCTTCGCATCTGCTGTTCGTCAAGCACCACATCGCCGCCGACGCCTGGGCGCAGGAGACGCTGCACCGGGAGTTCCGGCAGGAGCTCCTCGCCCCCGGACGGCTCGGCCCGCCGGCGGCCGGTCCCGCCGAACTCGCCGCGGCGCAGTACACGCCCGCGGGCCTGCGGCGGCAGCGAGCCGCGCTCGCCCACTGGGCGCGGACCCTGGAGCGCGCGCCCGCCGCCGCGTTGCCTCGTCCCGCCGAGGCGAGCGGGACGGTCGTCCAGGCGACCCTGCACTCCGTGGCCGCCCGTGCGGCGGCGCGTGCTCTCGCCGAGCGTGCGCAGGTGTCCGTTGCGGGCGTCGTCCTGGCCGCCTACGTCCGTGCCGTGGCCCGTCGCGTCGAAACCGGTTCCCTGCTGGTGCAGTTGATGAGCGCCAACCGTTTCGTGGGCCGGTGGAAGGACGTGGTGACGTCCATGAACCAGTGGGTGCCGGCCCTCGTCGACCGGGCCGACGGCGAGTTCCCCACGCTGGCGAAGTCCGCCCACTGGAGCAGCCTCGCCGCCGTCCGGCACGGCATGCACGACGTCACCGAGGTCGCCGCGCTGAAGGCCGGCGCGCCCGACGCCCCCGAACCGGCCTGCGCCTTCAACTACGTCGCCGTACCCGACCAGCCCCCGGCCGCCGCCCCTGCCGTCGCCCCGAACGCCGAACACGCGGATGAGCGGGGCGGGTTCACCGTCACCTGGGAGGAACCGTTCACGACGATCGGACCGCGCTGCTACGCCCGCGTACTGGAGACCGGGCACGAGCTGTCCGTCCGGCTCACCGCCAAGGACGTTGGCCGTGACCAGTGCGCCGCCCTGCTCGGCGACCTGCACGACGGCCTCCTGAACGCCGCCCGCCGACTCTGAACGGGAGCGACGGGAGTAACAGCAGTGCGGAGCCGGGCTTTGCCCGAAACTGCCCTCGCCCGACCGCCGACCGTCGGTGCTCGTCCCACCCACCCCCAGGAGCCTCCGTGCCCGAACACGTGATCATCATCCATCGGTGGACCGACCGCTACGCCGACTACGTCGCCTACATCGACCACGCCGCTCACCGGGTCAGCTACGTGACGACCGAGCAGGCCGTGCACCACCTGCCCGTCGACCGGGCGGCGGGAGTGCGGCTCGTGGCGAGCACCGAGCACGCGAAGGCGGTCCGCGAGGCGGTGGACGCGCTGGCCGAGCGCAACGGCGTGCCGACCCGGATCGTCGCACTGCACGAGAGCGACCTGGACCTGGCGGCCGAACTGCGGGCGGAGTTCGACCTGCCCGGCGTCCGCGGCGAAGACCTCCGCCCCCTGCGCGACAAGCTGCTGATGGCCCGCCGCCTGCAAGCCGCCGGACTTCCGGTGCCCGCCACCGCACCAGCCCCCGACCACGCGACGGTCGCCGCGTTCGCCGCCGAGCACGGCTGGCCGGTCCTGGTGAAACCACGCCGGGGCACGGCCAGTGTCGGCGTCACGCGTCTCGACTCGCCGCAGGAGTTGGCCCGTTACCCGTTCCCGCGGGACACCGCCCTGCTCGTCCAGCCGTGGCTGCCCGACCGGATCCTGCACGTGGACGGCGTCTTCACCGGCGAGAACCTGGGCGTCTGGCGGGCCTCGCGCTATCTCACCACCTGCCTGGACTTCACCACAGGCGCTCCCCTCGGCTCGGTCGAGATCGACGACGCCCAAGTCCTGGCGGGCATCGGCGAGTTGACGGCGGCCGTCGCCCGCGCGCTGTTCTCCGGTCCCTCGGTGTTCCATCTGGAGCTGTTCGAGAGCGACGAGACGGGTGCGCTGACGGTCCTGGAGATCGGCGCCCGTCCGGGCGGTGCCGAAGTGCCCTTCATCTGGCGGGAAGTGCACGGCATCGACCTGATGGCCGTCGCCTTCGCCCACCAGACCGGCACCCCGGCCCCCACCGAAGCCACCGCACCCGCCGATCAGTCCGGGCCGCAGCTCGGCCGGGTCGGCGGCTGGGTCCTCGTGCCGCCCTCGACACCGGCCCCGTGTCGCGTACGCACCGCCACGGCCCCCGACGACAGCGGTGCCTACGCCCAACTCCTCCCAGAATCAGGCATGTTGATGCGCGGCGGCGGCTACGAACACGCCGGGGCCCGTTTCCGGTTCGCCGGCGACAGCACCGCCGACGTGGAAACCGCCGTCCGCCGGACGATGTGCGACGCGGCCCTCGTGACGACGCCCGTCGACCTCGAAGCGCCCGCCCGGCTGGTCGTCGTCGGCTGCGGCAACCCGCCCTACCGCAGGTACGCCCTGGACTCCCTGGCCGCACTGGACTCCCCGGACGCCCCGGCCGGGCGGGTCGAGGCGGCGCTCGTGCAGCCGCGCGCCCTCGACTGGCAGCGGCCCTACGTCGCGGACCGCTTCCGGCAGGCGGACACCTCGAACACCACCGGCACCACCCGGGCCGTCGCCGCGCTCCTGGCCGGTCACCCCGGCCCGGGGGCCGTCCTGACCTGGGACGAGACGCTGCTGGAGACCACCGCCGAGGTGGCCCGCCGACTCGGGCTGCCGCACATGAGTCCGCAGGCCGTGAGCGGCTGCCGGGACAAGCTGACCACTCGGCGGCTGCTGGCCGCCGCCGGGGTGCCCTCCGCCCGGTTCCGGCATGTGCACAGCCGCCAGGACGCGCGGGCGGCGGCCGAGGCGCTCGGGCTGCCGGCCGTCGTCAAACCGCGTTCCCTCGCCGGCAGCATCGGTGTCGCGCTCGCCACCGACCCCGACCAGGTCGGCCCCGCCCACGACATGGCCGCCGCGTCCGCGTTCCCCGGCATCGACGGCCTCGCCGGTGTGATCGTCGAGGAGTACCTGTCCGGCGACGAACTCAGCGTCGACTGCGCCGTGTTCCACGGCGAGGTGCACGTCGTGAACGTGGCCCGCAAACGCCTGGGCTTCGCACCGTACTTCGAGGAGGTCGGCCACCTCGTCGCCCCCTGGCAGGACGAGCCGTGGGCCGTCGAGGTCCGGTCCGTGGTCGCGGCAGCCCACGCCGCCCTCGGCATCCGCACCGGCCTCACCCACACCGAACTGCGGCTGACGGCGACCGGGCCGCGCATCGTGGAGGTCAACGGCCGCCTCGGCGGCGACTTCATCCCGCTCCTCGGGGCCCTGGCCACCGGCGTCGACCAGGTCGCCGCAGCCGCCTGCATCGCCCTCGGCCGCACCCCCGACCTCACCGCCACCCGCGACCGCTGCGCCGAGGTGCGGTTCGTCTACCCCGACCACGACGCGCTCGTCCACGGCGTCGACCTGACCGCCGCCGCGGCCGAACCCGGCATCGTCCACGCGATCTCCCTCGCCGCCCCCGGCACCGAACTGCGGCTCCCGCCGCGCGGCATCGTGCCCCGCCTCGCCGCGCTCGTCGCCACCGGCGAGACCCCCGACGCCTGCACGGCCGCCCTGGACCGCGCCGAACAGGCGGTGCGGCACACGCTCACCCCGCTCCCGCTGCCCGAACGCCCCTGACACCGACGACCACCCGAGGAAGGGCCCGCGCCATGTGGATTCTGGGCGTCAACGCGCCGCCGACCGGCTGGCACGACACCGCCGCCTGCCTCATCGACGGCAACGGCGAGATCATCGCCTTCTCCGAAGAGGAACGCTGCAACCGCCGCCGCCACTCCCTCTACCGCAAGCCCCTGAGCGCCGCCCGGTTCTGCCTCCGGCAGGCCGGGATCGACGCCGCCGACATCGACGTCGTCGCCCTCGGCTGGGACAGCGAACAGCTCTACCCGCGCCGCTTCGACGACGACGCCGAGTTCCTCGCGTACGCCGTCGGCCTGGACTTCGGCGACCGCACCCCCGAGGTGGTGCGCGTCCCGCACCACCAGGCGCACGCCGCGTCCGCCTTCTACGCCTCACCGTTTCCCAAGGCCGGCGTGCTGGTGGTCGACGGCCACGGCGAGAACGAGTCCTCCACCATCTGGACGTACGAGGACGGCGCCGAACCCCGCCAGGAGCGCACCTGGCAGCGCACCGCGTCCCTCGGCTACGCCTACGACGCCGCGTCCACCTGGCTCGGCTTCTCCTTCCTCAACGCGGGCAAGACGATGGGCCTGGCCGCCTACGGACGCGCCCGCGGCCTGGCCGCGCCGTCCCTCGTCGACCTCGACGGCGACGACTTCCGCCTCGCCGTCGCACCGCTGGCCGAGACGCCGGGGCGGGCCACCGCCGACACCGTCAAGGAGCAGTACGAGACGGTCGTCGCCCGCTGGCGCGAGCGCTACTCGGCGATCGTCGGCGCCGACGGCCCGAGCCTGCCCGAGGAGCAACTCGCCGCGGATCCCCGCGCGGTGCTGGTGGCGTGGACGGCACAGCGTGTCATCGAAAAGTCCGTCACCCACCTGGCGTCCCTGGCCCGCAAGGCGGCCGGTGTCGACGCGCTGTGCGTCAGCGGGGGCGTGGCCTTGAACTGCAGCACCAACGGCACACTGCCGGGCCCGTTGTACGTGCCGCCGGTGCCGCACGACGCGGGCGTGGCGCTGGGGGCGGCCTGGACGGTACGGCCGCCCGGGCCCCGGACCGGCGCCCTCAGTCCCTACCTGGGCACCGACGTCCACGGCCCCGACTTCGTCGAAGGCCGCCCGCCCCTGGACACCTCCGACCTGGTCAGGTCCGACCTCGACACCGACGCCCTGACGGAGCTGCTGCTCCACGGCCGGGTCGGCGCGGTCGCCCAGGGCCGCGCCGAGGTGGGGCCGCGCGCGTTGTGCCGAAGGTCGATCATCGCCGTACCGGACAGCGCGGAGGTGACCACGCGGGTGAACACGATCAAGAACCGGGAGCAGTGGCGGCCCTTCGCCGGGGTGACCCGGCCCGGCTACGGGGCCCGGCTGTGGGAGCGGCAGGAGCATCTGAGCCGCTACATGCTGGGCGCGGCCCGGGCCACCGACCTCGGCCGCACGGTCGCCCCGGGCGTCGTGCACGTCGACGGCACGACCCGGCCGCAGGTGCTGCACGGCGACGAAGCGCCCGCCGTGGGCGCGGTTCTGGACCGCATGGAGGCGCAGGGGGCCCCGCCGGTGCTGCTGAACACCTCGTTCAACGACCGGGGCGAGCCCATCGTCAACACCGCTGCCGACGCCTTCGCCGCGTTCCGTTCGATGGAGCTGGACTTCCTCGTCCTCGGCGACGAGCTGTACCGCAAGAAACACCGGACGGAGGCCGGACGCTGATGCCGGACCGCCCACTCCTCCAGCCCCTTTCTCCCCTCCCGTCCCTTCCGTCGGAGGCGGCGACACGGTTCCGGGCGTACGGCCCCCGGCACATCGGCGCCATCGCCGCCCGCTTCGGGCTGCCCGAGGAGGTCAGGGAGACCGTGCGCCGGATCTCTCTCGTGCTGCCCTTCCGGGTCAACGAGTACGTCCTGTCCGAGCTGATCGACTGGGACCGCGTCCCCGACGACCCGATGTTCCAACTGACCTTCCCGCAGCGCGGCATGCTGGAGCACGCGGACGAGGAGCAGCTCGGCAAGCTCTCCGCCGACCCCGCGGACCGGCTGCTGCTGCGCGAGACGGTGGCCGACATCCGCGCCCGCCTCAACCCGCACCCGTCGGGGCAGCAGGAGCTCAACGTGCCGACCCTGGACGGCGTGGAGCTGCCGGGCCTCCAGCACAAGTACCGCGAGACGGTCCTGTACTTCCCGGGGCAGGGCCAGACCTGCCACGCGTACTGCACCTACTGCTTCCGCTGGGCGCAGTTCGTCGGCGACGCCGACCTGCGTTTCGCCGCGCCGGACCCGGGCGGTCTGCTCGCCTACCTCGGCGCGCACCCGGAAGTGCGCGACGTGCTGGTCACCGGCGGCGACCCGATGGTGATGTCCACCGAGCGGCTGCGCGCCCACCTCGAGCCGCTGCTCGCCGTCGAGTCGCTCGACACGATCCGGATCGGCACCAAGGCGGTCGCCTACTGGCCGCAGCGCTTCGTCACCGACCAGGACGCCGACGACGTCCTCAGGCTGTTCGAGCGGGTGACCGCGGCGGGCAAGCAGCTCGCGGTGATGGCCCACTTCAGCCACCCGCGCGAAATCGGCACCGGCCTGGCACGGCAGGCGCTGGCCCGCATCCGCGCCACCGGCGCGGTCGTCTACTGCCAGGCGCCGCTCATCGCCCACGTCAACGACGACGCCGACGTGTGGAGCGCGCTGTGGCGGGCCGAACTGGCCGCCGGCGCCGTGCCGTACTACCTGTTCGTGGAGCGCGACACCGGGCCGCACGACTACTTCAAGGTGCCCCTCGCCCGCGCCGTGGACGTCTTCGCCGCCGCCTACCGCACCCTGCCCGGCCTCGCCCGCACCGTGCGCGGCCCGGCCATGTCGGCCACCCCCGGCAAAGTGGTGGTGGACGGCGTCGAGGACGGCCCCGAGGGCCGCTTCTTCCGCCTGCGCATGCTCCAGGCCCGCGACCCCGCCCTCGTGGGACGCCCGTTCCGGGCCCGCTGGAGCGCGGACGCGGCCTGGCTGGACGACCTGGAGATCGACCCGGCCACCCCCGCCGACCTCGCCACAGCGCTGCGCGACTCCGTTGAGGGGAAGTCCGTTGAGGGGAAGTCCGTTGAAGGGAGGCAGACATGACCGGCATCGCGCCGCACCCGCCGTCCCCCAACCTGGCGCTCAACCAACTCGTGGACGAACGCCGCGCCGCCGGTGAGCACCTGGTCCACCTCGCCTTCGGCGAAGCCAGACTGCCGCTACTGCCGCAACTGGCCGAGCAGTTGGCGATCGGCGCGACCCGTACCGCATACGGTCCGGTGGCCGGCGCCCACGACGCACGGGAGGCCGCCGCCGGCTACTTCACCCGCCGCCGACTGCCCACCGAGGCCGACCAGATCGTGCTGGCCCCCGGCAGCAAGCCGCTCCTGATGGCACTTCAACTCGCCGTCCCCGGCGATGTGTTGCTGCCCCGGCCGGCCTGGAACACCTACGCCCCGCAGGCCGCCCACGCGGGCAAGCGGGTCTTCGCAGTGCCGATCCCCGACGAGTACGGCGGCGCGCCCGAACCGGCCGAACTGCGCGCCACACTGCGCAGGGCGCGCGCCGACGGCCACGACCCACGGCTGCTGGTGCTCACCCTGCCCGACAACCCCACCGGCACCCTCGCCCCGCCCGCCCTGGTCCGCGAACTGTGCGCGCTGGCCCGGGAGGAGGACCTGCTGATCGTCTCGGACGAGATCTACCGGGACATCGTGCACGACCCGGACGCGACCCCGTTCCTCAGCCCGGCGGAGGTCGCGCCGGAGCGGACGGTGGTCACCAGCGGCCTGTCCAAGACCCTCGGCCTGGGCGGCTGGCGCATCGGGGTCGCGCGTTTCCCGCGAGGGGAGACCGGTACGCGACTACGGGACGCGGTGGTCTCGGTGGCCAGCGAACTGTGGTCGACGCTCGCCGGCCCCATGCAGCAGGTCGCCCGGTACGCCTTCGCCGAGCCGCCGGAGATCACCGAACGGCTGCGGTCCGGGGCCCGGCTGCACGGTGCGGTGGCGCGGGAGGTGCACCGCATCGCCGTCGAGGCGGGCGCCCGCTGCCGTCCGCCCACCGGCGGGTTCTACGTCTACCCGGACTTCGCACCGCAACGCGCCCGCCTCGCGGAACGCGGCGTCACGGACTCGGCGTCCCTGGCCCGCCGTCTCCTCGACGACTGCAGGATCGTCGTCCTCGCCGGCCACCTGCTGGGCGACGACCCGGGGGCCCTGCGCTTCAAGGCGGCCACCAGCCTGCTGTACGGCGACGCGCACCAGCAGCAGGAGGCGCTGGACTGCGACGACCCGGTCCATCTCCCGCACATCGCCGCCCAGTTGGACACGATCGCGCAGGGCTTCGCCCGCCTCGTCCGCTAGCCGACCGCCCCCCTCGTGTTCAAGACCCCTACGGAGACAGCACGTTGAAGGAACTGGAACCCACCGCGGAGACCTTCCGGGAACTCACCGCCGCCGCGGACCGACTGCTCAGCGACCTCGACACACTCGGCGACGACGACATCGCGGCTCCGTCCCGGCTCCCCGGCTGGACCCGCGGCCACGTCCTCAGCCACCTGGAGCGCCAAGTCCCGGCGCTGGAACGCCTCCTGGAATGGGCGCGCACGGGCGCGGAGACGTCGCAGTACGCGAACCGGCGGGCCCGCGACGCCGAGATCGAGGCAGGCGCCCACCGCCCGGCCGCAGACCTGGTGGCGGACGTACGGGCGAGCGCGAGGCACTTCCAGCGAACCGTAGAGGAACTGCCCGCGCCCGCCTGGAACGCCACGATCAGGCCCTTCACCGGGGAGCTGTGCACCCCGCGCCGCATCCTGGTGATCCGGCTGCGCGAACTCGAACTGCACCACGTGGACCTGGCCGTCGGCTACGACGTCGCCGCCATTCCCGCGACCGCGCGGAACATCGTCCTCGACGACGTCCTCGGCTACTACGCCGAAGCCGAGAACGTGCCGGACTTCACGCTGCGCGACGGCGACGGCGCACGGCTCGCCCGCTTCGGCAGCGGCGGCCCCGTGGTCTCCGGCGAACCCGCCGACCTCCTCGCGTGGCTGGCCGGACGATCCTCCGGCGCACGCCTGGACACCACGGGCGAGCTACCGGTCCTGCCGCCGTGGCTCTGAGGAAGAGGGTGAACGACATGGCCGAGACATCCGACACGAACGACACGAGTGACATGGCCGACACGACCGGTGTCGCCGCACCGGAGCAGTACGCGCTCGCCTCGGTCCACACGGGTCTGCTCGACTGCATCCAGGTCAACCTGGCCGTGCTCGCCGATCACGTCCACGGGCCGGGCACGCACCTGCGGCTCGGCGCGCAGCTCCGGTTCGCCTGGTGGCCGCTGGCGGACGGCCTGCCCACGGCCGACCCACCGCTGGCGTCCCAACTGGCCATGGCAGCCGACCAGTTGGGCCTTCGCGTCACGCGCCGCGAGCGGCTGCCCGGCGACAGGATGTTCGCCTCCCCGACCGAGCGGGGCGGGACGCACTACGTCGTCGCGGACGCCTACGACCTGCCCTGGCTGCCCTACTACGACCATGCCCACATGGAGCACAGCTTCCTGCTCGCGGCGGGACCGGACGGCTGGCACGTCACGGACGCGTACCGCATCGACACCCAGTGGGGGCCTGCCGTACCCGGCACCTGGGTGCTGGCGCGGGAGGAACTGGCCCGGATCACGTCGGCCGAGGTCATCACGCTGGAGCCGGCCGACCTCGCGCCCCTGTCCGGCCTCCCGCCCGCGTCGACACTGGACGCCGACGCGGTCGAGTCGTACCTGACGGCATATCAGAAGCATTTCGACCGTGCCCGCGCCCTGGAGCAACTCGCCGCGGAGACCTGGCTGTTGGCGCGCGCCCGCAAGCTGCACACCAAGTACCGGGCGCTCTTCACGGGTCGCGATGAGCAAACCGAGGCCGAGGAAAGGCAGTTGCGGGCGTGGGACAAGGTGGTCGAGCTGACCTACCTGGCCCACCGCCGGGTGTCGCGCGGCCGTGCCGAGCCGGCGGGCGTGGTGGACCGGCTGCGGGAGGCGCTGGCAGCGGACCGTACAGTCTTCGGTGCCGAAGCGCCCGCCCCCGCCCCCGCCCTTACCTCGACAGCGCCGCGATCCACCGCCGACGAGACCCTGCGCCGACGGGTGGCCGCCGTCGCGGGAGCCGTCCTCAGGGTGCCCGAGGCAGACCTGCTCGCGGGGGCGGCCTTCGACTCCTTCCCCTCGTTCAGCTCCTTCCGACTGGTCGAGATCATCGAGGCCGTCGAGACCGCACTGGAACGCGAACTGGACCCCGACCGGCTGATCCCCGAGAACCTGCGCCGCGTCGACGACCTCTGCCGCATCCTCTCCTGACCAGAAGGGACCCTTTGTGGACCCCCGTTTCATCGAATTGCTGCGCTCTTCTCTCAAGCTCGCAGGCAGCGACGGCGACGGCGGCAGCGACGCCGCCGTCATCACCCCGGACACCGAGCTGCGCAAGCTGGGCGTCGACTCCATGCAGGCCATCGAGCTGCTCTTCTCGATCGAGGACACGTTCGGCATCTCCCTGCCGGACGAGGAGCTCAACGACACGACGTTCGCGACCGCGGGAAACCTGTGGCGGGCGATCGCGACACAACTGTCGGACGCACCCGGCGGCGAGGCGACGCCATGACCGCGCTCCTGGACCTCACCGACCGGCTCGCCGACGTCGTCCGCGTCGTCGATAAGCACCGGGTACGCACCGACCGGGACGCGGTGTTCCCGCTGGAGGCGCTGGCGGCGCTGCGCCGCACCCGCCTGCTGGGCCTGCTGGTTCCTGTCGAGTACGGCGGTCTCGGCGGCACCGTGCGGGACATGGTGGAGGCGGCGCAGACCCTCGGGCGCAGCGACACGTCGGCCGGCATGATCTTCGCGATGCACTGCCAGCAGGCGGCGGCCGTGGTGGGGCACGCCGACGAGCGGCTGCGCAAGGAGTTGCTGCCGCGCGTCGCGAGCGGCGAGGTCTACCTCGCCTCGGTGACGACGGAGGCGGGCAAGGGCGGTCATCTGCTGTCCGCGCAGACGCAGTTGGAGCGCTCGGGCTCGCGCTCGGGGGAGCGGCTGGAGATCGACCGGTTCGCGCCGATCGTCACCGGCGGGATGCACGCCGACGGCTTCCTCATCACGATGCGCAGCGCGGGGGAGGCGGCCGAGCACGAGGTGTCGTTGGTCTACGCCGACCGTGACCAGGTGGAGGTGACCGGCTCCGGCGACTGGCAGCCGCTGGGGATGCGGGCGAGCCACAGTCTGCCGTTGCGGCTGACCGGCAGTGTGCCGGAGTATCAAGTGGTCGGCGAGCACGGGCGGTTCCACGAGATCGCCGGGAGGGTGTTCGCGCCGCTGGCCCACCTGGGCTGGTCCGCGGTGTGGCTCGGGACGGCGGCGGGTGCGCTGTCGCGGGTGCTGCGGATGATCCGCGGCCGGGAGGGCCGCGGTCGCTTCGACGTCGGCTCGGAGCTGCTGCTGACCCGGATCTCGCGGGCGCGCCAGCGCCTGGACGTGGTGCACGCGCTGCTGTGGCGGGCGCTGGAGGTGATGGAGTCGGGCGAGGATCTGTCGGTGCCCGCGCGGCAGCTCCTGCTGAACTCCCTGAAGATCACGGCGTCGGAGGAGTGCCTCGCGGCGGTGGACGGCCTCGTCGACGCGGTCGGCCTGCGCCACGGCTACCTCAAGGACTCGCCCACCCGCCTCGAACAGGCCCTGCGCGACCTGCGCTCGGCGGCCCTGAACTACAGCAACGACCGGCTGCATCTGGCGGACGGCAGGCTGGCCCTGCGCGACCAGGGGGTGAGCTTTGCCTGAGCCGAAGGGGCTTGAGGCGGCGGTGCGGCCGGACACACCGGACGGCGTCTTCGCCGCGCTCGACGCGCTGCCCGGCGGCGCGAGCGGCGCCGAGGTCTGGGCCGCACTCGGAGCCGGGGGTGCCGGGAGGGCCGGGGGAGGAATCTCCCGGGCCTACCGCGACGGCTCGGTACGGGCGGGTCTGGACCCCGACGGTCTCGCGGACGTCCTCAGCGCGCTGGACGCCCGTTTCTCCGTCGCGGCCACGCTCTCGGCGAGTGTCCAACTGGCAACGGCACTGCCGGTGTTGGCGGCGGGCGGCGGTCCGGTGGTGGAGGCGGCGCTGTCGGGTGCGTTGTCGGGCCGTACGACCGTGGCGCTGGCGGCGACCGACGTGACGGCGGGCACCGACCTGACCGGCCTGCGCACAGAGGTGCGGCTCGCCGGGGACGGAAACGAGGACGGGGACGGGGAGGTAGCCGGGGTGTGGGTGTCGGGGGAGAAGCAGTGGATCGCCAACGCCACCACGGCCGCGTCGTTCCTGGTGCTGGCCCGCCACCGCCCTGGCCGTCACTTCACCGACTTCACCTGGGTCCTGGTGCCCGCGGACGCGCCCGGTGTCACGGTACGGCCCGCGCCGTCCGCGCTGTTCGCGGACTCGGGCGTCGGCCACGCGGAGTTCGACGCCGTGGCCCTGAGCCGGGAGCACGTGGTGGGCCGGGTGGGCCTGGGCCTGCCGCTCTTCGCCCGCCACATCGCGGGGGAGCGGCTCGCCGGGGCGTTGTGGGGTGTCGCGTTGTGCCGCCGGGTCCTGGCGGACACGCACCGGCGGCTGTCCGGCCGCGCGCACGGCACGGGAACCCTGTGGGACCTCGACCACGTACGCCAGCGCTTCGCGCGGTGCCTGGTGCGCGTCCAGGAACTCCAGGCGCTCGCGGAGTGCCGCAGCGAGGCGGTGGCGGTCCGCTACGACGCGTCGGCGGCCGCCACCCTGAAGGCCGCGGCCGGCGCCACCGTCACCGACGTACTGGGCGAGTGCGCGCAGTGGTGGGGCTCGGCCGGGTTCGCCACCGGCGGCATCCAGGAAGTCCGCGCCCAGGCGGCGCTGTTCGGGATCGGCGGGGGCGCGACAGAGGTGGTCCTCGACACGGTGGCGGACCACGCCGGACGCCTGCTGGACGCGCTGACCCGCCCGGGCACACTGCCAAGAGGGAACCCGTGAGGGAACGCGCGAGGGAACTCGTGACGGTGCCGGTGATGGTGGCGGACGAGGTGTGGGTGGTCACGTCGACCGTCGCCCTGCTCGCGCCGAGCGGCCACCGCGGCGACCGGCTGCGGGCCGCCGCCCTGCCCGAAGGGCGGGCCGCGGAGTTCCTGGCCGGCCGTGGTCTGCTGCGTGAGCTGCTGACGGCGGTCCGCCCCCGGCTGGCCGGGCGGGACGTCGTCACGGACGCGGGGGGCAAGCCCCGCCTGCGCGAGTGCTCGGAGGTGGGCGTCAGCGTCTCGCACAGCGGGGGCACGGTGGCGGCGGCCGTCGCGGTCGGCCGAGAGCTGGGCGTGGACGTACAGCAGCCGCCCGAGACGGTCTCCGCGACGCTGGCGCGCAGGCTGCTGGGAGAGCACGCGCGGGACCTGACGGAACTGACCGCGGCGGGGGCCGCCCGCGAGGTGGCGTGGGTGTGGACGGCCCAGGAGGCATGCGCCAAGGCCTGCGGGGAGGGCCTGCGGGGCCGGCCCTGGTCGATCGACGTACCGCCGGGCGCCCGCGCGGGCCGCTGGGGCGACTACCGCTGGGTCGCCCTGCGCGAACACTCGGCGATCCCGCTGAGCTGTGCCTTCGCCAGACGACGGACGTGACTTCCGACCGACCGGCGGGAGCCGGGCAGACCGGCACCACAGCACCACGCACAGATGGATCTTGGATCTTCACCACGGGAAAGGGCGATCGGCGGACATGACGGTTCACGGGACGGCTGCTCGACGGCGCACGCTGCACGACTGGTTCGCGGTCACGGCCGCCGCGCACGGTGACCGCCCGGCGCTGGAGATCGGCGCCGTGCACCTGACGTACGACGAACTGTCGGGCCTCGCCGACCGCCTGGCGGCCCGGCTGCTGGCGACGCTCCGCCCGGCGGGCGCACCGGGCACCCGGCGTGCGAGCCGCGCGGGGCGCTCGGAGCGGGTGACACGGGTGGGCCTGGCGGCCGAGCGCACGGCGGTCGCCTACGTCGCGTATCTCGCCGTCCAGCGGCTGGGCGCCACGGTGGTCCCCCTGGGCCCCTCTTTCCCACCCGGCCGCAACGCCGCGATCGCGCGGGCGGCGGGGCTCGACGCGATCGTCAGTGACGGCACCTGCGACCACCTCGACCGCCTCCCCGCCCCCGCCCCCGCCCTCACCCTCACCGACACGGACCTGCCCGCGCTGGCCGCCGCCCCGCGCCCCGCGCTCCCCGCGCCGCAGGCGGGCCCCGACGACCTGGCCTACATCCTGTTCACCTCGGGCTCGACAGGCGTCCCGAAGGGCGTTCCGGTACGGCACCGCAACGTGTGCGCCTACCTCGCGCACGCCGTCCCGCGCCACGAGGCGGGCCCGGGCGCCCGCGTGTCGCAGACCTTCGCCCTCACCTTCGACCCGTCGGTCCTCGACATGTACGCGGCCTGGGGTACGGGCGCCACGCTGGTGGCTGCCACGAGCGGCGACCTGCTGACTCCCGTACGGTTCGTCAACCGGCGCGGGCTGACGCACTGGAACTCGGTCCCGTCCGTGATCTCCATCGCCCACCGGCTGCGCGCCCTCAAGCCGGGCAGCATGCCGGGCCTGCGCAGGAGCATGTTCTGCGGCGAGCCCCTGACGCTCCGACAGGCGAGCGCCTGGCACGCCGCCGCCCCGTCGAGCGCCATCGAGAACGCCTACGGCCCCACGGAACTGACGGTGACCTGCACCTCGTACCGCCTGCCCGCCGCTCCCGAGGACTGGCCCGCGCCGCCCAACGGCACCGTCCCCATCGGCCCGCTGCACCCGGGCCTCGAAGCGCGCATGCGCGAGGGCGAACTGTGCGTGCGCGGCCCGCAGCGCTTCCCCGGCTATCTCGACCCGGCGGACGACACGGGCCGTTTCCTCGCCCCCGACGGCAGCCCGTACGACCCCGCCGCCGGCGCCCTGACGGACGCTCACTGGTACCGCACCGGCGACCGCGTGGCCCCGCTCCGGGAGGACGGCGCAGACGGCGCCGCCGTGCCCGGCGTCCCGCTGGTCCACCTCGGGCGGGTGGACCAGCAGGTCCAGGTGCACGGTTACCGGGTCGAGCTCGGCGAGGTCGAGGCGGCGCTGCGCGCGCTGCCCGGGGTGGTGGACGCGGCGGTCCTGGCGCTGCCGGCAGCGGACGGGAGCGTGGAGCTCGCCGCCGCTGTCACCGGTACCGGGGCCTCGGCGCGCTCACTCCACGAGGCCTTGCGCGGACGACTGCCCGCCTACATGGTCCCGGCCCATCTCACCCGCCTGGACTCCCTCCCGGTCAACCGCAACGGCAAGACCGACCGCACGGCTCTGGGCCGGGTCATCCGGTGAGACCCCGGCTGTCGCGCGGGCTGTCGTCGGCCGAGCCGTGGGAACCGTGGGAGCCAAAAGTGTTGAGGGTGTCGAGGGAGCTGAGGTCGTGTGCGTAGGCGCCCACGGCGTTGGCGATGACGTCGCTGTTGATGCCGAGTGCCGTCATGTTGATGTTCTCGAGGGTGTCGCGGGCCGTCTGGTAGTTGACGTCGAACGCGACGCCCGCCGTCCCTCCGAACTCGGCGGCCTGGGCAGGTGTCTTGATGGCTTCCGCGCCGCTGAATGTGCCGCCGGAGGGGATGCCGGCGTCGACGAACGGGGCGTAGTCGAAGCGGCTGACGAACGGTGTGCCTTCGTACGGCAGCCGCCGGTGGCCGAGGAACTGGGTGATGTCGCGCTCGAGTTGGGCGGAGCCGTCGGGGACGGTCTGGGTGTTGGCGCCGTCCGAGCCGTCGCCGTCCAGGACGAACAGGCCGTAGTTCGGGGACGCGATCATCTCGAAGTGGAGGTAGAGCTTGACGTCCTGCCGCGCGGCCGGCGTGAGGTGCGCGACGTAGTAGTCGGAGCCGACGAGGCCGCTCTCGGTGGCCGACCACCAGGCGAAGCGCACCTTGTTGTGCGGGTGTTTCTCCTTCTTGGCGAGTTTCAGCGCGACGTCGAGCAGGGCGGCGGAGCCGGAGCCGTCGTCGTTGATGCCGGGGCTCCCGGGCACGGTGTCCAGTTGCGCGCCGAACATCACGGTGTGGGCGGGGTCGCCGCCCGGGGTCTCGGCGATGACGTTGTTCGTGGAGCGCGGCTCCTGGAACTGGCGGATCTCGAAGGAGATGCTCACCGGCCCCCGGGCGGCGTCCGCGGCGAGCTTCTCGCCGTCGGCCTTGCTGATCCCGCCGGTGGGGATTTTGGCGTTGGCCGGGTCGCTGAGGGTGCCGGACAGGGGGCCGTAGCCGGCGTCGATGTTGTTGTAGATGACGGCGCCGACCGCGCCCGCCGCGGCGGCCTGCTCCTGCTTGGCGGCGAAGGAACAGCCGCCCCGCCTGATCAGGGCGATCTTGCCGGCGAAGCCGCCGGCGGCGTAGTCCCCGGGCTCGCAGCCGGTGGTGCCGTCGGCGTCGACGGGCACGGCGGCCACGCTCGCCGTGATGCCGCCCACCGGCGTCGACTTGGTGTACGTCAGCGCCCTGATCTGGACGTCCGCGGGTGCGGGCGAGAGGACCGAGAGCCTCTCGGCCTGCGTCTGCGTGTAGACGAAGTCGAACTTCTGGTACGAGACGCGGTAGCCGGCCTTCCGCAACAACTTGTGGACGTAGGCGGCCGACGCGTCGTGCCCCGGCGAGCCGGCGACGCGGTCGCCGCCCGTGGAATCGGCTAACTGCTGGAACTTCCGCAGGTACTTGAAGGCCCCCTTGGCGGACGCCTCGCGCACGAGCGCCTTCGAGAGCCTGGCGGCCTCCCTGCCCGGGTCGCCCTTGCGAGCGGCGACGGGCGGGGCGGAGCCCAGCAGGAGCGGTATCGAGAGCACGGCTGCGGCCACAGCGGCCACGGCTCTTCGACGGGATGCGTTCACAGAGGTCCTTCCCGGCACGGACAAGGTCGAGAGGAAGCTAGCGATCTTCAGCTCACCCTGCGAACATATTTGCCACAACTACGCCATTTATCCGACTGCTGATCGTCCTCCTGCGGTAGAGGCTGCAACGCCGTCCAGCCTTCGTGTGACTACGGGGCTGGGCAGCACCCGGCGGGTCCGGCCGTGTCCCCGGGCGTGTTTGTCCGGCGACGCCGACGCACTGCGGGCACTTCGCGCAAGCGAGCCCTGAGGCGTTTCCCGTACGGGTGAACTCGGGAACCTGGCCGCTCCTGGATTCCGGTACGGCCGTTGGGCTGGGCGGATAGCCGGATGATCCCTTTTCCGGTCGTCCCCGGCCCCTTCCTGTGCACATGCTTGAGGAGACGTCCCCTTGGCTACCGCTGATCTGCCTGGTCCTGATTCACTGCTGCGCCGCACGCTGGGGGAGTGGCGGATCGGGTTGGTGGCGTGGCGGCTGCTGGTTCTGCAGACCGCGGACCCGGCGGTCGCCGCCGGCATGCGCGACTTCTCCACCTACCGCGCGCACCCGTGGCGGCGTATCGAGCACACGATGGACAGCGGCAAGCGGCTGTTCTTCTCCGACCGTGAAGGGCTGCGCCGCGAGGTCGCCCGTCTGGAGCGCACGCACCGCCGTCTGGCGGGGACGGACGACCAGGGCAGGCCGTTCACAGCGTCGGACCCGGCGGTGCGGGTGTGGGTGCTGGTCACCTTGTACGAGTGCATGACGGCGATGCGGGAGTTGTCGGGACGCCCGCTGGCGCCGCCCGAACTGGATCAGTTGTACGGAGAATTCCGTGCGGTGTGTGCCGAGTTCGGCCTGCCGGACGACCTGTTCCCGGTCACGGCCGCCGACGTGCCCGCGTACATGGACCGCACGATCCGCGAGCGCCTCGAATACAGCGAACCCGTGCGCTACCTGCTCTTCGACATCCTCCGGGAAGCTCCCGCACCCCGCCGCCTGGGCCGCCTGAAGCCGGCCTGGCCGCTGGTGCGCACGGTAGTCGCCCACCTGATCGCTGAGCTGACCGTCGCGGACCTGCCGCCGGCCTTCCGCGAGCGCTTCGGCCTGCCCCGCACCCGCCGCGCGGCCCTGCTGTCGTTGATCCTGCACCGCGGTATGCGCGTGCTGATGAACACGCTGCCCGAGCACCGCCGCTACCGCACCCCACCGTCCGCCGCCCCGTCGACTCCACAGCCTCCCACCGCCTCCGGCGATCATCCCGCCGCACCGGAGGCGAGCTCCGTCCGGCTTCCCGCGCCACGTCGCCGCAAGGATGTCGATTCCCGCCCGGCGCGTCTGCGGACCTTCTTCCGCCAGGTCCTGGACCAGACCGGCGACGGCCGCATCGGCTCGGCCGATCTGCAGGCCATGGCGCACAACGTGTGCTGGCCGCTCGAACTCCCCGCTGAACGCGAAGCCCCCGTCTACGCCGCCTTCGAGACCTGGTGGCAGCAGTTGCGGACCGGCATGGACGCCGACGAGGACGGACAGGTGACCTGCGAGGAGTTCGTCACCGCCGTACTCGCGGGGATCGACGCCGGGCCGGCCTATCTCGAGGAGGGACTGCATGTCGCGGTGCGGGCGGTCTTCAAGGCTGTGGACACCGACGGCAGCGGACACCTGTGCGCCGACGAGTACCGCACGATCTTCGGCGGCTCCCGGGTCCACCCCGCCGAACTCAACCACGGCTTCCGCCAGCTCGACCACGACGGCGACGGCCGCATCACCGAAAGCGAGTTCGTCCAGGCCTTCACCGACTACTTCACCGCCCACTCCGACAACACAGCAGGCACCCAACTCCTCGGCCGCCCATAACGGCCGATACACCAGACCGACAAACACCGAGCGGTCCTGCGCAGCCCCGCCACCGTCGTCGGCCGCTGTCGTGTGTATGTCGCGAGTCGTCCATACGCGCCCCTCCCGGAGGGCAACCGAGGTCCGGCTGCCGGGCTGACAGGGGAGCGAGGGGATGGCGAAGGCGGCGGGGTAGATCACTTGGTGCCCGTAGCGGGTACGTGCGCGATTGGCGACGGCCTCGATCGCGAGGGGATTGTCGTCTCCTGCGCCGAGGGGGAGCTGCTGGGTGGCCCATGGCCTGGTCGGTGGGCCGAGGGGCTTCGGCGCGCAGCGCGATGCTGTGGCCCGGGCGCGTTGGAGACTGAGGGAGTGGCGGGTGGCACTCAGGTCGGCGGCGCGGAGGCGGACACCGAGGTCGTCGGCGAGGGAGCGGGACGCGTCAGTTCCGTGCTCAGCTCGCCGGGGCCGGTGTTGGACACGGGGAGAGATCCCGCGTACTTGAAGCCCGCTGTCCCGGCGGCTGGAGGGTACGGGAAGGCGTAGGGGCGTTGCCGGTGTCCCAGTGGTGGGTTCGTACGATTGGACGGTGAGCAAGCAGACCACGGTGCGCATGGGGCGGAAGCAGGTCTTGGGGACTGTCCTCTGCGGTGTGATCGCCCTTTCCCTCTTCGGTGTCGCCGTCTACCTGGCCGTCTCAACCCTCGGACGTCTGGGGCTGGTCGGGCATCAGGTGACCATGCGGGTCACGGACTGCGAAGCGTCCGCGCCGGCCACGACATCCCGGGGCGGCGGTCATCCCGACCTCGATTGCAAGGGCTTCGTGGACCCGGCGCAGGCATCCGGCGGCGGCATACGCCGGATCACGGCGACCGGCTTCTCCTCCGCGCCCGTCTTCGGCGCGCCCGTGGAAGTGGCCAAGGAGCCGTGGGGGTCTTGGGTGCCGGTGGACCAGGGCGGCTGGAACCGGCTGGGCCGCGCTCTCTCCCCGCTCATCCCCCTCGCCTTCGCGGGCTGGTTCGCCAAGGCGACCGTGACCGCTTACCGCGCCTGGAGGAACTCCAGGCGGTTGCACGCGGGATCCGCGGCGTAGAAGGGGCAACGGAGTCGGTCTCCCGGTCCGGTCGGCGATCCGCCCCGCTTCCCTCCCTCACCTGAGCACATCCCAGGGCAAGGGCGTGAGTGAACGCCCGGCACGGGCACGGTGAGCGGGGAGAAGACGCTGCTGCCGGCCGATCTGGTCCGGCACCGGGTGCAGCGAGCGGTCGCAGTGGAGCCCGGATCTCTGGCGTGCGGGACCACTCGGGACGAGGCACTGTTGCACGCGCTGTTCGAGGTGGTGGAGCGGGAAGTGCCGTACAGGGAAGGGTAGTTGGGCGGTCGGCGGCGCACCCTCATCCCGCCCGGGACGGTCGACGCTCCTCATGGCAGGGAGGCGATCGACCGGCTGACTGCGATGTGCCGGGTTGGTGTCAGTGGGTGAGTGTCAGTGACGGCATGTCAGGTCGGGGTGTTTTAGCTGGTGGTGGGGTGTTGGGTGTGGGGCGTCAGTGTCATGGGGCGGTATCTGGAACGGGCACCGCTGTCATGGGAACGGCACTTCTGATTCTTCGAGGGCCGGGCGGCGGCACGGTGGTCGGCGTCGGGTTTGCGCGTCGGAAGGGTGTGGGGTGGGGGAGCCGGGCGTGTGGGGTGAGGTCACGGCGGGGCTGATGGTGTCCAGGCCGGTGCTGGTCGCGCGGCTGCTCGAGCTTGAGGCGGCCGGGGCGTTGACCACGGCGCACGTGCGGGCGGGCGCCCAGGTCGGTGGGGTGAATGTGCGCACGGTGTGGCGCTGGCTGGACGCGGTGCGGACGGAAGGCCGTGTGGAGCGCAGGCCGCGGGCCCGGCTGGAGTTGTCCGACCAGGCGTGGGAGGTGCTGGCGCAGGCGGGCGGGAACGTGTCGGTGCTGCACCGGCATTTGAAGGATGCCGGGGGAGAGGTGCCGTCGCTGGCGTCGCTGTACCGGGTGGTGCGGCGGGACCTGGAGGCCGGCAGGGTCTTGCCGGACCGTGTGGTGGTGCGGCGGGAGCGGGAAGAGCAGCGGACACGGCAGGCGCTGGCTGACCTCGCTCTGGCCGGGACGCGTGAGGGCGGCGTGAAGAAGGCGGCGGCATGCCGGCCGCCGCACCCCGTGCCGGCGGCGTCCGCGGGCCTGTCGGCGGGGGAGGGTGGTGCGGTGGCGGGTGTGGCGCTGCCGGCGGGAGCACAGCTGGTGCGGACGTCGTCGGTGCGGGCGGTGGCCGAGGCGGTCGGGCAGGCCATGGCGACGGAGGGCGCGGTGTGTGTGTTCGGTGCCCCGGGCCGGGGCAAGACCGCGGCCGTGCGGATGGCGCTCCACGAGGTCCCGCCGGGCTGGAGAGTGACGTGGGTGCCGGTGCGAGTGCGCCCGTCGGTGTCCGGCATGAGGCGGACGGTGTTCGATGCTTTGGCGCTGCCGGGCCGTTTCCCGCACACGTCGGCGCTGGCTGACGCCGCGGTCGCGGGGGCTCTGAGGGAGGCGCGGGTGCTGGTGGTCGACGAGGCGCAGCGCCTCCCTGTGCCGTGCCTGGAGTACCTGCAGAGCCTGTGGGACGACCCCGGCACGAGGATCACTCTGGTGCTGTGCGGGTCGGGCAGCGAGCGGGCGCTGGCCCGGCTGCCGCAGCTGGCATCAAGGGTCGGCGCGTGGCAGGAGGTTCCGCGCCTGGCCGCAGCGGAAGTGCCGGCCGTGGTGACCGGCTTTCATCCGCTGTGGAGCACCGTCCCGGCCCCGGATCTGGCGTGGATCGACCAGTCGTGCGCCCACGGCACGTTCCGCATGTGGGCCGCTCTGACTGCCCACCTGCAGAACGCGCTGCTCACCACCGCTGACGCGGCCGTCGACCGGGCTTTGCTGAGGCGGCTGTCCAGGAGGGTCGCACCGCCGCTGTGAACCAAGCGTTCCTGGCAATTGCAGGCGCTCGGCATCCGGCACGCACACGACGTCCCACCGCGCGAGGGGAACTGACATGGAGGACGGTGACGCCGTCCGTACAGGCGGCGGATTGCCCGCGGCGTCGAGGACGGCACTGCGTGGTCCGGCGGTGCGGCGGCTGCTCGCACTGAGGGCGGGGAAGAAGCTGACGGCAGGCCATGTGCGGGTGGCTGCAGACGCGTTGGGGGTGGCGGAGCGCACGGTGTGGCGGTGGCTGGCCGCGGCTGAGAGGGATGAGGCCGCGGCCGCCAGCCCTGGTGCCCCGCCCAGGGCCGGTGCGACGTTCACGGTCACGCCCGAAGTCCGTGGGCTGTTGGCGCTGTGGAAGGGCAACGTGCGGGCCGTCCATCGCGAGCTGGTCCTTCGTGCCTGCTGAGTCTCATTTCGATGTCCGATGAACTCTCATCTCGATATCCCGTGTCCCTAGGCTGCCGCACCTAATCTGACGTGCTCATTTGAAGGTCCTCGGCAGAATTAAGAGGGGCGGCTGGTGAGAAAATGACGTGACGTCAGATGAGAAATTGCAGGACATTGAAATGGGAATTCCGATAGTGGACCCTGTTTGACCTGCAGGTTCTCCCATTTTACGGGGCGAGGTCGACCGGTGGGGATGGGGGGCCAGTCTTGGGTGCCGTTCACGAAGGGGCGGATCCAGGCCCTCGCCACCTGAAGAGAGCCCGTGATCGATGGCTAACGCTTCGGCACGGACGTGCAGGCTGCCTTTGAAGTCCGCCTCTGCGGGCGTGTCATCCCTGCGCGTGCGGGGTGGAGATCTTGTTGTCAACGTGAGCACCCAGCTGGGTCGAGTCGTCCCTCCTAAGGTTGAACGGGTCAGTAGCCAGCCTCGCCCGTACCCACTCGGCTTTACCGTCCTTACCTGTCCAGCGAGCTTGGGAGCCGGCCGGTCACTCCTCCAATGAAGGAAGACGGTCACGCTGGCGGGGCGGTAGACGTCTGCCTTCCCTGCGCGCCATGGGGCTGCGGGGAAGGCCGTCGTGCAGCTCCGCCGTACGGCGCATGTTCTCCAGGACTCGGGGGAAGTGTCGGTCTCCGGCTTTCGCGTTCAACGCTGCTGCGCCCCAGTGGAGGTGGCCGTCGAGGTGGACCGGCCGCACGGTAGGCCCGGGCGGCATCGGGTGGGCCTTGGAGGCGGGGGACGTCGAGGCCGCCCGGGAGTGCTGCCGCATCTGTGCGGAAGGAGCGTCAATTTGGCATTGACCTGCTAGAGCAGGGTGTGGAGGGGCCCACATCGCTGGCACGCAGGGAGGCTCGTCGGAACCGGCTTGCGGCCAATTCCCCTCCCATGGGCGGTGTTCCGCGATGCCGCTTGCGACCGCGGAGCGTGAGCATCTGCAATAGGTCTGGGCGTACGTCTCATGCGGGGCGCAACGGACATAAGGGGAACGCAGGGTGGCGTACGTGGGCGAAATGCTGCTGGACGATGGGCACGTCGTACTGCTCGAGGTCTCGGACGTGGATAGCACGGGCATCGACCGGGTCGGGCGACGCGCCGACATCGCCCGAGGTGCGTCGGACACCCTTCAGCAGGCGTTGACAAGGGTTGGTCCCGCGCTTGTCGCGGTGGTGACGGCGACTCGGGGACTGGCGACCGCCCCCGAGTCCGTGACAGTCGAGTTCGGGGTCAAACTCACGGCGGAAGCGGGTGTCGTCGTGGCGCGCGGCACGACCGAGGCGAACTTCGCCGTGACCGCCACCTGGAAAACGCGGCAGCCGTGACAGCTGCCGAGGACAGCGGGCGTCGGCCCGGCGGCCCCCTTCCCGCCTTCGGCTCAGCAGTGGCCCGGCTGTGCACCGCAGAGGGAACTCCGGTCGGCACTGGGTTTCTCATCGCGCCGGACACGGTTGCCACGTGCGCTCACGTGGTGGCGCAGGCGCTCGGGAGCGACGAGAGGGCGCTGTCGCCGCCGACGGGCTCCGTTCTGGTCGAGTTCCCCTTGCAGCGCGGTTCTTCGAGGTATCCGTCCCGGATCACCGCCTGGCGGCCGGTGGATGTGGACGGCAGCGGAGACATCGCTCTGTTGGAACTTCCCGGGCGGCTGCCGGACGTCCGTCCGGTGCCGCTCGCCGGAGCGGACGACGTCTGGGAACACCGCTTCCGCCTTCTGGGATTTCCTGCCTCTGCCGAGCACGGCGCCTGGATCGGCGGACGGTTGCGCGGCGCTGTCGCTGCCGGCTGGATCTCCATGGAGGGGGACGGCGCGACCCACCGCATCGCACCTGGCTGCAGCGGGGCTCCGGTGTGGGACGAGGAGGTGGGTGGTGTGGTCGGCATGACCGTCGCCACGGACCGCTCCGGCGCCTCCTACCTCATCCCCGCCGCCGCGCTCCTCGAACTCCGGCCTGGTCTGCGCCGATGCCCGTACCAGGGGCTGGACGCCTTCAGGGAGGAGGACGAGGAGTACTTCTTTGGCCGTGAGAACGACGTGGAGCGGCTGCTGGACGCGGTCGACCGTCACCTCGTCGTGCCCGTGGTGGGACCGTCGGGCAGCGGCAAGACATCCCTTGTCCGTGCCGGGGTCGTCCCTCGGCTGCGCGCGCTCGGTTACACCATCTCGGAGATCCGCCCGCTGCCCGGCACTCGTCCGTCCCTCACCGTCGCCAGGGCGCTCACCCCGCTTCTGGAGCCGGGTCTGGGCGCCGCCGACGCCGAATGCGACGCCGTGACCTTGGCTGACGTTCTTGACACGGACGGCGGGCCGACTGCCGAGGCGCTTGGGACGCGGCTGCTGAACCACTGCGGGCCACGAGGGCATGTCCTCTTCCTCAACCAGCTTGAGGAAATCGTCGCCTCCGAACCGCGTTGCGCACGCGCCCTCCTGGCTCTCGTCATCGCCACCGCGTCCGCGACCGCGGAGGGCCGCAGAATCAGGGTCCTGGCGACACTGAGATCGGCCTCCCTGGACGAGCTGGCCGACCCGGGCACGGCCGCTGTGCTCAGCGACTGCGCACAACTCGTCGCGCCCCTGTCCCCTGCCCAGCTCCTCCGGGTCATCGAGGGGCCGGCGACCCGTGTTCCCGGCCTGCAACTCGAGCCCGGTCTGGCCGAACGCATCGCGACGGACGTCGAGGGCGAACCCGGCCAGTTACCCATGGTCGAGTTCGCGGTCACCGAACTCTGGGCGTCGGAACAGCTCGAACGCGGCGGCGGGACCTTGACGCACGAGGGCTACGCCGCGCTCGGCGGTGTCGCCGGAGCCCTCTCCGCCCATGGCGAGAGGCGAGTCGGCGAAGTCGTCGCGGTCCACGGTGAAGGGCCGGTGCGACGCCTCTTCGTGCAACTGGCACGCCCACATCCGTCAGGGGGGTTCACCCGCGTCCCGGCACGCCTTGCGCAACTGCCCACCCCGCTCCGCGCCGCCGCCGAGTCCCTCGCCGTACGCACCCGCTTCCTGCGCATCACTGTGGGCTCGGACGGTGAACCCATCGCCGACCTGGCGCATGAGGCCCTGACCCGGCAGTGGGAGCAGTTGGGACACTGGTTGGAGGACTCCCGCGAGTTCCGCGGCTGGCAGGAACAGGTGCGTGAACAGCGGGCGCGCTGGGCCGGGGACGGCCGTGACCGGGGGCTTCTGCTGCACGGCGTCGCCCTGGAGACGGCTCTGCACTGGCTCGAGCGCAGTCCCGCAGATGTGTCCGCGTCGGAGCGGGAGTTCATCGCGGCGGCAGTGCACCATCGTCGCCGCGGGTTGCGCCGGTGGCGAGCGGCGACCGCCGCGTTGGCCCTTCTGTCCGTCATCTCCGTTGTGCTGGCGGTGCAGTTCGGCCTCAGCAATGAGCGCTCGAAGCGACACCTGTGGCAGCAGGCCTCGCAGGTGCTGGCCAAGAGATCGGAAGCGCTCGCTGGCAAGTCGCCGTCCACCTCGCTCCAGCTCGCCCTGGCGGCCATGAACAACGCCGATACGACTGAGGCACGACAGGCACTGCTCAAACGGTACCTGTCGATGCGGACGGTGGTCGAACAACGTGACGCCGCCTGGACCGGGAGGCTCTCGTCATTCACCTCCAGCGAGGACGGCCGCACGGTGGCCACCGCCTCGGACGCGGGACAGGTGTCCGTGTGGCGAGACTGGATCGACGGGACGTTCCGGCGCACGGAGGTCACCCTGCCGGGATCGCCGGCCGACGTCCGACTCCGCGACGACGGCTGTCTGCTGGCGGCCTCATTCGACGACGGGCGCATCGTGGTCCGCCCCACGGGCTGTCAGGGTTCGTATGCCGGATTCACCCTCCGCGCCCCCTCTCGCCACGGTGGTTTCGCCCAGGCCTCCAGCATCGACTTCCGTACCGACGGCCGGCTTTTGCTGCTGTACGAGAACGACGCGCGTGATGCGAGGGCCGTGTTGTGGGACACCTCGGAAGGATCCTCGGCGGTGGCAGACCCCGTGTGGCTGCCTGACTGGTCCGGTGTGGGCCAGGCCCGGCTGGCGTCCGACGGTGAGCACGCCATTGTAGTCGGCAATCCGTACCAGGACGTCGACGACAGCCAAGCACTGCTCGTGCCCCTGAGTGGAGGAAAGTCCCGGAGCGAGCCGATCAAAGGAGCCTTCGAGGCGTTGCGTGACGGACGAGTGCTGCTGTCCGACGCGGACGGCAACCTCGGCGACGTGGTGAACCCCATGAACGGGAAGCGGCTGCACTCGGTGCACGGCGTGGAGAGCGGAGGCGCGGATCTGACAGGCGGATACGTGATCGACGGTATCGACTCTGCGGCGGGACTGGGAGTGAACAGCAACTTCCTGACGATCGCGTCATTGCGCGGCGACAGCTACTACTGGGCGGCGGTCCCCGTGGACGAGACGGGGTCGGAACTCCGGTCGAGTGTCGTGGTCCCGGATGGGAAGGGAAGGATCAAGCTGCTCCTGCCGGTCGGCTCGGACCTCCTGGTCCTGGCACCTGAGCCCACCGGCACGCCGGCCCAGAGGTTCTCCGCGGCGGGCTGGGCCGAGGTGCGGGACCGGCACGGCCAGCAGCGGCTCATGACGGCGCCGGACGGAGGCCTGCTGCTGGCCTCGGCGTCGGGAGGCGGAGAACCGACCCGACGCGCCGTGTCTCCCGATGCGGACCCCGAGGGTTTCGGGGACGCTCGTTTCACCGACTCCGGCGCGTATGCCGTGGCCTGGGAGACATCCGGCGTGTGGCGCTATCGCACGCCTGGGTTGGACGCCAGGCGTCGGCTGGGCCTGGTCAGGAACGCGGGCACCGTACACGGCGTCGAGCCGCTGGGCGGGGACATCGTGGCGGTTCTCAGCGACGGCAGCCTCGAACGCTTCGACGCGCGAACGGCCAAGAGGGTCGGTGAACCGGTGCCCAATGCCGCACGGGACTGTGCCACGGCCTGTGTACTGGAACGGGTACCAGGTCATCCCGACCGTGCGGCAGTACTGGCGGAAGGCAATGTGCGGGTCTGGAACCTGGCCGACGGCACGCCGGTGGGGCACGAACTGAAGCTCGGCCCGGGTCTTGGAGGCGGCAGATTCGGCCGGGCGGTGGCGTTCAACCAGGACGGCACGCGGCTGGCTGCGGTGACGACGCCGGGTGGGGTGGATCTGTGGGACGTCGGGACCGGTCGCCGAACAGGTCAGCGGCTAGTGGAGTCGGAGATCGAGGCGGTCCTCGACTTCGGGCCGCAAGGGCTCCTCCTGATGGACACTGCCGCGCAAGAGAGGTATTGGGAACCGGGTTCCGACGCGGCCCTGGACCTCGGCTTCCCCTCGTACAACGCGGAGGCATGGCGCATGGAGGACGGCGCCGCCACCGCCGACGTGCGCGGTGCACTGCTGACAATTCCGCTGGACCCGGGGGAGTGGGTACGGGACTTGTGCGCGCACGCCGACCGGGACTTCCTGCCTGGTGAGCTCAGAGGCCGCCCCGCGGGCATGAAGATCGAACCGCCCTGTGCGGCTCATCGGAAAAGCCGCACAGGACGGTGAACTCAGGTGGTCCGGCCTGGATCGATTCTGTACCCTGCGGGCCGCAGCCCAGGCGTAACTCGGCGGTCAGGGCCGAGGGTTCGTCCGTCGCAGGGCGCGCCCCCGTGCCCCTCAGCTTGTCCTACCGTTCTGGCGCGGGCCCACGCCAGAACGGTAGGACAAGCTGAGCGTCTTCCTCACCACTCTCGAGGTCTGCACCACTGGCCGGTCTCCCTCTGGGAACCGGCCGCGGCCACCCGAACTGACGACGTCGTCGTACCGCGGTTCACCAGGCATCTCCATGCCTCTACGCGGGAGCCTCACCCGGCGACGGCTGCGTTTCAGCAGGCAGCAAATTCCGTCGGTTGGCCTACGCGGCAGTGTGGCGGACAGGCGGTCGACCGTCCCGGGCCGACCTCTCGCAGCGGAGGCTGAGCAGTTCGCAGCGCAATCCGGGCCCTGATGGTGCCTCTCACTGATGGCAAAGCGCGCGCGTCAGCGGACCTTCGTGCTCTCCGGGGCATGGCAAATCCCGGAGCGTGCCCCGGAGGCGCTTCTGTCTGCCCTGTCGCGGGCCAATGCCGGTTCGGAACGCTGGTGGGGTTCGTTCCGGCGAAACCGATAGTTCATGCGCCCAGCCTCAATGCGAGAGGTGCCTTCACCGACGGGGTATGCATGGGCTCCGGCGAAGACAGCGAGAGGAAACCTGTGAACGGTGAGGGCCCCATGCCGCAGTGGCCTCTTCCGGAGGGTGATGGCCTTCCGGCGCGTCAGCTTGTAGAGGGCACCTTGGCCCCCATCGTCGTTCTCGACGCTCAGCTGCGCCATCTGTACGTCAACCCGGCATGGGTCCGGGTCAGCGGCGTGCCCGCCACCGCATTCCTGGGACGAACGCTGGAGGAGGTCCTGCCGGACCTCCAGAGCCCGGACGACGTCCTGTTCCAGGTACTCGCAGACGGGCAACCCCGGGAGGCAACCATCGCAGGAACGACAGAGGTCGCCTCACCACTGGGGCAGAGGCTCTGGCGAGCGGTCTACCACCGGGTGGATCTACCGGGACAGGATGCGCGGCTGTGCGGGATCGGTGTGGAGATCAGCAGTCTGCGTCGTTACGTGAACGACCTGGAGACCGCACATCAGCGGCTTGCTCTGCTGGACGCCGCAGCCGCGCGCGTCGGAACGACACTCGACATCGAAACCACGTGCCAGGAGCTGGTCGACTTCCTGGCCCCCTCGCTCGCCGACATGGCCGTGGTGGGAATCGTCGAAGACGACTTCACCGGTGCTCCGCCACCGCCTCCCGGCCTCCTGCGGCTGCGCAAGGCTGGAGGCTCCGCACTCCCCGGGATGGAATGGGTGCTGCACCAGATGGGCGGACCAGGACCGTACGTCGACGTTCCCCGTGGCGTCGCAACCCGGCATTGCCTGGACAGCGGGCGGCCGTGGCTGGGCAACCTGGCCTCGGACGAACTGTTCCAGAAGGTGACCGTGACCCCCGAACGGACCAGGCTCTTCCGTGCGGCCGGCATCCACTCGCTTCTCATCACCCCGCTGACCACGGCAGGCCGCCCGGTCGGCGTCGTCATTCTGGGCCGGGCCGGCGCATCGCAGCCCTTTGACGACAACGACCTCGCCACACTCCAGGCACTGGCCGGCCGAGCCGCCCTCTCGATCGACAGCGCACGCCGCTACAGCCACGAACACACCATGGCGCTGGAACTCCAGCGAGCCCTGCTGTCCGAACCCCGAACCCCCCACCCCGCTGTGGAAGTGGCCGCCCGCTACCTCCCTTCCGGCCGCAGCGTCCTCGTCGGTGGGGACTGGTACGACTCGATTCCCCTGCCGGACTCCCGCACCTTGCTGGTCATGGGCGATGTGATGGGCCACGGCTTCCAGGCCGCTGTCGCCATGAGCCAGTACCGCTCCCTGCTGCGCACCATTGCCGCTTCCGGCGCAGGCGTCGACAAGATCCTCGGCGAGTTCGACCGCCAGGTCGCACACCTCGGCCTCGACCGCCTCGCCACCTGTCTGCTCGCCGTCATGGATCCCGGAGCGGGCACCTGCACGATGGCCAGCGCCGGGCATCTGCCACCCGCCGCCCTGCAGCCGGACGGCAGCATCAAAGTCCTGTGGCTCCCGGCCGGCCCACCCATCGGCACCGGACTCGGCGGCTACGAACCGCTCACCGCACGAATGGACCGCGGCACCACACTGCTGCTCTACACCGACGGCCTGGTAGAAAGACGCGACACAGACATCGACACCTCGGTGCAGGCGCTCGAGACCGTGAGCCTGCCAGCAGACAGTCCCCTCGACGACATGATCGACACACTCATGGCCGGCCTCGCGAACGGTGCATACGAGGACGACGTCGCGATCCTTGCCGCCCGCCCACGCAACGGAAAACCATAGTCGTCCCCGCTTAACCTTCTCAACTGAGCTTGTTCCGCTTTGCCGGACACCATTGGTGTGGTGGTCAGGCTGCGAGCGCGGTACTGGAGATGCAGAACAACCCGAGCTCTCTGCCAGGATCCGACCGGGGGCTACAACGTTGATGAGACTCTTTGAAATTGGCCAGAGCTGCTTCTCTTCCTCACTTGTTCCGGGTTTGGACGATGTGGGGAGGGTGGGGAGTACGAGCATGCTTGAGGGGCCGCCGACCATCAGGTCGGCGGCCCCTGGTGATCGGTGAGGGTCAGGTGTTGTCGGCGTAGTAGACGCGGAGCATGCCGTCGATGCCGTTGAGGGTGTGCGAGATGCTGATGGTGTCGATCCAGCGGTGTCCGACATGGGCGTTCTGGCAGATGCTGTCGGGGTGCTCGACGGTGACGGCGAAGACGAAGACGCGGGTGATCTGGCCGCGGTCGTCCAGGTGGTCGTTGTGGCCGAGGAAGCGGCCGACGTCGGCGGATGAGAAGCCGAAGTGTTCGGCCAGGATGCGGTGCATGCCCATGACCAGGGTCTCGCCGGACCAGACGCGGCCGGTGGGCAGTTTCCAGGCGGGTGGGGTGTCGAAGTCGCAGGCGGTGGCCTCGATGAGGAGGAACTTCCCGTCGTGCTCGATCAGGGCGGCGGCGGCCAGGTCGGTGATGCCTTCGCTGTGGGTTCGCGAGACCAGTTCGTCAATCTGGCCATGACCGGTGAGGCCGATCACGGGGTCCTCCGCAGCGGGATGATGTCCGGGCTGCGGACGGGCATGGCGGGGCGGGCGGCTTCGGGGGTGGCCAGCAGGGCGACGATGGTGACGGGCTGCTGGCAGTGCGGGCAGTTCCGTGTCGCGGCGGGTTCCAACGGGTCGCGTTCGGCGGTCACTTGGCGGGATCCTCCGGTTCGGTGCGCCGGCTTGGGCGGCGGCGGGAGTTCGGGCAACGGCGGTGGGGACGGTGTCTCGCCCAGTCGGCGGGCCCGCGCCTCGTCCCGCTCTTGTCCGCGTTGCCGGTCGGCGTCCCGTCGGCAGGTGGGAGAGCAGTAGATCTGCCGGGTGGTGCGGGGTGCTTCGAAGCCCTCCTGGCAGGTGGGGCAGGTGCGTTGTTCGAGGTGCTCGGTGCTGGTGCGGGCGATGGCCCGGCACTCGGCCGAGCAGTAGATGCGGCGGGGACTGACGTCGGTGGTGAACTCGTTGGTGCAGACGGGACAGATCCGCCGGACCGGTGTGTGCTGGCGGTTGGCTTCGCGGCAGGCGGGTGAACAGAAGATCTGCCGGCTGGTGCTGCCGGCGATGGTGAATGTGGTCTGGCAGACCGGGCAGTGCCGGGCCAACTCATCTGGTTCTTCGAGGGTGTTGGGCTGGTCAGGAGACACGGGCGTTCACTCCCTGCCGCAGGGTCTCGGCCTGCTGCTGGTGGCCGCGCAGGCGGTAGGACGGGCCGTCGATGCCGACGACCGCGGCCCGGTGCAGGAGCCGGTCGAGCATGGCGGCGGCCACGGTGGTATCACCGAAGGCGCCCGCCCAGTCGGCGATACCGACATTCGTGGTCAAAATGGTGGACGATTTGAGATACCGCTGGTTGATCACCTGGAACAGCGCGGAAGCGCCGTCCTCGGGCAGCGGGAGGTAGCCCAGCTCGTCGATCACCAGCAGCCGGGGGCCGGCGAAGAACCGCATGCAGGTCTTCCACCTTCCCTCCAGGGCGGCCTTGTGGCACTTGGCGGCCAGTTCGGCGGCGGTGGTGAAGTAGACGCGGTGGCCGGCGTCGACCGCGGCCCGGCCCAGCGCGACCGAGAGCATGGTCTTGCCCACCCCGGGCGGGCCGACGAACAGCACGTTGGAGGCGTCGTCGAGGAACCGCAGGGTGGCCAGGTCGCGGATGAGTTTCTCGTCGACGCCGGGCTGGGCGGCGAAGTCGAAGTCGTTCAGCGTCCAGGGTTCGGGCAGGCAGGCGAACCGCAGCCGGGCGGCGAGCCGACGGGCCTCGGTGGCCTCGATCTCGATCTCCAGCAGGCGTTCCAGCGCCGCGGTCAGCGTCATCCGCTCGGTCCTGGACTGATCCAGGACCCGGTTGAGCGCCTCGGCGGCATCGTTGAGTTTCAGGTAGGACAGATGGGCCCGCAACTGCTGATAGCGGCGTGCCTCGCTCATCTGCATCGGCGCCGTACTCACTCCGTGTTTTCCTCCTTTTGAGGCGGGGGAACGTGCCGCAGCCGTTCGGCCACGGCGGCATAGTGGGACAGGTCGATCACGACCCGTTCGGCACTCGACCCGGTCGCCTGCCCCGCGCGCAGCCGCTCGGCCTCGGCCAGGGCCGCCTCGGTGGGCGGGCGGCGGACCTTGGGCTTGCAGGGCGCCCGGTCGGAGAACGAGGCCAGCACCGACCGCTCCAGCGCGATCACGTGGCCGGCGTCGCGGACAATCTGCCCAGCCCCGCGCATCGCCCTGCGATGCCGGGCGATCACAGCCCGTCCGGCGGTGGCGATGCTCACGAAGTCCTCGCCCAGGCGGTGCGTCACCGTCACCCGGGCCCCGGGCAGGCCAGGCGGCACCGAGTAGAAGTTGCCCTCGAACGGCACCAGGCTCTGGGCGGTGACCGTCCGTTCCACCGACAGCTGGGCCGGGAACGGCAGCACGGGAAGCCTCAACAGCGGCTCCGCCGCGGCGAGTTCGGCCACCGTGGTCCGCGCCCCGTCGACCGTGCGGCGACGCGCGTCCATCCGCACGGAGAGCTTGTCGACACCGGACTGGGCCTGCTCGACGCTCAATTGGTCGGGGACCGTGCGCCACCACCGCTGAGCGGCCGAGTGGTTGGCCTTCTCCACCACGCCCTCGCGGTTGCCGCGGCGCGAGGGACACACGTCCACCCCGACGCCGTAGTACTTCGCCACCCCGGCGAACGCGGCGGTCACCTGACCGCTGGAGGGATAACAGACCGTGGACATCCGGTCGAAGCGCCACCGGCGGGCGGTCCCGCCCAGCCTGCGCACCACCTGGTCCAGGCCCTGGACCAGGTGCGGGAAGTCCTCGGACTCCGCGAGGACCGCTCGCCACCGGCCGGAGTGCGCCAGGGCACCGACCAGCAGGTGCGCGTGCGCGCCAACACCCCATTCGCCGGGCGGATCCGGCAGCTCAAGCCAGTCGAACTGGATCTCCTCGCCCGGCGGATGCGCGATGATCGCCACATCCCGGCCCCGGGTCGCCTGGCACGGATCGCAGTGCGGCCGCACGTCATACCGGCGAAGAGCCCGCGTGAAGGTCGAGTACCCGCCCTCATAGCCCAGTTCCACGACCTCGTCGAACAGCGCGCTCGCCCACAGATGCGGATCATCGGCCAGCCGCTGGCGGCAGTAGTCCAAGTACGGCAGGAATCCATCTCGCGGCTGACGGCGCTGACCGGCCTCCTGCTCACCGTTCAAATACGCGCGGATGGTCTTGCGGTCCCGGCCCAGATGCCGGGCGATAGCCGAGATCGTCCACCCCTGACGACGCAGAGCATGCGCGTCCACGTCTTCCTCCCGCGTGAGCATCCGGGCCTCCGAGCAGGCCGACCGTCAAGCACACGCAGGCTCTCCACAACACGCCGACACCAGTTCGACACGCCGATCAAGATCACTCAATGGATGGGGAGATCAACTGAGCAGGTTTGGGGACACCACTGAGCACCGGTGGGGAAATTCAAAGAGCGTCATCATGGCTCGACCATGACGGTGAACTTCCGCTGGTTGAGGGCACGTTGATCCGGTTGAAGGTCGAGCGTCTGTCGAAGGACCGTGATGCCCCGCCCGTGCGGTTATGGTCCTCCAAGACCGGCGTCGCTCCAGACGATGTGGACCGTTTCTGGCAGGCATTTCTCCGCCGCTTCGACCTGGAGCACACATTCCGCTTCGCGAAGCAGACCCTCGGCTGGACCACCCCGAAACTCCGTAGTCCCGAGGCGGCGGACCGCTGGACCTGGATCCTGATCGTCGCTCACACCCAGCTCCGGCTTGCCCGGCCCCTCGCCAAGGACCTCCGCCGACCCTGGGAGAAGCCAGCTGCCTCCGCCCGGCTCACCCCCGCCCGGGTCCGCCGAGGGTTCAGGAACATCCGCGCTCACCTGGCCTGCCCGGCCCGTGTTCCCAAACCTCGAGGCGCCGGCCCCGGACGGCCACCCGGCGTCAAGAACAAGCACCAGGCACCCCGCTACGACGTCGGCAAGACCGCCAAACGCCCCGAGACCCTCAAGGCCATCGGCAAGCCCGGAAGATCTTGGTAGATAAAGAACAAGCTCATCGCGGTGTCCGCAGCCTCCAACCGGTCCAAGTCCGACCAGGACCCCTCCACCTGGCTGCCCCCATACGCCGGCTACTGGTGCCAGTACGTCACCGACTGGGTCGCCGACAAAACCCGCTACCGCCTCACCATCGACCCCGCCGAACAGACCGCCCTCGCCCGGCGCCTCGCCGAATGCCCCGACCAGCCCATCACCGTCACCCTCGCCCGCTGAACACGAGTCTGGCCCGTCACCACCGGGGAAAGCGACGAGCCGCTCGTCGCAGCGCCAGCCGACCGGCTGCGTTCGTATCCGGTCGGGGCATGGACATACGGAAAGGCCCGCACCATGCGATGCGGGCCCGCCACGAGGCTGAAAAGGCGAGGAAGACCCTCGTCAACGAGGAAGAGCCGCGGACGCGATGGCGACCGCACACGCCGCGGTCGGCAGGGCCTCACCGCCGTACGGGACGTCGCTGTCCCGCCCTCGGACTGACCGCAGCCGCTGAACATCCGTTCCAACGACTCCAGCTCGCCGCCAACGACTTCGACGTCACCCGGCATGCACTTAGAGTGATCAGACGGTCACTCTCCTGTGCAGGTCGGGCTTCGAACCCTGTTCACAGGGTTCCGCTCGCGGCTCGCACGTACAGGGCCGTGCCGAGCAGCGCGAGCCAGACGCCCGCGAGCACCGCCCACGCCTCGGGCGGCCGATGTCGGAGTCTCGAGCATCGCTCACTCGGACTTCCGCCCGGCCGCCCAACCGCGCGCGGCTGTCGCGCAGACGAGGGCGAGCGGAATCGACATCAGCTTCCAGCCGTCGGGCAGCAGCCAGGCCGAGAGAGCGCCAAACACCGCCAGCATTCCGACGAAGACGACTTGGGGGGCATTGCGCAAGGAAATCTCCTTCCTTCAGAGCTTCCGGGCGGGACCTGCTGTGCGGTCCCGCCCGGAAGCTTTCATCGCATTGTCATCGGATCACGGCGCTGACCATACGGCGGCGATGCCCCCGCCGAAGCGCCTGGACGGTCCGCGTGTCTGGTGAGGTGATTCCCAGGAGTGTCGAGGCCACTGAAGCCGACTGCCAGCGGACCGTGAGGGCGGACAGGTCCGCAGCCGTTTGCGGACCACACATCCGATCGAGTCCGCATTTTCCCCGGTCAAGCTCCGCGCCAAGGTCACTCGCGGCGCCGGCAGCCCAATCCCCTCACCGACGAGGAACTGGACGAACTCGACGAGCTGGCAGGGCCCGTGACTCCGGGCCCGTGGTTCGTCCGCAACCTCGATGATGCCGACGCCATGAGCCTTGTCGCCGTGAGCACCGTGCCCGACACCGGCCTCGGCGAGCGGTGGCCGGGCTTCGGCCATCGCGAGATCGTGGCGGCGACCCTCATCCAACAGCCGCGCTACGTCGATGCCGTCGATGAGCGCGCACTTCATCGCCGCCGCCCGCGGCACCGTCCCCCGCCTCGTCGCTGAAATCAGGCAACTGCGCCAACAGCTGGAGGCGACCAGCGCTACGAACGGTCAAGAAGCGAACTGATCCACAACTATTGACAATTGCTCAAGGTCGCATCATCGTCACCAAGAGTTGCCTGAGGGTCGGGAACTGGAAACGGAGCATCAGCCACCGCGCCAGTCCCCGACCCTACTTAACTAAGGGCTGTCCCGTAAGTGCTGGTCACGGGTGAGATGATCTTGTCGTGTCTGGTGTGATCACGGCGTCGGAGCCCTCCTGGATAGCCCCGTTCACCGGGCTGAGCCCGCGTCAGTTCAGCAAGCTGATCACTGCGCTGCGGCGCGAGGGTGCGGATCCGGTGCGCAAGGGCCGGCCTTGGAGCCTGCCGCTGGAGGACCGGGTGCTTCTGGTTGCCG